>NZ_NTMR01000015.1 GCF_002307495.1 Pseudomonas abyssi | reverse complement strand
GTCTCACTCTCATGCAAAGGTGAGATCAACCATTTAATCCGCTTACCCATTATTTCCAGCTATTACCGCCATTACACAATCACGCTTCTCACCAGCGCAGCATTCGCCTACACTGACCTCATTCAGTAATGATTCTCATTCGATGTATAGTCGAGGCAGCCATGATCAAGACCATCACCTTTGCCTGCATGCACTTTTCCATCGCCTTTGGCGTGGTCTTCCTGATGACCGGAAGCGTCCTCATTGGCGGCGCAGTGGCGCTGGTCGAGCCGGCAATCAACACCGTCGCCTTCTACTTTCACGAGAAGCTCTGGAACCGCGCAGAGCGCCGCCGCAAAGCCCGTCCAGACGCCCTGCCCGCCTGACCCAAAGGCGCTGTGCAGGGAACTTTCCTGGCTGTGGCGGGTATTTGTAGGGACTTCATTATTTACGCCACCAGGAAGGTAACGCCTTGCCAACCTATCGAAAGACGCTCGGGATTTGCGCCGGATTGCTGGCAACCGTTGCACTCACGGCCAATGCCGGCGAGCCCTATGCCTATCCCGTCACCAACCCCTTCATGGCTACCGTTGCCGGGACACCGGAAAAACTGCGAGCCCCCACTCCCAGTGATGTGGATGTGCAGCAAACCGACCTCAAGGTTCGCGTGCTGCCCGACCGCAAGCTGCCTCCGGCTCTGTCCCAGTACCGCGACTTGCACTACCGCGTCGCCTGGCACGACGAGGCTGCGCCGCTGATCTTCCTGGTAGCCGGCACCGGCTCGGGCTATGACAGCACACGCATGGATTACCTCAAGCGCCTGTTCTGGCAGGCGGGCATGCACGTGATTGTGCTGTCCTCGCCCTCCAACCACGACTTTATTGCTGCCGCCTCCAACAGCGGTTTGCCCGGCATGGGCGCCGAGGATGCACGTGACCTGCACACTGCCATGACCCTGGCAGTCGAGAATGCGCGTCAGGAACTGGGCTTTGAAGTGACTTCTTACCGCCTGGCGGGCTTCAGTCTGGGTGCCCTGCACGCGGCGTTCGTCGCCGAGCTGGACACGCACCTTGGCCAGTTCGACTTTGAGCGGGTGCTGCTGATGAATCCGCCGGTTGACCTGTACGCCTCCGTAGGGCGTCTGGACGCCCTGTCCTACACGCGGATTGAGGGCGTTGACGACAACGACAGCTTTTACGAACACATTTTCCAGAAGCTCTCCCGCCACTTTGCCAGCCGCGGCAACAGTGACATCCAGGAAAGCCTGTTCGAAGAGATTCAGAGCTCGCCCGATGCGTTGACCGATCCGGAGCTGGCCATGTTGATCGGTGCCGTTTTTCGTTTTTCCGCTGCGGATCTCAGCTTTATGAGCGACCTGGTTACCCACGGCGGGCGCTATGTGCCGGCGGACGAGCAACTCAAAGTCAGCACGTCACTGACGCCCTACTTACGCCGCGCGTTGTTCTGCGACTTCAGCTGCTACATCAACGAGCAGTTGCTGCCCACCTGGCAACTGGAAAACGCCGACAAGACCATCGACGACATGGCCTGGGAGACCAGCCTGCGCAGTCTGCAGGACTTTCTGCAGAACAACCCTGACGTTGCCGCAGTCAGCAATGCCGACGACCTGATTCTGACCGAGTCCGATTACCGCTTTCTCGCCGATACCCTGGGCGAGCGGGCTTTCCTCTACCCCAGCGGTGGGCACGGGGGCAATCTGGACTACGCGCCGGTGACTGAGCGGTACCTGGCCTTCCTGCAGGGAGGTGCCCAATGAAGCGCCTTTTACCCCTTGCCTTGCTGAGCACGGCGCTGTCTTTCAGTGCAGTAGCGCAGGAGTCCGGCCCGCAGGTGCCGGCCTACAATGACCCGTTGCTGGAGCTGGATATCGACGAGCGGGACAACCGCTATCAGTTCGAGCGCTCCAGCCTGCGCGCCCTGAACGTACATGATCCGCTGGAGGGCGTTAACCGGCGTATTTACCGCTTCAACGCGCAATTTGACCGTTACGTCTACCTGCCGGTAGTACGCACTTACGTGTGGGCAACACCGAGCCCGGTGCGTACCGGCGTATCGAATGTGTTCGACAATCTGCGCGACATTCCCAACCTGGGCAATAGCCTGCTGCAGGGCAAGTTCCAGCGCAGCGGCGAAACCACCGCGCGCCTGCTGTTCAACAGCATCTTTGGCCTGGCCGGGATATTTGATGTGGCCGAGAAAATGGGGCTACCTCAGCAGGATGAGGACTTCGGCCAGACCCTGGGTGTCTGGGGTGTGCCGGCCGGGCCTTATCTGGTGATCCCCTTACTTGGCCCTTCGAGCTTGCGTGACGGCACCGGCCGCGTAGCCGACTGGGTGATTGAAGATTACGTCAACTACATGGACAACCGGGACTTCATGAACGACTACCAGGCAACCTGGGGTATCTGGGCGATCGACCTGCGGTACGGTATCCCCTTCCGCTACGGCGCCCTGGACAGCCCGTTCGAGTACGATCAGGTGCGCTATCTGCATACCAAGCTGCGGGAGTTCGAGATTTCGCACTGAGTCATTGTTACGCCAACGGCCCGTCTACGCGGGCCTTTTAGCCAACGCGAAAAATGATGTGATCTTCCCAGTCTTCATCGGCTACGCTGCCTTCGGGCAGCATCTGGCCAGCCAGCGAGATGCCCGCCTTGTGCACCGCCTGTTCATCGCCACAGATCAGCGGGTGCCAGGGCGGCAGATCCTGTCCCTCGGCGACCAGGCGATAGCCGCAGGTGGGCGGTAACCAGGCAAAATCCTGCGCCTTGCCCGGTGTCAGTTGGATGCAGTCCGGCACAAAGCGCTGGCGATTGGGGTAATCGCTACAGCGACAGCTATCCAGATCCAGCAACTTGCAGGCAATGCGCGTGTAATAGATCGCCTGCGGATCATCCTCGTCCTCCAGCTTTTGCAGACAGCAAAGCCCGCAGCCGTCACACAGCGACTCCCACTCGTCACGATCAAGCTCGGTCAGCGCCTTGCGCTTCCAGAATGGCACCACTCGCATCGCCATTGGTTAACCCTCTTCGCGCAAGTCATCGCCCAACCAGTCCATCACCTGGGCCAGGTCAAACGGAAAATCCAGCTCGGCGCCGCTGTCCGTGCGTTGAAGCACCGGAATACGCATCTGATAGCGCTGCATCAGCTCGTCACTGTCGCTGATATCGACCTCGCTAACGCGCAAACCGTCGGCAATAAGTGGCTGCAGCACCTGCATGGCGGCCTCACACAGGTGGCAGGCCTGCGTGCCATAGAGAGTGACAGGAGGGATGTGCTTCATGGAGGGTCACGGCGAGTCGGGAAACAGGCCGCTATTGTAGCGCCATTTGGGCCGGGCTAACGACTCTTAGCCGCTAACTGGCCAGAGCCCGAAAGGAAATAGCAATTTCCCTTCAGGCCATGGCGCGGACCAACTCAGTTGGCGGGCGTGTAGAACTGCGTGGAGTACTCATCCTGCGCCGGCTTGCGTACAGTGCCGACTTCCAGCATGTAGTCGACAAAGGACTGCGCATAATCGAGGAAGGTGTCCTCGGCGCGGCCGTCTTGGCTCACTGTGCCAAAGGTCACATAGCCATCCTGCCCCAAGGCGGTGAAGCTGTTGCTCACGACAGTGAGTACCATGGCATCGGTCAAAGGCTGCCACGCACCCTCATTGCGCACGCGATACTCGATATCGTACAACCGCTGACCTGCCGGACGATTCATATCCACATACCAGCGCAAGCCGGCAGCGTACGGATAGGCACCGCTGGAGTTGCTGTGGGCGTAATCAACAGCCTCATTCAGTACCTGGCGAATTTCCGCACCGGTAATTTCAAGGTTGGTCAACGTGTTGGCAAACGGCAGCAGCGTGTAGGCATCGCCAATGGTGATATCACCAGCAGGGATATCAATACGCACGCCACCCGCGTTCTGGATGGAAACATCGGCGTTTTTGCTCAGAAACAGGAAGGCATTGGCCACTACATTGGGAATGTCACCGCCACGGTTGGGGTCTTCGCCGGTGCAGGTGGTATCGCCGTAGGGCACACCCGGAATTCGCGCCAGGCACAGGTCTTCAGTGGCCATACCAACGACGTTATTGCGGAAGGTGTCGAGCTGCTGCGTGTAGCTGCTGAGCACAGCCTGGGCTGCGGCATCCGGCGCGGTCAGACTGAGCTGGGGATCGGCATCAATAGCCGCCATCACCTCAGCCTCGGCATCACCCGTCAGGGCAACGTCGTTACGGGTTGGCTGATCCAGCAACAGGTGCGGTACCCCTTCGCAGGAGACCACATTGCCTTCGCTGTCCCACTGTACATTCAGCTCGCCAACCACCTTGGCGTATTCCCAGGCTTGGGCCACGCAGACCGTATTGCCATCAGCATTGGTGACCCTGGTTGGATACTCGCCACCCGCATTCATACCGTAGGCAGCAAAATCGCCCAGCAGGGTGTGGGAGTCGCCACCGACGATGACATCCACACCCGACAGGTTGCGCGCCAGGTCCAGGTCATTCTCATACTGATAATGCGTCAGCAAGATGATCTTGTTGACGCCCTGCTCGGCCAGCTCGTTGATCATCGCCTGGGCCGTTTCCTGCTCATCCAGAAACTCGGTCGTTGCCAGCGGGCTGGAGCTGCCTTGAGTCTTGCCGCTGATATCGATGCCGATCACCCCGACCTGTTGGCCGTCCACCTCGTGAATGTAGTACGGCTTGATGTAGTCGTCTTCAGCAGCGGGGGCCAGCGGCGTGCCTACCTGTGGTTTGACGTTGGCAGCCAGCACTGCGGTGTCACAGCTATCTGCAGCGAGGTAATCGAGAAAATTAACCAGCCCCGCATCGCCCCGGTCAAACTCGTGGTTACCCAGGGCAAAGGCATCGAAACAGACCTCGTTCATCAGGGCTGCGTCAGCCTCACCCGCAAAACTGGAGAAGTACAGCGTGCCGGTGATCGCATCGCCGGCGTGCAGTTTCAGCACGTTGTCCAGCTCGGCTTCACGCTCTGCCATTTTGGCTGCTACGCGCGGAAATCCGCCCAGCGCAAAACTGGTTTCGGTGCCAGCGATATCAAGGTCGATGCTGGTTTCTTCCAGATTGGAATGGTGATCGTTGATATGCAGAATATTCAGCATCAAAGGCTGAGCCGCCGCATTATCGTCAGCACTGCTGTCGCTATCACTATTACAACCGCTCAACACCAGCGTTGAGATGACTGAAGTCAGGGCCAGTAAGGCATGAGGTCTCACGAATACGCTCCTATGTAATGAGTACTTCGAGCGCAAGCCTGCCAGCTGTATGTGTCAGTCCAATGATGCCGTCCTGGTGACAGCCCTCCCGGCCCTCGACAGCCTCTGGCACCTCCCGCATACTCGGCCCAACCACAGGAGCCATGCATGGATTGGGAAACACTGCTGTGCCGCGAACGACTGGGCAAACCGGTCGCCAGCGACGACGAATTGGGGCGTACGCCCTTTCACAAGGATCACGACCGCGTCATTTTTTCCGGCGCCTTCCGCCGCCTGGGCAAGAAAACCCAGGTTCACCCGGTATCCAGCAACGATCACATTCACACCCGCCTGACCCATAGCCTGGAAGTTGGCTGTGTCGGGCGCTCGCTCGGTATGCGGGTTGGCGAGATGCTGCGCAGCGAGATGCCGGACTGGTGCCAGCCAGCCGATCTGGGGGTGATCGTTCAGGCTGCCTGCCTGGCCCACGACATCGGCAACCCGCCGTACGGACACTCCGGCGAGGATGCTATCCGCCACTGGTTCCGCCAGGCTGAGCAGCGCGGCATGCTGGATCAACTGAGTGACGCCGAGAAGCAGGACTTTCTGCATTTTGAAGGCAACGCGCAGGGCTTTCGCGTACTGACCCAGATTGAGTATCACCAGGCCGAAGGCGGCATGCGCCTGACCTATGCCACCCTGGGTGCCTACCTGAAATATCCCTGGACTGCTCAGCATGCCAACGACCTTGGCTACAAGAAGCACAAGTTCGGCTGCTATCAGGCCGAGTTTCCGCTGTTGCAGCAGATTGCAGACAAACTGGGCCTGCCGGCCCTGGGACCGCACCGCTGGGCGCGGCACCCGCTGGTATATCTGGTCGAAGCTGCCGATGACATCTGCTACGGCTTGATTGATCTGGAAGACGGGCTGGAGATGGACCTGCTGGCTTACGCTGAGGTAGAGCGTGTGCTGCTGGATCTGGTGGGTGATGACCTGCCGGAGACCTATCGCCAGCTGGGCCCCAACGACTCACATCGGCGACGCCTGGCCATTCTGCGCGGCAAGGCAATCGAGCACTTGGTCAACGCCGCCGCACAGGCCTTTATTGATCAGCAGCCTGCGCTGCTGGCTGGTGAGCTGCAGGGCGACCTGGTCGAACACATGCCTGCCGCAGCGCGCAATTGCGTACTGACAGCCAAGGATATGGCGCGCAAGCGGATCTTCCAGGACAAGCGCAAGACACTGCATGAGATCGGTGCCTACAGCACGCTGGAAACCCTGCTGGACGCCTTTTGCAGTGCGGTCAACGAGCTGCACGCCGGGCAAAACCTGAGCTTCAAGCACCAGCGCATTCTTGATCTGATTGGCCACACCATTCCGCAGGCAGACTGGCCGCCCTACCGCAGCTATCTGCGGGTACTGGATTTTATCGCCGGCATGACCGACCTCTACGCCGCCGATATGGCCGCCCAGATTCGCGGCATCAACCCCGCCTGAGTCAGACTGGAGCGCTGGCCTGGCGGCGCTCCAGGCGCTGCAGCAGCAGGTCGACCAGCAACAGTTGGGCGCTGATGGCCTGGGTGGCGGTCTGAAAATAGTCTACCGAGTGGACCGCAGTGGACTGCTCCTTGAGCAATTCACAGATGGTCTCCAGCAGACTGTCCAGCGACTCTTCAGCGGCGCGTACCGGCTGGCTCAGCACGGGCCGCAGCTCCGGGTCCGAGGCCAGGCGGGCCAGAGCCGCATAGCATTGTTCGCTGATCTGCTGGCTAAGCAGCCCCAGGCGCTCGCGCCACACCGTCAGGTTCTGACGGTTGGCAGCAATACCGGTGCCGATGGCACGGGACTGCCCAAGCAGCTCGATATTGTGCAGCAGCTCCAGCCACTGACCCTCTGCCTGCGGCGCAAGACGGCCCAGGCAAACCAGATCAAAGCGCTCGGCCAACGCACAGACGGTGTCCAGCAAGGCCTGAACAAGGTCTGTCTGAAGGCTCAACATATGCTCGGGAGACTCGGCTGTGTCGGGCTGATTGACCCGCTCCCACAGCTGCAGCGCAAGGTGCCAGCTGGGCAGCCAGTGCAGCCTCGGCTGGTATACCCGGCAACGCTCGAACAACTGACGAACCTGCTGATTGACCGACCAGAGCCGCGCCTCCAGTGAACGCTCACCCGACTGCACGCCGTAGGACAGCCCACGGTGGCGCTGAACCTGTTCGATCAACTGGCGTAGCAGGCGAATCTGCGCCAGCGCCACCTGCCGTTCTTCAGCGTAGCGCCAGCGCTTGCGCTGGCGTGCCCGCAACCAGGCACCGGCAACCAGTACCAGCAGAAGAACCAACAGCGTCAATGCCATCTCTGCCCTCCCTTCCGTGCGAAGCAGAAACCCGACCTAATCCCGGGCCGACAGTAGCTCGATGCGATAGCCGTCCGGGTCTTCGACAAAGGCAAGGATGCGGCTGCCGTGCTTCATCGGGCCAGCCTCGCGTACGACCTTGCCCCCGGCTGCGCGAATCTGCTCGCAGGCGCGGTACACATCCAGTACTTCAATGGCGATGTGGCCGTATCCGCTGCCCAGATCATAGCTGCTGGTATCCCAATTCCAGGTCAGCTCCAGCACCGCGTGTTCGGCCTCGTTGCCATAACCGACAAAGGCATTGGTAAAGCGGCCGTCAGGGTAGTCCTTGCGGCGCAGCAGGGTCATGCCGAGCACTTCGGTGTAGAAGGCGATGGATTTTTCGAGGTCTCCAACACGGAGCATGGTGTGCAGAATTCGCATGATCGGCGCCCTAGCGAGGATGTACAGACAAAGCTACCGGTTTCCCCGCTCCGCCCGCAACTGTAAAACGAAAACGCCCGGTGAAATCGCTTTCACCGGGCGTTAGATCGAGCCTTAACTGACTTAGAGCAGCTTACGGCCTTTGCCGGCAGCAATGCGCATGCGCAGTGCATTCAGCTTGATAAAGCCAGCTGCATCGGCCTGATCGTAGGCGCCAGCGTCGTCTTCAAAGGTCGCGATGTTAGCGTCGAACAGCGAGTCGTCGGACTTGCGGCCAACCACAATGACGTTGCCCTTGTACAGTTTCAGACGCACAACACCGTTCACGTTAACCTGAGAGGCGTCGATCATTTCCTGCAGCATGACGCGCTCGGGGCTCCACCAGAAACCGTTGTAGATCAGTTCGGCGTACTTCGGCATCAGGCTGTCTTTCAGGTGGGCTACTTCACGGTCCAGGGTGATGGACTCGATCGCGCGGTGGCCCTTGAGCATGATGGTGCCGCCGGGGGTTTCGTAGCAGCCGCGGGACTTCATGCCGACAAAGCGGTTCTCGACGATATCCAGACGACCGATACCGTTGGCACCGCCAACCTTGTTCAGGTAGGTCAGCACTTCAGCCGGGGTCATTTCTTTACCGTCGATGGCAACGATGTCGCCATTGCGGTAGCTCAGCTCAATGTAGGTGGCCTGGTCAGGTGCGCTTTCCGGCGAAACGGTCCAGCGCCACATGTCTTCTTCATGCTCGGTCCAGGTATCTTCCAGCACGCCACCTTCGTAGGAGATGTGCAGCAGGTTGGCGTCCATCGAGTAGGGAGACTTTTTCTTGCCGTGGCGCTCAATCGGAATGCCGTGCTTCTCGGCGTAGTCCATCAGCTTCTCGCGCGACAGCAGGTCCCATTCACGCCAGGGAGCGATCACTTTTACGCCCGGCTTCAGAGCGTAGGCACCCAGTTCAAAGCGAACCTGGTCATTACCCTTGCCGGTGGCGCCGTGGGAGATGGCATCACCACCGGTTTCGTTGGCAATTTCGATCAGGCGCTTGGCGATCAGCGGGCGCGCGATGGAGGTACCCAGCAGGTACTCACCTTCATAAACGGTGTTGGCGCGGAACATCGGGAACACAAAGTCACGCACGAATTCTTCGCGCAGATCGTCGATGTAGATTTCCTTGACGCCCATGGCCTGGGCCTTGGCGCGTGCCGGTTCTACTTCTTCACCCTGACCCAGGTCAGCGGTAAAGGTGACCACTTCACAGTCGTAGGTTTCCTGCAGCCACTTGAGGATGACCGAGGTATCCAGACCGCCGGAATAGGCCAGGACGACTTTTTTGACTTCTGCCATTTCGTGCTCCCTTAAAAGCAAGACTGAACCGCCACCCCGAACGGAGCGGGCGAAAGGCGCCTATTCTAGCGCCACACAGGCGGGAATCACAGGGGAGACAGGGCGATAGACCTGTAACAGGACAGTCTGCAAGCAGATGGGCGGACTAGTTGTATTGCAGGCGCAGCATGACACGCCGGTTAGCCGCGCGGCCTTCGGCGGTGCGATTGCTGGCAATGGGATAGCGGTCGCCGTGAAAACGCATGCTGAACAGGGACTCATCCACGCCCTTTTCCATCAGGTAGTCACGCACCGCCAACGCCCGCTGGCGCGACAGCTCGCGATTATCCAGCCGGTTGCCCTGATTGTCGGAGTGGCCATCGAGCACAATCTCGTTCAGTTGATCCGCAGCCTGAATGTACTGCAACACGGCATCCAGCATGCTCTTGGCGTCGTCGCTCAGCACACTCCCGCCAGAGCGAAAGCTGATGGTACTCTGCTCGGCCTGCGCCGCACTGATCGGCAGCAGCTTGCTGACGCACGCCTGATAGTCGACCCAGGCCTGTTGATAGCCGACGCTGGAGACCACCACCCGCACCGATTCACCGCCAGCCAGGCTGCTGCGCATGATGGTTGGCTGCAGCCCCGAGGCCAGGCCCGCCAGCATACGGCCTGCCTGCTCGTAGGGCAGCAGCATTGCCTGACTGCCGTTGGCAACCACGCCCTGGCCGACTGGCTGTGCGGCCGTGCCCGGACGCCACGGCGGTGGCTCGTTGAATACCTGCGCCGGCCCCGGACGCATCGGGTTGTCCCAGGCCGTCAGTTCAAACGCCGGACGCTCCCCGGCGCGACGCACAAAGGTCGCCTCACCGTAGCCCGCCACCGACTGCGACAGACGGCAGGCAAACTGATCCCCCTCCACCTGCCAGCGAACATCTTCCATGCGGGTCTGGAAGGTCATCGCCTGGGCCGGTAGCGCCACGCTCAGCAGAACAGTCAGGTAGGCTCGTGTCACCGGGGTCTCCACGTTCGTTCCGAATATCAAAGACACACGGACGCACATCTCTCTTGCCGGGATCATCGGCACAGGCAGCAGAAACTTTAGTGCTGTCGTGCAGCCGCCGACCAGCGGCGCAGTGTCAAAGAAGGGCTGTTTGCGGTAGCATTGCGCCATTCTCAAGCACTGGATTTCCCCGATGACTGACCGCCTGACGCTCACCCGCCCGGATGACTGGCATATTCACCTGCGCGACGGCGCCATGCTGCAACACACGGTGCCGGACGCCGCCCGCAGCTTTGGCCGCGCCATCATCATGCCCAATCTGGTACCGCCGGTACGCGACGCCGCCGAGGCGGCTGGTTACCGCGAGCGCATTGTTGCCGCCCGTCCAGCTGACTCCCAGTTTGAACCGCTTATGGTGCTGTACCTGACCGACCAGACCTCTCCTGAGGTCGTGCGCCAGGCCAAGGCCAGCGGCCAGGTCGTCGCTGCCAAGCTCTACCCGGCAGGCGCCACCACCAATTCCCAGTCTGGCGTCACCGCGCTGGAGAACATCTATCCGGCGCTCGAAGCCATGGCCGAGGTAGGCATGTTGTTGCTGGTGCACGGCGAGGTAACCCACGCCGAAGTCGACATCTTCGATCGGGAAAAAGCCTTTATCGACCAGCAGTTGATCAAGGTGGTAGAGCGCTTCCCCACCCTGAAAGTGGTGTTTGAGCACATTACCACTGGCGATGCGGTCAGCTTCGTTGAGCAGGCATCCGACAATGTCGCTGCGACCATTACCGCCCACCACCTGATGTTCAACCGTAACCATATGCTGGTTGGCGGGATTCGCCCTCACCTGTTCTGTCTGCCGGTGCTCAAGCGTCAGACGCATCAGCAGGCCCTGCGCGCCGCAGCCATTTCCGGCTCCGCCAAGTTCTTCCTGGGCACCGACTCTGCACCACACGCACGCCATGCCAAGGAAGCCGCCTGCGGTTGTGCCGGTTGCTACACGGCACACGCCGCGATCGAGCTGTACGCCGAGACCTTTGATGAACTGGGCGCGCTGGACAAGTTGGAAGGTTTTGCCAGTTTCCACGGGGCTGACTTCTACGGTCTGCCACGCAATACCGATACCATCACGCTGCTCCGTGACAGCTGGGCGGTACCGGCAGAACTGCCGTTCGGTGATCAGAACGTCGTACCGCTGCGCGCGGGCGAACACATCCACTGGCGTCTGGCCTGATACTTATCAACCGTTAAGGAAATACCGTGAGCGAGTTCGACTTTGACGATGAAGAACGCGATCCCGTGACCTCGGGCAAGGCCAAATCGCCGCTGGCATACCGCTTTCGGGGCTTCCTGCCGGTCGTGGTGGATGTCGAGACCGGTGGCTTCAATGCGGCCACCGACGCGCTGCTGGAGATTGCGGCAACCACCATCAATATGGATGACGATGGCCTGGTCTACCCGGATCAGACCACGTTCTTTCGTATCGAGCCCTTTGAAGGCGCCAACATCGAAGCGGCCGCGCTGGAATTTACCGGCATCAAGCTTGATCACCCCCTGCGCCAGGCGGTGAGCGAGGAACACGCGCTTGGCGAGATCTTCAAGCAGATCCGCAAGGCCATCAAATCAGCCGGCTGCAAGCGCGCCGTGCTGGTTGGCCACAACGCGTTTTTCGATCTGGGCTTTCTCAACGCGGCGGTCGCGCGTACCGAGCTCAAGCGCAACCCCTTCCACCCCTTCTCCTGCTTTGATACCGCCACACTGGGCGGTTTGGCCTATGGTCAGACCGTGCTGGCCAAGGCCTGCAGCGCAGCGGGCATCGACTTTGATGGCCGCGAAGCGCACTCGGCGCGCTACGACACGGAGAAAACCGCCGACCTGTTTTGCACCATCGTCAACCGCTGGCGTGAAATGGGCGGCTGGCCCCCGGTCGAGTGACCAGCAGGCAGGCGCCTCTGCCTGCCTACAGTGCCCTCCGTGCTTGCCCGTCCGGGACGCTGGGGTTATGGTCGCAATGACAGTGAAATCATCCACTACACTGGAACAGTAGTCCTGTTCGGCCGTGCGGCAGGACAGGGCCCATCTGTCAGCACGTGCTGGTCAGTTCCCGTCCCGCTTGGGGCTTTGCGGAATTTATCCGCCTGTAGCGTGGTCTACGCCCAGAGGCCGGACCATTGATAATCAGAAAAAGGAGTCATTTCACATGCGCAAATCCCTTGCCCTGCTGTTCTCAGCCACCATCGGATACGCTTCCCTCAGCGCCACGCCTGTTGCCGCAGAAACCTTCGTGACTATCGGCACCGGTGGCCAGACCGGTGTGTACTACGTTGTCGGTCAGTCGGTCTGCCGACTGCTCAACCGCAACAGCGCAGACCACGGTATTCGCTGCAACGCGCCCTCAAGCGGCGGCTCCGTCGCCAACGTCAACGCCATTCGCGGCGGCGAGATGAACATGGGTGTTGTGCAGTCCGACATCCAGTACAAGGCATACGAAGGTATCCAGAGCTTTGAAGCTGATGGCGCCTACAGTGACATGCGTGCGCTCTTTGCCCTGCACGGTGAGCCGCTGACGGTGGTCGCACGCAAAGACGCCGGCATTTCAGGTGTCACCGATCTCAAGGGCAAGCGCGTCAATATCGGCAACCCGGGTTCCGGTCAACGCGACACCATGGACGTGGTCATGGGCGCGCTGGGCTGGACTGTTGATGATCTGGCGCTGGCCTCCGAGCTGGGGGCCGCCGAGCAGGCAGCGGCTCTGGGCGACAACAACATTGACGCTATGGTCTATGTGGTCGGCCACCCGAATGGCTCAATCCAGGAAGCGACCACCACTGTAGACGCCAACCTGGTGTCGGTATCCGGCCCGGAAATTGATCAGCTGATCAGCGAGCGTCCTTACTACGCCAAGGCGATCATCCCTGGCGGCCTGTACCGCGGCAACGATAACGACACCGCAACCTTCGGCGTACGCGCCACCCTGGTTGCCTCTACCGCCACCGACGAAGAAACCGTGTACCAGACCGTGAAAGCCGTGTTCGAAAACTTCGACCGCTTCAAGCGCCTGCACCCGGCCTTCGCCACCCTCAAGGAAGAGGAAATGATCAAGGAAGGTCTGTCCGCACCGCTGCACGACGGCGCGATCCGCTACTACAAGGAACGCGGCTGGATGTAATCACAAAAAAGGGGCCTTTCAGGCCCCTTTTTTGCTTTCCACTCAAGCGTCCCCTTTTGCACTGCATCGCGGCTTCACAAGAGACGCATGCGCAGGCAGCACTATCAGCGCTGCCACAGGATAAAACACCAATAATCAGGAGAAGCGCGCAGCCATGAGCCAAACAAGCGACGCCAATGATCTGAACTCCGAACTTGAAGACCTGGTGGCAACCAGTGATACCGGTGCACGTAAGCCAACCGGCGCTGCCCGCAAGTTGCTGCTGAGTATTGCCGCGACCTGGTCGCTGTTTCAGTTGTGGATCGCCTCGCCCTTGCCCTTCATGGTGGGCTTCGGCGTATTCAACAGTACCGAATCACGCTCGATCCACCTCGCATTTGCCGTCTTTTTGGGCTTTATGGCCTACCCCGCGTTCAAGCGATCACCGCGCGATTACATTCCCGTCATTGATTGGGTTCTGGCGCTGGTGGCCGCGTTTTGCGCGGCCTATCTGTACATTTTCTATACCGACCTGGCTGCTCGGCCGGGACGTCCCATCACCCAGGATGTGATCGTCGCCGTCATCGGGCTGGTGCTATTGCTTGAGGCGACACGCCGTGCCCTTGGGCCACCGCTGATGATCGTGGCCCTGGTATTCATCGTCTATTCCATGGCTGGCCCCTGGATGCCGGGTATCCTGGCGCACCGGGGCGTCAGCCTTGAAGCCCTGATCAACCACCAGTGGCTGACCACCCAGGGCGTGTTTGGTATCGCCCTGGGCGTATCTACCAGTTTCGTATTCCTGTTCGTGCTGTTCGGCTCTCTGCTCGACAAGGCCGGCGCGGGCAACTATTTCATCAAAGTCGCGTTCTCGCTATTGGGCCACTATCGCGGTGGCCCAGCCAAGGCTGCCGTGGTGGCCTCCGGCATGACCGGGCTTATTTCCGGCTCGTCCATCGCCAACACCGTGACCACCGGCACCTTCACCATTCCGATGATGAAACGCGTGGGGTTCTCCGCCGAGAAGGCCGGCGCGGTCGAGGTCGCATCGTCCGTCAACGGCCAGATCATGCCGCCGGTCATGGGTGCGGCCGCCTTTTTGATGGTTGAGTACGTGGGTATTTCCTACGTTGAGGTCATTAAGCATGCCTTTTTGCCCGCGCTGATTTCCTATATCGCGCTGGTGTACATCGTGCATCTGGAAGCGGTAAAAGCGGGCATGAAGGGCCTGCAAAGCAGTAACCCGCCGCGCCCACTGCTACGCAAGGTGCTCGGCTTTATGACCGGGCTGATCCTGCTGATGGCGCTCTCCTTTGCGGTCTACTACGGTTTGGGCTGGCTAAAACCGCTCCTTGGCGACGCCGCCGGCTGGGTGATCGGCGCAGCGCTCGGTGCGGTCTATATCGGTCTGCTGAAGGTAGGGTCGCGCTACCCCGAACTGGAGATGGATGACCCGGAAGCACCGGTGGTCAGCCTGCCGCAGACCAGGCCCACCGTGATGTCCGGGCTGCACTTTATTCTGCCGGTGATCGTGCTGATCTGGTGCCTGATGGTAGAGCGCCTGTCGCCCGGCCTGTCGGCCTTTTGGGCCACGGTGCTGATGATCGTCATCATCATTACCCAGCGCCCGCTGATGGCGCTGTTCCGTGGCCAGGGCGAGGCCGGCGCCGCCACTGTTAAGGGCCTGGATGACCTTTGGCAGGGCCTGATAGCAGGCGCGCGCAACATGATCGGTATCGGCATCGCCACCGCGACCGCCGGCATCATCGTCGGCGCCGTCTCGCAGACCGGTGTGGGCCTGGTCCTGGCTGATCTGGTCGAGATCCTGTCGATGGGCAATCTGCTGCTGATGCTGGTACTGACCGCCGTGCTCAGCCTGATTCTGGGCATGGGCCTGCCGACCACCGCCAACTACATCGTCGTGTCGGCGCTGCTGGCGCCTGTGATCGTGACCCTGGGCCAGCAAAGCGGCCTGCTGGTGCCGCTGATTGCCGTGCATCTGTTCGTGTTCTATTTCGGCATCATGGCCGACGTCACTCCGCCCGTCGGTCTGGCTTCCTTTGCCGCGGCGGCGGTGTCGGGTGGCGATCCGATCCGCACCGGTTTTCAGGCGTTTTACTACAGCCTGCGTACAGCGGCCCTGCCCTTCCTGTTCATCTTCAACACCGATCTGCTGCTGATCGATGTGGACTTTATGCACGGGCTGCTGATCTTTGCCGTCGCGACGCTGGCCATGCTGATCTTTGCCGCCGCCACCCAAGGCTGGCTGGTCGTCAGGAGCCGTTGGTATGAAAGCCTGCTGTTGCTACTGGTGGCCTTTACCCTGTTCCGCCCCGGTTTCTGGATGGATATGGTGCACGACCCCTACCGCAGCGTGCCGCCAGCACAAATTGAGCAGGTACTGGAGCGGGTCGACGCCGGTAGCAACCTGCGTATCCAGGTCGACGGCGTAGACGATATCGGACAGCCGCGCACCTTCTTTGTGCTGGTACCGGTGCCCGAAGGCAGCTCCGGCAGCGAGCGTCTGGACAAACTCGGCCTGCTGCTGATGCAAGACGGTGATCGTACCCTGGTCGACATGGTGACCTACGGCAGCCCGGCAGCTGACCTGGGCTTTGACTTTGATCAGGAAATTGTCGAGATCCTGGCTCCGGTTGATCGCTGGGCCAAGGAATGGATGTGGATTCCCGGCCTGGCGGTACTGCTGCTGGTGATCGGACTGCAATGGCGTCGGCGGCCTGCCGATGACGCACACGCGAGGGCCTGAGCATGTACAACAAGATCCTGCTGCCAATTGATCTGAACCACAAACAGTCGTGGGACAAGGCACTGCCCACGGCGCTCAATTTTTGTCAGACCTACGATGCCTCGCTGCACATCGTCACCGTGCTGCCAGACTTCGGGTTGCCGCTGGTGGGTGGGTTCTTCCCGCGCGAGTACGCCGAGAAGGCGAAAAAGGCCATCAGCAGTGACCTCAAGGCCTTTGTGGCAGAGCAAGTGCCCAAGGGCGTCAAGGTCCAACGCATCGTAGCCGACGGCAAAGCCTACGAGGCCATTCTGCGTGTCGCCAAGAAGCTGGATGTTGACCTGATCGTCATGGCATCACACAAGCGCAAGCGGCTGGAGGACTATCTGCTGGGTACCAACGCATTGCGCGTGGTGCAGCAGTCTCGACGCTCGGTGATGATCGTTCGCTGACGCACGACGCACTGACCACTCGCATGGCTGGCATATATCCTGCTTGGTCTCAGGTAGGCGGCCGCCGTCACAGGGCCGTTACATAGACAATGGCGTCTCCCCCAGCCCGACTCAGGTCGGTTGCCGGGGGCGGCGCTTTTTTTATGCCTGAAACAGAGCCTGGACGCGGCGCAGCGCCCCGTCCGGGCCCGCAAAGGAAGACAGCATGCACAGCAGTTTCTGGAAAGCCGGCCACACGCCAACCCTCTTCTCAGCCTTTTTGTACTTCGATCTGAGCTTTATGGTCTGGTATCTGCTTGGCCCTCTCGCGGTGCAGATTGCCACCGATCTGGATCTGAGCGCACAGGAACGGGGCATTATGGTGGCGACACCCATCCTCGCCGGCGCACTGCTGCGTTTGCTGCTGGGGTTCATGGCGGACCGGCTCTCCCCCAAAACCGCTGGCATCATTGGCCAGACCGTTGTCATTGTCACCCTGCTGGCCGCCTGGCAACTGGGTGTCAGCAGCTATGAACATACCCTGATGCTGGGCCTGGGCCTGGGATTTGCCGGCGCCTCCTTTGCTGTAGCGCTGCCGCTTGCCTCACAGTGGTATCCGCCCGAGCACCAGGGCAAGGCGATGGGGATCGCCGGCGCAGGGAATTCGGGCACCGTGCTGGCAGCCATTTTTGCGCCCGGGCTGGCCTACCTGTTTGGCTGGCAGAACGTATTCGGCCTGGCGCTGATTCCGCTCGGCATCACGCTGATCGTCTTCATATTGTTGGCGCGCAACGCCCCGAGCCGGCCTGCCCCCAAGGCCCTGGCGGACTACGCCCAAGCCCTGCGGGATGTGGACAGCTGGTGGTTCATGTTTTTCTACAGCGTGACCTTCGGCGGTTTTATTGGTCTGGCCAGCGCGCTGCCGGGCTACTTCAGTGACCAGTATGGGCTCAACCCAGTAACCGCCGGTTACTACACCGCCGCCTGCGTGATGGCGGGCAGCCTTATGCGTCCGCTCGGCGGCGCGCTTGCCGACCGCATTGGCGGCATCCGCGCGTTGCTCTACATGTACGGTATCGCTGCCATCTGTATCGCTGTGGTTGGCTTCAACCTGCCCAGTTCCTGGGCCGCCCTGGCATTTTTTGTCGCAGCCATGCTGGGATTGGGCACCGGCAATGGTGCGGTCTTTCAACTGGTGCCCCAGCGCTTCTTTCGGGAGATTGGCGTCATGACCGGACTGATCGGCATGGCCGGCGGCGTAGGCGGTTTTATCCTTGCCGCCGGACTGGGCACCATCAAGCAGCACACCGGTGACTACCAGCTTGGACTGTGGTTGTTTGCCTGGCTGGGGCTGCTGGCCTGGGTTGGACTGTATAACGTCAAACGCCGCTGGCGCACCACCTGGGGCGCCTCCAGTCTGTCCTCCGCCCGGATCTGAGCCATGGCGCTGCAACTGAGCATCAGCGAGGCCAGCGACACGGGGCCTCGCCAGCAGAATCAGGACGCCATCCGGGTGGTCACACCAGCCGCCCCGCTGGCTGCCAGCAAGGGGCATCTGCTGGCAGTGGCCGACGGGGTCAGCCAGTGCGCCGATGGTGCGCTGGCTGCCCAGGCCACGCTGCAGGCACTGGCCCTGGACTACTACGCCACACCGGAAACCTGGGCGGTGCCACAGGCGCTGGACAAACTGCTGACCGCCCACAACCGCTGGCTGCGCGCCAATGGTGGCGGACAGCCGCTATTGACCACGCTCACCGCGCTGGTGCTACGCGGGCGTCGGTATTTCCTCGCGCATGTCGGTGACTGCCGGGCCTACCTGCTGCGTGACGGCAAGCTGCGCAGGCTGACCCAGGACCACGTCTGGGAGCACCCGGGCATGGATCATGTGCTCAAGCGCGCCATGGGCCTGGACGAGCATCTATTGATCGATTACAGCGACGGCGCGCTGCACCTGAATGACCAGCTACTGATCGTCAGCGACGGTGTCTGGGCAGCGTTGCAGGACGCAGACCTGTTGAGCTGCCTGCGGCAGCACCCGTTCGAGCAAGGGTGCCAGCAGTTGCTCAAGCTTGCCCTGCAACGGGGCAGTCAGGACAACGCCAGCGCCCTGCTGGTCCGGGTTGATGCGCTGCCCGACAGCACGCTGGGCGAAGCGCTAGCCCCGTTGGATGAGCGCGCGTTGCCGCCGCGCCTGCAAGCCGGAAAACCGTTTGAAGGCTGGGACCTGGTCGGTGTCCGTGCCGAGTCGCGTCAGTCGATGGTCTATCGGGTGCGCGATCCGCTGCAACAAACCTGGCTGATGAAAACCTTGCCACCGGCTTTGCAAAATGATGACGCGGCGCGGCAGGCACTGGTGCTGGAGGAGTGGTTCATGCGCCGCGTCGCTGGCGACTTTGTCCCTGAACTGCATCCACTGCCGCAGCGCCGACACCTGTACTACGTCATGCGAGAATACCCGGGGCAGAGCCTTGAAGAGCGCAAGCGCCAGCACGGGCTGTTGAGCATTCCTACCTGTCGCACCCTGGCCACCCAGTTACTGCGTGCGGTCGGCAAGCTGCATCAGCGCAACCTGATTCACTGCGACATCAAACCGGACAATTTGCTGCTGGGCGACGATGAGCGCCTGCGCCTCTTGGACTTTGGCCTGTGCTATTGCCCGGGCCTGTCGAACGCCAACCGAGTCAGCGCCGCCGGCACGCCCAGCTACATGGCACCGGAAACCCTGGAGGGCGCCGCGCCCACCCCGGCGCAGGATATCTATGCCTGCGGCGTGACCCTCTACTACCTGCTGACCGGACACTACCCCTACGGCGAGGTCGAAGCGTTTCAACGGCCGCGATTCAACCAGCCGGCCCCCGCCAGTCGCTATCGCCCGGATATCCCCCCCTGGCTGGATGACCTGCTGTTGCGCGCGGTGGCGGTCGAGCCGGGCAAACGACTGGAAACGGCAGAACAATGGCTGCTGGAAATGGAAGCAGGTGACCAGCGCCCGCTGATCAACCGCAGCCAACCGTTGCTGGAGCGCCATCCGCTGGTGTTCTGGCGCTGGGTGGCCGCCGCCTCTCTCGCAGCGAATCTGGTACTGCTGGTGCAGTGGCTATCCTCGTAGGTTGCGCCCCAACCCGGTGCAGCCACGCTGCATGCCTGTGCACAGAACAGTCCGGTCAGATTTAGATAACAGTCGTAAGCGCATGATATACAAGCAATAACAAATATGGCACGAGACCTGCTTTAAAGAGATCAACACAACAGGTCGTGGCTGACTGCAAGCCCGCCCTTACATCGCACATTCGGACAAAGGCGTCCCTGCTGCTCACGCGGCCGGGACGCCTTTTTTGTTTTCCGCCCGGTAAAGAGCGTCACCATGCGTAAACTGAAACTGGTACTGATTGGCAACGGCATGGCCGGCATTCGTACGCTCGAAGAGCTGCTGAAGCTGACCCCTGATCTGTACGAGATCACCGTGTTTGGCGCAGAGCCGCACCCCAACTACAACCGCATCATGCTGTCGCCGGTACTTGCCGGCGAACAGGCGTTTGCCGACATCGTGCTCAATGACCTGGACTGGTACCGCCAGCATGGCATCACGCTGCATCTGGGCAAACGCGTCACACGCATCAATCGCGTCACCCGTCGCGTGATGGCCGAAGACGGCACCGAAGCCGCGTATGACCGCCTGCTGCTGGCAACAGGCTCCAACCCGTTCATGCTGCCAGTACCGGGCAACGATCTGCACGGTGTTATCGGGTACCGCGACATCGGCCATACCCGGCAGATGATGAGAACCGCCCTGACCCATCGCCATGCTGTGGTCATCGGCGGCGGCCTGCTGGGGCTGGAGGCGGCCAATGGCCTGCGCCAGCGCGGCATGGACGTCACCGTTGTGCACGTTGGCAAGTGGCTGCTGGACCGCCAACTGGATGAAACCGCCGGCCAGTTGCTGCAGCAGGCTCTGGAAGCACGCGGCATACGCTTTGCCCTGCAGCACCACACCGAACAGCTGCTCAGTGACAGCACCGGCCGTGTTTGCGCGGTTGCTTTCAGGCACGGCACACAGATCCCGGCTGATCTGGTGGTGATGGCCGCAGGGATCCGGCCAGCCACCGACATTGCGGTGGAGGCCGGCCTGGCCTGCGACAGGGGTATTCTGGTCAACGATACCCTGCAAACCTTTGATCCGCGCATCTACGCCATTGGCGAATGTGCGCAGCACCGCGGCATCGCTTACGGCCTGGTCGCGCCGCTATTCGAGCAGGCCAAAGTATGCGCCAATCATCTCGCCATGCTCGGCTATGGTCGCTATCTGGGGTCGGTCACCTCGACCAAACTCAAGGTGACCGGTATTGACCTGTTCTCGGCCGGCGACTTTATGGGGGACGACAGCTGCGACATCGTCACCCTGCGCGATCCGCAGAGCGGCAGTTACCGCAAACTGGTGATTCGCGATGACGTGTTGGTCGGCGCCTGCCTGTACGGGGACACCCGCGATAGCAGCTGGTACATCGAGCTGGTACGCAGCGGTCAGCGCCTCGCGGCACAACGCGATCTGCTGATGTTCGGCGAGGCGCTTGCCAGCAGCGCCATTGAAGCCGCCGCAGATCCCGATCTGCCGATGCTCGAGCGGAGGCTGGCGTCATGAAGCAGACCGCCTCTACCTGCTGCTACTGCGGCGTCGGTTGTGGCGTGCTGATCGAGCACGACGGCCAGCACATCCACAACGTCAAGGGCGACCCGGCGCACCCGGCCAATCTCGGCCGCCTGTGCAGCAAAGGCTCAACCCTGCACCTGACCGGCGACCTGGCGGCACGCGCCCTGCATCCGGAACTTCGCCTAGGTAAAAGTATGGCGCGCAGCCGCACCGACTGGGACAGCGCCCTGGGTCACGCAGCGGAAGTTTTTGCCCGCACCATTGCCGAGCACGGCCCGGATAGCGTGGCTTTCTACATCTCCGGCCAGTTGCTGACCGAGGATTACTACAGCTTCAACAAGTTGGCCCGGGCGCTGATCGGCACCAACAACATCGACAGCAACTCGCGCCTGTGCATGTCCAGTGCGGTAGTCGGCTACAAGCGCAGCCTGGGCGCCGACGCACCGCCCTGCTCGTATGAAGACATAGAACAGAGCAACTGCCTGCTGATTGCCGGCAGCAACATGGCCTATGCCCACCCGGTCCTGTTCCGCCGCCTGGAGGCCGCCCGCGAGGCCAACCCGGCGCAGAAGGTCATCGTCATCGATCCACGTCGCACCGACACCTGCGACGTCGCCGACCTGCACCTGCCGCTGCGCCCCGGCAGCGACGTCGCCCTGTTTCATGGCCTGCTGCATCTGCTACTGGAAAATGGCCACGTCGATCACAGATTTATCGAGGCCCATACCGACGGCTTTGCGGCGCTGCAAACACTGGTGCAGGACTACCCACCGGCCCGCGTCGCGACACTGTGCGATATCAGCGAGGCAGACCTGCGTCAGGCAGCCGAGCTGATCGGCAACGCCGACAGCTTTCTCTCGCTGTGGTGCATGGGCCTGAACCAATCCAGCGCCGGCAGCGCCAAGAACAACGCGCTAATCAACCTGCATCTGGCCACCGGCCAGATCGGCAAAGTCGGCTCCGGTCCCTTCTCGCTGACCGGCCAGCCCAATGCCATGGGTGGCCGCGAAACCGGCAGCCTGTCTAACCTGCTGCCCGGTCACCGGGACGCCGCCAATGCCGAGCATCGCCGCGAGGTTGCTGACTATTGGGGCGTTGCCGATCTGCCAGACCAACCCGGGCTGAGCGCCATCGAGCTGTTCGAGGCAGTGCGCGACGGCCGCATCAAAGCCCTCTGGATCGCCTGCACCAACCCGGCTCAATCCATGCCGGATCAGCAACTGATCCACCAGGCGCTAAGCCTGTGTCCCTTCGTCATCGTGCAGGAAGCCTTCAGCACCACCGAGACCTGCCACTATGCCGACCTGCTGCTGCCCGCCGCCAGCTGGGGCGAGAAGGAAGGCAGCGTGACCAACTCCGAGCGTCGCATCAGCCATGTACGGCCCGCAATTCCGGCGCCCGGCAGTGCTCGCGCCGACTGGGATATCGTCTGCGACTTTGCCCGCAGGCTGGAGCATAAACTGCGCCCAGGCCAACCCAGTCAATTTGCCTTTACCCGGCCGGCCGAGCTGTTTGACGAATACAAGGGCCTGACCGCCGGTCGCGACCTGGACTACAGCGGCCTGAGTCATGCGCTGATTGATGAGCTGGGCCCACAGCAATGGCCCTTCCCGGCGAGCAGCCGCCAGGGCACCGCACGGCTGTATACCGATGGCCGCTTTGCCACCGCCGATGGCCGCGCTCACTTTGTTGCCGAAGCCCATCGCCCGCTCAGCGAGCCCGTCGACAGCGCCTATCCGTTGGTGCTCAACACCGGCCGCCTGCGCGACCAGTGGCACGGCATGAGCCGCACCGGCACCGCCGCCCAGCTGTTCGGTCACGTGGAACGCGCCCAGTTGGCCATGCACCCGCAGGACATGCAGCAGCGCGGGCTAACCGAGGGCGACCTCGTGACCCTCAGCAGCCGCCGCGGCAGCCTGATCTTGCCGGCGCAAGCCGACAGCCAGCTGCGCCCCGGCGAAAGCTTTTTGCCGATGCACTGGGGCAACCGTTTTCTCAAGGGTCTGGGCAGCAACCGCCTGACCCTCAGCAACCACGACCCGCTGTCCAAGCAACCGGAACTTAAACAGGCCGCCGTACAGGTCACCTGCGCCGAGCTGCCCTGGCAACTGTTTGTACTGGTAGAAGGTGATGTGCAGCAACGCTTTGCTCGCCTGCGCGAGCTGGCTGAATCATTCGACTACCTGAGCATTGGCCTGGTTGGCCGCGAGCGCCCTGCGGTTCTGCTGCGCGCCGCCGCTGCCCAGGCGCCCGACGCCGCGTTGCTGCGTCAACTGGACCAGGCTTGTGGACTAGACAGCCCGCAGGCATTGAGCCTGGAAGACAGCGCGCGGCAGAACAGCAAACGCATTGTGCTAGACGACCAGCGCATCGTCGCCTTACGCCTCAGCGGCGAGACCCAGGCCCGCGACTGGCTCCGCACACTCTGGCAAGACGGCAGCGACGTCACCGACCTGCGTCGCTGGCTGCTGGCTCCCGTCGCCACGCCACCCGGTGCCAGCGCGGCCGCCAGCGACAAAACCATTTGCAATTGTATGAACGTCAGCCACAGCCGCATCTGCACTGGCATCGAGCAAGGCATGCGGCTGGACGACTTGAAGCGCGAACTCGGTTGCGGCACCCAGTGCGGCTCCTGCGTTCCAGAAATAAAGCAACTGCTGGCCACGACCGCAGTCCCCGTCTGATGCAGGAGAAACTGATGAACAGCACACCCAATGTTTGGCTGATTGGAGCCGGCCCCGGCGACCCGGAATTGCTCACCCTCAAGGCGGCACGCCTATTGGCGGATGCCGAGGTGGTGATGGTGGATGACCTGGTCAATCCCGAGATTCTGCAGCACTGCCCGCAGGCGCGGCTGATTCGTGTCGGTAAGCGCGGCGGCTGCCGCTCCACCCCGCAGGCCTTCATCAACCGCCTGATGCTGCGCTACGGGCGCCAGGGTAAACGCCTGGTGCGCCTCAAGGGCGGTGATCCCTGCATCTTCGGCCGGGCCGGTGAAGAAGCCCAGTGGTTGCGCGAGCGCGGTGTCGAGGCAGGTATCGTCAACGGTATTACCGCCGGTCTGGCCGGCGCCACCCAATGCAACATTCCGCTGACATTGCGCGGCGTCAGCCGCGGCGTGACGCTAATTACGGCCCATACGCAGGACGACAGCGAACTGAACTGGGCCGGCCTGGCCGCCGGTGGCACCACCCTGGTGGTCTACATGGGCGTCGCCCGCTTGCAGCAGATTCAGCAAGGCCTTATGGCCGGAGGCATGCCAGCCGACATGCCAGTCGCCATGATTGAAAACGCCAGCACACCAAACCAGCGGCAACACGCCTGCCAGCTATCTCAGCTCTGCGCTGCCGCCTCTGCCTTCAAACTGAAAAGCCCGGCGGTGCTGGTGATTGGTGAGGTGGTCAATGCCGCCGAGCTGATCCAGTCACACAGCGAACCGTCGCAGTTGACAGGCTAAGGCGCGCGGGACGGGCTGCTGCTCAGGCCTTGGCCGGCTTGAGCGCTTCGAGCATACGCCCCATGGCCGCGTGAATGGCGTTGACCGCTTTCAGCGGGCGCACCATGACCTTGAAGTCGACGATTTTGCCGTCGGCGTTCCACTGGATCATGTCGATGCCATTGATGGTGATGCCGTCGATGATGGTCTGAAACTCCAGTACCGCGTTGTTGCCGTCAACGACCTCACGCAGGTATTTGAAGTGCCCCGGCGCGTTCAGCGTTTTAAAGGCGGCCGACAGATACAGCGTGGTAATCGCCTTGCCCACCTGCGGCGTGTGCACCACCGGCGAATGAAACACAACGTCGTCCGCCAGCAGATCCGCCAGACCGCTTGGATCTTGCGCCTCAACAACCTTGTGCCACCGCTCCACTACACTGCTCATTGCTGTTCCTTATCGTTGTTCGTATGGGCTGCCATTGTTCGCCGCCTGGCATAGCAGCGACAAGGGAGATTCAGCAGCTGAATCGCGTGCAACATGGCCAGGAAGCCGGCGCAGGGGCCGGCTTCCTGGCTGCTCAATCTTCGTGCGGAATCGGGTCAAGATTACGATCCCAGCCCACCAGTACAACGGTAGCCAGAATACCGATCAGCAGGCCCACCCAGGGCTCGAAGAACGCCAAGGACGCGCCAATAAGTACCACCGCGCCCCGAGACGTGTTGTTTTTCGGGATGGCCATGGCGATATAGGCACAGGCAAACCCGGTCAGCACCAGCGTGAGCGACAGCGCAATGCCCAGCAGCGGCTTGAGCCCGGTCAGTAGCGGCAGCAGGAAGAACAGGATCGGCAGCCCCATCAGGTAATAGGACGCCAGGCCGCTGTGGATGCTGTCCATCGCCTGCTTGCCCTGCTTCCAGCGCTGCATGATGATCACGTGCACACCGGTCCAGAGCGCGCCCTGAGTCGGGAAGAACGGTGCACTGATGCCCATCAGCGCGTTACGGATGGCCAGCGAGATGTGCGAGCGGGTCGGATTAATGTCGATGTGTTCATCCTGGCGTGTTTCCAGCCCTTCGCGGATAACCTCGTTGCCGGTGACCAAGTCGCCAAACAGAATCACGTAGGTAATCAGCGCCAGCGGCATGCCCTGGATAAACATTTCCATGCTTGGCCAGCCAATGGCAAAGGGTGAGACCTTGGCCCAGGCGTCGCCCAGCGGCGGAATCAGAATGCCCCATTGGATGTCATAGTTTACCTCGCCTACCATCGGCCCGATAATGCCGGCCAGCACGAAACCGGGTAGCAGGCCCAGGGCGCCAAGCAAGGCAAAGAAACGGTATTTTTCCTTCAATTTGGCCATGGGGATGCTGAAGGCGAAGATCAGGCACACGGCGCAGGCGATGGTGGTACTGATTGGCTGCTGCAGCAGAAAACGCTCGGCATCGTCAACAAGTACACGTTTCAGCGCCGCAATCGCCGCGCCAAGAATGATGCCCGCCTTGAGCGTGTCAGGTAGCCAGAGAATAAAGCGCTTACCCAGCCCGGTGATGCCCAGCAAAAACAGCAACAGGGCAAAATCCAGCGAAATCGCCGCCATCGCCTGAAAGCGCTCGTCAGGTGTCTCGTACCCGCCCAGCACAAAGGTGAGGACCAATGGCAATGCCGGGGTGATCCAGCCAGGGGCGTAGGGTTCACCGAACACAATGATGGACGAGGCAATCAGCGCCGAATGAATCATGGAGACGGCTACCGCCTCTTCAAAACTCAAACCGAAGAAGCTGGTCATCAGTGGCACCAGCGACAGGCCGGTAGCGGCGGCAATCAGCAGCCCCTGAACCAGCTCAGGCCAGCAGAGCTTTGAGTGGTAGAACGGCAAACGAAAGGTAAAAGGCCCCCAACGCCAGCCCGGTTGTTCAGGTTGCGACATACCCGTCTCCATTTTGTCTTGTTGTTATGTTCTCTCTCGCGGAGAGTGTCACCGCATTATGCCCAGCCGGCCCCTCTAGCGCGCCAACATCAGCGTCGTCGATGACGCGCTAGAGCCTGCCGTTATTCTGCGTCGCCAAGCACCTCATCAAAGAACTGCTGCATGGCGGCAAAACTGCGCTTGGCTACCACCGGGTGATATTCGGCCTTGCCAGCCATGTTGGCATAGGGATCGGAGAAAGAATGGACCGCGCCACCGTAGCTGATCAGTTGCCAGTCCACACCAGCGCCGCGCATCTCGGCCTGAAAGTCGGCGACCTGCTGCTCCGGCACGAAGGGATCATCGGCGCCGTGCAGTACCAGGATTGGGGCCTTGATATTGGCTGCGTCGGCCGGGTTGGGGGTGTCCAGGTTGCCGTGGAAAGACACCACGCCCTTGAGGTCGGTGCCCGAGCGCGCAAGCTCCAGCACCGAGCCGCCACCAAAACAGAAGCCGATGGCAACCAGCTGACCGCTAGTGACCGGTGCCTGAGCCTGACCGGCCAGCAGGTCCAGCGCGGCATTCACGCGCGTGCGCATCAGCGCGCGATCATCGCGCACGGTGCTGGCAGCGGCGCCGGCCTCCTCGGCGTTGGCCGGGCGAATGTCACGACCGTACATGTCCGCCACAAACACCACATAATCGGTGCCCGCCACCTTACTGGCCTTCTCCACTGCCGCATCGGTTACCCCCATCCAGTTGGGCACCATCAGCACACCAGGCCGCGGCCCCTGCACGCTGGCGTCGTACACCAGGCGGCCCTCAAAGGGTTTGCCATCAATCTCGTAGTCCATCTGCTCAACCGTGATGTCCGCCTGTGCAAGACCCGCCAGCGTGCTCATTACCACTCCCCCCAATAGGTGTTTCATCGTTGCTTCCTCCGTAAATGTCCCTCCAGCATAGCGTCAGAAACAAAAATGCCTGCACAAGGCAGGCATTTTTGCTCACGCGTTACCGCAAACTGGCAGCTTAGCGGCTCAGTTCAACCAGCAGTGCATTCAAGCGGCGAACATAGGCACCCGGGTCCTGCAGTGCTTCGCCAGCGGCCAGCGCCGCCTGGTCGAACAGAATGTGGCTCAGATCGGCAAAGCGATCCTCATCCTGCTCGCTGTCGAGCTTGTCCAGCAGCGGGTGAGCCGGATTGATCTCCAGGATCGGTTTGCTTTCCGGCGCCTTCTGGCCGCTGGCCTCGAGGATGCGGCGCATCTGCAGCCCCATATCGTCCTCGTTGATCACTAGCACCGCCGGGGAATCAGTCAGACGGTGCGACACGCGTACTTCCTGCAGCTGCTCCTTGAGCGCTTCCTGAATGCGCTTGACCAGATCGGCCTTGGCCTCGGCGGCCTTTTCCTGCTCCTGCTTGTCCTCGTCGCCTTCGAGCTTGCCCAGGTCCAGATCACCACGGGCGATGTCGATAAACTGCTTGCCCTGGTACTCGGTCAGGTGGCTCATCAGCCACTCGTCGATGCGGTCGGTCAACAGCAGCACTTCGATACCCTTCTTGCGGAAGATTTCCAGGTGCGGGCTGTTCTTGACCTGCGCATAACGCTCGCCGGTGAGGTAGTAGATCTTGTCCTGGCCTTCAACCATGCGCTCCAGATACGCGTCTAGGCTGACCACTTCGCTGTCATCGCTCTGCGCGGTGGAGGCAAAACGCAACAGGCCGGCAATCTTCTCGCGGTTGGAGTAATCCTCTGCCGGGCCTTCCTTCATGACGCTGCCAAAGGCTTTCCAGAAGGTCGCGTACTGTTCAGGCTCTTTCTTCGCCATCTTCTCCAGCATGTCCAGCACACGCTTGGTCAGCGCGGACTTCATGCTGTCGATCGCCGGATCCTTCTGCAGGATCTCACGCGAGACGTTCAGCGACAGGTCGTTGGAGTCCACCACGCCCTTGATAAAGCGCAGATACAACGGCAGAAACTGCTCGGCATCGTCCATGATGAACACGCGTTGCACATAGAGTTTGAGCCCGCGCGGCGCTTCACGCTGATACAGGTCAAACGGGGCGCGGCCCGGCACGTAGAGCAGGCTGGTGTATTCGAGCTTGCCTTCGACCTTGTTGTGGCTCCAGCTCAGCGGGTCCTCAAAGTCATGGGCAACATGCTTGTAGAACTCCTTGTACTCCTCGTCCTTGACCTCGGTACGCGGACGGGTCCAGAGCGCGCTGGCGCGGTTGACGCTCTCCCACTCGGTCTCGGCAGCGGCCTGCTGCTCATCACCCGCCGCCGGCTTGGGCAGCTCGATGGGCAGGGAGATATGATCGGAGTATTTGGTAATGACGTTGCGCAGACGAAAGGTGTCGGCAAACTCGCTTTCAGCCGGCTTGAGGTGCAGCACGATACGGGTACCGCGCTCAGGCTTGTCGACAGTGGCAATGGTGAACTCACCCTCACCTGCCGACTCCCAGTGCACACCTTCGGCGGCAGCGAGGCCCGCCCGACGGGTAAACACCTCCACCCGATCAGCGACGATAAAGGCGCTGTAGAAGCCGACGCCAAACTGGCCGATCAGCTGGGAATCCTTTTTCTGGTCTCCGGTCAGTTGCTGCATGAAGGCGGCGGTACCCGACTTGGCAATGGTGCCCAAGTGGTCGATGACTTCCTGACGGGACATGCCGATGCCGTTGTCCTCGATGGTCAGGGTATTGGCCTTGCTGTCGGCACTGACGCGGATACGCAGCTCGGGCTGGTCTTCCAGCAGCTGCGGCTGGGCAATGGCTTCGAAACGTAACTTGTCGGAGGCATCCGAGGCGTTGGAAATCAGTTCACGGAGGAAGATTTCCTTGTTCGAGTACATCGAGTGAATCATGAGGTGCAGCAGCTGCTTTACCTCGGTCTGGAATCCCAGGGTTTCCTTATGAGCGTCCACGGTCATAACGAAGCGTCTCCATTTGATGCTGTTCAGGGCAAGCCAGCAGATTCTGGCAATGCAGCAGAGATGGGGACATTTGAAATACTTTCAAGGGCCTGGCGTCAGATCCGCGGTCGTACCTCGATCAAGGCGATGTCGACGGGATGAAACTGAAAGTCAACCTGGTTGGCGCCCTGGGGCAGCGCCAATACCAACCTGCGCTCGCTGGTTACCGCCTTGAGCACCCCCTCGTACTCCCGACCGGCGATGGTTACCAGCCGCAACCGCTGACCTACAAAGTGCTCCGGCTCATCCAACACGGCGAGCAAGCTGACCTCCTGCCAGCCAGCGGGCGGCGGCGTGGGCGCAGCTGGCTCCGGAGGCGGTGCTGGGCGCTGGGTGCTGGTCAGTGAACGTCCAAGCCAGCTTGGGCGCTCTGCCAGGGTCACCCGTCCGGTTAGCCGGGTACGGTGCTCGGCAGGCAAATGCAGGTGTACCACCATGTCGGCGCTATCTCTGCCCTGCGGCGCCAGAGACAGACTCAGGCTGTAATCGGAAGCAACACGGCGCAACCCGGGTGAGGCCAACGCGCCGGTGTACCACTGGAGCACCATCTGCGGCCAGGGGCCATCGTCGCCGGGCAAAAGATCGATTGCAGTACCTTGCAGTAGACGGGTGGCGCCATCAAAACGCACCACAAGGGAGCGGCGGACGCGCTCGCCAGCGGTCTCGGCAAAGACCAGTTGATCGCCACGCCAATACACGTTATCCGGCGCAAACGGCTGGCCCATCAGCGTGCCTTGCAACTCACCGGCGGGCACTTGCTGGTGCCATTGCCCAGACAGTAAACGAGCAAAATGCTCTGGTTGATGCTGTTGCAGCAGCCAGAGACCACCACCCACACACAGCAGCGATGCAAGCAGCAATATACGCGGCAGGCGAGCAAAGGCGCTGTCGCGCAGAAAGGGCGTTACCAGCGGAAGCAACACAGCCAGCAGTAAGGCTCGGCTACCCAGACGCAAGCTGCCAAAAACCAGCCAAATCCAGGCCACTACAAAACCGATCACCCCACCCAGAATCAACAAGGCTTCCATCGCCGACTGCACTCCTGTCGCGCTCGCGTTCAATCCAGCTTGAAATGGGCCCGAGCCGTGGCAATCGGCTCGCTGGAACGGGTTTGCCAGGCGGTGATGGCAACGTTGCCGACACGCCGCCCCTGCCGCCATACCTGGCAGGTAGCATAGGTATCACGGTACAGCCCGGCGCGCAGGTAATCTACTGAGAAATCGATGATTTTGGGGAATACCTCACTGTTCATGAACATCATCAGGTGCAGCATCGCCGACTGCTCCATAAAACCGGCAATGACACCGCCATGCAGTGCGGGCAAGACCGGATTGCCGATGTTGTTCTGCGCACTGGGCAGGCAGAAGAAGGCCTCATTACCCATGCGCTTGACCTGCATGCCAATCATCTTCGCGTAGGGAATGGCTTCTACCAGCTCGCCATAGTCACCTGTTTCGCGAGAACGGCTGATGATGTCCTGAACCTGCTCCTCGCTTAGACTCATGCCCCCTCCTCGTCGCCATGCGCTTTCAGGCTGCCCGGGTTTACCGCCTTGCCCATGCGCATGAAGGTACCAACAACATGCGCGATAGGTTCGGCGCGATCGTCCTGATAGGCGACACCGCGGGTAAAGATGACTGTAGGGGTCACGCGATAACACTCGGCAAACCCAAAGATGGGCTTGCCCGGTTCAGCCGGGTGCATGTAGTCAATCCGCAAATCCAGGGTCGGGCAGATCTCAAACTCTGGCAGGTAACAGACAGTAGAGATACCGCAGCAGGTATCCATCAGGGTGGTGATGGCACCGCCGTGTATGACGCCAGTAACCGGGTTGCCGACGATATTGTCGCTGTACGGCAGCTTGATGATGAGCCCCTGCTCATCGGCCTGCTCTACGGTCATCTGCAGGTGCTGGCAGTGCCGCAACACAGACAGGAAATTGCGCGCGCGCAGTTCTATTTCTGACATATTGGAAAGGCTTGGAGTCGCTGTTCAGATAAGGCAAGGCCAAAGGCTCATCATAGTACCCAGAACGTGAACTAGACTCCAGAAGTCGACCAGATGTTGAACTTTACGGGCAAGGCGCAGCACTAAGGCAGTGAATCAACCGCTTTGAAGGAGTGTTCATATGTCCCGGAAAACGACTATCGCCGCCGCCCTGCTGCTGACCACCGGTCTGCTTGCTGCTGCAGGTTGTCAGCAAGAGCCTGAAGATAAGATGGAAAATGCCCAGGAATCCATGTCCGACGCGGTCGACAACGTCGGTGATGCCGTAGAAGAAACCGGCGAAGCCATTGAGCAAAAAGCTGAAGAAGCGCAATAACAAGGCGACTGATCGCCGACTTTACTCGTCAAGGAGAGCACCATGAAAAAACTAGCTGCAGCAGTTGTCCTGATGGCCGGCGTAGGTCTGCTGGCTGGCTGCCAGGAAAGCCCGGAAGACAAGATGGAGGATGCCCGCGAGTCCATGTCTGATGCCATGGACAACATGCAGGACGC
>NZ_NTMR01000014.1 GCF_002307495.1 Pseudomonas abyssi | reverse complement strand
GTCCATGTCTGATGCCATGGACAACATGCAGGACGCCGCCAAGGATGTCGCCGACGCTACCGAACAGAAGGCCCGTGAGGTAACCGGTACCGAGCAGACCACCGGCGAGGTGTTGCAGGAGAAGGTTGACGCCGCAGGTGATAGCGTAGAGGACGCCTACGATGCGACTTCCGAGAATATCGAAGAAGCCTACGATGCGACCAAAGAAGGTGTCAGTAACGCCTACGACAGCTCGGTAGAGTACGTCGAGGAGAAAGGTGAAGCGGTGCAGGATGCTGCCGTCGAGTCCAAGGAATCCATGGAGCGCGCCATGGAAGAGTAAGCGATCAGTGAGTCAAAAAAAGGGCATGCCGCGGCATGCCCTTTTTTTATCTGTCAGCTCAGCGCAGCAGCGGCAACAACAGCAAACCCAGGCTGGAGACGAATCCTGCGCCCCACACCAGGCTGCGCAGCGTTGCAAAATTAAGCAGGTATAGCGCAGTGTAAGCCACACGGCTCAGCACAAAGATAATGCACAGCGCATTGGCCGCCGCGCCGAGAGTCCCCGTCGCGAGCACCACCAGCACCCCGGCAGCAAACACCGGAAACGCCTCGATCATGTTCTGATGCGATGCCAGCGCGCGTGCGCCCCAGCCCTTCAAGCTCGCCTGCTGCGCACGCGGATGGGCATTGTCATAACCACCCGAACGGGACTGGGCAACAGCAACCGGCGCTTTGGTCAGCACCAGCATCAACGCGGCGATAAACAGACTCCAGAGGGGGATACTCATTCCAACTTCTCCATTTGCGGTGGCGGTATCGGTGCCGGACTGAACATCATGATATGCAGTACGTCCGAGTGAAACTCACGTCGGTACAGTACCAGTACCACTCCAGCGGTGGTAAGGATGAACAGCAGCGGATTGATGAACCAGGTCAACGTGCCCAGCGCAAAATAATAGGACCGCAGCCCCAGGTTGAACTCGTTACCCGCCATCGAGATAACGCGCGCCATCCGCTCGGCGTAGGCATTGCGCTCGGCCTCGGTAACATTTTTCTCACCCAGCAACGGCGCCGAACCCAGCAGCACAGAAGCAAAGTTGTACTGGCGCATCCCCCAGGAAAAGGTGAAGAACGCGTACACAAAGATAGCCATCAGCACGAGCAGCTTGAGTTCGAAGATCTCCCGGCTGACCTTGGCGACGAAGGGCAGCTCATGCAGCAGCAGCTCCGCCTTGTCGGTGGCCCCCATCACGGTAATCAGGCCGGCCAGGATCAGCAGCGTACTGGAGGCGAAGAAGGATGTGTTGCGCTCCAGGTTACCGATCACGCTGGCGTCGGACATGCGCTGCTCACGCATCAGCAGGCGGTTCATCCAATCGCGCCGATACAGGTGCAATACACTCGCCAGGCAAGCCGTATCACGCCCTTTGCGCAAGGCATAGTAGGTGTAGCCCATCCAGCACAGCACCAGCCAGCCAACAGCCAGCGTGTTGATCCAAACACTTCCTGCATCCGGAATCGACAGCATTCAGTCTCCCTGCTCTGAGCGGGTTTTATTTATCGGCCCGAAACGTCCCGTATCAACGTCGCAGGCTGCCATGGCGCAGATATTCAACCAGCATAGCCAGCAGCATGGTCACCAGAACCGGCAACAGCCAGCCCAGGCTTTGATCCGACAGTGGCAGTGCATCAAGCCACGCGCCTGCACTGCTGATCAGCCCGGCGGCCTTGAGGCCGTCAATCACGCCGAAGACCAGCGTTATCAGCATCACCGGCCGCATGATGTTAGCGGGCCGCGCCCAACTTGCGCCCAGCAGACTGATACACACCAGCACGATGGCCAACGGGTACAGGCCCACCAGCACCGGGATGGAGACGCTGATCAGGCTGTCCAACCCCTGGTTGGCAACCAGCATGCTGAACAGACCAAATAGCCAGACCACAGCCCTGTAGCTGACCGGCAACAGCTTGCTGAAGTACTCGCCACAGGCTGTCAGCAGACCCACTGCGGTGGTCATGCACGCGAGGATAATCACCAGCGCCAGCAGCGCGCTGCCCGCAGTACCAAAACGATACTGCACATAGGCGGCGAGGATCTGTCCTCCATTGACGCCCGGTTCAACCAATGAGCCACTGGTTGAGCCCAAATAAAACAGCGACAGGTACACCAGCGACAACCCGGTCGCCGCGATGACGGCCGCCAACACGGTGTAGCGGGTAATCAGCGGAGCAGCGCTGACCTGACGGTCGCGAATCGCGGTGGTGATCACAATGCCGTATACCAGCGCGCCCAGGGTATCCATGGTCAGATAGCCCTGCAGAAAGCCCTGAATCATGGGTGCATCGCGATATTGCCCGCTCGCCGCCTGCATGTCGCCGGCAGGCAGAAACAGCGCTGCCAGCCCCAGCAGAACCAGCCCAGCCAGCAATACCGGCGTGATGTACTTGCCTACCCGGTCCATCAGCTGGCCCGGCTTGAGCGCCAGGAAGATTACCGCAGCAAAGTAGATGAGCGAATAGCCCAGCAGCGCTTGCCAACTGTCACTGACAAAGGGCAGCACACCGATCTCGTAGGACACAACCGTCGTGCGCGGGGTGGCGAACAGCGGCCCAATGGCCAGATAGACCAGCACACTGAGTGTGACACCCGCCGCGCCGCCCAGCGGCGCGGTCAGCTGCGCCAGGCCGCCGCCCACCCGTGCGAGCGCGATCAGCGTGAGCAGCGGCAGACCAACAGCGGTGATGAGAAAGCCAAGAGCGGTCGGCCAGATGTTCGCCCCGGCCGCCAGACCGGCGCCAGGCGGGAAGATCACATTGCCCGCGCCAAGAAACAGCGCAAAGGTCATAAAACCGAGCGCGAAGATATCGATGGGTGTAAGTCGTTTGATCATAAAACTGTTATCGTCGTCCGCAAAAAGCAGGGACATCCGTGTCGTACGGCAACATCGCCCTCCCCTTTGTCAGGGACAAGGGGCGTTGCGCCAGAGGTTGGTTGGAATGCGCAGTCCGTCGACCATCAGGTCCGGCTGCGGCTTGGCGGCGAATTCTACCCTGTTCTGCACAACGGCATCGAACAAAGCCGCCGGGCGGTGGTCCAGCGGGCAGCCGTTCGCATCCTGCGCACGCCCCACATCACCGGACACAACCCAGTTCCCGTCAGCATCCGGCAGCCAGATTCGCCCAAAGGGCACCTCACTATCGCCGTCTCGACGCAGCACGATGTAAGCGGTCTGCTCCCCGGCAAAGCCCGGCAAGGCCCAGATCAGGCAGGCATCGGGCAGGTCCAGTTGCTGGCTGTTGCACGACAGGACACCCGATTCCCGGCCCAACGCCTGCGCCAGACCTGTGGGCAGCACACTGCCTGACGGAAAGCGCGGCAGGTCTTTGACCTGATCCAGCAAGGTAGCCGAGCCTTCTCGCCGGCCAGCCAACGCCTTGCGGGCCAGAAGCGCCAGGCGCTGCGCCTGCTTGTCGCCGTCGGTGTCGGCACGTGTGAGGTCTGTCAGCACCTCCAGCCCGTAGCCATCGCCCTGGTAGCGCAAAAAATCGATCAGCGCGTCATCGCTGAGCCTGTTCGTCTCATGACGCAGCAACTGACTCTCGACGCTCAGACGGCGCGGATCGACCGGTCCACCGAGCAACAGCACGATGCCCAACCCAGCGAGCACTGCCGCAGCGACATTACTGAAAGGCAGCAAGCGGTTGGGCGTACCACCACGCGCACTGCTGAGTGCATCCAGGGCCGTCCCCAGCGCCATCACGCTCAGCACCAACCAGACCAGCAGTGCCCAGATACGCTCCGGCGTCAGGCCGTACTGCGCCAGGCGCAGCCATAGCGCATAACCGGCTACTGCCATCATAGGCAACAGCGCCAACTTGCCCGCCACCATGACCCAGTGCAGCCAGACGGCCTGCACGCCCTGCTCCGCCCCGCCGCGCGAAGCCAGGTTGATCAGCAACAGGTTCAGCGTGACAAACCAGAACAGCAAGTGCGCCGCATGCCCGCTGTCAAACAGGCCGGCGAGGCCCTGCACGCCCCAGCTGAGCACAAAACCTACCGCCAGCAACGCCGCCAGCGGATACAGCCAACCGCACAGCTGACGCGCCCGACCGGTGAGAAACTCGGCCACACCGCGCGTACGCACCGCCACCGAGACCGCGTGGGAAAACACCAGCGTAATCAGGGGAATGCTGAACCAGCTCTGCTCGATCAGGTCGTGCAGCAGGTCTAGCCCCACCAGTTTGAACAGCCCGGCAGCGCTGTACAGCAGCCCCCAGAACAGCCCCAGCACCAAGGCTGCCTGAAGCAATACCAGCGCGTTGTGGTGCAGCGCATCAATCCAGCGCTGGTAATCCGTCGGCTGCGGGCGACCACGTATCAAGGCAACCGCGGGGGCTACCAAAAAAACCAGTAGCGAAAAAATCAGCGCCGGCTGCAGGTAGTCACCGACGCGTCCCGGCGACCAGCCCCCCAGGTAGCCCTCAGGCTGCCAGAGCGAGACACCGGCAGTCAGCCCCTGGTGCAGGCCGATCAGCGTTGCCAGCAGCCCCAGACCGAGACTGAGCAACCAGCGGCGCACCGCCGCAGCCTCACTCGCGCAATAGAAGGCCAGCGGCAGTGCCACCATGAGCATGAACAGTGGGACGTACGCCGCTGCATGGGTGGCAGGCCACACCTCTAACTCAGCCGACTGAAACAGGCCGTACGCCAATATCGCCTGCAGTACACCGACCATCATGTGCAAGCTGCTGATGCGATCAAAGCTCTTCATTGGATAATTCCCTGACAAAAACAAAACCCCGCCAAGGCGGGGTTTTGTCAGCACGATGGTAGGGTGAAGCTTACTTCATTTCCCAACCAGTCAGTTCTGCCAGCGCTGCGCCGATTTCGGCCAGCGAGCGAACGGTTTTCACACCAGCGTCTTCCAGCGCAGCAAACTTCTCGTCTGCAGTACCCTTGCCGCCGGAGATGATCGCACCAGCGTGGCCCATACGCTTGCCTGCCGGAGCAGTTACACCAGCGATGTAGGAAACAACCGGCTTGGTGACGTTGGCCTTGATAAACGCTGCTGCTTCTTCTTCAGCGCTACCGCCGATCTCACCGATCATGACGATCGCTTCGGTCTTCGGATCTTCCTGGAACATCTTCAGGATGTCGATGAAGTTGGAACCCGGGATCGGGTCGCCACCGATACCAACGCAAGTGGACTGACCAAAGCCGGCGTCAGTTGTCTGCTTAACCGCTTCATAGGTCAGAGTACCGGAGCGGGAAACGATGCCGACTTTGCCCGGCAGGTGAATGTGACCGGGCATGATGCCGATCTTGCACTCACCGGGAGTGATAACGCCCGGGCAGTTCGGGCCGATCAGGCGTACGCCCAGCTCGTCACACTTGACCTTGGCGTCCAGCATGTCCAGCGTCGGGATGCCTTCGGTGATGCAGACGATCAGCTTGATGCCGCTGTTGGCTGCTTCCAGGATGGAGTCCTTGCAGAACGGAGCCGGAACGTAGATTACGCTGGCTTCAGCGCCAGTGGCTTCAACAGCTTCAGCAACAGTGTTGAAAACCGGCAGGCCCAGGTGAGTAGTGCCACCTTTGCCCGGAGTAACGCCACCAACCATTTTGGTGCCGTAGGCAATCGCCTGCTCGGAGTGGAAAGTGCCCTGCGAGCCAGTGAAGCCCTGACAGATTACCTTGGTTTCTTTGTTGATCAGGATGCTCATTATTTACCCTCCGCGGCCTTGACGACTTGCTGGGCAGCGTCGGTCAGACTGGTTGCAGCGATGATGTTCAGGCCACTCTCGGCCAGTACCTTGGCGCCGAGATCGGCGTTGTTGCCTTCCAGACGGACAACAACCGGTACTTTAACGCCAACTTCTTTAACGGCGCCGATGATGCCTTCAGCAATCATGTCGCAGCGTACGATACCGCCGAAGATGTTAACCAGAACGGCTTGTACGTTGGAGTCGGACAGAATGATCTTGAACGCTTCGGTAACGCGCTCTTTGGTCGCGCCGCCGCCTACGTCCAGGAAGTTGGCCGGCTTGCCGCCGTGCAGGTTAACGATGTCCATGGTACCCATGGCCAGACCGGCACCGTTGACCATGCAGCCGATGTTGCCTTCCAGAGCAACGTAGTTCAGTTCGAACTTGGCAGCGTGGGCTTCACGCGGATCGTCCTGAGACGGATCGTGCATGGCGCGCAGCTTGGGCTGACGGTACATGGCGTTGCCGTCGATGTTGATCTTGGCATCCAGGCAGTGCAGGTTGCCGTCTTCCTTGATCACCAGCGGGTTGATTTCCAGCAGCGCCAGGTCGTAGTCGGCAAACAGTTTGCCCAGGCCTACGAAGATGTTGGTGAACTGCTTGATCTGGTCGCCTTCCAGGCCCAGCTTGAACGCCAGCTCACGGCCTTGGTAAGGCTGCGGGCCGACCAGCGGGTCGATGGTGGCTTTCAGAATTTTCTCGGGAGTTTCTTCCGCGACTTTCTCGATCTCGACACCACCTTCGGTGGATGCCATGAACACGATGCGACGGGTAGAACGATCAACTACAGCGCCCAGGTACAGTTCCTTGGCGATGTCGGTGCAGGACTCAACCAGGATCTTGCTGACCGGCTGACCATTGGCGTCAGTCTGGTAAGTGACCAGACGTTGACCCAGCCACTGCTCGGCGAAGGCTTTTGCATCTTCCTTGCTCTTGACCAGCTTGACACCGCCAGCCTTACCACGGCCACCAGCGTGAACCTGAGCCTTGACGACCCACATGTCGCCGCCAATCTTTTCACAGGCCTCGGCTGCTTCTTCCGGAGTGTCTACAGCAAAACCCTTGGAGACAGGAAGGCCGTACTCAGCGAACAGCTGCTTCCCCTGATATTCGTGAAGATTCATGCGTTTCTACCGTTTTGATCGTGTAGGAATTACTTTCTAGCCGCCACTCTGCGAGTTGCCGCCACCGTTGCCGCCTGCCGCAAGCCTGTCAGCCCGAACATGGTAAACACTGCGCGTTATCGCGGGGTTACATTTTGTAATCACCCTGCATGCGCAATACGTTCGGATTAACCCGCTGCAGCCAGCTGGCTGACCACCTCGTTGTGGCCTGGCCGATTGCTCGGCCAAAGTTGTTCTTGCTACAGCAGACCCGGCAGTCACTGCTGCGACCACCGGGTCATCGGGACGCTATATTAACGCTTCTTGCGGTTAGCGACATGGATTGCGTGACCATTTACGGCCAGCGCAGCTTCATGCATTGCCTCGGACAGCGTCGGGTGCGAGAAGACCATCATGCCCAGGTCTTCGGCACTGGTACCGAATTCCATGGCAATGGCGCCCTGCTGCACGAGTTCGGCAGCGCTCGGACCAATGACGTGTACGCCCAGAACGCGGTCGGTCTTGGCATCGGCAATCATCTTGACGAAGCCGCCGGTGTCGTTGGCAGCCATGGCGCGGCCACTGGCAGCAAACGGGAACACGCCCACGTTGAACTCAACACCTTCGGCTTTGAGCTGCTTCTCGTTCTTGCCGACCCACGCGATTTCCGGGTGGGTGTAGATAACAGACGGAATTAGGTCGTAGTTCATGGCGGCCTTGTGGCCAGCAATACGCTCGGCAACCATCACGCCCTCTTCCGAGGATTTGTGGGCCAGCATCGGACCGCGAACCATGTCACCTACAGCATAGACGCCCGGCACGCTGGTCGCGCAGTAGTCGTCAACGTAAACCATGCCGCGCTCATCCAGATCCACACCGCAATCGGAGGCCAGCAGGTTCTCGGTGTAAGGACGACGGCCAACGGCAACAATCAGCTTGTCAAAGGTCAGCTGCTGCTCGCCTTCGCTGTCAGTGAAAGAAACAGTGACCTGCTTGCGCTTGATCTCGGTGCCGGTTACACGGGCACCCAGACGGACCTGCAGGCCCTGCTTGGTGAAGGTCTTCAGGGCTTCTTTGGCCACTTGCTCGTCAGCCAGACTCAGGAAAGAGTCGAGTGCTTCAAAGACAACAACCTCAGCACCCAGGCGGCGCCAGACAGAACCCAGCTCCAGGCCGATAACGCCAGCGCCGATAACGCCCAGCTTCTTCGGTACAGAGGAGAATTCCAGAGCACCGGTGGAGTCGACGATGATGTCGTCGGTCAGCGGCGCTGGCGGAATGTTGATCGGCACGGAGCCGGAAGCCAGGATGACGTTTTCTGCGTCGATAACGGTGACGTTGCCATCCGGCGCAGTCACTTCGACCTTCTTGCCAGCCAGCAGCTTACCGTGGCCTTCAATGCTGGTAACGCCGTTAGCCTTGAACAGCGCAGCAACGCCGCCGGTCAGTTGCTTGACGATCTTGTCCTTGCGCTCAACCATAGCCGGCACGTCCATGTTGACGCCCTTGACGTCGATACCATGGACCTTGAAGCCGTCTTTGGCCTCGTGGTACTTCCAGCTGCTGTCCAGCAGTGCCTTGGACGGGATACAGCCAACGTTCAGGCAAGTGCCGCCCAGGGCCTGCTTGCCATCCTTGCCAACGTATTTTTCGATACAGGCCGTTTTCAGGCCGAGTTGTGCGGCGCGGATAGCGGCAACATAGCCGCCGGGGCCCGCACCGATGACTACCACATCGTATTTCTGACTCATGAGCAAATCCTCTGTTGGCAGCAGTATTCAAAAAGGCGCCCGGCAGCACGCGTGCCGGGCGATTAATCTGCTGCTGAAAACCCGTGTTATCGATCAGACGTCCAGCAACAGACGCGCCGGGTCTTCCAGCAAATCCTTGATCGCAACCAGGAAGCTCACCGCTTCCTTACCGTCGATCAGGCGGTGATCATAGGACAGCGCCAGGTACATCATCGGCAGGATGACAACCTGACCGTCAACGGCCATCGGGCGGTCCTGGATCTTGTGCATGCCCAGAATAGCGGCCTGCGGCGGGTTGACGATCGGGGTAGAAACCAGTGAACCGAAGACACCACCGTTGGAGATGGTGAAAGTGCCGCCGGTCATTTCTTCCATGGTCAGCTTGCCGTCACGCGCCTTACGGCCGTAGTCAGCGATGGTGCCTTCAATGTCTGCCAGGCCCATGTGCTCAGTGTTGCGCAGAATCGGCACAACCAGACCGCGGTCGCTGGACACGGCGACACCAATGTCCTGATAGCCGTGGTACACCACGTCGTTGCCGTCGATCGAGGCGTTGACTGCCGGATAGCGCTTGAGCGCTTCGGTAGCCGCCTTGACGAAGAAGGACATGAAGCCCAGACGGACGCCATTGTGCTTCTTCTCGAACAGGTCCTTGTACTTCTTGCGCAGATCCATGACCGGCTTCATGTTGACCTCGTTGAAGGTGGTCAGCATGGCCATGCTCGATTGCGCATCAACCAGACGCTCGGCGATACGGGCACGCAGACGAGTCATGGGTACGCGCTTCTCGACGCGATCACCCTCGCCCAGTGCAACAGCGGCAGCCGGAGCAGCAGCGGCAGGCTTGGCAGCCGGAGCAGCAGGCGCGTTCTTCTTGGCCTCGATGGCGTTCAGAACGTCTTCCTTGGTGACGCGACCACCTTTGCCGGTGCCAGCGATGTCGGCGGCAGCCAGGCCGTTTTCTTCAGCCAGCTTGCGTGCGGCCGGCGACAGCAGCGGCTCTTCACCACTGCTTTGCTCGGCAGCCGGAGCCGCTTCTGCCTTCGGCTCTTCCTTCTTGGCAGCGGGCGCGGAGGCCGCTTCGCCATCTTTCAATACACCCAGTACTTCACCGCTCAGCACGGTGTCGCCTTCGGCCTTGGCGATGTCACCCATGACACCGTCAGCTTCGGCAAGAACCTCCATCACAACCTTGTCGGTTTCGATATCTACCAGCAGTTCGTCGCGTTTTACCGCGTCGCCCGGCTGCTTGTGCCAAGTGGCAACAGTACCGTCGGCAACCGACTCGGGAAATGTAGGGGCTTTGATTTCGATAGCCATTGTCGATCCTTATTAATCTCTGTTGTCTGGCTGCGCTCAGACGGTAAAAGCGTCTTGCAGGAGTTTTTCCTGCTGTTCCGCGTGCATGGAAGGATGTCCACAGGCCGGTGCGGCGGAAGCCTCACGTCCAGCGTAGTCCAGATACAGATTCTTGGTCTTGTGCTGGGAAAGCACACGGCGCATATGGTGCTGGCTGCAGTACCAGGCGCCCTGGTTCATCGGCTCTTCCTGGCACCACACCACCTTCTTCAGGTGCTTGTAGGGCGCCAGAACCTCGGCCAGATCATCCTCAGGGAACGGATACAGCTGCTCGATACGCACGATGGCGATGTTGTCCGCTTCTTCGTTGCGGCGCTTCTCCAGCAGGTCGTAATAGACTTTGCCGCTGCACATGATCACGCGATCCACTTTCTTCGGATCGATCGCGTCGATCTCGGGAATCACGGTCTGGAAGGACCCGTCGGCCAACTCTTCCAGGGTTGAAGTGGCCAGCTTGTGGCGCAGCAGCGACTTGGGCGTCAGGGCAATCAGCGGCTTGCGCAGCGGACGGATCACCTGACGGCGCAGCATGTGATAAACCTGCGCCGGCGTAGACGGCACGCACACCTGAATGTTGTGCTCGGCAGACAGCTGCAGGAAACGCTCCAGGCGCGCTGAAGAGTGCTCCGGACCCTGACCCTCGTAGCCGTGCGGCAGCAGCATGGTCAGACCACACAGGCGTCCCCATTTGTGCTCGCCACTGGTGATGAACTGGTCTACCACCACCTGAGCACCGTTGAAGAAGTCACCAAACTGGGCTTCCCAGATGACCAGCGCATTCGGGGTGGTGGTGGCGTAGCCGTATTCAAAGGCCAGCACCGCTTCCTCGGACAGCAGCGAATCATGGATGTCGAAACGCGGCTGGTTCTCGCTAAGCTTGCGCAGCGGCACGTAGGCGCGGCCATCGTTCTGGCTGTGCAGCACGGCGTGGCGGTGCGAGAAAGTACCGCGACCCACGTCCTGGCCGGTGATGCGCACCGGGTGACCTTCGTGCAGCAGCGTGGCGTAGGCCATGGTTTCGGCAAAGCCCCAGTTCAGCGCCAGCGCACCGGCAGCCATCTTGCGACGGTCTTCGATGATCTTGCCAACCTGACGCTGCAGTACCAGACCATCGGGCAGGTCAGTCAGCTTGTTGGCCAGCTCCTGCAGGGTTTTCAGATCAAAACTGGTGTCGTGACGCGCAGTCCACTTGTGATTCAGGTAAGGCGCCCAGTCAACGAAGGAACCGGTGTCGGGCTCCTTGACCAGGCTCTTCACCACATGGTCACCATTATCGAGGGCGTTGCGGTACTCCTCGAAACGCTCCTGCACCTCATCGCTGGTCAGCACGCCCTCGCCTACCAGGCGTTCAGCGTAGATGTCGCGAGTGGTGGGATGCTTGGTGATCACCTCATACATCAACGGCTGCGTACCGGACGGCTCATCCGCTTCGTTGTGACCACGGCGGCGGTAGCAGACCATGTCGATGACCACGTCACGCTTGAACTGCATGCGGTAATCAACCGCCAGCTGAGTAACGAACAGCACGGCTTCCGGATCGTCACCATTGACGTGGAAGATCGGCGCCTGAATCATTTTGGCAACGTCGGTGCAGTACTCGGTGGAGCGCGCATCGTCCTGGCGGCTGGTAGTAAAGCCGACCTGGTTGTTGATGACGATGTGAATAGTGCCACCGGTCTTGTAGGCACGGGTCTGGGACATCTGGAAGGTTTCCATGACCACGCCCTGCCCTGCGAAGGCGGCGTCGCCGTGGATACTGATCGGCAGCACCTTGTCACCGGTGGCGTCCAGACGGCGGTCCTGACGGGCGCGTACCGAGCCCTCAACCACCGGAGACACGATCTCCAGGTGAGACGGGTTGAACGCCAGCGCCAGGTGGACTTCACCGCCGGAGGTCATCACGTTGGACGAGAAGCCCTGGTGGTACTTCACATCACCGGAGCCCATGTCGACCTTTTTCTTGCCTTCGAATTCGTCAAACAGCTCGCGAGGGTTCTTGCCGAGGGTGTTGACCAGGACGTTCAGACGGCCACGGTGTGCCATGCCAAGCACAACTTCCTGGGTGCCGTAGGAGCCGGAGCGCTGAATGATCTCGTCCAGCATCGGAATCAGGCTCTCGCCCCCCTCAACACCGAAACGCTTGGTGCCCGGGTATTTGGTGCCCAGATACTTCTCCAGGCCTTCAGCCGCGGTCAAGCGCTCAAGCAGGTGACGCTTGGTGTCGGCGCCGAGCTGGGGCTTGCCGCGCACGCTTTCAATACGCTGCTGGAACCAGCGGCGCTGGGTGGAATCGACGATGTGCATGTACTCGATACCGAAGTTCGAGCAATAGGTCACCTTGAGTGCGTCGAGGATTTCACGCAGGGTCGCTTCGTCCTTGCCGATCTGCAGCTCACCGGTACGGAATACGGTGTCCAGATCTGCGTCGGTCAGGTCGTAATCAGCGAGGGTCAGATCAACGATTTCTTCGCGCTTCCAGAGCCCCAGCGGGTCAAGGTTGGAAGCTTGATGGCCACGCATCCGGAAGGCCTGAATCAGGCGCAGGACATCAATCTGTTTCTTTTCATGCTCGCTGCTGACAGCGCCACCGCTGGCGGCCTGAGGCCGGCGATTGCTCTTGGCAAGATGAAGGAAGTGATCGCGGACGGTGGAATGGGGTACGTCCGAACCGGCATGGCCGTTTACCTGGGGCAGCTTCTGGAAGTAGCTGCGCCACTCTTCGGCAACGCTGTTCGGATCTTGCAGATAGAGCTCATAGAGCTCTTCAACATAGGAGGCATTCCCACCGTCAAGGTGAGAGGTACTCCACAGCTGCTGCATTACGCTGTCTGGCATGCTTGGTCACCCTCTATAAGGGGACACCACCTGGCGCTAAGACCATTAATTGGCAAGGCAAAGCCTTGTCATCCGCGCGAAACATGCTGGCGTTGATCCGGGAGCAGTGTCGCTGCCTCCGATCCTGCCGCCACCTATTCCGTTGAACGGAAAATTGCCGGCCCCGACAGATAGTTCGGGTGTTACCCGAGTGCCCCTGTTGGTTTAGGTACATATACAAACCGCTGCTTTTTGAGCGTGCGGTTCGTTAAAAAACTGTCCGGCTCCTTGTGCCAGGAGCCGGCTCAGGCCAACTTAATGCAATTACAACCGATCAGGTACCGCTTTGCAGCAACATGTTGCGGATGTGACCGATAGCGCGGGTCGGGTTCAGACCCTTCGGGCACACATTCACACAGTTCATGATGCCGCGGCAACGAAATACGCTGAACGGATCATCCAGAGAAGCCAGACGCTCGGAGGTCTTTTCGTCGCGGCTGTCCGCCAGGAAGCGGTATGCCTGCAACAGACCAGCCGGGCCAATGAACTTGTCCGGGTTCCACCAGAAAGAAGGACAGGAAGTCGAGCAGCATGCACAGAGAATACACTCGTACAGGCCATCCAGCTTCTCACGCTCTTCAGGTGACTGCAGACGCTCGATAGCGGGCGCCGGCGTGTCGTTCTGCAGATACGGCTGCACTTTTTCGTACTGCTTGTAGAAGATGCTCATATCTACAACCAAGTCACGAATTACCGGCAAACCAGGCAACGGACGCAGCACCAGCTTGTTGTTCTTCACGACCGCAGACAGCGGAGTGATACAGGCCAGGCCGTTTTTGCCGTTGATATTCATGCCGTCAGAGCCGCAAACGCCTTCGCGGCAGGAGCGACGGTAGGAAAAACCGACGTCCTGTTCCTTGATGAGGGCCAGCACGTCAAGAACCATGATGTCCTTGCCGTTGGTGTCGACCTGGAAGTCCTGCATGAACGGGGCGTTGTCGCTCTCCGGGTTATAACGATAAACACTTACTTGCAACATATCGATGACCCTCAGTAGGTGCGCACTTTAGGCTGGAACGTCGGAACAGTCTTGGGCGAGAAGTTAACTGCACGCTTTCTGAGTTCTTTGGTACCCGGCATGAACAGGCTGTGGCACAGCCAGTTCTCGTCATCGCGATCTTCGAAGTCTTCGCGAGCGTGGGCACCACGGCTTTCCTTGCGGCCCTCTGCTGCAATGGCGGTGGCTTCGGCCACTTCGAGCAGGTTTTGCAGTTCCAGTGCTTCGATACGTGCAGTGTTGAACGCTTGGCTCTTGTCGTCGATCTTGACGTTGGCGATGCGCTCACGCAGGTCGGCAAGTTGCTTGATGCCTTTCTGCATGTACTCACCGGTGCGGAATACACCGAAGTAGTTCTGCATGCAGTCCTGCAGTTCCTTACGCAGCGGTGCAACGTCTTCGCCGGTGGCGCGCTCGTTGATACCCGCCAGACGAGCCAGCGACTCATCGATGTCGGACTCGGAGGCACCACGGTATTCGATGCCTTCTTTCAGTGCCGACTCAAGGTGCAGACCGGCAGCGCGGCCAAAGACAACCAGGTCAAGCAGCGAGTTGCCGCCCAGACGGTTGGCGCCGTGAACCGATACGCAGGCGATTTCGCCAACAGCGAACAGGCCTTCAACGATCTTGTCGTTGCCTTCAGCGTCCTGGGTGATGGCCTGACCGTGGATGTTGGTAGCCACACCGCCCATCATGTAGTGACAGGTCGGAACAACCGGCACCGGCGCGGTAACCGGGTCAACGTGCGCGAAGGTTTTGGACAGCTCACAGATACCGGGCAGGCGGCTGTGCAGCACTTCTTCACCCAGGTGATCCAGCTTCAGCAGTACGTGATCCTTGTTAGGACCTACGCCGTTACCAGCCAGGATTTCTTTGACCATGGAGCGCGCAACAACGTCGCGGCCGGCCAGGTCTTTCGCGTTCGGAGCATAACGCTCCATGAAACGCTCGCCCTGGGCGTTGATCAGGTAACCGCCTTCACCACGGCAACCCTCGGTAACCAGTACACCGGCACCGGCGATACCGGTCGGGTGGAACTGCCACATCTCGATGTCCTGCACCGGCACACCGGCACGCAGAGCCATACCGACACCGTCGCCGGTGTTGATCAGGGCGTTGGTGGTCGAGGCATAGATTCGACCGGCGCCGCCGGTGGCCAGCACGGTTGCCTTGGCACGAATATAGACGGTCTCGCCGGTCTCGATGCAGATGGCGATAACACCGACGATGGCGCCGTCCTGGTTCTTGACCAGATCGACTGCATACCATTCGTTCAGGAAGGTGGTGTTGTGCTTGACGTTGTTCTGATACAGCGTGTGCAGCAGGGCGTGACCGGTACGGTCGGCAGCAGCACAGGTACGGGCAGCCTGGCCACCCTCACCGAAGTTCTTGGACTGACCACCGAACGGACGCTGATAGATGCGACCGGTTTCAGTGCGGGAGAACGGCAGACCCATGTGTTCCAGTTCGAAGACCGCTTCCGGACCTACGGAACACATGTACTCGATCGCGTCCTGGTCACCGATGTAGTCGGAACCCTTGACGGTGTCGTACATGTGCCAGCGCCAATCGTCATTCGGATCAGCAGAAGCAATGGCACAGGTAATACCGCCCTGGGCGGATACGGTGTGCGAGCGAGTCGGGAATACCTTGGTTACAACAGCAGTCTTGTGACCACCTTGAGCCAGCTGCAGCGCTGCGCGCATGCCGGCACCGCCGCCACCAATGATGATGGCGTCAAAAGTCAGTGTGCGAATAGTAGACATTTAGTTACCCCAGAGAATCTGCACGCCCCAGACAAACAACACGAACATGACCAGACCGCAGACCGCCTGGAACAGGAAGCGGACAACGGTGGCAGACTTGCCAAGCGCCATGGGAGTCAGGTAGTCGGTTGAGATGGTCCACATCCCGACCCAGGCGTGCACACTCAGCGCCACCAAGGCAAGAATACTGAAGATACGCATCCAGTTCTGGGCGAACAGACCCTGCCAGTCGGCATAGGTCAGACCCGGGTTGCAGATCAGGTAACCAAGCAGAAACAGTACATAGACAGCCAGCAGTACAGCGGAGACGCGCTGCGCCATCCAGTCATACAGGCCGCTGCGAGACAGGTTGGTGACATTCGTTACCATATCCACACCCCCAGAAGAACAATCACGATGGCGGAAACCACGATTACTACCTGCGAACCACGTTTGCCGCTTTCCAGCCCTTCACCGACACCTGCGTCCATTACCAGGTGACGAACACCGGCGATCAGGTGGTAGAGAAGCGCAGACAGAATGCCCCAGATGACCAGCTTGGCCAGGGGGTTCTGCAGACAGCTCTTGACCTGCTCAAAGCCGCTCTCCGAACTGAGAGAGGTGTCGAGCATCCAGAGCAGAATTGCGATTGCGACGAACAGGATAACGCCAGAAATGCGATGCAAAATTGACGTGTAGGCGGTTACAGGAAGCTTGATTGTCCTGAGGTCAAGGTTGACGGGTCTTTTGCTATTCACGGCTATATTCACACTCATGGCCCTGTGGACAGGGCTGGATTATAGGAAGATGCACTTTGACACCTTTAATGACCCGCCCCAGCAGCCTCTGGCGAAGCCCTGCGGGTCACTTTGCCGGTCAAGGAGTATAGTGACTTAGGCCATTGATTACAACGGAACAGCCGGCGGGAAACGCTCTGTTTCCGCGCTGCCAAGTCTAGCCAAACAACAAGAAAAGCTTGCAATTAAACCTTTTAATTGACCTCATTTCCTTTCACTATCCGCACAATTGACAAACCGATTTATCACCTTATAGTGATGCGGGCCCTGCGTGGGGGGTCACCTTTTCGATACAGCAAAACAGGAGGCCATCAATGGCTGACAAAAAAGCGCAGTTGATCATCGAGGGCGCGGCCCCCATCGATCTGCCGGTCTACTCAGGGACCATGGGCCCCGATGTCGTGGATGTCCGCGGCCTCACTGCTGAAGGCGTATTCACCTTCGATCCAGGCTTTATGGCCACCTCTTCCTGCGAATCCAAGATCACCTATATTGATGGTGAGAAAGGCGTACTCCTGCACCGCGGCTACCCCATTGACCAGCTGGCAGAGAAGTCCGACTTCCTGGAAACCTGCTTTCTGCTGCTCAAGGGCGAACTCCCCAGCGCAGAAGAGAAAACCAAGTTCGATAACACCATCAAGAACCACACCATGGTTCACGAGCAGCTGAAGAACTTCTTCAACGGCTTCCGCCGCGATGCTCACCCGATGGCTATCATGTGTGGCGTCGTTGGCGCCCTCTCCGCTTTCTACCACGACTCCCTGGACATCAACGATCCGCACCACCGCGAAATTTCCGCCATTCGCCTGATCGCCAAGATGCCGACCCTGGCCGCCATGGTCTACAAGTACTCCATGGGCCAACCCATGATGTACCCGCGCAATGACCTGAGCTACTCCGAAAACTTCCTGCACATGATGTTCAACACACCCTGTGAAGAGAAGAAGATCAGCCCGGTACTGGCCAAGGCAATGGACCGCATCTTCGTCCTGCACGCCGACCACGAGCAGAACGCCTCCACCTCCACTGTACGCCTGGCCGGCTCTTCCGGTGCCAACCCGTTCGCCTGTATCGCAGCCGGCATTGCAGCACTGTGGGGACCGGCTCACGGCGGGGCCAACGAAGCGGTACTGCGCATGCTGGACGAGATCGGCGATGTGTCGAACATCGAAAAATTCGTTGCCAAGGCCAAGGACAAGGACGACCCGTTCAAGCTGATGGGCTTCGGTCACCGCGTCTACAAGAACTTCGATCCGCGCGCCAAGGTCATGAAAGAGACCTGCGACGAAGTACTGGCCGAGCTGGGCATCAACGACCCGCAACTGGAACTGGCCATGAAGCTCGAAGAGATCGCGCGCAACGATCCCTACTTCAAAGAGCGCAACCTGTACCCGAACGTCGACTTCTACTCCGGCATCATCCTGAAGGCGATCGGCATTCCGACCGAAATGTTTACCGTTATCTTCGCCACCGGCCGCACCCCGGGCTGGATTGCACACTGGAACGAGATGATCAGCGGTCCGTACAAGATTGGCCGTCCGCGCCAGCTGTACACCGGCTCGACCCAGCGCGACTACCCCAGCAAGTAAGTCGTCGCCCGCAGCCAATAAAAAACCCGCCTCGGCGGGTTTTTTATTGGCTGGTATCCAGCCGACGCCAGACATGAGCAGCTGAAGGCGATTATCCAAAAGCCTTCGCACTGTACAGGTCATTACGGCCACCACTGTACCGCAGCAAATCACGCCAGACGTGATTGTATAGGCAGCTCCACCCTACCACCCGACGGAGCCTGCCACGCCATGTCCGCCAGAGATCTTGCATTCGCCTTGCTGGTCATTTTGCTCTGGGGGCTCAATTTTGTCGTGATCAAGGTTGGCCTGGACAGCCTGCCTCCGATGTTGTTGGGCGCAACACGTTTCACGCTGGCAGCCATTCCCGCCATCTTTTTCATTCGCCGACCACAGGTACCACTACGCTGGCTTGTCGCCTATGGCCTGACCATTTCCTTCGGTCAGTTCGCCTTCCTCTTCAGCGCCATGGACAACGGCATGCCCGCCGGACTCGCATCGCTGGTGCTGCAGTCGCAGGCGTTTTTCACCCTGCTGCTCGCGGCCCTGCTGCTGTCCGAGAAAGTGCGCGCGCACAACCTGATCGGCCTGCTGGTGGCGGCAACGGGGTTACTCTTCATCGGGCTGCACAGCGGCGCCAGCATGACCACCACCGGCTTGCTGCTGACACTCTGCGCTGCGTTGATGTGGGCCTGCGGAAACATCATCACCAAGCGCGTTGGCCAGGTTGACCTGACGGCGCTTGTGGTCTGGGGGAGCCTGGTCCCGCCACTGCCATTTCTGGCCATGTCACTCTGGCTGGAGGGGCCTGCGCGGATTACCGATGCATTGGCCAATATCAGCGGCGCAGCACTTTTTGCCCTGGCCTACCTGGCGTTCGGCGCAACATTGCTCGGCTACAGCCTGTGGAGTCGGCTGCTGTCTCGCTATCCTGCCGGGCAGATTGCCCCCTTCTCGATGCTGGTCCCTGTCATCGGGCTCAGCTCCGCAGCCGTGTTGCTGGACGAGGAGCTCAGCCAGCTCCAGCTGATCGGCACCATCCTCATCATGGGCGGCCTGACAATCAACGTATTTGGTGCGCGACTGGGGCGCCGCCGTCAGCAGGCCGCATCAACGCCGGTTGCCGACTCCAGCCAGCCAATGATGCGCAACGCATCCGTGCGCGACTGACCACACACGGATGCCTCCGGCAGAAAGCCCGAGCATACTGCCGGGCGCTCCGGCGAGCCGAAAATCGCGCAGCGCATATCCGCCAATAACTGCACGCAAGGCACGCCTGCCGGCTTACCGCCAGGCATGCCGGGAATCGGCGAGGTGATTGAAGGCGCCGTACAGCAGGCACCACACTCGGCGCGGCACTCCATCAGCTGTCGCGCTGCAGCCGCGCAATCAGACTGGAGGTATCCCAGCGACCGCCGCCCATCGCCTGGACATCCGCGTAAAACTGATCGACCAGCGCGGTTACCGGCAAGCGAGCACCGTTGCGCCCCGCCTCCTCCAGCACAATCGACAGGTCCTTGCGCATCCAGTCGACGGCAAAGCCAAAGTCGAACTCGCCATCGAGCATGCTGCGGTAGCGATTTTCCATCTGCCAGGACTGAGCCGCACCTTTGCTGATAACCGACACCACCGCATCGCCGTCAAGACCTGCCTGCTGGGCGAAATGCATCGCCTCCGACAACCCCTGCAGCAGTCCGCCAATACAGATCTGGTTGACCATCTTGGTCAGCTGCCCACTGCCGACCGGCCCCATGAGCCGCAGCATGCGCGCGTAGCAACTCAGAATCGGCCTGACCAGATCGAACACCGCTTCATCGCCGCCCGCCATAATGGTCAACTGACCGCTTTCTGCACCCGCCTGCCCACCGGAGACCGGAGCATCCAGAAAGCCGACGCCCTGTTCGCCAGCCAGTGCCGACAACTCCCGCGCCACGCCAGCAGAGGCGGTTGTATGGTCAACCAGCACCATGCCATTGTGCGCACCGGTCAAGACACCCTGCTCGCCGCAAACCACCTCACGCAGGTCATTATCATTACCCACACACAGCAGCACCACATCCTGACCGCGCGCGGCCTCGGCAGGGGTCGCCGCCGACTTCCCGCCATAGCTCTCAACCCAGCTGGCGGCCTTGGCGGCCGTACGGTTGTAAACGGTGACCTGATGGCCGGCCCGCTGCAGATGGCCCGCCATGGGATATCCCATCACGCCCAACCCGATGAATGCGACGTTTGCCATACCGCTTCTCCTCTGGCTCTGATCGCGCCACGCGATCTGCTTCGATTGTGCTCACTGCGAGCAATTGCCCGCCCCAGCGGCGCTCGGCATAATGAGCGCCCTTTTCATGTTCAGGAGTATCGCCCGTGTTTCAGGTAAATCAGTATTTCGACGGTCAGGTTGCCTCCATTGCCTTCAAACAACCTGAAGGCGCCGCTACCGTGGGCGTCATGGCCGCGGGCGAATATGAGTTTGGCACCAGCCAGCTGGAAATCATGCACGTCATGAACGGCGCGCTGACCGTGAAATTGCCGGGCAGCGACGAATGGAATACCTACAACGCCGGCGATCAGTTCACCGTACCCGCCAACAGCCGCTTCAATCTGAAGGTAGAGCGCGATACCGCGTACCTGTGCGAGTACCGCTAAGTGCCCTGCCCGGCGCGCCCTGCGCCGGGCTTTTTCAGAACCCTTCCGGCGCTTCGGTCATACCGACGCGGTAGCCTTCGACAAAGGCCTCAGGCATGCGTTTGGGCCGGCCGGTCGACAGCTCGATGCAGACAAAGGTCGTGCGCGCCCGCAACAGTGTCGCGCCGTCCGACTTGCGCACCAGCTGAAAATGCCGGGTCATGCGCAACTTGCGATCCCAGCTGAAAATCCAGGTCGCCATTTCCAGCTCGTCACCTTCATAGGCCGACGCCAGATAGTCGATCTCATGGCGCAGGACCGCCATGGCGCGGTTCAGCTCGCGGTACTCGGCCAGCCCCAGCCCGAGCGACTGTGAATGCTGCCAGGCGCAGCGCTCGAGCCAGCGCACATACACCGCGTTATTGGCATGCCCAAGCTCGTCGATATCGTCCGCACCGACCAGGATCGGCAGAGTGAAAGGCGTTGGCAGATCCCAGCTCACGAAATACATCTCCCCAAAAACAGATTCACCGCAATGTGATGACCGATGGTACTACAAAGACACGTCAAGGATGCGCAGCAGAGCCATGCAAAGCGGCTGCGCGTGGCGTAGTCTGAGGGGCACCCGTTGCCACAGAGTGCCCGTCATGTTCAAGCAGCTGAATTTTCCCATCCTGCTCATCCACCCGGCCATTGGCCAGAACAACGTCGCCGGCCGTCAGCTTGAGGCGCTATTCCAGGCTTTGGATGAAGAGGGTTTTGAAGTTCTGGGCGCAGAACACCTGGAGGAAGGCCGCCTCATCGCAGAGGCCCATCGCGGCCTCTCCTGCATCCTCTTTACGCCAGAGGCAGTGCCGGACCTGCAGGAAGTTGAAGCGCTGTTCAGCGCGGCCCACAGCCGCTCCCCCGAACTCCCCATCATGGCATTGAGCACGCGGCAGAGCATTGACCCGGAATTGCTCTCGGCACTGCGCGAACTGCATCAGATACGCGGCATCATCTACCTGTTCGAGGACACCCTGCCGTTCATAGCAGGCCAGATCGCTCGCACCGCACGCAGCTATCTGGCGCAGCTGCTGCCGCCGTTTTTCAAGGCGCTGCTCGATTACACAGGGCGCGCCAGCTACTCCTGGCACTCCCCCGGGCACGGCGGCGGCGTCGCCTTTCGCAAAAGCCCTGTGGGCCGCGCCTTTCATGATTTCTTTGGCGAAAACACCCTGCGCTCCGACCTCTCGGTGTCAGTGCCCGGGCTGGGCTCACTGCTTGACCATACCGGCCCGGTGGCTGAAGCCGAGCACCACACTGCCCGGGTGTTTGGCGCCGATCACAGTTTTTACGTGGTCAACGGCACCTCTACCGCCAACAAGATCATCTGGCACGCCTACGTCACCCGCGACGACCTGGTCCTGGTCGACCGCAACTGCCACAAGTCAATCCTGCACGCGATCATCATGACCGGTGCCATCCCCATTTACCTGACGGGCTCACGCAACGACTACGGCATCATCGGCCCGATTGCCCACGACCGCTTCAGCGGCGCGCAACTGGCCGAACACATCGCCAACCACCCGCTACTCAAGGACCGTGATGCACCACGCATCCGCCTGGCGGTCCTGACCAACTCGACTTACGACGGCCTTTGCTACAACACCGACATGATCGTCGAACAGCTGCAGGACCGGGTAGAAGTCCTGCATTTTGACGAAGCCTGGTTTGGTTACGCCGCCTTCCACCCCTTCTATCATGGCCGCCACGGCATGAGCCGCAGCCGCCCGCGCGCCAGCGGCCACCCACTGCTGTTCGCTACCCAATCCCCGCACAAGGTGCTTGCCGCACTCTCTCAGGCCTCGATCATCCTGGCCCGCGACAGTGCGGACCAGCAGCTGGACCACGAGCGCTTCAATGAGGCGTACATGATGCACACCTCCACCTCCCCGCACTACGGCATGATTGCCTCCATCGACGTCGCCACCGGCATGATGGCGGGTCCGGCAGGCGAATCGCTGGTACAGGAAACGCTGGACGAGGCCCTGTCATTCCGCCGCGCGATGCAGCAAAGCGCCGAGCAACTGGATGACGAGCAATGGTGGTTTGATGTCTGGGAGCCTGAAGACGCTCTGGAGAGCGACAATCTGCACAGCAAGGACTGGACCCTCAAGGACCGCGTCGACTGGCATGGCTTCGGCACCATGGCTGATAACTACGCGCTACTGGATCCGATCAAGGTCAGCTTGCTGACACCGGGCGTCGAGGAGAAGGGTCGATTGGCCAAAAGCGGCATCCCCGCCACCCTGGTCACCCGCTTCCTGGCCAACCGCGGCCTGGTTGTCGAGAAAACCGGTCTGTACTCCTTTTTGATCCTGTTCTCTCTGGGTATCACCAAGGGCAAATGGAGCACCTTGCTGTCGGAGCTACGCGAGTTCAAGCGTCTCTACGACCTGAACGCGCCACTGGAAAGCACCCTGCCTGATATTGCCGGGCAACCGCCTTACGCCGGCCTGGGATTGCGCGATTTGGGCGAACAGCTGCACCGCTGCTACAAACAGCACTCACTGGTGCGCTTGCAGCGCGACATGTACACCGAGCTGCCACAGATGCACCTGCGGCCCGCCGACGCCTACCAGCAGATGGTACGCGGCCATGTCGAGCCAGTGCCCGTTGACGCACTCAGCGGACGCATGAGTGCGGTCATGCTGGTGCCCTACCCGCCCGGTATTCCCGTCATCATGCCCGGGGAGCGCTTTCCCGAGGATAACGTGATTGCCGCTTACCTGGACGCCGCCATCGATCTGGAAACGCGCTTTCCGGGATTTGGCAACGACATACACGGCCTGCGCAACGACCTGATCGCCGGCGAGCGTCGCTGGCGAGTGGACTGCCTGGTCGAATAGCTGAATGAAGCCGAACAAATCGCGAGCAAAAAAAAGCCGACATCAGACGATGTCGGCTTTTGAAATGGTGGAGCTAAGCGGGATCGAACCGCTGACCTCCTGCATGCCATGCAGGCGCTCTCCCAGCTGAGCTATAGCCCCAGGTCTTGCGACCCTGACACACTTGCGTGCATCGGTAAAAATGGCGTCCCCTAGGGGACTCGAACCCCTGTTACCGCCGTGAAAGGGCGGTGTCCTAGGCCACTAGACGAAGGGGACGCAATCCCTTCTCTGAACAGGCTGGAATCTGTTCAGCAGTGTAGAAAACAGGCCAACGCGAACGTCGACCAAAAAACTTGGTGGAGCTAAGCGGGATCGAACCGCTGACCTCCTGCATGCCATGCAGGCGCTCTCCCAGCTGAGCTATAGCCCCGTCTCAACGACGGTGCGCATATTAAGATTGACGCTCTGGCCTGTCAACAGAAATTTACGCAAAACAGCAACTTATCTAAAACACAGCCACAAGCTGGAAGCTGTAAGCCGCAAGCTGATGGGTAAAGCAGCCACAAGCGGCAAGCGATAAGCCGCAAGCTGATTGGGGTGGCGGCGAATCGCGGCGCAAGGGTCGAACCCCGCGCCGCTTTTGCTTCTAGCTTGCCGCTTGAGGCTTGAGGCTTGCCGCTTCAGATGCTCTCCAGTTCCTTCTGCCACGCCTTGTTCTCTTTCTTCGAGGTGCCGCCCAGCAGTTCGACGGTCTGGCGCAAACGGTAGCGCGTGAGGTCTGGCCCCAGGTGTGCCATGGCGTCGAGCACCGATACAGAGCTGGCCTGGCCGGTAATGGCCGGGAACAGCAATGGCATCAGATCGCGCAGCTTCAGTTCCATATAGGCTGCGACAGCCTGAATGACACCGGTGATGTTGTCCTTATCCCAGTCGCGCAGCGCTTCCAGCTTCCAGAGCAACAACTGCAGCGCCTTGCGCACGCCCTCGGCGTCCAGCTTTTTGTGCACAAACAGCTCAGGTGCGGGATCAACCTTGCCGGCCATAAAGAAGCCCAGCAGGTTCGGCAGGTCACTGAAGGTTTCTACCCGGGTCTGAGCCAGCGAGATCATCGGTTTGAGATACGCCGGATTAAGCGCCCATTGCTGCACTGCAGTGGCAAAGTCGTCCTCTGACAGCTCGCGAATCCACTGCCCGTTCAGCCAGGACAGCTTCTCGATATCGAAGATAGGACCGCCCAGTGAGACGCGCTGAATGTCGAAGTGCTCGACCATTTCTGCCAAGGTGAACTTTTCCCGCTCATCCGGCATGGACCAGCCCATACGGCCGAGATAGTTCAGTAGCGCTTCAGGCAGATAGCCCATGCGCTGGTAGAAGGTGATGCTGGTCGGGTTCTTGCGCTTGGACAGCTTGCTCTTGTCCGGGTTACGCAGCAACGGCATATGGCACAGCGCAGGCATGTCCCAGCCGAAGTATTGGTACAGCAGGATATGTTTGGGCGCGGAGTTGATCCACTCCTCACCACGCAGTACGTGGGTAATGCCCATCAGGTGGTCATCTACGACGTTGGCCAGGTGATAGGTCGGCAGACCGTCGGCCTTCATCAGCACCTGCATATCGACCTGTTCCCACGGGATGTCGATCTCGCCACGCAACATGTCCTGCACCTTGCAGGTGCCTTCGCTCGGCACTTTCATCCGTACGACATGGGGCTCACCTGCCGCAACGCGGGCACCCACCTCATCGGCGCTCAAATGCAGGCAGTGACCGTCATAGCCGGGCGTTTGCTTGTTGGCCATCTGCTCGGCGCGCAATGCATCCAGACGCTCACTGGAACAGAAACAGCGGAAGGCGTGCCCCTTCTCAATCAGCTCCTCGCTATGCTGATGATAGATGGCGCTGCGCTCACTCTGACGGTAAGGACCGTGGGGACCGCCGACGTCCGGACCTTCATCCCACTCCAGCCCAAGCCAGCGCAGCGAGTCGAGAATCTGCTTCTCGGAGGCAGCGCTGGAGCGCACCTGGTCGGTATCTTCGATACGCAGGATAAACTGGCCGCCGTGCTGGCGGGCAAAGCACTGATTGAACAGCGCAATGTAGGCGGTGCCGACGTGCGGATCACCGGTCGGGGAAGGCGCAATGCGGGTACGAACAGTCATGGACTCTCTCGATCTGGCGTCCCGCCAAGGCGGGACTGACTTCAGGGATGCAGCGGATTTTATCAGGGCTTACGCCTCGACCTCTATATGACTCGACGAGCGCAGATGCAGCTGCTCGACGACAAAATCGATAAAGGCCTTGACCTTCATGGCCTGGAAACGGCGCGACGGGTACATTGCGTACAGCTCACTGGACGGCAGCTCGGCCTGCTCAAGCACACGTACCAAGGTACCGGCCTCGACGCAGGGCTCGGCAATAAATGCCGGCACGTTGATGATGCCTACGCCGGCCAGTGCAGCCTCGCGAGCAAAGGTAATGTTATTGACCACCAGCACCGGATTGATGGGCACGCTGGCCGCTGGCGAGTCGAAACGCCACTTGCGCGCGCCGTCCACCAGGGCGTGAATGCAGCGATGATCGGACAACTCCTCCGGGCTCTGCGGCATGCCATAGCGTTGAATGTAGTCGGGGCTGGCGTACAACTGCCTGGGACTGGTCATAAGTCGCCGGGCAACCAGACTGGAGTCCTGGGGGCGCCCAAGATAGATGACCACATCGACGCCCTCTTCCACCGGGTCAACCACCCGCGTGGTCAGCTCGACTTCGACCTGAATGGCCGGATAGCTGCGCATGAACTCGCCCACAACGCCGCCCAAAAACAGTTGACCAAATTCGATGGGAGAGCTCACCCGCAGCAACCCCGTGGGCTCGCGCTGCAACTGCATGATGGCCTGCTCGGCCTCAGAAAACTCCTGCATGATCTGCCGGCAACGCTCGTAGTAGGCCTGCCCCACCTCCGTGAGACGCAGCTTGCGCGTGGTGCGATTGAGCAGGCGCACGCCCAGGCGCTCTTCAAGCTGGGCAAGGCGTCGACTGACCGTGGACTTCTGCATCCCCAAAGTGGCGGCGGCACTGGTAAAACTGTGGCATTCAACGACTCGCGTAAAAATCAGCGCATCATCCAAACCCATAGGTACTGTTCCCTGGCTGCAACAAAGTTTCCAGATTCTAGCGCCTCCGACGCTATGGGGAACAGTGATAGAGTGCAGTCAGAAAAATAAATGAGAAATGGTATGTCTGCCCGAGTTAGAGCCCGTCTGTTCGTCTTTCTGCTTATCTGCGCCACAGTGGGACTTGCCGCTTTCGCGCATTGGTGGCTGGTCGGTCGTTACTTTGAAGAAACCGATAACGCTTACGTTCAAGGCGATATTACCTACGTCTCCAGCCGGCTGTCGGCCCAGGTCACCGAAGTACTGGTCGAAGACAACCAGGCCGTGGCCCCAGGCGATTTGCTGGTACGCCTCGATGCTCGCGACTTCGAGATCGCCCTCGCTGAAGCCAACGCCAACCTCGCCACCCGCCGCGCCGAGCATCAACAGGCGCAATCACGCCTGGTCCAACAAGACAGTCTGATCGCCGCGGCTGCCGCCAACGTCGACGCCAGTGAGGCGGAACAGCGCCGTATCGAGCTGGATATCAAACGCATTACCCCGCTACGCCAATCGGGCTACGCCTCCGAAGAGCAGCTCAGCAACTACCGCGCCCAACTGGAAGTGGCCCGCGCGCAAGTCAGCAAGGCGCAGGCCGATCGTCAGACGCAACAGCTGGCCAAGGACACCCTGGCTGCCGATATTGCCCGCCTCGATGCCCAGATTCAGGTGGCCGAGGCGGCAGTACAGCAGGCGCAACTTGACTTGGAGCGCACGGAGATCCGCGCGCCCGTTGCCGGGCGGATCGGCCAGCGCAATGTTCGTATCGGTCAGAACGTTTCCTCCGGCAGCAACCTGCTGGCGGTGGTGCCCGATACTGATCTGTGGATTAAGGCCAACTTCAAGGAAACTCAGATCAGCCGCATGCACGAAGGGCTGAAAGCCGAGCTGGTATTCGATACCTTTCCCGATCAGCCGGTGACCGGCACCCTACAGAGCCTTTTCCCGGCCTCTGGCGCCCAGTTCAGCCTGCTGCCGCCAGACAACGCGACCGGCAACTTTACCAAGGTGGTGCAGCGCATTCCGGTCAAGCTGGTGGTCGATGCGGACAGTCCGTTGACGGGACTGATTCGTCCGGGCATGTCGGTTATGGTCAAGGTCGACCTGCGTGACTGACGCTGGCTCGGCCCACGATATTCCGCCACCCGGCAGGCGCGACTGGATAGCGCTGCTGAGTGCGATCCTTGGTGCCTTCATGGCGATTCTGGATATCCAGATCATCAACTCGTCGCTCAAGGACATTCAGGGCGCGCTGTCGGCGACCGTCGAAGAAGGCTCCTGGATCTCTACGTCGTACCTGGTCGCGGAAATCATCATCATCCCGCTGGCTGCCTGGTTGACCATGATCCTGTCGCCACGGCGATTTGCCGTGACCATTTCGGCGATCTTCGTCATCGCCTCCCTGCTCTGCTCCATGGCCTGGAATCTGGAAAGCATGATCGTCTTCCGCGCCCTGCAGGGTCTGGCGGGCGGCGCACTGATCCCCTTTGCCTTTACCCTGATCCTGACCAAGCTGCCGCCAGACCAGCGCCCCAAGGGCATGGCGATGTTTGCCATTACCGCCACCTTCGCGCCCTCCATTGGCCCCACCATTGGTGGCTGGCTGACCGAAAACTTCGGCTGGGAATACATTTTCTATATCAACATCGTGCCGGGCATCCTGATGGCGACCGGTCTGATGTATGGCCTCGACAAGGGCAAACCCCGCTGGGAATTGCTGCGCCAAGGCGACTATTTCGGCATCGTGACCATGGCGATCGGCCTTGGCTGCCTGCAGGTCTTTCTCGAAGAGGGTCACCGCGAGGACTGGTTTGAATCCAATCTGATGGTCGCACTGGCGGTGATCAGCTTTATCGCGCTGGTCAGCTTTGTGATCGTGCAGCTCACGCGCGACAACCCGCTAGTCAACCTCAGACTGCTCAAAGACCGCAACTTTCTGCTGGGCAGTCTGGCCAACATCGGCCTTGGCGTCGGCCTGTACGGCACCGTGTTCGTACTACCGGTCTACCTCGCGCAGATCCAGGACTACAACGCCCTGCAGATCGGCCAAGTCATCATGTGGATGGGTGTTCCCCAACTGCTGATCATCCCGCTGGTCCCCATCCTGATGCGCTTTATCGACGCCCGCCTGCTCTGCTCCTGCGGCTTCTTTCTGTTTGCCTTCGCCAGCTTTTACAGTGGCAGCCTGAGCCTGGACTTCGCGGGTGACCAGTTTATTGCGATCCAGATATTCCGGGCCTTCGGCCAGCCCATGGTGTTGGTCCCCATGTCGATCATTGCGACCGCGATGATTGCACCATCCCAGGCCGGCTCCGCTTCCAGTCTGTACAACATTCTGCGCAACCTCGGCGGCGCCATCGGCATTGCCGCACTGGCCACCATTCTCGACAGCCGGGCCAAGTACTATTTCGACTTCCTGCGTGAGCACATTACGCCGGGCAACCCGGCCTTCGAGGAGCGTATGCAGCTACTCACCAGCCAACTCGGAAACGAGCAAAGTGCGCTGCAGCTACTCAGCAACCAGGTGCACCAGCAGGCTGCGATCATGGCCTACAACGATGCCTTCCACCTGATCGCCATGATGCTCGGCTGCTCGATGGTGTTCGTGCTGCTTTGCCGACCACTGCCCAAAGCACCGGCGCCAGCCGCGACTACCGAGCCACAACCGGCGCACAGCTGAGCAGCACGCCCCGCAACTGTGTCTTTTTTTGAGCGCTCTATAGCAATAGAGCCATCCTGCGAGTAGCATCGGCAAATATTGTCAAATATTTCAAACGATCTGCACAGGTGCCTTCATGGTCGACACTCAGCACACCACCTCCTACTACGCCGCTTCAGCCAACCCCGCGCCAGCTCGACCTGCGCTGCAGGGCAGCAGCGAAACCGACGTCTGTGTGATTGGCGCCGGCTTCACCGGTATCTCTGCGGCATTGCACTTGGCCGAACAGGGGTTTCGGGTCACCGTGCTGGAGGCTGTGCAGGTGGGGTTTGGGGCATCCGGGCGCAACGGCGGGCAGATCGTCAATAGCTACAGTCGCGATATCGACGTCATCGAGCGCACCCTGGGAGCGGATCAGGCACGCCTGCTGGGCGATATGGCCTTTGAGGGTGGACGCATCATTCGCGAACGTGTCGCGCGTTACAACATTGACTGCGACCTGAAGGACGGCGGTGTGTTTGCCGCCCTGAATGACAAGCACATGAAGCACCTGGAAGCCCAGAAAAAGCTCTGGGAGCGCTATGGCAACACCCAGTTGGAACTGCTCGACGAGCGCCGCATTCGCGAGGTCGTCAATACCGACATCTACACCGGCGGCATGCTGGACATGAGTGGTGGCCACATCCACCCGCTGAACCTGGTACTTGGCGAGGCGGCGGCTTTCGAGTCATTGGGCGGCGTTATCCATGAGCACTCACCGGTGACGCGTATTGATCAGGGCGCCAATCCGGTGGTCCATACGGCCGAGGGTCAGGTAAAGGCGCGCTACGTGATCGTAGCGGGCAACGCCTACCTCGGTAACCTGCTGCCGCAGTTGGCGGCCAAATCCATGCCCTGCGGCACTCAGGTTATTACCACCGAGCCGCTGTCCGAGGAGTTGGCCAACTCGCTGCTGCCCCAGGACTACTGCGTGGAGGATTGCGCCTACCTGCTCGATTACTACCGCCTCTCCGGCGACCGTCGCATGATCTTTGGCGGCGGCGTGGTCTACGGCGCACGCGATCCGAGCAACATCGAGGCGCTCATTCGCCCCAACCTGATCAAGACCTTTCCGCAGCTCAAGGACATCAAGATCGAGTACGCCTGGACCGGCAACTTTCTGCTGACCCTGTCACGGCTTCCTCAGGTCGGCCGTATCGGCGACAACATCTATTATTCCCAGGGCTGCAGTGGCCATGGCGTCACCTTTACCCACGTCGCCGGGCGCGTGCTAGCCGAGGTATTGCGCGGTCAGGCCGAGCGTTTTGACGCCTTTGCCGCGTTGCCACATTACCCCTTCCCCGGCGGACGCCTATTGCGTGTGCCATTTACTGCCATGGGTGCCTGGTACTACCAGATGCGCGACAAGTTAGGGCTGTGATCAGGTAGTCGCGAGAGGTGAAACAGATCACACAGGCGATGGCACTTTGGAACCTCTGGACGTTGCACGGGTCGTTTACATGGAGCGCAGCCTGCGCATCGGACGGCCACCCTTCGGTGGTTGAATGCTTCCATGCAGGGAAGCCACAACAAATGAGGAACAATCCATGACTTTCATGCGATCCACCAAGCGTTATCTGTCCATCCTGCTGACCGCCCTGTTCATGCTGACCTCCATGGCCAGCCTGCAGGCTCAGGCCGCCATGGTTGGCACCGGTGAAGCCGTTGCCCAGCAGCAATTGAGCGTCGACCGGGCAGAACTCAAGGCCATGCTTGACGATCAGGACGTACAGGCCAAACTGGCCAGTCTGGGCGTATCCCAGGACCAGGTTGAAAAACGTATCGACAGCCTGACCGCTGACGAGCTGGCCGACTTCAACAGCCAACTGGATGACGCCCCTGCCGCCGCCGGTGTCGTAGGCATCATCGTGCTGTTTCTGGTCATCTTCATCATCACCGACATGCTGTGTGCCACCAACGTCTACAGCTTCGTCAACTGCGTGAACTGAGCTCATGTACAAGGCCTTTCGCCTTGGCCTGCTCCTCGGGCTGACAGCCATGCTGTCAGCCTGCGCCGGCCTCGCTCCCCGCACCACCGCTGAACTCCCTACCGACCTGCCCCCCAATCGCCTGCTGACCGACTTGCCGTTCCATGCGCAGGACGCCTACCAGTGCGGCCCCGCGGCGCTGTCGATGATGCTCGGCCAGCGCGGTATTGAAATCGCCCCAGCGCAACTCACAGGTCGCGTGTACCTGCCCGAACGCAAGGGTAGCCTGCAGGTTGAAATGGTCGCCGCCGCTCGTGAGCAGGGCTTGCTGGTCTACCCTCTGGCCGGGAAGCTGGACGCCATCCTGCGCGAACTGGACGACGGCAACGCCGTTCTGGTGATGCAGAATCTGGCCTTCGACTGGTATCCCCAATGGCATTATGCCGTTGCCGTTGGCTACGACCTGAACACCCGCGAACTGATCCTGCATTCCGGGCTGAACGCGCGCCAGCGCGAGCCCTTCTCGGTATTTATGCGCACCTGGGACCGAGCCGAGCGCTGGGCCCGTGTTGCCGTCCCTCCCGAGCGCATTCCTGCCACCGCCGAACCGCTGCCCTTCCTGGCCGCCGCCGCCGATCTGGAACAGGTCGGCCAGACCGACAGCGCAAGCAAAGCCTACCAGGCCGCCGCCGAGCGCTGGCCGGACCAGCCTGCCGCCCTGCTGGGACTTGGCAATATCGCCTGGCACAACGGGCAGCAAGCCGAGGCCATTGAGCACTTCAGCGAGCTGGTGCGCCGCTTTCCCGGCTACTCGGCTGGCTGGAACAACCTGGCGACCGGCATGCAGGAAATGGGCTGCGACGCTGCCGCGCAACAGGTCCGCAGCTGCGCAGCAGCCAGCCTGGAAGACAGCCAGGCAGCAGCCACTGACTGCCTGATTCCTGTCTGCCGCTGACGGGGCGCTGTCGTTGCCAGGCCTAGGTGCGCCAGTTTTCCCACACCTTGCGCAACAATCTGCGCACTGCGCCGCGATCACCGTCACAACCTAGCGGCGCACCGTCAAAAGACTAGCGCAACCCATTGATTTAAAAAGACACAAGAATCCAGGCACAGCCCTTGCTGCAGCTCAACCAATAACCCAGGACGGGTTCTGTTGAGCACCTAATGGATTCTGTAATGCGTCTATTCTTATTTCCCTGCCCGCTGGTCAGGCACACGCTGCTGCTGGTTGCTGCGTTCACCCTGTGCGCCTGTAGTAGCAACCTGCGCTTCGATGACGACCAGTATCAGCCCCTGGACAGGCCTGGGACGCCTCCCCTGACTGAGGAGGCCCGCGCATGGAGCTGATGCTGGAAGTCATCTACCCACCCGCCTCAGCGCAGGAGCCACCGCTTACCCGCCAGTTCCGTCAGGCCGGCGGCGTCATCGGCCGCGCCGCCGACTGCGACTGGGTGCTGCCCGACCGCCAGCGCATCATCTCTGGTCGCCATGCCCAGATCAGCTACAGCGAGGAGGCCTTTTATCTCACCGATACCAGTAGCAACGGCATCCACATCAAAAGCGATGGCCGCCGCCTGACCAAGGGCGAGCCCGAACGCATTGAGCACGGCCAGATCTACTGCCTGGGCGAGATGGAGATACGCGCGCGGCTGCAGCAGGTCACCAGCAGCAGTGCCCATCCACTGATCCCTGACGATGCCTTTCTGTCGTTGGGCGAAGGCGGTCATGAAAGCGATGACCCGCTGGCCGAATGGCTTCAGACGCCCGAGCAGGCGTCATTGCCAACATCCAGCGCAGAGCATCACCCGGTGGAGGCGGAGCATGTCCGCCTGCCACGCACCCAGTCGCCGATCACACCGCAGCCGACAGGCGACTTCGAGCTGGCAGAGCAGCTGTGCCAGCAACTTGGGCTGCAGCCCGCCTCCTCGGCCCAGGCCGCCGCACTCAGCCGCCAGGCCATCGGTCTGCTGCGCAGCGCCGTTGCCGAACTGCAGCACAGCCTGCACACACAGCAACACAGCGCGTCTCAGTTGCAGGCAAACGCCATGCGCCACCCGCTCAGCGACAGCGCGGATGCCGTCACCGCCCTGCAGCAACTACTGGGAGCAGCCGATGGCGAAGAACTGCTCCGCAGCGCCTGGCGTCAGCTCAGATCCCACCAGCTGGCGATTCAGCAGGCTGGCAACCGGCTGTGCGACCAGCTGCCGGTGATTCTGGCGCCCGCCCAACTGCTGGGCCCGGGCGGGCCGCGCACCGACGGCGCCCGCTGGCGCGCCCTGCAGCAGCACTACCAGCAGCCCGGTCCGCTTCAACAGCGTTGCCAGCACGCCTTCAGAGAGGCCTATCAGGAGCAGCACCATTTGCTTAACAGCCTCCATCACAACCCCTTCGGATAAGCCCATGCATCGTCTCCTCCTTGCCCTGGCGGCCTGCCTGCTGAGTGCGTGCAGCCTGCTGTCTCCCTACTCGCACATGACCAAAATCGACCTGCAGATCAGCGCCACCGACTCGCTCAACCCGGATTTGCACGGCCGCCCCTCACCCGTCGTGCTGCAGCTGATAGAACTGCGCCATCCCGTGGCCTTTGAGCAAGCCGACTTTTTTGCCCTGCAGCAACGACCGCAACAGATCCTGTCGCCCGACCTGCTCGCGCTCCAGGAGCTTGAATTGCGCCCCGGCGAACAACGCCAGTTCAAGATAGCTGCCGGCCCCGAAGCACGACACCTGGGCCTGATCGCAGCCTATCGTGACTTGCCCAACACCCGCTGGCGTATCCGCCTGGATGTGCAGCCTGGCGCACGCAACCAGTTCACGTTGGCGCTCGACGAACACGGCATCAACCAACAACAGCCCACCGGAGAGCCCTGACATGCAAACGCTTAATGTGGTGTGGCACGAAGGAATGCTGCTGCGGCCCCAGCACTTTCAGCAGCATGACCGCTACTACGACGAGCAGCTCACCCGCCGCACCAGCGGCTTGCACGCCCACGCCTGGGGCTTCACTCGCCTCGATCTGGATACCCAGTTCCTCGCGCTGGGCAAGATCGTGCTGAGCGATGCAGCCGGCCTGCTACCGGACGGCAGTCTGTTTGACCTGGCGCAACGCGCCGAGCCGCTTGCGCTCGACATCCCGGCCGGCACCTTGAGTACCCCTGTCTACCTTGCCCTGCCCCTCACCAGCCGAGGCCATCTTGAGGTACAGCAACCCGGGAGCGAAGCACCGCTGGCACGCTATCTTAGCGCCGACCATGAGGTCAGCGACGCCAACGCAGGTGCGGGTGCCAGCGCTACCTTGCGTGTCGCGCAGCCAGCCTTTCGTCTGGTGCTGGGCGATGCCGGCGAAGACCAGGCGCTGGTCCGTCTGCGGCTTTGTCAGGTACAGGAGTGCGGTAGCGATGGCAACATCCGTCTGGATGAAGACCTGACCGCCAGCTACCTGCACTGTCAGGACAGCCCCTACCTGCAAAAATGCCTGCAGGAGACCATCAGCCTTGTGCAGCACCGCGCAGATGCTCTGGCCGAGCGGCTGCGTAGCCGCGGCACCGCCGCCAGTGCCGAGTTGGGTGACCTGCTGATGCTCCAATTGCTCAACCGCCAGGAACCCTTGCTGCGACAACTGCGCAGCGGCAGCCACACCCCGCCTGCCGTGCTGTTCAACCTGTTGCTGAGCCTGCTCGGCGAACTATCCACCTTCAGCTGCGACAGCAAGCGCCCCCCCGCCGACCTGCATTACCAGCACAGTGACCAGGGTGGCAGCTACCGGCAACTCATGCGAGCCTTGCGCCAAAGACTGTCCATGGTGCTGGAGCAACACGCGATGGAGCTGCCACTGCAACAACGGCAGTACGGCATTCGCGTGGCCCCCATCAGTGATCCGGCGCTGCTTGATGGCGCTCTCTTCATCTTGGCGGCCAAGGCTGACTGCGACGGCGACGCCCTGCGCAAGCGATTGCCTACCCACCTGAAGATCGGTGCTGTTGAGCAGATTCGTCAGCTGGTCAACCTCCACCTGCCCGGCATCCGCGTGCGCGCGTTACCGGTTGCTCCCAGGCAACTGCCCTTTCATAACGATCGCATCTACTTCGCCCTGGAGCTCAGCGCCGATGAACGCGCACAGCTGGCCAGCTCTGGCGGCTTCGCGTTCCACGCCGCCGGCGAACTGAGCAATCTGCAACTGGCCTTTTGGGCCATCAGGAGCTGACGCATGCACGCAATGGCATCCCGAGATGACGACCGGACTGTGATCCTCGCCCAGGACGACGCCTGGTCCGCCGACAGTCCCCTCACTGACTACGACCCAGCGCTGCGTCCACCGCCTCTGGCACAACGCCTGTCGCTGCCCCCGGGCAACAGCTCGTTGCTGATCGACGCCCACGGCCCCAATACCCTGTTGGCCCTGGCCGCGCCGCTGCTCAGCGAGCTGGTTCAACTCAAATCCGCCGACGCGCAGGAACGTCCGGACCTGTTGCGCGAATCGCTGCGCGCCGGTATTCAGTACTTTGACCTGCAATGCCAGGACCACGGCATCGAGCAAACCAGCCGCCACGCTGCCCGCTATGTGCTCTGTACCGTACTCGACGAAGCCATTCTTGCCACGCGCTGGGGCAACGACAGCGACTGGTCACAACACAGCCTGCTTGCCCTCTTTCACCAGGAAACCTTCGGCGGTGAAAAGTTTTTTGTCCTGCTGGAGCGCCTGCACCGGGACCCGGGCAGACACCTGGACGTACTAGAGCTGATGTACGTCTGCATCGCCCTGGGTTTTCAGGGACGATATCGCTTGCAGCCGCGAGGTGAAACGGCCCTGGCCGAGCTCAGTGAGCGCCTGTACCGGGAACTTCGGCGCTACCGCGAGGCGCCCGACACCCGACTGGCCGAGCCCAACGCTGTCGATGCAGCCGACCATTCGCTGCGCAGGCCCTTTCCAGCCTGGCTGTTGCTTTGCGCCACACTCGCGGGCATGACCCTGCTGCATACTGCCTTCAGCAATACGCTGGAACAGCAACGCCACAACACATTGCAACAGTACAGCACCCAGGAGGCGCGACAATGAACCCTGTACTCCCGCGTCTGCTGGGTCTGCTGCGCTCCCCGGCTGGCTGGACGGCGCTGTTGCTGGTACTACTCGGCTTATTGGTCTGGACCCTTGGCCCGATGATCTCGGTGAACGGCCACGCGATCTGGAGCAGTCGCTGGAGCCGCGCAGGCACCATCGCCCTGCTGGCAATGCCATGGCTGCTCTGGCGTACAGTCACCTACTGGCGCACACGTCCCAAGCCCTCGCCACCGACCGCCGAAGAACAACAACAGCATGAGCGGCAGGTAGACGTACACCTGGCACTGCACCAGCGCGCCATCCTCGCCCAGCAGCAGCTACAAAAAGCCGGCGTGACTGCCCGCCAACGACGCAGACAACCATGGTACCTGCTCATAGGCCCGCAGGGCGCCGGGAAAAGCAGCCTGCTGGCGCAACCCGACCTGCCGCTGCTTTGCAGCACCGCAGAGATCCCTGACGGCAGTGCAGGCAGCAGCCCGGCCGAATGGCATTGCCACCACGCAGGCACCCTGATCGATTGCAGCGGTCACTGCCTGCCCGAGGTCGACAGTGACCAACCTGCGCCGCACTGGCAGGCCCTGCTGTCCCTGCTGCGCCAGCGGCGCCAACCGGCATTGACCGGTGTCATCATCACCTTGCCGGTAGACCTGCTTCAGCAGAATCACGACCTGGAACTGGACAACCTCGCGCGGCGGCTGCGCCATGCACTCAGCGAGCTACGCAGCCAGCTTGGTCTGGACTTGCCGGTCTACCTGCTGCTCAGCAAGAGCGACCTGATTCCGGGGTTGGCGGAGCTGCTGGAGCAGCTCCCGCTCGAGCAGCGCCAGCAACACTTCGGCATGCGACTCGACAACCACCCGCAAGCGGATTCCGCGCACCGCACGCAAGCCTATGCGGCGTTACTAGGCCGCCTCAACGCACAGATGCTTCATCGCCTGCACCAGGAGCGCGATCCGGCGCGCCGCGGGCGGTTGCTGGATTTGCCCTGGCAACTGGCGCGCCTCGAAGGACCTGTTCAGCGTTTTATCGAGCAAACCTTCAGCGCCAGCCGCTACCAGTCGGGTTCTCGCCTGCAGGGACTCTATTTCACCTGCAGCGGCCAGTCGGAGCAGGATAGCCTGCTGTATGCCCCGGGTCCGCCGAGGCAATCGGGCTTTGTCATCGAGCTGTTCGAGCAGGTCATCCTGGGCAACCCGCACCGGGTATCACTCGATGCCAACCGCGAGCAGCGCCAGCGCCGCCGCCAGCGCGTAGGGTTCGGCCTGGCGGCGGCGGGGCTTGCCTGCTGCGCCGTTGGCTGGAGCTTGGCCTATCATCAGCAAAGCGAACGGCTGTCTCAGCTGGCCAACCTGGCCGAGCATTTCCTGCCGAGCACCCCGAAAATACAGGCGCACAGCCGCATCACCGCCTTGCTGCAGCAACTGGATGCCCGCTACGCCGCTACTCTTGTACACCCCGAAACCGGCGGCCGCGTCCTCACTCGAACCCTGACCCTGGAGCAGGCACCTGACGTCCTGCCCCAGGTACAGCGACACTACCAGCAATCGTTACGCGACTACCTGCTGCCCCTGATAACCCGCCAGCTTGAGGCACGCCTGCGCAGCGCCCACGCTGACCGCCAGCAACTGATTGGCCACTTGCGCGCCTACCTCATGCTCAGTCAGCCAGAGCGCCTGGAGACAGGTTATCTACAGCAGTGGATGGACGAAGAGTGGCAGCACCGCTACCCCGAACAGACCGATGTACAAACCCAACTGAGCGCCCACCTTGAGCGCCTGCTGCCGCTGCCGTGGCAGGTAACTGCGGTCGATGAGGCGCTGGTCGCCAGGGTGCGCGACCAGTTGCAACAGGAGTCCCTCGCGCAGCTGACCTACCGCCTGCTGCGCGAACAGGCACGTGCCTTGCCACACTATCGCCTGGACAACCAACTGGGTACCGACCATCAATTGCTCGCCAGCCGCCCAACCGCCATCCCCGGCTTCTATACCCGAACCGGCTATCAGACCCTGTTCCAGCAACAAGGGCCTGCCCTGATCGAACGTCTGCTGGAAGACAACTGGGTGCTGGGTAATCGCAGCCAACTGACACCAAGCGAGCAACGCCAACTGCTTGTTGAGGTGGAGGCTCTGTACTTCCAGGACTACACCGACGAGTGGATCCGCGCGCTGGCTTCACTGCGCATGGCAACATTGCGTAATGGCCGGGCGGTTACCGACCTGTCGGCCTTGAGCGCCAGCAGCGCACCACAACTGCTTTTGCTGCAACAGCTGCGCGAGCACACCCGACTGATTGATCCGCAACGCGAGCGCGCAACCCCCGCCAGCGCCGCCAAGCAAGCCCTGCAGCAGCAGTTCGCCAATCTGCATGGCTTGCTCGACAGCGACGGCAACCCTACCGCGGCATTGCTGCAGAGCCAGCAAGCGCTCACTCAACTGCAGTTGCAGCTGGCGCAGCTCTACAACAGTGGCGACAGCGGGCAACTGGCCTTCGAGATGGCGCGCAAGCGCATGCAACATCAGGCCGATGCGATCAGCGCCACGCGTGACGCCGCCAGTGCCCTGCCAGCCCCCCTCAATGGCTGGGTCAACCAGTTGGCGTCAGACGCATGGGGGCAGGTACTGGCTGATGCCAGCCGCTACGTGAACCAGCGCTACCGGACCGACCTGTACACTGTCTACCGCAGCGCATTCGCCCAGCGCTATCCGTTCAGTGCCAGCAGCAGCCGAGATGTCGAGTTGAGCGACTTCCGTCGCTTTTTCCAACAGGAAGGCACCATCGAGCAGTTTGTCGCCAACTATCTGCAACCGTTCGTGATTCAGCGCGATGGTCACTACCGCCTTCGCTCCCTGGACGGACGCAGCCTGCCGCTATCGTCCGCGTTGCTGACCCAGCTGGCACGAGCCCAGGCAATCCGCGCCGGCTTCTTTGCCGATGACCCCTTCGAGCCTGGCGTGCAGTTCCGCCTGGAGCCCTACGCGCTGGATGCCAGCCTGGGCCGTGCCAGTTTCCACTATGGGCCCCAGCAACTTGAGTACCGTCACGGCCCCATTGTCGCCAGTGCCTTTCGCTGGCCCGCTGCCGAAGGCAGCGAGCGCATCAGCCTGACGCTCGAGGACTTGGGCGGCCGACGCCTGGGGCTGCAGCAGGAAGCCGGCACCTGGTCGCTGTTTCGCCTGCTGGACCGCATAGAGATTCAACGCCAGGAAGAACGCGATGCCCTGCTGCTGCGGGCCAGCATTGGCGGTATGCGGGCCCAGTACCTGCTGCACAGCCAGCGAGCGCCCAACCCCTTCGACCCGGAGTTGCTCCGCGGCTTCGCCCTGCCGGCACAGCTATGATCCACTGGGACAGCGCGAGTCAGACCCACATTGGCAAGGTTCGCAAGCGCAATGAAGATGCGCTGCTTGACCGACGCCCGGGCAGCCTCTGGGCCGTTGCCGATGGCATGGGAGGCCATCAGAACGGCGCACTGGCCAGTCGACTGATTGTGGAGCAACTGGCGGACCTGCCGCTGGGGGCCAATCTTGACCAGAACCAGCGCCGGGTTCGTCAGGCCCTGCACCAGGTAAATCACCGCCTGACCCAAGAGGTGACCCTCTGCGCCGGCCGCCCTGCTCCCTTGAGCGGTAGCACCGTGGTCGCCGTTCTCGCCCAGGGCCGGCGGGCGCTGTGCCTGTGGGCAGGCGACAGCCGCTGCTATCTGTGGCGTCAACAGAAGCTATATCTGCTGTCGCGCGATCATACCCTTGCTCAGCAATTGATCAGCAGCAACATCAGCGCCAGCCAGGCGGCGCGGCATCCCAACGCACAGGCTCTCACCCGCGCCGTCGGTGCGCACGAGGTGCTGCGTCTGGATGCCAGCGAATTCACGCTACAGGATCACGACCGCCTGCTGCTCTGCAGCGACGGCCTGTATCGCAGCCTGAGCCTTAGACAACTGGCCCAATCACTGCGACTGCCGACAGCACAGGCCAGCATTGAGCTGCTGTTCAATCTGGCCCTGCAAGGCCCCGCCAAGGACAACCTCACTGCTATTGTCATCCGCCCCACACCCGCGACGAGCCCGCCGTGAAACAGACAACCGCGCCAGCAGGCGCCCCCCTGCAGACCCCCAGTGATCTACCGGCGCTGATGGGCAAACGTTATCGTATCGAACGCCTGCTTGGCGTCGGCGGCATGGGTGCGGTCTATCGGGCCCGTGACCTGGTACGAGAACAATTTGGCGACCCGGAACCCTGGGTTGCGCTGAAGACACTGAACGATACGTTCTCTCGCCATCCCGACGCCAATGCCCTGCTCTACAGCGAGTTTGCTCTGACCAGCCGCCTGCACCACCGCCATATCGTGCGCCCCCACAGCTTCCACGTAGACGCGCAGAGCAAGCGCGCGTTTCTGACCCTGGAGCTGCTCGCCGGGCCGACGCTGGACCAGATCATGAGCTCACACCCTGAGGGACTGCCCTGGAGTGACTTGCAGCCCCTGGCACTGGCACTGCTTGACGCGCTGCAACACGCTCACCAGCGCGGCGTGCTGCACGGCGATATAAAACCCACCAACGTGATGCTGTGTGAGAGTGATGTACGGCTGTTTGACTTTGGCCTCGGCCAGGGCAACGAGGGCCTGTTGAGCCGTCTGCCCCGGCTCTCGCGTCGCCGCCTGGCGGCCTGGACCCCGCGATACGCTGCTCTGGAGCTGCTCGATGGCGGCGACCTAAGCCCGGCTACCGACCTGTATGCACTGGCGTGCGTACTCTATGAACTGGCCAGCGGCCATCATCCGTTCAGCCGCCTGACAGCGCGGCAGGCAATGCGCATGGATCAGTACCGCAGCTTGCAAAAGCCGGCGCACCTGCCCGCCCACTGCTGGCCAGCGCTGCGCCGGGCACTCGCGTTCGAGCCGGCACAGAGAACCAGCAGCGTAAGCGAGTTGAGGCAGGTATTCGGCCAGCCGATACGGCGCTGGTGGCCTTGGCCGCAATGGGCCGCAGTGAGCTTGCCACTGGGGCGAACCAGCCAATGAAAAAAGCCTGTTGACGCTAGATGGCGTCGACAGGCTCTGGCTCGGCGCAGATCACTGCCGAGCAAGCAGATCAGCGTTGTCTTACAGCGACAGCTCGCGGTTGGAGGCAGCAATAAAGGCCTTTTTCAGGTCTTCATAGGTATGTACTGCCGGGAACTGCGGGAATTCGCTAATCACGTTGTCAGGCGCGTGGAACAGGATACCGGCATGCGCCTCCGACAACATGGTGGTGTCGTTGTAGGAATCACCGGCGGCGATGATGCGGTAGTAAATGCTCTTCAGGGCGATGACTGACTGACGCTTGGGGTCTTTTTGACGCAGCTGATAGTCGACCACGCGGTCGTTCTCATCGGTGATCAGACGGTGGCACAACAACGTCGGAAAGCCCAGCTGGCGCATCAGCGGCTGAGAGAACTCATAGAAGGTGTCAGACAGAATCACGACCTGGAAGCGCTCACGCAGCCAGTCGACAAATTCTACGGCGCCATCCAGCGGTTTGAGAGTCGCGATAACTTCCTGAATGTCCGACAGCTTGAGGCCGTGCTTGTCCAGAATGGAAAGACGCTGCTTCATCAGTACGTCGTAATCCGGAATATCACGGGTGGTCGCCTTCAGTTCCTCAATGCCGGTCTTTTCGGCAAAGGCAATCCAGATTTCCGGGACCAGTACGCCCTCCAGGTCAAGGCAAGCAATTTCCACGCGATACTCCTGAGTTTCAATAGTTGAGGCTGGCGCACAATCTACCGGCAAGCGCTGTCAGGCGCAACGAGAAGGACGCTAGAAGCGCCGAGCAACCTCGAAAAAAGGCATAAAAATATAACTAAATAAAAGAGGATGGACTAAGACGCCCTTTGCTAGACTGCCCGCCTGAAACCAGAAACGGTGGCACACCGATCCACCGCCGGATTGAGAGCCTGATGCAATGAGTAATGTCGACATCGACCAACTGGCCAGCGAGTACGCCAGCAAGTCGCCCCAGCAGATCCTCGAACTGGCAATCAGCCAGTTCGACAATCTCTGGCTATCGTTCAGTGGCGCCGACGATATCGTTGCGCTGGATATGGCCTGGAAGATCAACCCCGAAATCAAGGTGTTCACCCTCGACACCGGCCGCCTGCACGCCGAGACCTACCGCTTCCTGGCGCAGGTACGCAAGCACTACGGCATTCAGCTTGAAGTGCTCTCCCCTGATCATCAGCAGCTGGAAGCGTACGTTCGTGAAAACGGCCTGTTCGACTTTTACGAAAATGGCCACGGCGGCTGCTGCGGCGTGCGCAAGATTGCACCGCTGCGCCGCAAACTGGGCACAGTCGACGCCTGGATTACCGGCCAACGCAAGGATCAAAGCCCCACCCGCGCCGACGTACCGGTGATTCAGCTGGACACCGCGTTCTCGACGCCGGAACACCAACTGGTCAAGTTCAATCCGTTGGCCAACTACAGCAGTGAGGACATCTGGAATTACATCCGCATGCTGGAGATTCCCTACAACCCGCTGCACGAGAAAGGTTTTATCAGTATTGGCTGCGAGCCTTGCACGCGCCCCGTGCTGCCGAACCAGCACGAGCGCGAAGGCCGCTGGTGGTGGGAAGAGTCCACCAAGAAGGAATGCGGTCTGCACGCCGGCAATCTGATTGCACGCAGCTGACACCAGGCTGCAAACACGAAAACGCCGGCAACAGCCGGCGTTTCGTTTCAGAGGACAGGTAGCTCGACCCCGTCGAACAGCGCCTCCAGCTCCACCTTGTTGCTGCACAGCAGCGCCTGATCGATCATCTCGCGCGTCAGATGCGGGGCAAACGCCTCGATAAACTCGTACATGTAACCGCGCAGGAAAGTGCCCCGGCGGAAGCCGATCTTGGTCACACTGGACTCGAACAGCTGGCTGGCATCAACCACCACCAAGTCCGGATCTGCCACAGGATCGACCGCCATGTGCGCCACAATGCCAACCCCCAACCCCAGTCGCACATAGGTTTTGATCACGTCCGCGTCGGCGGCGGTAAACACCACTTTCGGCGACAACCCGCGATTGCTGAAGGCCTCATCAAGCTTGGAACGCCCGGTAAAACCAAACACATAGGTTACCAGTGGCCACTCTGCCAACGCCTCCAGGCTCAGAGACGACAACTGCGTCAGCGGGTGCCCCTTGGGCACGATGACGCAGCGATTCCAGCGATAGCACGGCATCATCACCAGGTCGGCGAACAGCTCCAGCGCCTCGGTGGCGATGGCGAAATCGGCGGTACCGTCTACGGTCATTTCACAGATCTGCATCGGCGTACCCTGATGCATGTGCAACGAGACGTCCGGATAGTTCTTGATGAATTTCTGAATGATCGGGGGCAAGGCGTAGCGCGCCTGGGTATGCGTGGTTGCCAGCGTCAGCGTGCCCTTGCGCTCGTTGCTGAACTCCTGAGCAATCTGCTTGATGCTGTCGACCTTGCGTAAAATCTCGCCAGCGGTCGCAATAATGCGCTCACCGGCCGGCGTGATGCGGGTCAGGTGCTTGCCACTGCGAGAAAACACCTCTACGCCCAGCTCGTCTTCAAGCAGGCGAATCTGTTTGCTGATACCGGGCTGGGAGGTGTACAGGCTCTGGGCGGTGGCGGAGACGTTCAGGTCATGGTGGGCCACTTCCCAGATATAGCGCAGTTGCTGCAGCTTCATGAATGCTTCCTCTATCGATCCAAGCCCGGTGGCGGCTTGGCTGGCGCGGCAACGCGTTAAGCGCTTATAACCAGATCGCCTGTTCTGACAGTTAGGTTAGTCCATAAATTCCGGCAACGGAATGAAATAGTGCAGTGTGTCTCACACCTGCGCCATTATCAGACCGGCGAGGACGATTTGAGGTTGCTGATACCGTGCGGGACATGCCCAGTCGGCACCACACCCACGGCGCGCTGACAGTGCCCCTCCTGGTCATCGAAGAACAGATCAGCGCCGAAGGCCTGCAGAAACTCGGACTTGTCCAGGCCGCCCAGAAACAGGGACTCGTCCAGCCGAATATTCCACTCACGCAGGGTACGAATTACCCGCTCATGGGCCGGGGCACTGCGCGCCGTCACCAACGCAGTGCGGATCGGACATTGCTCATTGGCAAACTCGGTCTGAATGCGATTGAGTGCAGCCAGGAACGCCTTGAACGGGCCACCCCTAAGGGGCTGATGGGCTGACGCCTGCTCGCTGGCCTGGAAGGCTGCCAGTCCGTCGCGCTGGAACACCTGTTCGGACTCGTCGGAAAACAGCACCGCGTCGCCATCAAAGGCGATACGCAGCTCATCACGCTGTTCTGGGCGGCGCTTGGCCGGCAGGATGGTTGCCGCAGCAAAACCGGCATCCAAGGTGGCGCGAACGTCCTCGGCGTGGGTCGATAGAAAGAGCTGGCAGCCAAAGGCCGGGATATAGGTAAAGGGGCTGCGACCGCCGGCAAAAGCGGCCCGGGTGATACCCAGGCCGTAGTGCTGGATGGAGTTGAACACGCGCAAGCCGGTATCGGCGCTGTTGCGAGAAATCAAAACCACCTCGACCCGGCTATCACCCTCGAGCAGACTATTGATGCGCAGCAGCTTCTGCACCAACGGGAAGGCCTCGCCCGGCTCCAGCGGCTCGTCTTCGTGCGCTATCTGATACAAGCGATAGGCTTCCAGCCCCTCGCGCTCGAAGACCGCGTGGCTATCGTCCAGATCAAACAGCGCTCTGGAAGAAATGGCGATAACCAGTTTGTCGCCGAGCTGGCTGGGCATGCGGCCTTCCTATTGATTGGACAGGTATCGGTTCTGAATGAACGTCAGCTGATCCAACATTGCCTCGATTTTCGGCAGGCTGCAACCTGCCTCACGGCCCTGACGCAGCAGCTCACCGTACAGGCTATCCAGCTCCATGGGGCGTTTGTGCAGCCAGTCGTGGTACATGCTTGGCTGGTAGTCGGGCATGGCGCCAGTCCCCATCAACAGCTTGTCCGCCAGACCGTCAGGCATGCTGACACCTTTGGCCCGAGCCGTGCTGATCACCTCTTCCATCATTTCCTTGATCAGCTTGTTACTTGCCGGGTCTTTCAGCAACGCCTGGGTACCGGAGTTCAGCACCACGGAAATACCGTTGAAAGGCGCATTCCAGACCAGCTTCTGCCAACGTGCTTCGTCTACCCCGGGCAGCAGGCGTGTGGGAATCTTGCCAGAAGCAAGCAGCTCTGCACCTTCTTTAAGCAGCGCCTGCTGCGCTTCGACACTGGTAGCGGGGCCAGAGTGGTAACCGAGATCGACCATACCATTGGCTTGGTGCTTGACCAGGCCCGGCCCTTCGCGGAACAGGCAGACATAGCACAAACCGCCAATCAGATGCATAGAGTCGGGCAGGTGGGGTCGCAGCTGGTCTTCGTTGCTCAGGCCGTTTTGCAGCAGCACCACCTTGGCATCGGGCTTGCCAGCGCGGGTGATGATGTCGCCCAGGTTGCCTGCGGTCGACTTGGCGCCGATGAACAGCCAGTCGCAGGGCGGCATGTCTGCAGCATCCTGGTACGCCTGCACCGGGTGCAGATGCAGTTGTTCATTGACCAGGCTGTTGATGGTAATGCCCTTCTCCACCACAGCGTCATATTCACTGCGCAGCAAAAAGTGCACATCATTTCCGCCGTTGGCCAGCATGGCGCCGTAGAAGCCACCGATTGCGCCCGTGCCGATGATGCCGATTTGCAGTTTGTTCTGGTCCATACAACCCTCATTTGGATGATCTGTTATTGGTATTCGGCAATGGTAAGGGGCAGGCGCCCGGTAAGACAGTCAACAACACGACAAAATGGCACGGTGGCGTCCTTCCGCGCGCCAATTAATTTTGTTTTTCAGAGCGATAGCGGCCTGCGGGGTAGCCTAAGCGGCCAACCTTGATTAAGCTGTGACGCACTCAAAATAGCGCCGCACCGCGCGGCCGGTACCACTTCCGGGAAGACTGATGGCCGATTTACCTATTGATGACCTGAACATTACCTCCAACGAGATTCTGATTACCCCCGAGCAGCTCAAAGCGAAGATTCCGCTCAGCGCAGCTGCCCAGGCGACCGTTGTCGAAAGCCGCCAGGTTATTCGTGACATTCTCGATGGCAAGGACCACCGCCTGTTCATCGTCATCGGCCCCTGCTCGATCCACGATATCGAGGCCGCCAAAGACTACGCCGCGCGCCTTAAGAAACTGGCCGAAGAAGTCAGCGACACCCTCTATCTGGTGATGCGCGTCTATTTCGAGAAGCCGCGTACGACTGTCGGCTGGAAAGGCCTGATCAACGACCCTTACCTGGATGACTCGTTCAAGATTGAAGATGGCCTGCACATCGGCCGCCAGCTGCTCTGTGACCTGTCGGAAATGGGCTTGCCCACCGCCACTGAAGCGCTCGATCCGATTTCGCCCCAGTACCTGCAGGACCTGATTTCCTGGTCGGCCATCGGTGCTCGCACCACTGAGTCCCAGACCCACCGCGAAATGTCCTCGGGCCTGTCCTCGGCCGTCGGCTTCAAGAACGGCACCGATGGCAGCCTCTCGGTTGCCATCAATGCCCTGCAGTCGGTCTCCAGCCCGCACCGTTTCCTGGGCATCAACCAGCAGGGTCAGGTCTCTATCGTCACCACCAAAGGCAACCCCTACGGCCACGTCGTGCTGCGCGGCGGCAACGGCAAGCCCAACTACGACTCGGTCAGCGTCGCCCTGTGCGAAAAGGACCTGGAAAAGGCCGGCATCGCCAGCAACATCATGGTCGACTGCAGCCACGCCAACTCCAACAAGGACCCGGGCCTGCAACCGCTGGTCATGGACAACGTCGCCAACCAGATCCTCGAAGGCAACGACTCAATCATCGGCCTGATGGTCGAGAGCCACATCGGCTGGGGTAACCAGTCCATTCCGAAAGACCTGTCGCAGCTGCAATACGGCGTTTCGGTGACTGACGCCTGTATCGACTGGGCTACCACCGAGCACAGCGTGCGCAGCATGCGCGACAAACTGAAAGACGTACTGCCTCGCCGCCCCCGTCTGCAACGCTGATTTGCAGCCCACAAAAAACCCGCCAATCTGGCGGGTTTTTTGTTGCGTTTGGCTGGCTACTCAATGTTCGCCGCGTGACGATCCATGTAACGCTCAACGTATGAACACGACGGGATGACGGTGTAACCGTGCTCACGGGCGAACGTCAGTGCATGCGCCGTCAGCTTGGCCGCCAATCCCTTGCCACGCAAGGCATTGGGTACGAAGGTGCGGTAGATATCCAGTGTCTTCTTGCCCAGATCCATGTAGGCGAGATAAGCCCGTGCACCTTCCAATGCGATATAGAACTGCTTGCCTTCCTGATCATGCTGGACGGTGGCGTTCATATTCATTGTCAGTCCCCCAGGCAGATATAACTCCGAGCGAGGAGTCATCCACTATAGACCCTGATCGGCAGGAATGTTCCCCATCTGATGAAATTTTGTGCACTGGAGCACGCGGCGCCCATCAGGCGCCACCTGCTCCGCCGGCCTCAGGAGACCATGCCCATACCTAGCGACATCAGCAGGGCGATGGATGCCAGACAGGCGATGACGGGCACCGCGACCGTGACAACAAAGATGTCCCGGTAGGCTTCCTTGTGGGTAATACCCATGATCATAAAGGTCGCAATCACCGCGCCGCAGTGCGGCAGCGAATCCAGACCGCCGGCAGCGATCGCTGCAATACGGTGCAGGATCTCCGGATCCACACCCATCTCGATGTAATGCGGACCCAGCGACTGCATGAAGATTTGCAGGCCACCGGAGGACGACCCGACAATCGCCGAGACCACACTGACCGACGCAAACACCGACAGCAGCGGCGGCAGATCAACGTTGAGGATCCAGTCGGCAAACTGGGCAAAACCGGCGGTCTGGGTGACCACGCCACCAAAGCCGATCACGGCAGCCGTGTTCAGCAGCGGCATGATCGAGTCATCGGCGCCCTGTCCAAAGGCCTGAGCAGCTGTGCGACGCAGCGCAGGGAACAGCAACACGCAGGTCAGTGAGCCGAGAATCAGCGAAATGCTGGGCCAGATGATCGGCTGCGACGCACTGAACAACAGCACGCGGGCCACAATACCGTCGCTCTCGGACCAATCTGCCATGCCCAGGAAGGCGCGCGGCAACATGATCGAGCCCAGCACCACCACCATCGGAATCAATGCCATCCACCACACCGGGGCGTCGTTCGGATCGCCAATGAGCTGCTCCATGCGACGATCCTGGGCATTCTCGACAAACCCTTCGCCACGCGCCTGGGCGCGCTTCCACTGGCTCTCCACGTACCACATGCCCAGACCGGCCATCAGCAACGCAGCAAAAATACCAATCCAGCCGCCGGCAAACAGGTCAGTCCCCAGCGAGCTGGCGGAGATCACGTTGTGGATCGACGGCGTGCCCGGCAGCGCGGTCATGGTGAAGGTACCCGCGCCAACGGAGGTGGCAGCCGCCCACAGACGCTTGGGCAGATTGGCCTCACGCATCAACGTGATACCCAACGGATACATGGTGAACACCACGACAAACACCACCACCCCGCCGTAGGTCAGCAAGGCGCAAACCACCATGCCAACCAGCAGCGTGTGACGCACGCCCAGAGCCCGCGTAATGGATAGCGCGATACTCTTGGCTGCCTGACTGGTAGCCATCACCTTGCCGAAAATGGCACCACACAGGAACAGCAGGAAGAACTTGCCGGCAAAGGTGAAAGCACCCAGCGGACCGAACGGAAAGAACTCGAGAAAGGTTTGCGAAATCAGCATGCCATTGGTCAGGGCGACCACCAGCGCGCAGACCAGCGCAGCAATAAAAATGTTGATACCACGCAACGCCAGATAGATAAGCAGCGTCACGCCGGCGATGAGACCCAGATTTCCAAGCATTATTTTTATCCTTGTAATGAACAGCGCAGGCTACATTAGCGCAGCGCCGAACACGGACAAAGACCCGAACACCTCCATCAGGGGAGTTTATTGTTGTTTATTGGTAACAGAATTAGCTCCACTCCCCTGTTCAGCTCGCAAGCAACTGCTACTATTAACAGCGCTGCCGGGAAGGCCCAGCAGACCATTCAGGGAACTCATGTAGCCACCTTGGGTCTTTTGCTGTGCGTTCTTGAAGCAAGGAACTTTTACACAAGGGGAAAGTTATGAAAACTGCACTGAAAGTATCCGCCGTAGCACTGGCAGCTCTGGTTGCCGCTGGCTGCAGCAACAGCATGGAAAAGGAACTGAGCGCTCGCGTTGCCGCCAACGAAAACGCTACCGCCAGCGCCCAGGCCCGTGCAGACGAAGCCTACCGCAAGGCTGATGAAGCTCTGGCTGCCGCTCAACGCGCCCAGCAGACTGCTGATGAAGCCAACGAGCGCGCCCTGCGCATGCTCGAAAAGGCTAGCCAGAAGTAATAAGGCTGCCTGCAGCCGATCCGGATCACATGGTCCGGATCGGTTGTCCTATCACACCGGGAATGCCGCTCTCGGCATATACCAGATCTCTGATTGCCTTCCAGTCCAGACGAAAGCCCTGCACCTTGTCCTGCTGCTCAGCCAGCAAGCGTTGAATTGCCGCCTGCTTGTCCAGGGTTGACGGCATACCGTGTTCATCCAGCGCCGTGTGCACCTCCAGATACAGCAGACCGTCCTTGATACCCAGCTTGTAGGGCTGATTGACGATCGTCACCGGTGTACCGACCGGCACCTGCGGAAACAGCTCGGTAATGTCTTCGTTACGCATGCGGAAACAGCCGTGGCTAACCCTCGTCCCGATGCCAAACTTCTTGTTGGTGCCATGGATCACGTAGCCGCTGAGCGCCAGGTTCATCTTGAACGGCCCCATCGGATTATCCGGCCCGGGCGGCACGACCGAGGGCAACGGATCGCCGTTGGCGGCGTGCTCTTCAAGAATGGACTTGGGCGGATACCAGGACGGGTTGGCTTCCTTGCGCAGAATGCGCGTCTCACCGATGGGCGAAGACCAGCCCTCGCGGCCGATACCCACCGGGTAGCTGGACACCAGCTGCGCATCCTTGTGGTAGTAGTACATGCGAAACTCGGGCAGGTTGATCACCACCCCCTCTCGCACGCCCTCAGGCAGCACATGCTCGCCCGGCAGAATGATCTCGACACCCGCGCCCGGCAACCATGGGTCAACGCCAGGGTTGGCCGCCGTCATTTCCAGATAGCCAAAACCGCGCACGCTGCCAAGGTCCGCAAAGGTGTCTTCATACGCGGCCTGATAACGCTCGACCTCGCCGATCATGTCCTGCTCGGGAGACAGCAACGGATACTCGTTGGCCGTCGCCGTTGTCGCCAGCCCCGCCATCAGTGCCACCAGCACACCCTTTAACAGCATCGGACCTTTCATCCGCATCAGCTCCCACTCAGCATCATGTTCAAGTCAAATTGCTGCACCGGCGCAGCCTCGCTCCGCGAGCGTGACACCGTGCGTCTTTGTCCGGCCGCGCGCGCCTGTTCAGCCAACCTGACGCAGGCCGGGCACAGCGTGCGCAGATCGGCCCTGGTCAGTTCTCGATAAATCGGGCGCGACGGCAGCAGATCCGCGCACAGGGTGCGTTCGCGGGGCACATCCAGGCGCAGGTTGATATCCACCAGATGAACATGCCTGGAGTCTTCGACAAAAAGATCCAACTGCTCATCCTGCTCCACCAGACACCAGCGCCTGGCCATCCAGGATAGGCTCAATTGTCGACCTCATCGGCCGACTGTGGCGACTGGACCCAATCGAGGATCACCGGCCATGCATTATCCAGAATGCCCGGCTGCCCCTGTGCGTTGGGGTGCACACCATCAGCTTGCATCAGCTCTGGTACGCCCGCGACGCCTTCGAGCACAAAGGGCACCAGCGGCACCTGCTGTTGCTCGGCGACATCACGGAAGACCTGTTCAAAGGCGCTGGTATAGCGCACGCCGTAGTTCGGCGGAATGCGCATACCCAGCAACACCACCTCCGCCCCGGCCGCGCGTGAGCGTTCGACCATGGCCGCAAGATTCTGTTGCATTTTATCGGTGGGTAGCCCGCGCAGGCCGTCGTTACCGCCCAGCTCAATCACCACCAGGTTGGGCTCATGCCGCGCCAGCAGGGCCGGCAGGCGTGCCAGACCACCTGCGGTGGTGTCGCCACTGACCGACGCATTGTGTACCTCAAAGGGGAGGTTCTGCGCCTCCAGACGGCGCTCCAGCAGGCTTACCCAGCCGTCACTGATTTCCAGACCGAAAGCGGCGCTGATACTATCACCGAGGATCAAAATCCCCTGTGCTGCTGCGGGCAGGGAGAGCAGACACAGCAACAGCCCTCCCAGCCAGTTTCTCAAGACGTTCATCAGGCCCGTTACCATGTCAGACGCTGTCGTAATTGCCCGCCACCTTAACAAAGTCGTCACCACCTCGGAAGCGCCACTGCAGATCCTCTCGGACGTAAACCTGAGCATTCAGCGCGGCAGCAGTGTGGCCATTGTCGGCGCCTCGGGCTCCGGCAAATCCACCCTGCTCAGTCTGCTCGCCGGCCTGGATCTGCCCAGCAGTGGCGAGGTGCTGCTGGCCGGTCAGTCACTGACTGCGCTGGACGAAGACCAGCGCGCCGCTCTGCGCGGCCTGGAGGTCGGTTTTGTGTTCCAGTCCTTCCAGCTGCTGGACAGCCTGAATGCGGTCGAGAACGTGATGCTGCCGCTCGAGCTGGCCGGCCGCCGTGATGCCCGTCAGCATGCCACCGAGCTGCTGGAACGGGTCGGTCTCAAGGCGCGTCTCAGCCACTATCCGCAGCAACTGTCTGGCGGCGAGCAGCAACGGGTTGCCATCGCCCGCGCCTTTGCCAGCGAGCCCGCCATTCTGTTTGCCGACGAGCCGACCGGTAACCTGGACGCCGCCACCGGCCAGAAGATCACCGATCTGCTGTTTGACCTGAACAGGGAACACGGCACCACCCTGATTCTGGTCACCCACGACGAACGCCTGGCCGCCCGCTGCGAGCGCGCCTTGCACATGCAGGCAGGTCAACTGCAGGCGGAGCAGGCGGTATGAACAGTGCGCCGCTGGCCAGCCTCGCCTGGCGCCTGTTGCGTCGGGAGTGGCGCGCGGGGGAGCTGCGCGTACTGCTCGGCGCATTATTGATTGCAGTCACCATCAGCACCGCCATCAGCTTTTTCACCGAGCGCCTGGAACGCAGCATGACCGTCCAGGCCGCCGAGTTTCTCGGCGCGGACCTGGTAGTCTCCTCCGGCAGTCCGTTACCCGATCTGTACGCTGAGCACGCACAGAACCAGGGCTTGCAGATCAGCCGACAAGTTGGCTTCAACAGTGTCATGGCCAGCGATGCAACCATGCAGCTGTCCAGCGTCAAGGCGGTGGATGCAGCCTATCCGTTACGCGGCCAGATGCGCATTGCCGAACAGCCCTTTGCCGCAGAAAAAACCGTCAGTACCGGCCCGGCCGCCGGCGAGCTGTGGATCGAGCCGCGCCTGCTGACCCAGCTGGAGCTGGAGGTGGGCGATGCACTGGAGGTGGGCTACGCCAGCCTGACCATCAGCGCGCTGCTGACTCATGAGCCGGACCGTGCCGGCGACTTTTACAGCCTGACGCCGCGCGTACTGATGAACCTGCAGGATCTGGAAGCCACTGGCATCGTGCAGCCCGGCAGCCGCGTCCGCTATCGCCTGCTGCTGTCTGGGGAAGACCAGCACTTGAGCACCTATCAGCAGTGGCTGGAGACGCGCCTGGAACCCAACCAACGGGTCACCTCGGTCAAGGACGGCAATCGTCAGGTAGGCCGTGCGCTGGGCCGGGCGGATCAGTTCCTTGGCCTGGCCAGTATCGCGGCGGTGGTGCTGGCCGGCGTTGCCGTGGCCCTGTCTGCTGGCCGCTTTGCCCTGCGCCATTTCGATACCAGCGCCATGCTGCGTTGCCTCGGGCTCTCACGCCGGCAGGTGATGCGGCTGTTCCTGTTGCAGCTGCTGTACCTGGGCGCGCTGGCCACCCTGCTGGGGTTGGCCTTTGGCTGGCTGGCCCAATGGGGGCTGCTGCAGTTGCTGCGCGAGCTATTACCCAGCAGCCTGCCCGAGCCCGGACTGACGCCCCTGCTGGTCGGCGGCGCGACCGGCCTGTGCGCCCTGCTCGGCTTTGCCCTGCCGCCACTGCTGCGCCTCGGCCAGGTCGCCCCGCTGCGCGTGCTGCGCCGGGATCTAGCCCCCATGCCGAGCAGCAGTTGGCTGATCTATGGTCTGGCGCTGGCTGTGCTGAGCCTGCTGATGTGGCAGTTCACCGGTGACCTGCAGATCACCCTGGCGATGATCTTTGGCGGCGCGGCGGCGGCGCTGCTACTGGGCCTGCTGGCCTGGCTGCTGCTGCGCAGTGTTGCCGGCAAACTGCACAACCTCAGCCTGGCCTGGCGTCTGGGCAGTGGCGAGCTGCTCAAACGCCCGGCCGCAGCAGCGACACAGATTCTCGCCTTTGGGCTGATCTTCATGAGTATGCTGGTGGTGCTGATTCTGCGCACTGAGCTGCTCAGCGACTGGCAGGACCAGCTGCCGGCCGATGCACCCAACCACTTTGCACTGAATATCCTGCCCAGTGAGCAGCAGGCCTTTGCCGAGCAGCTGGAACAGATAGGTGCGCGCAGCGCCCCCCTCTACCCAGTAACGCCGGGGCGCTTGGTCAGCATCAACGGTGAGCCGGTGCGCCAGGAGGTAAGCAAGGAGGCAGAGCCTGACGGCCAGCGCGGCGAACAGGACCGCGGCACCCGTGCCATCAATCGTGACCTCAGCCTGACCTGGTCTGCCACACTGCCGCCCGACAACCAGTTGACCGCCGGCCAGTGGTGGAGCGACAGCACGCCTGATAACGCCGTCTCGATCGAATCCGAGCTGGCGGAGAGTCTGGGCGTTGGCCTCGGCGACGAACTGGGCTTTGTCATTGAAGGCCAGTCTCTGAGCGCCATCGTCACCAGCGTTCGCCAGGTCGAGTGGGACAACTTTACGCCCAACTTCTACATGGTCTTCGCCCCCGGCGTGTTGGATGGGCTGCCCGCCACCCTGCTCACCAGTTTCCATTTGCCTGCCAGCGAGCGTGCCTCGCTGCGCGGTCTGACCCGCCAGTTTCCGGCGATGACGCTACTTGAGGTGGAACCGGTACTGGAGCAGATTCGCGGCATCCTCAAGCAGGTCACCCTGGCGGTGGAGTATGTGCTGGTCTTTGTCCTGCTCGCGGGACTGGCGGTGCTGTTTGCCGCCCTGCAGGCAACCCTGGATCAGCGTCTGTACCAGGGCGCACTGCTGCGTACTCTGGGTGCTGAGCGGACGCTGCTGCGCCGCGCCACCTGGCTGGAGTTTCTCCTGCTGGGGCTGCTCGCCGGCGTGATGGCGGTGGTAGCCGCCGAGCTGGCTACCTGGGCGCTCTACCGTTTTGCACTTGAGCTGGATTGGGCGCCGCATCTGCTGTTCTGGCTGCTCACGCCGCTGACCGCTGCCCTGTTGATTGGCTGCGCTGGCGTTTGGGGCACCCGTGCAGTGGTGCGCCAGAGCCCCATGCGCCTGATCAGCCGGGGAGCTTGATGCAATGAGCCGTTACCGCCCACCGCGCCGCGCCGGCACCCCGTTGATCACCGCTACTGGCGCCGAGCGCCTGCGCGCCGAGCTGGATGAACTCTGGCTACGCAAGCGCCCGGCGGTTACCCAGGCCGTCAGCGAAGCGGCCGCCCTGGGCGATCGTTCGGAGAATGCCGAGTACATCTATGGCAAGAAGATGCTGCGCGAAATCGACGGCCGTGTGCGGTTTCTGCGCAAGCGCCTTGAGGCACTGAAAATCGTGGATCAGCCGCCAAGCGATCCCAGCCGCATCTATTTCAGCGCCCATGTCGAGCTGGAAGACGAAGACGGCAAGCTACTGAAGTTACGCATTGTCGGCCCTGACGAGATCGACCCCAAACAGCAACACATCAGCATCGACAGTCCCATGGCTCGCGCCCTGCTCGGCAAGCAGCTGGACGACGAAATCTGCGTTATGGCACCTGGCGGTGAGCGTCTTTATTGGGTCACCGACATCCGGTACTGAGGGCCAGCGGATAGCGCGCCGGTGACGCGGTGCACAACCCGGCGCGGGCCATCTCTGGCATACTGCCGTCCTGTTTCGCAGTCAGGGCCGGCTCTTCATGAAAGGATTCAACCCGTTCTCCCGCATCTCGGCATCGCCCACCCGCCCCGCCGCGCAATCGACATCCAGCGCCAGCTTTGATGTGGCAGCACTGGTCAACGGCCCCTTTGGTGACCCGGATCAGGCCGTGCAGCCGGCATCCGCTGCGTTGGCTGAAAAACTGCGGCAAGCCTACTTCTGGATCGTCAATCACGCGGTCATCAGCCCCCACTACGATGTGGAGTACAACCTCTCGCCGCCGCAGCCGATCCAGTTTGGTGACAGCCAGACGCCACTCTACCTGCCGACCGACCAGAGCTATTCCAGCTTTATCCTGCTGCCGATCCTGACCTTTGCCGCGCGGCGCAAATGCCTGTTTATCGGCGGCCCAGGCCGCGGCAAAACCGCGTCGGCGTTGCTCATGGGCCTGCTGGCCGGATACACCCCCAAGCAAGTGCGCCGGGCGATGCAGCACGGCCACCCGCAGATGACCGTGGCGGATCTGCTGGGTAACCCCATGCCCATGGACATCATGAAAGCCGAGGAGCAATCGGATATCCGCATCAGTTGGCGCAGCTGGCTGGACATGCGGGTGAAGATTGTCGACGAGTACAACCGCATCCCCACCCGCACCCAGAGCGCGCTGTTGACCGTGATGGGTGACAACTACGCCGAGATGTTCAACCAGATCCACGAGTGCCCGCCCGCGGCCTGGTACCTGACCGCCAACGATGATCAGGGCGGCGGCACGTATCCGGTGATTGAGGCCCTCAAAGACCGTATCGACGTCGTGGTGCAAGCGCTGCCGTTCAACCCGCGCTTTCTCGACGAGCTGCTGATCCGTATCGAAGAAGGCGTTGATCCGGCGGACTGCCTGCCGCAGGTGCTGCAGTTCAGCGAAGCGGACATGGCGCAGATGGAAGCCGACATCCGCGCGGTCAACCTGCCGCCAGCCCTGCGCCAGCGCCTTGAATTCTTCGCCAGCCAGTTCGAGTTCAGCGAGTACTCGGGGCAGCAGTTCGAGTACAAGAGCAAAGACACCTCTCGTCTGGCCGGCGTTGCCCGCCACCAGTTGGCGATGCTCGAAAATGGCCGCGACCGTCTCGCCGATCTGGGCTGCCAGACCCGCAACGGGCTGTCGGTGCGCAGCCTGATGTCGTTGATTGTCTACGCCAAGGCCATGGCGTATTTCCGCGGCAATAGCGAGGTCGAGCTGAATGACCTGACCCAGATGCTACCGTTCGTGCTGCATTCTCACCTGTTTGCCGATGAAGACGCGCCGTTCTTCCAGCAACCGGAGAATGCCGCCTTCCTGAGCGACAAGATCGGCTGGTTGCGTCATCTGTTCCAGCTCAGCTGTCGCGAGTTCGAGCGTCAGGGCCGCCACCGCAACGACGAGGTAGCCGCGCTCAAGGCCGAGCTGGATGAAGGGCTTGAGGGGCTGTCACTCAAGGAGTGCCGCAAACGCCTGCAGCACATCGAGCGCACACTGCAACAACTGGCCACCGGCAACAAACTGTCCGGCGCAGTGCACGACGACGCCATGACGCTGAAATACCTGCACCAGCGTTACAGCAACTACCAGCGCTGGCTGACCAGTCAGAGCTGACATGCGCTCCGATTGGCTCGCACAGTATCTGGTTCAGCAGGCAGATACGCTCAATCATGCCTATCGCCTGGCGCGTCAGGGCGATCAGGCCGAGTTTGCCCGCAGTTTCAGCGGCTTTGTGCTGGATGCGCTCGACCCGCTGCTGCTGGCTCTGGAACCTTGGCCGACAGCCAACAAGGCCGCGCTGGCCGAGACAGCCTACCAGGCAGGCCTGACGCTGGTGCGCCGCGGCTGGCTGGCCGCAGAGCAACGCGCCTTGACGGTCGACCTGTTTACCACGGTCCTGCCCCGCTGGCTCGCGCCGTATCCGGCCGACGCTCCCAGGCTGCTGGTGCAACTGCTCAATACCCTTTCTCACCTGCCATCAGCAGCGCAGCGCGGCACACTGCTGGAGCACTGGCAACGCTGCAACCCTGCGCCGGATGCCACGCCGGACCATCTGCTGATACTTGGCTGGACGGCAGGCCTCCCGGAGTTTCGCAGCGCCGCCGTGACTGCACTCGGCCGTCAGCCCGCGCTGGCCGAACACCTGCACTTGGGCAAGCCTGAGCAGCTTGCCCACCCCTGGTGGCAAGGTGTCGCTGCCGGCTGGCAGACAGCGCCGCTAGAGCTGGGCGCATCAACCTGGTTGGGAGGCGAGTTTGCGACGCTGCCGGTATTGCTGGTCGCAACAGATCAGACGCTGATTCAGGCTGGTAATGACTGCTGGCAGCTACACGCCGACGCCTGGGGGCACAAATTACTTGCCCATACGCCGGAGCACGCCGCCCCTGTCCCAATCCAGGACTTGCAGCAATTGCCGCCCGGCCTGAGCGACAACTGGCGCAGTTTCGACTTGGCGCGCCAGTGCCTTGAGCGCCCGTACGATTGGGTCGTCAGCTTCCACAACAGTTTCCGCATCCTGATCATCCCCAAAGTCGGGGGCCAGCCATGAGCGCAGATCCACAGTTGGAGCATTGGCAGGCCCAATGGCAACGTGCCCTGCAGCTATGGAGCGATCATCTGCAGCTGCAGGAGCCGCTGTGGCTGTTTGACGTGCAGGCCGCCAACCAGGCCGGGCTGACCAACAGCTTTGCCGCCATTCGCCTGACCTCACAGCGCGTGATGGTGAACCTGCAGGAGATCAGCCAGCGCGGGCTGGACGACTATGCGCTTGAGGTGCTCGCCCACGAAATCGGTCACCACGTCTATGCGCCCGCCAACATGACCCAGCATCTGCAACTGCTGGCGGTCATTCGCCAAGCGCTGCCGGGCAGCGAGCAACTGGCTCCCTTGATCGCCAACCTCTATACCGACCTGCTGATCAATCAGCACCTGCAGCGCCATACTCCCTGCCAGATGGATGCGGTCTACCAGCGACTCAAGCCAACCACCGCCACGGCGCTGTGGCAGCTGTACATGCGCATCTATGAGCGTCTCTGGCAGCTACCGCCAGAGACCCTGACCTCTGCCCCGCTCGGTAGCTCGGAGGAAGGCGACGCCTGGCTGGGCAGCCGCATCATCAAGGTCTACGGCAAAGACTGGCTGACCGGCGCCAGCCGCTTCGCCACCCTGCTGCTGCGTTATCTGCAAGATGACGAACAAGCAGCCAACAACGCATTCGGCGTGCTGGCCGATACCGCCGACGCCGGCAACGGCCACACGGGTACGGGCGTGCCCGCGCTGCCGGCCATCGACGTACTACACCCCAGTCTCGACCCGGAGCTGAGCGAACAGACGCCGGGCACAGCTGACGCGGACGACGATTGCAGTGCAGCTAGCGCCACGCGCTCAGCTGGCCAGGCGCTTGAGCCGCAGGAGTACTACGAGGTCCTGCGCGCCGCCGGCGTCGACATCTCCCGCCACGATGCCACGGTCAACTACTACCGCGACGCCGTGCGCCCCTACCTGCTGCCATTCCCTGCCCGGTCGACAGCCGCGCCCAGCGAACCTGAACGCGAAGGCACAACCCTGTGGGAGCCGGGCGATGACCCGGGCGAGATCGACTGGTTTGCAACCCTGCTGGCTGGCGGCAACCCCATTCCCGGTATCACTACACACAAGGCGGTATTCAGCCTCGACGGCACCGAGCAACCTCGCCAGCAGGTCTGCGATCTGGACCTCTACGTGGACAGCTCCGGCTCCATGCCCAATCCGCAGTATCAATTGTCCTATCCGGCGCTCGCCGGCGTGTTGCTGTGCATGTCGGCGCTGCGAGCCGGAGCGCAGGTACAGGTCACGCTCTGGAGCGGTGCGCGCCAGTGCCTGACCACCGACGGCTTCATTCGCGATGAAACCAGTGCGCTGCGCGTACTGACCGGCTTCTTTGGCGGCAGTACCAGCTTCCCGTTAAAACTGCTGCGCGATACCTACGCACAGCCGCGCCGCACGCCAACTCAGGTGGTCGTGCTGTCCGATGACGGCGTCAGTTCAATGTTCTCTGATGACGAGGAAGGCACACCGGGCGCCGAGATCAGCGCACGTACCCTGCGACACTGCGGCGGCGCAGGTCATTGGGTACTGGATTTGCCGATGGAGCTGGACAGCCAGACCGGGCACCCCTGGCTGCAGGGCGCCTATGAGAAGATGCGCGTGGGCAGAGATCAGGGCTGGCAGGTACATCGCGTCAGCGGGCTGGAGCCGATGCTCACCTTCGCCCGCCGCTTTTCGCGGCAGTACTACCAAGCCGATGACGCCACCGCCCAGCGAGCGACCCGCCCATGAGCCACCTGCAATCCGGACCGTCCATGCTCCACCTGCATCAGCGCCTGCTGGCCTATCCCGGCGGCCCGGTGCCGATCGGTCAGGATTTAATCGCACTGCTGCATGACCTGATCGCGCGGTTGGCACCGGCTGTCACGGCGCCAACCCTGCTGCCGATTTACGACCTGCCCCAATGGGAAGAGCCGGAAGAGAGGGAGCGACCGGACACATTACTGCTGATGATCTGGCTGCTGGCGGATGACCCTTTCTGCGGCCTGACGCTGTATTCCGATGAAGTCGTCGCTCTGCTCGCATCCAGCAACGCGCTGATGGACAGCGCTCACCCGAATCTGAACGATGAAGACCAGCGCGAGGAGCTGATCCGCCTGACGCTCAGCGGCCTGCGCCTCAAGCCGCAGAACGAAACCGACCAGCAAGCGCAGGATCGCTTGCTGATGGTCAGCTCCAGCGAACGGGTTCGGGTCATCGCGGCGTCCAGAGCCGCCGAAGAACGTGCCGAATCCATTCGCAAGGCGCTGGCAGAAAAGCGTGCCCGCGAAGCCGCCGACAAGTACACCCGCGAATGACTGCAAACGCTGCGGAACTCGCCCCCTGGCTCGATACCCGGCGCCTGCCCGAGCTAAGCCCACGCGCCGCACAGCGGCTGCAACGCTGTCTGCAGCACCCGGATGCGCCCAGGCTGAGCGGCCGTAGCGGCCATCATCTGGACGCAGCGGCGCTGTGCCAACTGCAGAGCGACAAACAGCTGCTGCAATGCCCGGACTCCCAGTGGCTGACCGCCTTTCTCGACCACTGCCGGCGGCGGGTACCGCGCTATCGTAGCTATCCCTGGCACCTCGGCTTTGACGCCCTGCCCTGTACTTCCCGGCAAGACCTGAGCAGCGACGTGGCGGCCTTTGTACCGACAGACATTGATCCGCAGCAGTTGATCGTCTTCGAGACCAGCGGCACCACCGGCCACCCCCTGCGCGTGCCGTCACTGCCGCTGGTTGCCGCGCGCTATCACTGCTTCCATGAGCGCATCGTCGGCTGGCACGGCATCGATCTGCAAACCCTGCCGGGCGATACCGGCGTCATGCTGGTTGGTGATCAGCAGCGTTGTTTTACCTATGCCTCGGTACTGCCCTACTGGGATGACAAGGTACTGCTCAAGCTCAATATGAATCCCGCTGACTGGCCCAGCGCCGCCGCGCGTAGGCGCTATCTGGACACGGTCAAACCGCTGCTGATGACCGGCGATCCGCGCAGCCTGAGCACACTGCTGACCGTCGAGTTCGCGCACCAGCCTTCCGCCATCCTCTCGACCTCCATGACCCTGCTGGACGGCCTCAAGGCACGCTTGCGCGAGCGCTTTGCCTGCCCGGTCATCAACCTCTATTCAATGAACGAAGCGGGTCCGATTGCCGCCTGCGACGGCAGCGGCAACGGCCTGCGTCTGGTGCAAAGCACGCTCAAGGTCGAGCTGCTCGACCGTCAAGGCCGCGCAGTACCCGCAGGTGCGCGCGGGGAAATCACCATCACCGGGGGCTTCAACCCCTGCATGCCGCTGCTGCGCTACCGCACCGGCGACTACGCCTGCCTGTACCAAAGCCCTGACGGGCACCAGTACCTGCAGCAACTCGACGGTCGCCCGCCGGTACGCTTTTACGCGGCAGGGCGCTGGCTCAACAACGTCGACATCACCCATCTGATGCAGCCGTTTGAACTGGCTCAGTATCAGCTGCACCAACAAGCCGACGGCAATCTGGTGCTGCGTCTGCAGGGGAATACCGATGAGCAGGCGCTGCGCCGTGCCATCGCCGGCACCTTTGGTCACGGTTGCCAGGTAAGCATCGAGCCCTTCCCGCTCGGCATCGACAAACTCATTCAATACACCAGCGACTATCCCGGAGCCCACGACGGATGAGCAGTCTCACCCTGCTGGAATACAGCGCCAACGCCTTCTTTCTGATCAGCGTCTTCCTTGCCGCCCGCAATCATCGTCACACCTGGACACTCGGCATCATCGGCTGCGTGCTGTTTGCCGTTTTGTTCTTTCAGGTCCAGCTGTACGCCGACGCCACGCTGATGCTGTTCTTTATCGGCACCAGCATCATTGGTTGGCAACAATGGCAACGCGGCGCCAGCGCCGAGGCGATCAGCCGCAGCTCCTGGTCGCAACTCGCGCTCTACCTGTTGATCGCGGTAGCGACGCTACTGGGTTACGGGGCGCTGCTGCACCTGCATACCGATGCCTACGCGCCCTTTGTCGACTCCGCGGTGCTGACTTTCAGCGTGACCGCCCAGCTACTGCTGATGAAGCGACGCATCGAAACCTGGTGGTTCTGGCTGATCGTCAACAGCATCGCCGTACCGCTGTACGCCTCCCGCGAGCTGATGCTGACCTCGTTGGTGTATGTCGGCTTCTGGATCAACGCCTGCTATGGCCTTTGGCGCTGGCACCGAGAACTGAACAGACCATGTCAAAGCACTACCGAACCGGCCTAGTCGTCGGCAAGTTTTCGCCGCTGCACAGCGGCCACCGCTACCTGATCGATACCGCGACCGCGGCGTGCGAGCAGGTCCTCATCCTGAGCTACTCTCGGCCGGAGTTTGCCGGCTGCACCAGCGCCCTGCGCCAGCAATGGCTCAATGACGGCTGGCCGCAGCATCAGTGTGTGGTGGTCGATGCCGCGCAAGCCTGCCGGCTTGGGCTGGCGATGCCTGACAACAACGCCAGCGATCTGCAGCAGCGACAATTCTGTGCCGAGCTGATTGATCGCACGCTTGGTCAGCCCATCGACGCCGTGTTCAGCAGCGAAGACTACGGGCAGGGGTTCGCCGACCATCTCGCCCAGCACTGGCAACGACCGGTGGTCTCAGTGCTGGTCGACCGCGACCGTATTCGCCACCCCATCAGTGGTACCGCCTTGCGGGCGGCGCCCAGCGCCGACTGGCAAACCGCTGATGTCTTGGCCGCACAGCGTTGTCGGCGTATCGCCCTGATCGGCGCAGAATCCACCGGCAAGACCAGCCTGGGCCAGTGGCTGGCAGAGCAGCGCGGCTGGCCCTGGGTTGCCGAATTCGGCCGCCAGCACTGGGAAGATTGCGGAGGCGTGCTCAGCTCTGGCGATCTGCTGACCATCGCCCGCACCCAAGTCGACCTGGAAAACGAAGCCGTTGCCCTCGCTATAAGAGAGGGACACAGTGCGGTGATCTGCGATACCACCCCGCTGACCACGCTGATCTACCATCAGCTGATGTTCCCTGAGCCTCCTCCGCCAGAGCTTATCGCCCTGGCCGAGCGCCCCTATCATCAGCTCTGGCTGTGTGCAGCTGACTTCCCTCTGGTGCAGGACGGCACCCGCAGCCCTGAGGCATTTCGCCAAGAGCAACAGGCGCTGTACGAGTCTGAACTAACCAACAGGCAACTCTGTGCATTGACATTACACGGCTCGCTTGAGCAGAGACGGGCGCACCTACTGCGTAACGTCCCCGCCGCCTGACGGCGCCCAACCTCAATAGCAGGTCACAAAACGCCGATCTAGTGCCCCCGAAGCTTGAAAATCGGGTACTCTTCAGGCTAGCTTGATTCAAAACCGAGACAGTTCCCGAGCACATTGACCGGTATCAACACCCCTTGCGCCGGTACTTTCTAGAATGGATTTTCTAGCAGCGATCATCCGTGATTTGCCCGCACACAGGAAAAGGAATCATCGTGCAGAAACCTCCCCGCAAACTTGTCCGTGGCCTCATAGTCGTCGCCATCGTCGCAGCCCTTGCCATTATCGCCTGGCTTGAGCTCAAACCCTCTGGTTATGGTGAAGGGTTCGTTAGCGGCAATGGCCGCATCGAAGCAACCGAGATCAACGTCGCCACCAAGCTGGGCGGTCGTGTCACCCGTATTCTGGTGGACGAAGGCGACTTTGTGGATACCGGCGACGTCCTCGCCGAGATGGATACCACTACGCTGCAAGCGCAGCTGCAGCAGGCCCAAGCCCAGTCCAGGCAGGCCGAGAACGCCATTCAAACCGCGCAGGCTCTGGTCAGCCAGCGTGAGAGCGAACACGCGACCGCCGAAGCATTGCTGCTGCAACGCCAAGCTGAATCCAATGCGGCGCAAAAACGCTATGACCGCATCAAGGTACTGGTTCAGCGTAATGCGATGTCGCGCCAGCAACTCGACGACGCAGAAGCGGCGCTACAAAGTGCACAAGCCGCTGTCGCGTCTGCACGGGCCCAGATTTTGTCTGCCGAGGCCGGTATCGCCGCTGCTCGCTCACAGGTGATCGGTGCCGAATCAGCGCTGGACGCCGCACGCGCCGCAGCGGACCGCATCGCCGCCGACATCACCGACAGCACCCTGAGCGCGGACCGTCACGCCCGCGTGCAATTTCGCACAGTAGAGCCAGGCGAAGTACTGGGCGCCGGTGGGCGCGTGCTCAACCTGGTCGATCTGACTGATGTCTACATGACCTTCTTTCTGCCCGAACGGTTGGCCGGGCGCGTTGCCATGGGCTCCGATGCCCGCATCATCATCGATGCCGCGCCCGAATACGTCATCCCCGCCACTATCAGCTATGTCGCCAGCGTGGCTCAATTCACGCCCAAGTCGGTCGAGACCGAACAGGAGCGCGAAAAGATGATGTTCCGCATCCGCGCGCGCATCGACCCTGCCCTGCTGGAGGAGCACATCGAGCAGGTCAAGACCGGCCTGCCCGGCGTCGCCTGGCTGAAGCTGGACGCCGACGCCGACTGGCCGGCGGACCTTGAAGTCAACGTCGGACACTGAGCATGGACGCGCACGATCCGGTCGCCAGACTGGACGGTATCAGCCTGCAATACGGCAAGGTAACCGCCCTTGACGCCCTGACACTGACGTTACCGGCCGGCTGCATGGTTGGCCTGATCGGCCCCGATGGCGTTGGCAAATCCAGCCTGCTGTCACTGGTAGCCGGCGCGCGTCGCCTGCAGCAGGGACAACTTCAGGTACTGGGCGGCGATATGCGCAGCGCCGGCCACCGCCGTCGAGTCTGCCCACGCATTGCCTTCATGCCACAGGGGCTAGGCAAAAACCTCTACCCCACTCTGAGCGTCGCGGAGAACCTGGAGTTCTTCGGCCGTCTGTTCAACCAGGACAGGCAGGAACGCCAGACGAGGATCAGTGACCTGCTCGCCAGTACCGGCATGAGCCGTTTCATTGATCGTCCGGCAGGCAAGCTGTCGGGCGGTATGAAGCAAAAGCTCGGGCTGTGCTGCGCATTGATTCATGACCCGGACCTGTTGATCCTGGATGAACCCACCACCGGCGTCGACCCGCTGTCACGCAGCCAGTTCTGGGATCTGATTCGGCGCATTCGCGCCAGCCGACCACAGATGAGCGTGCTGATTGCCAGCGCTTACATGGACGAAGCCCAGAACTTTGACTGGCTCATCGCCATGGACGCCGGCAAGGTACTGGCGACCGGCACGCCGCAGCAGATCCTTGAGCGAACCGAGTCCAGCAGCCTTGAGCAGGCCTTTGTTGCACTGCTGCCGGAGGAAAAGCGCAGTCAGCATCAGCAACTGGTCATCCCGCCGCGTGGCGAGCACAGTGGCATAGCCATTGAAGCCCACGACCTGACCCGCCGCTTTGGCGACTTCGTAGCGGTGGACAGGGTGAACTTCCGCATCGAACGCGGCGAGATCTTTGGCTTCCTCGGCTCCAACGGGTGTGGCAAGTCGACCACCATGAAGATGCTCACTGGGCTGCTGCCGTTCAGCGAAGGCGAAGCCTCGGTGCTCGGCAAGCCGGTCGACCCGAACGACATGGGCGTGCGCATGCGTGTGGGCTACATGTCCCAGGCCTTCTCGCTGTACAGTGAACTGACGGTGCGCCAGAACCTGGCGCTGCATGCAAAGCTGTACCACCTGCCCGCAGACCAAGGCCCACAGCGCATTATTGAACTGCTGGATCAATTCAACCTGCATGAGGTTGCCGACAGCCTGCCTATGGCGTTGCCGCTGGGCGTGCGCCAACGGCTGTCGCTGGCGGTTGCGGTCATCCACAAGCCAGAAATCCTCATCCTCGACGAGCCCACCTCCGGCGTCGACCCGGTCGCCCGCGACATGTTCTGGGCGCTGCTGGTCAAACTCTCGCGCGAAGACGGCGTGACCATCTTCATCTCCACCCACTTCATGAATGAAGCTGAACGCTGCGACCGCATGTCACTGATGCACGCAGGCAAGGTACTCGTCAGCGGCGCACCGCAAGCGCTGCGTCAGCAGCGCGGCAAGGCCACGCTGGAAGAAGCGTTCATCGACTGGCTGCGCGAAGCCAGTGGCCCGGATGACAACGCGTCCGAGGAGGTCGCCCCCACAGCGCCCACCACGTCGGCAAGTGCGCCGGCCAAGGTGCCACGCTTCAGCCTGCGCCGGCTGCTGAGCTACACCCGACGCGAAACCATGGAGCTGCGCCGTGACCCGGTGCGCGGTTTGCTCGCGCTGGTCGGCACGGTGTTTCTGATGCTGATCATGGGGTACGGCATCAACATGGATGTCGAGAACCTGACCTTTGCAGTGCTGGATCGCGACCAGACAACCTACAGCCAGAACTATGCGCTGGAACTGTCTGGCTCGCGCTACTTCATCGAAAAGCCGCCTCTGTACAGCCATGCGGAACTGGATCAGCGCATGCGCGCCGGTGACATCAGCCTCGCCCTGGAAATCCCGCCGGGATTCGGCCGCGATCTGCTGCGCGGCGACGCTCCCCAGGTGGCCTATTGGGTCGATGGCGCCATGCCGATGCGCGCAGATACCCTGCGCGGCTATGCCCAGGGCATACACCTCAACTACCTGCTGACCCTGGCCGCTCATCAGCCAACCACCTATACGACCAGCCTGGTGAATGTGGAAACCCGCTACCGCTACAACCCCGACGTGAAAAGCCTGCCGGCCATGGTGCCGGCCGTGATTCCGATTCTGCTGATGATGATCCCGGCCATGCTCACAGCGCTGGCTGTGGTCCGGGAAAAGGAGCTGGGTTCCATCACCAACTTCTACGTTACGCCGGTCAGCAAGCTCGAGTTTCTGCTCGGCAAGCAGTTGCCGTATGTCGCGCTGGGTTTCGTCAACCTGCTTGCGCTGCTGCTCTTGGCGGTGTTTGTCTTTGCCGTGCCGATCAAGGGCAGTTTGCCCACTCTGCTGCTGGGCGGGCTGCTCTATCTGATCTGCGCGACCGGTCTCGGACTGCTGGTGTCGTCGCTGCTGAAAAGCCAGATTGCGGCGATTTTCGGCACGGCTATCGCCACGCTGATTCCGACGATCCAGTTTTCCGGCATGCTTCATCCGGTTTCTGCCATGGAGGGAGCTGGCGCGTTCATAGGCCAGCTCTACCCCACCACCCACTTCCTGATCATTACCCGCGGAGTATTCTCCAAGGCGCTCGACTTTGCTGAGCTGCAAGGCTACTTCCTGCCGCTGCTGTTAGCCGTTCCGGTGCTCACACTGGCCAGTGTGCTTGGCCTGAGCAAGCAGGAGAAATGACATGACACGCGCACTCGGCAATATTCTCCAGCTCGGTATCAAGGAGCTGCGTAGCCTGGCCCGTGACCCGGCGCTGGTTGTGCTGATCATCTATGCCTTCAGTCTGAGCATCTACTCCTCCGCCACCGCGATGCCGGAAACACCGCATCGCGCGACCATTGCCGTGGTCGACGAGGATCGCTCACAGGTCTCGGCCAGGCTGATCGATGCCTTCCAGCTCCCGTATTTTCTGCCGCCCACACGCATCGACCACCGACAAATGGACCGGGGCATGGATAGCGGGCTATACACCTTTACGCTGAATATCCCGCCAGATTTTCAGCGTGACCTGCTGGCCGGAAACCAACCCGGCATTCAACTGAACGTCGATGCCACTCAGGTGAGTCAGGCCTTCAGTGGTGCAGGCTATATACAGCAGATCATTCAGAGCGAAACAGCCGCGTTTGCGCAGGGCTACCAAGGCAGCGCAACCCAGCCCGTCGAGGCGGTAGTACGCATTGCCTACAACCCCAACCTGGACGCCAGCTGGTTCGGCGCCATTACCGAGGTGATCAACCAGATCACCTTGCTGTCGATTATCCTGACTGGCGCAGCACTGATTCGCGAGCGCGAGCACGGCACCATCGAGCACCTGTTGGTTATGCCGGTGACGCCGCTGGAGATCATGCTCGCCAAGGTCTGGGCCATGGGTCTGGTGGTGCTGGTCGCGTCAGGATTTGCCTTGCGTTTTATCGTCGAAGGCTGGCTGCAGGTGCCCATTCAGGGATCGATGGCGCTGTTCCTGGCGGGCACCGCATTGCACCTGTTTGCCACCACCTCAATGGGGATATTTCTGGGCACCGTGGCCCGCTCAATGCCTCAGCTGGGGCTATTGATCATGCTCGTGCTGATCCCCCTGCAGATTCTCTCCGGTGCGGTAACGCCGCGCGAGAGCATGCCGGTGCCAGTGCAACTGATCATGTCACTGGCGCCGACCACTCACTTTGTTGAACTGGCGCAGAGCGTGCTGCTGCGCGGTGCGGGGCTTGGTATCGTGTGGCCAAAACTGCTGGCCTTGATAGCCATCGGTGCGGTGTTCTTTTACGCGGCGCTGCGCCGACTGCGCAGCACCCTGCAGTAACGGCGACCGATCGGGCCGCCGCTGCGGTCAATCAGGCAACTGAGTCGCCGGCTCGCCACTCTCAGCCTCACGGGCGATTTTGGCAGCCTCCGGCGATAGTTCCAGATAGATCACCGTCCAGTCCGCCACCGGCTCCAGCTTCTGCGCAGGCGAGAACACGCGAACGCGCCGCTCCGGCGTCAGCGCCAGCATCGGCACGCGGTTCTTGCCCGCCTCCTGCTGCCACTGCTCAAAACCAAAGCCCTCGGTCAGGGTGGTGGCCTTGAAGCGCGCGCCCTGGCTGATCAGACTCGACAGCTTGCTGAAGGTCATTCCCTCCGCGCCCATCAACAAGCCCTCGTGCGCACTGGAAATCTGCAGGCGCTCGTTTGCTCCGCTACGCTCGTTGCGCACGCTGAAGATACGGTGCGCCGGAAAGTCACGCTGAAAGTGCTTGTTGAGCAAGGCGTTGCGTTCACGCTCAGGCGTCAGGGTCACCAGCGTGCCGAGGCCGGCTAGGTCCAGATTGTCGTCGAAATGCGTCGACAAGGGGTTGCCGCGCAGGGTGCGCAAGCCTTTCATCCGCGCCTGGCGGATCGAGTCCCAGTGGGTATCGACGATCAGCAGCGGCACCTCCAGCTTCTGCAGCACTTCGGCCAGCGAGCGCGCGACCGCATTGGCACCAATCAGCAGCACCCCGCGTCGCTCCGGCTCGGTCACGCCCAGCAGCTGCGCCATGCGCCGCGCCGTCGCGCTTTGAAACACCACGGTGCCAATGATCACCGCAAAGGTCAGTGCGCTGACCAGGGCTGCGTCCTCGTAGCCGGCCTGTTCCAGACGCAGGGCGAACAGCGCCGAGACCGCAGCGGCGACAATACCGCGCGGCCCAATCCAGGCCACCAGCGCACGCTCATTCCAGGTCAGCTCGCTCCCGATACTACTGATCCACACCGCCAGCGGCCGGGCGACAAACTGGATAACCGCCAGCAGCGCCAACGCAGGCCAGCCGAGTGCCAGCAAGGCGCCCAGGTCTACCCGCGCCGCCAGCAAAATAAACAGCCCGGAAATCAGCAATACCGAGAGGTGCTCCTTGAACACCAGAATTTCCTCGATATCCACGCCCTTGGCGTTCGCCAGCCAGATGCCCATGACGGTCACGGTCAGCAGACCGGACTCGTGCACCAGCTCGTTGGACACGGTAAAGGCAACCAGCACCAGCGCCAGCGAGGCCAGCACCTCGAGGTATTCCGGAATCCAGTGCCGGCGCAGCGCCGTCGCCATCAACGCACCACCTGCCACACCGGCAATGGCACCAACCGCGATCACCTCGACAAAGATCCATAGCCCCGCGCTAAAGCCATTGCCGCCGGCGCTCTGGGCCACGATCCATTCATAGACCAGGACTGCCAGCAAGGCGCCGATCGGATCGATCAGAATGCCCTCCCAGCGCAGCACCTTGGAGATCCGCTGGGTCGCCCGCAGGGTACGCAGCATGGGCACCACCACGGTCGGACCGGTTACCACCACCAAGGCACCAAAGAGCGCCGACAGCGCCAGGTCCAGCTCTATGAGCCAGTGACAGGCTGCAGTAATCACGCCCCAGGTCACCAGCGCACCGACCGTCACCAGCCGGCGCACCACGCTGCCGGTTTCCTTGAGCTGTTCAAACTTGAGCGTCAGGCTGCCCTCAAACAGGATCAGCGCTACGCACACCGACACCAGCGGGAACAGCAGATCGCCCAAAAACGCATCCGGCTGCAGCAGGCCAAATACCGGCCCGAGCAGAATACCGGCCAGCAACAAAAACAGAATCGCCGGCAGGCGCAGGCGCCAGGCTGTCAGCTGGCAAACCAGGCTGACCAGGGCGACCCCGGACAGGGTCAGCGCCGGGGTAATCATCTGGTGCATCTCGCTCAATGTCATCTCCCTGTAAGCGAAGGAATAGCAGACGCGTTAGCGCGTCTGGCGGCGGTGGGGCAAGGTCAGATCCGGGCCCATGCCAAGCGGCACGATACGCGTCGGATTGATAGTGTCGTGACTGTAATAGTAGTGCTGCTTTATGTGCTGAAAGTTCACGGTATCGGCTACACCCGGCCACTGATACAACTCGCGCAGATAACCAAGCAGGCAAGGGTAGTCTTCCAGGCGCTTGAGGTTGCACTTGAAGTGGCCGTGGTAAACCGGGTCGAAGCGCACCAGCGTGGTAAACAGGCGCCAATCGGCCAGGGTTACCTGCTCGCCCAGCAGATACCGGCGCTGCGTGAGCAGCTCTTCAAGCCAGTCAAGGGCCTCGAACAGGCTACGGCAGGCATGCTCATAGACGGCCTGCTCGGTGGCAAAGCCCGCCTTGTAAACGCCGTTGTTTACATCGTCATAGACCCGCTGGTTGATCTCTGCCATCGCCTCACGCAGATGGTCCGGGGCAAAGTCGCTGGTGTTCCCGGTCAGACGGTCAAAGGCGCTGTTGAACAGCTCGATAATCTCTGCCGACTCGTTATTGACGATGGTCTGCTCCTGGGTATCCCAAAGCACCGGCACGGTAACCCTGCCGGTGTAGTCGGCACGTGCATGGGTATAAAGCTGGTGCATGTGCTGATAGCCATAAAGCGGTTCGGACTCGGCAAAGGTCCAGCCCTGCTCCAGCATGTGTGGATGCACCACAGTTACTGCAATATGCGGCGTCAAGCCCTTGAGCTCGCGCAAAATCAACGTGCGGTGCGCCCACGGGCACGCCAGCGATACATACAGGTGGTAGCGACCGCTTTCCGGCGCAAAGCGACCGCCCGCCTCAATCCGGTCGCGAAAACCGGCATCTTCACGTTTGAAAGCACCGCCGGTGCTCTTGGTGTCATACCACTGGTCAACCCAGCGTCCTTCTACAAGACGACCCATCTGGCTGTTTCCTGTTGTCTGGCCCAAGTTTTGGCTAGAAATACGCTGCCATAAGCCGTCTAGACTGACATTTTGCCCGGATATTGCAACGCTCAGACAAAAGGCTGCGGTAATTTGCCACTAAAGCCCGTATAATGCGCGCCCATCTTATCCCCCAAGGTTTACTCCCTCTATGTCCGACACCTCTCCGGCGGCTCCGCAGTTTGCCGATCTTGGCCTGCCCGCCCCCCTTCTTGAGGCGCTCAACAGCCTCGGCTATGAAACACCGTCCCCGATTCAGGCCGAGGCTATCCCGACCCTGCTGTCCGGCAAGGACCTGCTGGGTCTGGCACAGACCGGTACCGGCAAGACCGCAGCCTTTGCGCTGCCGGTCTTGGCCGGCATGGATATCAGCCTGCGTGCTACCCAGGCTCTGATCCTCACCCCGACTCGCGAACTGGCCCTGCAGGTTGCCGAAGCCTTCCAGCGCTACGCCCAGAACATGCGCGGCTTTTCCGTGCTGGCCTTGTACGGCGGCTCGGCCTTTGCTCCCCAGTTCAAAGCGCTGGAGCGCGGCGCCCAGGTTGTTGTGGCAACCCCGGGCCGTCTGACCGACCACCTGCGTCGCGGCAGCCTGAAGCTGCAGGACCTGCGCTTCCTGGTCCTGGACGAAGCCGACGAAATGCTCAAGATGGGCTTTGCCGACGACCTTGAAGCGGTCTTTGAAGAAGTGCCGGAGCAGACCCAGAAGGCGCTGTTCTCCGCCACCATGCCGCCCGGCGTGCGCAACGTTGCGCGCAACCACATGAAAGAGCCGGCCGAGATCCGCCTGCACAGTGGTTCGAGCAGCAGCCTGGAGACCATCACCCAAAAGGTCTGGGAAGTCTCCAACCACCACAAGCTGGATGCCATGACGCGCCTGCTCGAAGTCGAGCCGGTCGAGGCCATGATCGTTTTCGTGCGCACCAAAACCGCCAGCCTGGAGCTGTCCGAGCGTCTGGAAGCCCGCGGCTTTGCCGCCGCTGCGCTGAACGGCGACCTCAGCCAGCAACTGCGTGAGCAGGTAGTTGACCGCCTCAAACGCGGCCTGCTGGACATTGTGGTTGCGACTGACGTTGCCGCCCGTGGTCTGGACGTGGAACGCATTACCCACGTACTCAACTACGACCTGCCGCACGACAGCGAAAGCTACGTACACCGCATCGGCCGTACCGGCCGCGCCGGCCGCCAGGGCACCGCGATTTTGTTCGCCACCCCGCGCGAGCGCCGTCTGCTGCACGTACTGGAGCGCGCGACCGGTCAGAAGATCGAGCCGCAAGCCCTGCCCACCGCCGACGCCGTACGCAGTGGCCGTCTGAACAAGCTGGCTGGCCGCCTGAACGATGCCCGCGACCAGTCCACTGCCCTGCATCAGCAACTGGTCAGCGACCTGCAGGAACTCACCAGCCTGGACGCCACCGAACTGGCCGCCGCGCTGCTGAGCATTCTGCCCAGCGCCAAGACACTGCTGGAGCCGGTCTCCGACCTGCCCGCCCAAGCGCCACGCAAAGATCGCCAGTTTGACCGTGACAGCGGCCTAACCCGCTACAAGGTGCAGGGTGGTCGCAAGAGCGGCCTGATGCCCAAGCCGCTGGTCGATGTACTGGTCAAGGTTGGCGGCATTCAGCGTCAGCAGATCGGTCACATCAAGCTGTTCAACGAGCACACCGGCGTGTTCCTGCCGCAACTCGACCAGCAGGCACTCAACCGCCTGGCTGGCGCCGAGATCAATGGTATTGCACTGCAGATCAAGGCCTGGCCGCTGCCCGAGGGTGAACTGCCACCGCGTGATCACGCCCCGCGCAAGCCGCGCCGTGACTTTGCCAAGGGCAAGGGCAAGCCGCCGCGCAAGGCCTGATCACGGAGTCGGCGGCAGATGGAATGGATTGATATCGGCGTCAACCTGACCGACAAGGCCTTTGCCCAGGACCGCGAAGCGGTGCTGGAGCGGGCCTGGCAGGCCAATGTCAGCCAGATGCTGCTGACCATGACCTCCCTTGAGCAGGCCGACAGCCTGCTCGCCCTGTGCGCCGAACAGCCGCAACGGCTGTTCACCACTGCCGGCGTACACCCTCACGAAGCTCGCCACTGGACTGCGGACAGCAGCCGGCAACTCACTGCCCTGTGTGCAGAGCCTGCGGTGCGCGCGGTGGGCGAATGCGGGCTGGACTTCAACCGCGACTTTTCCCCACGACCGGCGCAGATCCGGGCACTGGAGGAGCAACTGGCGGTCGCCGTTGACACTCAGCTGCCGGTCTTTCTGCACGAACGCGAGGCCAGCGACACCCTGCTCGCCGTACTGCGCGACTATCGCGACCAACTCAGCGGCGCAGTGGTGCACTGTTTCACTGCCGAGCGCGACGCGCTTTACGCCTACCTAGACCTGGATCTGCACATCGGCATAACCGGCTGGATCTGCGACGAGCGCCGCGGCACTCACCTGCATTCGCTGGTGCGTGACATACCCCCCAACCGCCTGCTGCTGGAAACCGACGCCCCCTGGCTGCTGCCACGCACCCTGTCGCCCAAGCCCAAGAATCGTCGCAATGAACCGGCCTTTATTGCCGAGGTTGCCAGCATGGTTGCCCAGTGCCGCAACGAATCGCTGCAGACCCTGAGTGACAGCAGCTGCCGGGCCGCACGCGCCCTGTTCGAGCTGCCATAAGAAAACACCGCGTTCTTAGGCTATATTGGCTGGGTCTTCGCACGGATGCAGTCAAAGGACAGCCATGCCCAACACACCCGGTATACCGCAGTACAGGCCCATCCTCGCCCTGGTTCTGGGCGTCATCGCCGTTCTTTTGCTTGGCTTGCTGCTGAGCCTGTTTCACTACGAGCAACTCAGCAAGGTGATGCGCAACGACGGCTCCAAACTGTTCGAGCGCGTCGTGCAACAGGTTGGCCGAGAACTGGACAACGTTTATCGCCCGCCGATGCAGGCACTCAACCTGCTCAGCCTGAGCCCGCTGATTCAGACCGACAGCCTGGCCGAACGGCTAAACTATTTCCCCCTTCTGGCCCAGGTACTGCGCGATAACCCCCAGCTCAACTCGGTCTACATCGGCTGGCAAGACGGCGACTACCTGATGCTGCGCCCGCTGATCAACTCAGGCAGCCAGCAGCGCTTTGCCGCACCCGAGCGCGCCGTCTGGATGGCCTGGCACATCGGCAACGATGACGGCCTCCGGCACAATAGCTATCTCTTCCTCAATGCCGACCTGAAGGTAATCGAGGCGCGCATGGCTACCGACGAGGGCTTCGATCCGCGCCAGCGGCCCTGGTACGCCGCCGCCAACCGGGCAGACCAACAACTGGTCACCACACCCTACGTGTTCTTTTCTACCCGGGAATTTGGCACTACCCTGGCACGCGGAGCCAGCGACCGCGCGGTACTGGGCGCAGACCTCACCCTTGAGCGGCTCTCGCGCACCCTCAACCAGCAACGCGTGACCCCTTCCTCGGAGCTGATCCTCTATACCGGTGATGGTGTCGTCATTGCCTACCACGATCCGCAGCGGCTGCAGCACACAGTCCAGGGCAGCAATACCCTGGAGCCGCGCCGCTTTCAGGAACTGGGCAGCACCCTGCTGGCGACCATCGCCCAGGAGGGCTATCAGTTGCAGCGCCAGACCATCCGTGAATTGGAGGGCCAGCGCTGGATCATTCAGCAGCAGCGCATCGGCATACCCGGCTCACCCGATAGTTATCTGGCCGTGCTGGTGCCCGAAGCCGAACTGCTGAGTGACGCCTATCGACTGCGCCGCCAGGGCTTCTGGCTGTCGATGGCTGCGTGCCTGAGCCTGCTGGGCGTCACCTGGCTGTTCTCCTGGCGCTTGCGACGTGACCGCTAATCCGAGAGTTTACTTTAAGCTCTCGACCCAACCCTCTATTTAAGTGATGATGCGTAAAAATAAGGACTGACAGGAAAGCGGTTCTACCTCCAGCCAACTTGCTCAGGGAGCTGCCCCACCATGCCCAATGCCGTTGCACGCGCCCTTCTGTGCCTGATGCCCATGCTGGCCGTGTCTGCTGTCACTACCCCATTGCACGCCGCCGACAGCGGCACCCTGCCCGCCCGCGTAGAAAGCGCCCTGCAGTCCGCCAAAATCCCATCTGACGCCGTCGCCCTGGCAGTCATTCCGCTGGAAGGCCAGGGCATGGCCCAGTTCATTAACGCCGATACCCCGGTCAACCCCGCCTCTACCATGAAGCTGGTAACCACCTACGCGGCGCTGGAAATTCTCGGCCCTACCCATCAATGGCGCAGCGATCTGTTTGTTGACGGCCCGGTGGTCAATGGCACCCTGCAGGGTGACCTGATCTTCCGCAGCGGCGGCGACCCCAAGCTGACGCTGGAGCGCATGTGGCTGATGCTGCGCGATCTTAAGGCCGCCGGCATTCGCGATATTACCGGCGACCTGGTGCTGCAACCGGCGGACCTGCGTCTGCCTAACGATATCCCGCCGTTTATCGACGACAGTGGCAACCAGAACCGTCCGTTTCTGGTTGAGCCCGACCCGCTGCTGACCAACCTCAAGGTGCTGGTAGTCAGCAGCTACGGCGAACAAAACGGTATTCGCGTGAACGTTGAACCGGCATTGCCAGAGGTCAAGGTGGTCAATCAACTGACCCTGCTGCCAGCCACCAGCAACTGCCCGCGCCCCAACGTAGCCTATGACATTCAGGATGAGGGCTATCAGGCCACCATTACCCTGACCGGCAACCTGCATGAGAACTGCATTGCCCAACGCTATCTGACCGCACTGACCGCCACCACCTACACCGCCAGCACCCTGCGCACGCTGTGGCAGGAGATGGGCGGCACTATCCAGGGCGGCACCCAGATTGGCCGCGCTCCGGCCAGCTCTCGGCTGGTGGCGCAAAGCTGGTCGCCTGATCTGGTTGATGTGGTACGCGACATCAACAAGTGGAGCAACAACACCATGGCCCGGCAGCTGTTTCTGACCATCGGCCGTGAAAACCGCATTGCCACCGACCGCGACGACCACAAGGCCGCCGTGCGCGTAATCAACGAATGGCTGCGCGGCAAAGGTATCCAGGCCAACGCGCTGGTGATGGAGAACGGTTCAGGGCTGTCACGCATGGAGCGCCTGACTGCGCGTGACATGGCACAACTGCTGGCCCAGGCCTGGCAGAGCCCGTATCGTGCAGAGTTCATTGCTTCCATGCCGCTGGCGGCCATGGACGGCACCATGCGCCGGCGCCTGCGCAATACCCCGGTGGCAGGTCAGGCACATATCAAGACAGGTTCACTGCGTAACGTGAAGGCCATCGCCGGCATCACCCGCGACGCCAACGGCCAGAGTTGGGCGGTGACCGCGATCGTCAACCACGTCAGTGCCGGGGCCAGCGGCCAGGCGCTGGATCTGGTTTTACAGGACGTCTACCGGCGCGTACCAACGGATATCGCGACCGCGCAGTAAGCCAAAAAACGCCCCATTCAGGGGCGTTTTTAATTCCTCGTCGCGCCGAGCAAATCAATCAGCGGTTACTGATCTGCCAGGTGCGGTGGATACGGCTGTTGCGCTGGAAATCACGATCCAGCGTCTGCGCCGAGATGTCCTCTACCAGATAGCGCGCCTCCACCGCCGGGTCCATGCGGAAACGCCGGAAGTTATTGGAGAAGTACAGCACGCCACCCGGCGCCAGCAGCTTCATCGCCAATTCGAGCAGGCGCGGGTGATCACGCTGCACATCGAACACCCCTTCGAGCTTTTTCGAGTTGGAGAAGGTCGGCGGGTCAATAAAGATCAGATCGAACTGCTGCCCGCGCGCCGACTCCAGCCACGCCATCACATCCGCACGCTCCAGCCGATGTAGGTCAGACAGGCCGTTCAACGACAGGTTACGACGCGCCCAGTCCAGGTAGGTGTTGGACAGGTCAACACTGGTGGTTGAGCGCGCCCCGGCAGCGGCGGCATGTACCGTCGCCGTGGCGGTGTAGCAAAACAGATTGAGAAAACGCTTACCCTTGGCTTCGGCCGCGATACGCAGACGCATCGGGCGATGATCCAGAAACAGGCCGGTGTCCAGGTAATCGGTCAGATTGACCAGCAGCCGCACCTGCCCCTCGCGCACCTCGAAAAACTCGCCTTGCTGGGCCATACGCTGATACTGCTGTTTGCCCGATTGCCGCTGACGTTGCTTCAGGGCGATATGCTCGGGCGCCACACCCAGTACCTGCGGCAGCGCGGCCATTACGTCCTGCAGGCGGGCCTCGGCCTTGTCTTCGCTGATCGATGACGGTGGCGCGTACTCCTGCACGTGCACCCGATCACCGTACAGATCCACGGCTACAGCAAACTCCGGCATATCCGCGTCATACACGCGGTAGCACTCGATGCCCTGCTGACGCGCCCATTTACCCAGGGTTTTCAGGTTCTTTTTCAGGCGATTGGCAAACATCTGCGCCGACTCGCTGAGACGTGCCGTTTCTACCGGCGTCTGCCCGCCCGCCGACGGCTCTGCAGCCTTGGTGACAAAACGCTCGCTTTCCAGGTTCATCAGCAACAGTTTGCACGGCAAGGCACCGTTAAACAGGTTGTACTGTTTGTGACTGCGAATGCCCATACGCTTGCCGAGTTCGGCATTGCCGGTAAAGATCGCCGCCTGCCAGCCCTGGCACTGCTGACGCAGTACCTCGCCCAGCTTTTGATAGAGATAAACCAGACTGGCCGTCGTCCCCAGGCGCTCGCCATAGGGCGGATTACAGACCACCAGGCCCTGCTGTCCGCGGTCAGGGTTGGGTGCAAAGGTCGCCAGTTCCCCCTGATAGACCTTTACCCACTCGCCAACACCTGCGCGCTGGATGTTGTTGCGCACCGGTTGCAACAGCCGCGGGTCAGCCTCATAGCCGCGAATCCACAGCGGAGGCCGCGCCAGGCCGCGCTCGGCGCGCTCACGCGCCTCGGTCAGCACCTTCTGCCACAGCACCGGCACGTGCTGCTGCCAACGGCTGAAGCCCCAGTACTCACGCTGCAGGTTGGGCGCCACATCGGCGGCCATCAGGGCAGCTTCGACCAAAAAGGTACCCGAGCCGCACATCGGATCGGTGAGTGCCCCGCCCGCCTCGGCCAGCGCCGGCCAGCCAGCGCGGATCAGAATCGCCGCGGCCAGGTTCTCCTTCAGCGGCGCTGCGCCCTGCTGCAAGCGATAACCCCGCTGGTGCAGACTGGCGCCGGACAGGTCGAGCGCCAGCTGCACCTCGCCACGATGGCAATGCACATTGATGCGCAAATCCGGGCGTACCTTGTCGACGCCGGGACGACTGCCATCGGGGCGACGCAATTGGTCCACCACAGCGTCCTTGACCTTGAGTGCGCCAAAGTGGGTATTGTCGACGCCGGCCAGGCTACCGGTGAAATCGATGGCCAGGGTGCCATCCACGGCCAGGTGGTCACGCCAGTCGATCATCTGCACGCCGGCGTATAGGTCCTCGGCGGTGCCCGCGAGAAAACGCTTGAGCACCAGCAGCACACGATTACCCAGACGCGACCAGAGGCACAGCCGATAGCCCAGCTCGATGTCCCCCTGGACCGACACGCCGGCGACGGTTTCCTTGGCGGACTCGGCGCCCAAAGCGAGCACTTCGTCACGCAACAGCCCCTCAACGCCTTTTGGACAGGTAACAAAAAATTCAAGGATCTCGCGCATGTCGTTGATTTCCGGATAACGATGACGTTTATATTTCAGTGGCAGCTAACCAATGCCTAAAGGTATGCCAAATCGGTCTTTGAAGTGCTCGCCTGCGATAGGGTACAACAGGGTATGACGTTAGCGGTGAGACAGTATTCGGAGCCGGGCCAGACAACCCTTTTTCCCGGTCTCCATGCAGCGTAGCCGATCCATGGCTGCGCATCCGATAGCGGAGCGACTCTGATCGTTCCGACCCTGTCATAGCAAGCGAGGACGCCAACTTATGAGAAGACTCAAGCGTGATCCGATGGAACGAGCATTTCAACGCGGTTACCAGCATGGAGTGAGTGGCAAATCTCAGGACACCTGCCCTTTTAACAACCCCTCTACCCGCCAGAATTGGATCAACGGCTGGCGTGAAGGCCGCGCGGACCGTTGGGATGGATATACCGGCATCTCGGGAGTACATCGCCTGAACGAGATGCACGCCGTCGGCTAAGGCCGCCACCACCGAGTTTATTTTTCCCCAAGGCGCTCGCCCACAGCGCCGGGCCCAACTGGGCCCATCCAGCCCCCGCTCTGCGGGGGCTTCCATTTTCAGCGTCCGGGCATCACCGCAATCGCATCAGCGCACTCGCGCACCAGCTCCGGCCCACGGTAGATAAAGCCGCTGTAAAGCTGCACCAGACTCGCCCCTGCGGCGATCTTGTCTGCCGCATCGGCGCCACTGAAGATGCCGCCCACGCCGATGATCGGCATGCGGCCTTTCAGCTCATCCGCCAGCAGCCGGATGACCTCGGTAGACATATCCGTCAGCGGCGCACCCGACAACCCGCCTGCCTCTTCGGCGTAGGGCGAGTCTGCTACCGCGCTGCGATCAAGGGTGGTATTGGTGGCAATCACTGCATCCATGCCTTCTTCCAGCAAGGTTGCACCGACCAGCGCCACTTCTTCAGCCGTCATGTCCGGGGCAATCTTGATGGCGATGGGCACATAGCGCCCGCGATCCGTCGCCAACTGCTGCTGACACTGCTTGATCTGCCCGAGCAGAACCTTGAGCGCCTCGCCGTATTGCAGCGTGCGCAGGCCGGGCGTGTTGGGCGACGACAGGTTGACCGTGACGTAACTGGCGCGGTCGTAAACCTTGCGCAGGCAGTACAGGTAATCATCCACGGCGTTCTCGACCGGGGTTACCGCGTTCTTGCCGATATTGATGCCCAGCACGCCCTGGTAACGCGTCCCGTCCAGGCGTTCAAGCAGGGCATCCACGCCCTGGTTGTTGAAACCGAAACGGTTGATGATCGCCAGCTGCTCGGTCAGACGAAACAAGCGCGGCTTGGGGTTGCCCGGCTGCGGACGCGGGGTCACGGTGCCCACTTCAATGGAGCCAAAACCCATGGCGGCCAGGCCATCCACGGCAACCGCATTCTTGTCCAGACCGGCCGCCAGCCCCACCGGGTTGTCAAAGGTCAGCCCCATCACCTGAACCGGCTGCGACGGCACCGGGCGCACCAGCTTGTCGGCAAGGCGCAGGCGGCCAGCGGCACCAATCATGTCCAGTGCGAGGTCATGGGAGGTTTCTGCGGGCAGGCGAAACATCAGCGAGCGAAGCAAATCGTACATGGCGGCATCCGGAGCAGAAAAATCAGGCTGCAGAGTATACCTGATCAGTCCGCCAGACGTTCGAGCTTGATCAGCTTGCCGTCGTCGGTGAACTGCAGCACAAAGCTGCCGTATACGCCCTGATGGGTAAGAAAGGGTCGCAGGTGATGGGCCGGCAGGCTGACTCGCCGGCCATCACGACTGAGCATGCTGACCCGCTCGGCGCGGCCCTGGTACCAGGCCAGGTAACGCTCTGCGGGCAGCGCCAGGTCGAGAATAAGTTGTTGCATGCTGCCTTCTGTCACAGTAATTATTGAAGCGAGACACCGGACGACTGGCGCCCGGCATCATGTGCTGCGCTGGACAGGAAGCAACGCGTACTCAGTCGCCGCTGCCCTCGCCACCATGGTGACGCGCGTGCTGCGCCAGATCCAGCAACTCACGCATGGCCACAGCCACAATGGCGTAGTCACCGGCGCCAACGCTGCGCAGTTCAGCCAGCATCGCCTGCCAGCGCTGTACCAACGCCTGATTGCGGCTGATCCAGTCGGCTACCAGCGTGTCTACCGGCTGCCCGTCATCGCCACCTTGCAGGGCAGCAACGGTCATGCTGCGGACCTGCCAGTCCAGGTCGTCTCGGTAACTTTCGCGGGCCAGCGCCTGCCAGTGATTGTCGACCGGCAGGCTGTTGACCTGCTGGCTGAACCACGGCAAGTGCAGCTGACTGCCAAGAGCAAAGAACACCTGCGCCACGCGCTCGGCATTCTGCCCGGTTGCATCGGCCGCTTCAACGATACCGAGCAGCGTGTAGGCGTGACCGGTACCGGCCACGACCCGGGCGATGGCCTCCGGCACGCCCGCCTCGACATAGCGATTGAAGCGCGCTTCCCAGAGTTCGCGCACCTCACCTTCAAGCAACTGGTCAAAGCGTTTGGCCAGGGTCTCGACGCACGGTGCAAAGTGTTCTACCTCGCGCTCCGGCAGCAGCTGGGATCGACGGTTGCGAATAAACCAGCGGCTGGCACGACGCCCAAGACGCATCAACTCGTCCATCAGTTCCAGCTGCACCTCGGCGGCCACCTGATGATCCAGCGCCTCGATACCAGCAAAGTGGGTCTGCAGATGAAACACGTCCCGCGCCACGACCCAGGCGCGGGCGACATCGCTGATGCTGGCACCGGTCGACTGCACCAGCCGACGCAAGAAGGTAATCCCCATGTGGTTGACCAGGTTGTTGGCCAACTGGGTGGATACGATTTCCCGGTGCAGACGGTGGCTCGCCAGCGCCTTGGCATGCCGTTTGAGCAGCACCTGCGGAAAGGCCGTCTCCAGCTCGCGCGCCAGGTACGGATCCTCGGGCACGTCGGAGGCAACCAGCGCTTCTTTCAGGTCCGCCTTGGAGTAGGAAATCAGCACCGACAGCTCGGCACGGGTCAACCCCTTGCCGTTGGCCTTGCGCTCTGCCAGCTGCTCATCATCCGGAATGAACTCCAGCGCACGATTGAGCTTGCCGCTGCTCTCCATGGCGCTGATAAAGCGCTGGTACTCGCCCATCGTCTGCGCTGCCTGGCGCTGCGCCAGACTGATCGCCTGGGTCTGCTTGTAGTTGTTGGCCAGTACCAGGTCAGCAACTGCATCGGTCATGCTGGCCAGCAAGGTGTTGCGCTGCTTGGCGGTCATGTCCTGGGCGGCGACCACCTCGTTGAGCAGAATCTTGATATTGACCTCATGGTCGGAGCAGTCGACACCGCCGGCATTGTCGATAAAGTCGGTATTGAGCGCCCCGCCGGCCAGGCAAAACTCGATACGGCCCAGCTGGGTCAGGCCCAGATTGCCGCCCTCACCCACCACACGGCAGCGCAGGTCGCGGCCGTTGACGCGCAGCGCATCGTTGGCCTTGTCCCCCACATCCGCGTGGGTCTCCATGCTGCCCTTGACGTAGGTGCCAATGCCGCCGTTCCAGATCAGGTCTACCGGCGCCTTGAGCAACTGATGAATCAGCTCGGTGGGCGTCAGGCGTTCGGCCTCGATGCCAAAGCATTCGCGCATCTGCGGGGAGAGCGTAATCTGCTTGAGGCTGCGGGCGAATACCCCGCCGCCTTCGGAGATCAGGCTGCTGTCATAGTCCGTCCAGCTGGAGCGCGGCAGCGCAAACAGGCGCTCACGCTCCTGATAGCTGGTTTCCGGGTCCGGATCGGGGTCGATAAAGATATGCTGATGGTTGAACGCCGCCACCAGCTTCAGGCTGCGCGATTGCAGCAGGCCATTGCCGAACACGTCACCGGCCATATCGCCGATACCAATCACGCTGATCGGATCAGTCTGCACATTCAGCCCCAGCTCGCGGAAATGCCGCTGTACTGATACCCAGGCGCCACGCGCGGTAATCCCCATCTTCTTGTGGTCATAGCCGGCAGAGCCACCGGAGGCAAAGGCATCGCCCAGCCAGAAACCGTAACCGGCAGCAATGTCGTTGGCGATATCGGAGAAAGTCGCCGTGCCCTTGTCGGCCGCCACCACCAGATAGGGATCGTCGCCGTCATGGCGCACCACGTTGGCCGGCGGCACCACCTTGCCATCGACCAGATTATCGGTGATATCCAGCAAGCCCTGGATAAACAGCCGGTAGCAGGCAATCGCTTCCTGCTGCACCTCATCACGGCTGCCGCCGAGCGGCAACCGGCGCGGGACAAAACCACCCTTGGCGCCAACCGGCACAATTACCGCGTTCTTCACCTGCTGGGCCTTGACCAGCCCCAGCACTTCGGTGCGGTAATCCTCTTCGCGGTCGGACCAGCGCAGCCCGCCCCGGGCGACCTTACCGCCGCGCAGGTGCACGCCCTCGACACGCGGCGAATACACGAATATTTCGAACATTGGACGCGGCAGCGGCAGCTCCGGAATCTGCGTCGGGTCAAATTTGAGGCTCAGGTACTCGCGCGCCTCACCTTCATCGTCATTTTGATAAAAGTTGGTGCGCAGCGTGGCTTTGATCAGATCCAGGTAGCGCCGCAGGATACGGTCTTCGTTGAGCACCGCGACGTCATCCAGCGCACCCAGAATCGCCTTCTCCAGTTTGCCTTGCATGTCCGCCAGGTCATCGGCGCTGAGCTTGCGTGCCAGATAGAAACGGGTGCGAAACAGCCGCACCAGTTCCCGGGCGATATCCGCGTGCGCGACTAACGTGCTGGCAATGTAGGGCAGCTCAAAGCCCAGGCGAATCTGCTTGAGGTAACGCGCATAGGCGCGCAACAGCGCCACATCGCGCCAGGGTAACCCGGCCAGCAGTACCAGCCGGTTGAACGCGTCATTCTCTGCCTGCCCCGACCAGACCGCAGCAAAGGCATCGCGAAATAGCGCGTTGGTCTCCTGAATATCCAGCGAGGCGCCGGCGCCAAAGGTGAACTCAAAGTCATGAATCCAGAACTGCGTGCCGTCAGCCTGTACCACGCGGAACGGAAACTCGCCCAACACCCGCAGACCGAGGTTTTCCAGCACTGGGATCACGTCCGACAGTGGCAGCGATTCATTCAAGTGGTACAGCTTGCAATGCAGTACGCCCGGCTTCTGCGCCAATGGCTGGTAAAAGCTCATGGCCAGCGGCTCGGCCTCGCTCAGGCCCAGCAACGTCTGCAGATCGACCACCCCTGTAGCCGGGGTGAAGCGATCGCTGTAACCCGGCGGAAAACCATCGCCCAGATGCGCCAGCACATCGGTCGCGCGCGCCTCACCGAGGCTCTCCAGCAGGCGATCACGAAACTCGTCCTGCCAGTTGCGGCAAGCGCGCACCACTTCCTGTTCAATTTTCACGGGGTCGATATCCAGGGTTTTGGTCGGGTCAACGCGCAGGATGAACTGGGTGCGCGCCAGGGTGGATTCGGAAAAGTAGGTCCAGAATTCGCTTTCACTGGCTTCCACGCGGCGCGTCAGCACCTCCTGAATGGTGCGACGGATATCCGTGGAGTAGATATCCCGCGGCACAAAGGCAAGGCAATAGTAGAAGCGCCCATAGTTGCCGCGGCGCAGGAACACCCGAATCTGGTTGCGCTCCTGCATCTGCACGATGGCGATCGCGGTTTGCGCCAGTTCGTCGACCGGCGTCTGGAACAGGTCATCGCGCGGTAGCACCTGCAGCACCTGCTCCAGCTCCTTGGCCAGGTGACTGCGCGGGATAAAGCCGGACACCTCGCGCACATGCGCCACCTTGCGCCGCACATGAGGGATATGATCGACCAGCGCGGAATACACCCGCGAGGTGTACAACCCCATGAAGCGATGTTCCAGCAGCACATTGCCGTCGGCGTCCACCTCACGCACCGAGACATAATCCGGATAAGCCGGTCGGTGTACGCGGCTCAGCTGAGAGGCCTTGGCGAAGGACAGCAGCAGCGGCGCCTGCAGATAGGCCGTGACGGTCTCCGGCAGGCCCTGGAGATTCTCGTCACGCGGATTCAGTGCCAGTGCGCCAAGACTGGCGTCGGTGCGCAGACCAAGGCGCTGCTCGGGCAAGCCTTCGTTGATGGCGAAGCACTCGTAACCCAGGAAGGTGAAATGATCATCCAGCAGCCATTCCAGAAAGGCGACGGCCTCCGCCCGCTCGTCGCGCGGGAAGTATTGCTTGCGACGGCTGTTGAGCTGGCTGATCAGCGCCTGTACCCGCTCACGCATCGCAGCAAAATCCTGCACGGTGGCACGCACGTTATCCAGCGCGGCCAGCAGGCCGCTCTGCAGCGCGCTCAGGTCGGAGGCGTTGGTCGCGCGGTCGATCTCGATGTACATGACCGACTCAGCGCGGGCATCGGCGGCCTGCGCACCCGGCGCCAGCAGCTTCTTGAGATTGCCGCTCTGGTCGCGTTCGACATGCACAATGCTGTTGTACAGGTTGTGAATGGCATAGCCCTGCCGGGTCAGTTCCATACGCACCGAATCGACCAGAAACGGCAAGTCGCGGTGCAGCACCTCGACGATGCTGTGCGTACTTTGCCAGCCATGCTGCTCGGTGTCGGGGTTGAACACGCGCAACTTCACGTCGCCCCCCGGCATCTGCTGCACAAAGCGCCAGGCAGACAGAGTACAGCCCAGCAGGTCTGCATCCTGTCGAACCTCCAGCTCTGCCAGCGTGGCGATACCAAAGAACTGGCTGCAAAACTGCGCCACGGCATTGTGGTCGCAACCTGGAACCAGATCCTGCAAACGGACCTGCAATTGCTCGATAAACGCCTGCTTGGAACTGGCCGTAATCAGCGCCATCTTGCCTCCCTCCTAGGGATTGGGTGTATTGAACCGGCGGCTTGGGCCCTTGCGGGCGCACTGTTTTTTGTCTGTGAGGATAGTCTAGACCAAGGGCTTTTCGTTACAGTGACATCCACTGATTCCAGCCCGTGCCTCAGAACAACGGACACCACATGACCCACCGGGATTCCCTGCTGCAGTTGAAAGCCTTTATGGGCCAACACATTTTTGGTCAGGAACATCTGATCGATCGCATGCTTATCAGCTTGTTGGCCGGCGGTCACGTACTGGTCGAAGGCGCTCCCGGCCTGGCCAAGACCAAGGCGATCAAAGCGCTGTCCGAGGGCATCGAGGCGGACTTCCACCGCATTCAGTTCACCCCCGACCTGCTGCCCGCCGACATCACCGGCACCGAGGTCTACCATCCGGAAACCGCCACGTTCAGTTTCCAGCAGGGTCCCATCTTTCACCATCTGGTGCTGGCCGACGAGATCAACCGGGCACCAGCGAAAGTGCAATCGGCCCTGCTTGAGGCGATGGCCGAGCGGCAAGTCAGTATCGGCCGCGAAACCTATGGTCTGCCGGAGCTGTTCATGGTGATGGCCACCCAGAACCCGATCGAACAGGAAGGCACCTATCCGCTGCCCGAAGCGCAACTCGACCGCTTTCTGATGCATGTCCGTATCGGCTTTCCCGATGCAGCGCTGGAACGCCAAATCCTGCAACTGGCCCGAGGCGAGGCGCGCGGCGAGGAACCGCGTATCGCCGAGCGTATCAGCCAAGAGTGCATTCTCGCAGCCCGGCAGGAAGTGCTTGAACTATTCATGGCAGACGCGGTGGAGGAGTACCTGATCCAGCTGGTGATGGCCACCCGCCGCCCTGACCAGTACAACCCGCAGCTGGCCGAATGGCTGGAGATGGGTGCCAGCCCGCGCGGCACCATCGCCCTGGATCGCTGTGCCCGTGCCCATGCCTGGTTGGCCGGGCGCGACTTTGTCAGCCCCGAAGACGTGCAGGCCATCGCCCACGACGTACTGCGTCACCGCGTGCTGCTGAGCTTTGAAGCCGAAGCGGCAGGCATCGACAGCGATCAGGCGATCAACCTGCTGATCGACTCGGTGCCGGTGGTCTGAACGCCATGAGTGCTGCAACCGACCCGGCCATCCACAGCACGCTGGAGAGTCTGCTTGCCACCCGCAGACACTGTCACGAGCTGCCGCTGTTCAGCCGGCCGGTACGCAACAGTCGGCAGACCGGCCAGCAGAACTCTCGCCTGCGCGGCCGCGGTGTGGACTTTGATCAGGTACGTGCCTATCTGCCCGGTGACGATATCCGCAACATCGACTGGCGCGTTACCGCACGCAGCCAAAAGGTACATACCAAGGTATTTAACGAGGAGCGCGAGCGTCCGGTGTTTCTGATCGGGGAGCAGAGCCCGAGGCTGTTTTTTGGCAGCCAGCGCTGCTTCAAATCGGTGCTGGCCGCCGAAACCTGCGCACTTATCGCCTGGACCGCGCTGGCGCATCACGACCGGGTGGGCGGCATGGTGTTTGGCAGCCGCGAGTGCCACGAAGTGCGTCCCCGGCGCGATCGCCAGGCGCTGCTCAAGCTGTTGCAGTTGCTGGTCGATGCCAACCAGGCACTGACGCCCGAATCACAGGATCCGTCCGAGCCGAGTAACGAGCCGTTGAACATGGCGCTGCGCCACAGCCGCGAGATTATTCGTCCGGGCAGCATTCTCTATATCGTCTGTGATCACGCCGCTATCGAGGGGCTCAATCAGAGCCTGCTGGTGCCGCTGGCCGGACACAATGATCTGATTCTGCTGCCGGTGTTTGATCCGCTGGACGCCGAGTTGCCCCGCTTTGGTCCGCTGGATTTTGTCCAGGGCGAGCGCCACCTGACCCTCGACACGCAACAGGACAACGTGCGCGAGGGATACGCCAACCAGTTCATCGCGCAGCGCCAGGCCTGGCTGCGGCTGGCGCGACGCCTGCGCTGCAGCCTGCTGCCGCTGGACACGCGGCAACCAGCCCACGAGCAGCTGCGCGACACGCTGAGCGGCTCATCGCGTGCGGTCGGCGCATGAGCAGCGCATTGCAAGGCAGCCTGCTGATGCCGGGCGCACCGCCGCCGATCAGCTGGTGGCCACCAGCCCCCGGCTGGCTGTTGCTGGCCGCCCTGCTGGTCACTCTTGTAGTGTTGGTTCCACTACTGCTGCTGCTCAACCGCAAACGGCAGCGCCACCGCCTCAAGGCCCAGCGCATCATCTGGGAGGTAAGCGACAACCTGCCGGACCAGGATTGGCTGGCCGCCCTCAATACCCAGCTGAAACGGCATCTCAAAGCGCGCGGCGAGGTGGCTGCCACCCGCCTGTACGGACAGGCCTGGATCGACTATCTCTGCCGTCATTATCCCCGCCCCCGCAGCGACTTGCTGGCGCCGCTTGGTCAGGCCCTCTACCAGGCGGAACTGGAGCTCAGCCCCCGGCAACGACGCAGCCTGCAGCGCGAGCTGCTGCGCTGGATCAGGTACAACCATGCTTGAGTTCGCCTGGCCCGCCGCCCTCCTGCTTGCACCTCTGCCATGGATAGTGCGCTGGTTGTTGCCACCGGCCGAGCGCCCGGCCCGCGCGCTGCAGATCGCCTTTATGCCACGTCTCAAGCGACTTCAGGCGGAGCAGGAACCGCTGGGGCGAACAACGCGCAATGCCGCGCCGCTAATCCTGATCTGGCTGTTACTGCTGTGTGCCTTGGCGCGCCCTCAGTTACTGGGCGCGCCACTGCCACCGCTGAGCAGCGGCCGCGACATGATGCTGGCCATCGATCTTTCCGCCAGCATGGATACCCGTGACCTGCAGCTCGAAGGCGCCGCCAGCGACCGCCTCAGCGTGGTCAAACACTGGCTCAGCGAGTTCATCGCCCAACGCAGCGGCGACCGCCTCGGACTGATTCTGTTTGGCAGCAAGGCTTACGTGCAGTCACCACTGACCTACGACCTCGATAGCGTCAGCCTGTGGTTGAATGAAGCCTTTATCGGCCTGGCCGGCCGGGACACCGCGATCGGTGACGCCATCGGCCTGGCGATCAAGCGACTCAGCGCCCAGCCGGCCAATAGCCGAGTGCTGCTGCTGGTGACCGACGGCGCCAACACGGCCGGAGGCATGTCGCCGATCCAGGCTGCCAGGGTCGCTGCCAAGGAGCAGATCCGTATATTTACTGTTGGCGTCGGCGCTCAGGCCAGCGGTCAGTCCGACCTGTTGAGCATACTGGAGGGTAATACCGACCCCGCCAGCGACCTGGACGAGGCCAGCCTGCAGGAAATCGCCCAGCTGACCGGCGGCGCCTACTTCCGGGTCAGTGATGAAACCTCGCTGGAGCAGATGCTGGAGCGTATCGAGCAGCTCGAACCCAGCCAGCGGGCAGACCGCAGCAGCCGCGAAGCTCAGCCGCTGTATCCCTGGCCGCTCGCGGCCGCCTTGCTGCTCAGTGCCTTGTGGAGCAGCCGGCCGATGCGCCGGAGGCTGCATGCCTGAATTGCTGCTGCCCTTTACCTTCCTGCGCCCACTGTGGTTACTCGGCATCGCCCCGGCGTTGCTGCTGTGCTGGTATCTGTACCGCCACCGGCGTCAGCACTCAGGCTGGGATGCGCTGCTGCCAGCCAACCTGCGGCGCGTACTGCTGCAGCAGCACAGCGGTCGCCACTACCTTGGCCGCTATCTGTTGCTGGCCAGCGTCTGGACGCTGGCCTTGCTGATCCTCGCCGGGCCAGCGTGGGAGGCAGACAACACCCAGCGACGCGAGGACAGCGGCAGCCTGATCATCGTGCTGCAGGTCTCGCGCAGCATGCTCTCCAATGACCTGCCACCGACTCGCCTGGAGCAGGCCAAGCGTAAGATTCGCGACCTGCTGCGCACCTACCCGGACCGGCGTGTGGCGCTGATTGCCTACGCCGGCAGCGCACACCTGGTTGCGCCGCTGACCCGCGACCACGAGACCCTGAGCAACCTGCTCGACGCGCTGCACCCTGACATCATGCCGGTCCGTGGTCAGCAGCTCGATCAGGCCCTGCAGCTGGCCGCAGACATGCGCGCCTCGCGCGGTGACAGCCGCACACAGGTGCTGCTGCTGACCAGCGGCATTGAAGACGCGGATAACGCCTTGGCATCCTCTGCCCGGCGGGAACTGGGCAATGCGCTGCGGGTGATCGGCATCGGCACGGCCGACGGCGCGCCCATTCCACTGGCCGAGGGCGGCTTCATGCGCGACGAACAGGGTCGCATCATGCTACCGCGCCTGGATGAGTCGGCAATGCTCGCCTTCGCCCGCACCGAGGGCGGCGACTATCGCCGGCTAAGCGCCGACGACAGCGATCTGCAACACTTACTCTCAGCGCCCGACAGCCAGTCCACCAGCGGCCCCGCGGCCGTGCAACGGCAGGATCAGGGACACTGGCTGCTGCTATTGCTGTTGCCGCTGGCAGCCCTGGGCGCGCGCCGCGGGTGGTTGCTGGTGTTGCTGGTGGCGCTATGGCTGCCGCCACCGGCCAGCGCCATGAGCTGGCAGGATTTGTGGCAACGGCCGGACCAGCAGGCCAGCCGGCTGCTGCAAGAAGGCAAAAGCGCTGAAGCCGCCAGCCGCTTTGAAGATCCGCAGTGGCGCGCTTGGGCATTGTTGCAAAGCGGTGATTACCAGGCCGCCGCGGACGCCTGGGGGGCGCTCGCCAGCGCAGAGCCGAGCAACGCCAACTACCACTTCAGTCAGGGCACGGCACTGGCACTCGCCGAAGACTACCGGGCCGCCCTCCAGGCCTTTGAGGCCGCCCTTACCCAGGCGCCGGACCACACCGCCGCCCGTCACAACCGCCAATTGGTTGAAGCCTATCTGGCCAGTCTTGAGGACCAGGCTGACGCCTCTAGCGCCTCGGGCAGCGAGCAGTCAGGCGCCGGCAGCGACGGCGAGCCAGACCAGACCGGCAGCGCCGAGGACGGCCAGCCCGAGTCCAACGCCAACGCAGGCCCGCAAAACCCCAACCCGGAGGCCGTTGACAACAGCAGCGCCGCCAGCAACAGCGCAACAGGGCAAGGCGGCAGCGACACCGGCCAGCCAGGCGAACAGGGCGCAGCCTTGTCGGGTGAGCTGGTCAACAGCCCTGACGACAGCAGCGCCAGTAGCAGTGAAAGCGGCAGCATCGGTGGCGGTAGCAGTCGACATGAGATAGAACAGCAGCAGGCTGTGCAACAATGGTTGCGCGATATTCACGACAACCCGGCAGAACTGCTGCGCCGCAAGTTTCTCTATCAGCACCTGCAACAACCGGACGGACGCCCACGATAATGCGCCAGCTGTTTCTCATCCTCGTGCTGTTATGCGCCAGCGCGCCGCTGCAGGCGGCGCTGCAGGCAAGCGTCAACCGCACTCAGCTGGAGCCGGAACAGACCCTTGAGCTGACGCTGGAAAGCACCCTGGCCAGCCGCGACGACCAACTCGATCTGACACCACTGTACGAACACTTTGATGTGCTCGGCAACCGTCGCCTGAGTCTGGTCAGCCAGATCAACGGCCGCACCGTGCCGGTCACCCGCTGGGTCATCGAGTTGCGGCCGTTACGGAGCGGCTTTGTCGTCATCCCGCCCCTGACCCTGCGCGGCGACCATAGCGAGCCCGTCAGCCTGCGCGTGCTCACTGCCGAACAACTGGCCAACGCCGATCCTGCCAACCAGGCACCCGTGTTTATCGATGCCGAGGTCGACACCCTCACCCCTTATGTTCAGGCTCAGGTGCTGCTGACCCTGCGTATCTTCCATTCGGTCTCGCTGTACGATGACTCTACCCTCAGCGGGCTGGATATCCCCGATGCCCGGGTCGAGGCGCTGAGCGCGCCGAAAACCTACGAACGCACGCTCGATGGCGTGGTACACGGCGTCATCGAAATTCGCTACGCCATCTACCCGCAGCGCAGCGGTCCGTTGGAAATTCCCTCACAACTCTTCAGCGCGACCGCCCTGCAGCCCCGCGAGGCAGGTAGCAGTGGCAGCGGCCACAATGCCCGTTTTGTGCAGCTGCGCTCACCCAGCCTGCAGCTGGAGGTGCGCCCTGTACCGGACAGCTATCCCGCCGACACGCCATGGCTGCCGGCGCGTCAGGTGCGCCTGAGCCAGAACTGGCAGCCCGACCCCAGCCAAGAACTGCAACGCGGCGAGCCGCTGACCCGTACCCTGTCGATCCAGGCCGACGGCCTCACCGCCAGCCAGTTGCCGGAACTCAGCGCCCTAAGTGGCAGCGACGACGATCTGCGTCAGTACAGTGACCAGCCGCAGTTGGAGAATCAGCTGTCCGACGCTGGCATTCTTGGCCTGCGTCAGGAAAGCTCTGCAGTCGTCACCCGTCATGCCGGCCGCTTCGAGATCCCTGCGATCCGAGTCCAGTGGTGGAACACCCAGACAGATCAACTGGAAACCTCCGAACTGGCCGCCGTACAACTGAACGTACGCGGCAACGGCACCGCCCCGCCACCACCGCCGGACTGGAACCTGCCCCCGGGCGCAGATGCTTCCCCCCACTGGCCGTGGCAACTGCTCAGCGCGGTGCTGTTCTGCGCTCTGCTCGCCGCGCTGCATCTGCTGCGCACTGCCCGCCGCGAACTCAATGCGTTGCAGCAACTGGACGAAGACAGCGTCAGCCTGGAAAGCGACCAGCCCGACAATCCGCTGGCCGACCTGCAGACCGCCTGCCGCCACAACCGCCCTGCCGACGCCCGCAAGGCACTGGAACACTGGGCCAGGCGTCAGGACAGCGACCTGATCGCCCTCAGCCACGCCTACCCGGTGCTGGCCGACGCGCTAGACGAACTCAACGCCTGCCTGTTCGGCCAGATCGACAGCACCTGGCGCGGCAAAACCCTCTGGCGCGCAGTCCGCAAAGTCACCCAGACCCGCCAGCGCGAAGCCGAAGCCCTCGGCGAAGGCGGGATTGAGCCGTTGTATCCGGATGTGTGAGCGTTGGTTATCCGCACAACAGCGGCTCTGAACGGCTGCCTGGCATTGCTCCAGCGTCGAAAACATTTCAAACCACGCATTGAACACCGGCTCTAGCAAGGCTCTTTCATACCTCTACGATGGCAAGCCGGAACAGTCAGTTTCTGGCAAGCCGTTTTCACGTATTGTCTCTGGTTGCTCAAGTCGCGGACGCGCTGCCGTCTTGTCCTCTTTTCGCCTTCACGGCGAGCCAAGGGGGGCTGCTTGCCCAGCCCCCCTTGGCAATCCCCCCGGGCACCCGACTACGCGGCCCTTCGGGTTCGCTGCGTTGCTCGGTCTGACGGGGGCCGGCAGAACTCGTCGCTACGCTCCTCAAACAGGCTGCCGTCCTTTTTCCCGCCAGCCCTGCGCTACTCGCCCGCGTAAACGGGACGAACCCCGGGTGCACACTCCACCACCCCATTGACGCGCCAAGCAGCACACGCACCCTGAAACTCCGTACCGCCCCCTAAATATCGCCCACAAAAAAACCGCCCGAAGGCGGTTTTTTTGTGCAGCTCAATTCACTCAGCTACGCAGCTTGTCCGGACGGATCAAGAAGCGAGCCAGCGCCGGCAGCAGCCACAGGGCGCCGAACATGTTCCACAGGAACATAAAGGTCAGCAGGATACCCATGTCAGCCTGGAACTTGATCGCGGAGAAGATCCAGGTGGCAACACCGATGGCCAGGGTAAAGCCGGTGAAGGTCACTGCCTTACCCGTGGTCTTCAGGGTTTCATAGTAGGCTTCCTGCAGCGGCAGGCCCTGACGCAGATAGGTTTCCAGACGGCTGTAGATATAGATGCCGTAGTCCACCCCGATACCCACACCCAAGGCGATTACCGGCAGGGTTGCTACCTTCACACCAATGCCGAGGAAGGCCATCAGTGCGTTGGCCAGCACCGAGGTCAACGCCAGCGGGATGATGATACACAGCACCGCACGGATCGAACGGAAGGTGATCAGACACATCAGGATCACCACCGCGTACACGGTCAGCAGCATTTTGGTCTGCGACGCTTCGATCACGACGTTGGTCGCCGCTTCGATACCGGCGTTACCGGCCGCCAGCAGGAACTGCATGTCGTCGGTGTTGTACTCGGCAGCAAACTCTTCCACTGCGGCGGTTGCGCGCTGCAGGGTTTCGGCCTTGTGGTCATCCAGGAAGATCATGACCGGTGCCAGCGAACAGGCCGAGTTGAACATGCCAGACGGCGCGCGGCTGATGGCGTTGTTCAGATTGTCCTGGTTGCGCGACAGGGTCTGCCACTTCAGGTTGCCCTCGTTGTTACCCATGATCACCTGTTTGGCGACGGTCACCAGCGATACTGCTGATTGCACGCCGTCCAGGTTGTTCATGCGCCACTCCAGCTGATCGATGGCTTCCATGGTCTCGTAGGCGGAGCAGCGCTCTGCCGGCGTCTTGACCATGACCACCAGAATATCGGAGCTGGTGGAGTAGTTTTCGATGATGAACTGGTTGTCGAGGTTGTAACGCGAGTCGGCACGCAGCTCCGGCGCACCCGGATCAAGGTCACCGATGGCGACGTTCTTGCCGTGGTAGATACCGAAGGCAAAGGCACCAATGGCCAGCACAATGGAGATCGGCGCGACGGTCGGGTGGGCAAAGCGCGAGATCGTCAGCCACAGCTTCTGCGGACGGTTGGCCAGGTTACGGTTACGCTCAACAGCGCCGCGGCTGATACCGATGTAGGACATCAGAATCGGCAGCAGCATCAGGTTGGTCAGGATGATCACACCCACACCGACAGAGGCCGCGATACCCAGCTCGCGAATAACCTCGATCTCGATCAGCAGCAGGGTCACAAAACCCACGGCGTCAGAGATCAGCGCCACGATGCCCGGAATGTACAACGCACGGAAGGCTCGGCGGGCAGCGGTTTGCGCGTCGTCGGCCCCGGTGTATTCGATCGCCATACCATTGATGATCTGCACACCGTGAGAGATACCGATGGCGAACACCAGGAACGGCACCAGAATCGAGTACGGGTCCAGACCAAAGCCAAGCGTGCGCAGCAAACCAAGCTGCCATACCACTGCAATCACCGAGCAAACCAGTGTCGTCAGCGAGCTCTTGAAGCAGCGGGTAAAGATCAGCAGCAGCACGAAGGTGATCAGCAGCGCAGCACCGAAGAACATCACCACCTTGATGATGCCGTCGATCAGGTCACCGACCTTCTTGGCAAAACCGACAATGTGGATCTGGATGTTCGGGTTTTCGCCCTGGAACTCGGTACGAATCTTCTCTTCCAGCTGACGCGAGAAATCGCCGTAATCCAGCTGGATCAGCTCACCCTGGTTTTCCGGGTTGGGATAGGCTTCCTGCAGCGGGATGTCGATGATGGTCGACTTGAAGTTGTTCGCCACCAGACGACCGATTTCACCGGACTTGAGTACGTTTTCCCGCAGCTCGTCCAGATCCGCTTCACTCAGGTACGCCGGACGATTGGCCACCGGGCCGCCGTCAAAGCCGTACTCGGTCACCTCGGTCCAGCGCACATTCGGCGTCCACAGCGAACGCAGGTTGGAACGGTCTACACCCGGCAGGAAGAACACCTCATCGTTGATGCGCTTGAGGGTTTCCATGTACTCGGTGGAGAAGATGTCGCCGTCCTTGATCGCCACCGCAATACGAATGGTGTTGCCGAGGTTCGGCAGATCATTCTGGTGCTCGATCATGTTGGCGATGTAGGGGTGCTTGAGAGGAATCATCTTCTCGAAGCTGGTGTCGGGCTTAACCTGCGCGGCCTGATACCCGAAGAACAGGGTCAGCAGCGAAAACAGTAGCAATACGACAATGCGGTTATTGAAGATCAACCGCTCCACAAAGGGAGCGCTCGTCTCCTGATGATGCTTGGACATCCAGACTCTCCTGGCAGCTAATTCTTATTGAATGTTGGGCAGACCCTTGGGGGATGCCTTGACCACACCGTGCTGACCGACCAGCAGCATCTGGCCATCAGGCAGATACTTGGCGGTTGCCAGCGCTACGCGGTCGGGGCGTACAGCCACGTCGAAGCTCTCACCGTGGTTGTTGCTGGTCAGCACTACGCCGCCGGCACCGACCACTGCCAGGCTGTCGCCGGCAGACAGGGTGCCGCCAAGCAGCGTGGCTTCCAGCGGACCGTTATTCGGTGTATGAAGCTCGACCTGCTCCCAGCTGTCGCCAAAGTCGGTAGAGCGGAACATGTTGCCGCGCAGGCCCCAGACCAGCACCTGGCTGGCCTCACCGTTGCCGGCAGCGCCGAACCAGGTGCCATCGTAGGGAGAGTTCTGCAGGGTTTCCCAGGTGTCGCCGTAATCAGGCGAGCGATACAGGGTGCCCATTTCACCAGCCAGGAACAGGCCGGCGCCTTTCACCGGAGTGACCGCGTTGTAGTGGAAGCCATCGGGGTTGTCGATGTCGAAAGACAGGTCTTCCCAGGTCTCGCCGCCATCATCGGTGCGCAGATAGATGCCGTAGGCACCAAAGGCGAACCCGGTGCTGGCATCACGGAACCAGACGTCCATCAGGGGGCGTTCCAGCAGGCCGGGGCCGTTGGGATCTTCAGGCATGTCCAGCTCGGGGTCGCGGTATTGCATCTCCCAGTTCGTGCCGGCATCCGAGGTGTGCAGGATGACGGAGTCATGGCCTACCGCCCAGCCGTTGTTGGCATCGACGAAGAAAACCGAGGTCAGCAGTTGACGGGCCGGAACCTCGGCCTGAGTCCAGCTGGCACCCTGGTCATCTGAATAGACGATATGGCCACGGCTACCCACAGCGACCAGGCGATCACCCGCGGCAGCGACATCGAGCAGCAGCGTGTGACTGGCCAGCTCGGATTTGACAGCCGGTTTGGGTGCCTCGGCAACGGTGTCAGCAGCGAGCGCTACCGGTGCAGCACAGAGTGCGGCACTGAGACTGGCAGCAGACAGCATGCGAATTGAAAAGAACAGTTTGCGTAACTGCGCCCGGTGGCCGGACACGGCCGGCAGAGTCGTTTGAGTGCGCCGACGAGTGGGCTCACGCATACACCAATCCCCCTTATTGTTATCAATCTTCTGCGCTGGTGCGCTGAGTAGATCATGGTAACGAGGCAAGGGGGCCAGCGCCAACGGCTGACGGTTATCTTTTGTTAATCACAATATTGATGCGGAATCACCACTTTTAGCTGCAATATTGTCCCGGTAATCGCACTTTAACCTGCCCAAAAACAACAAGGCCCGCCGATCTGGCGGGCCCTGCAGCGCAGCAATGTGCCTCAGTGAGACAGCTTGCTGCCCTTGGAGCGGCGGACCTTCTCCGGGTTGATCAGGAAGCGCGCCAGTGCCGGCAGCAGCAGCATCGCACCGATCATGTTGACCAGGAACATGAAGGTCAGCATCAACCCCATGTCGGCCTGGAACTTGATAGCCGAGAAAATCCAGGTCGCTACGCCGATCGCCAGACACAGGCCGGTAAAGAGTACCGCCTTACCCGTCGAGCGCAGGGTCTCGTAGTACGCCTCCTGCAGCGGCATACCCTGACGCAGGAAGGTCTCCAGGCGGCTGTAGATGTAGATGCCGTAGTCCACACCAATACCTACACCCAACGCGATCACCGGCAGCGTTGCCACCTTCATGCCAATGCCGAGGAAGGCCATCAGCGCGTTCCCCATCACCGAGGTAAGGACCAGCGGCAGCACGATGCAGATGGTTGCCGGCAGCGAGCGGAAGGTGATCATGCACATCACGCCTACCCAGATATACACCAACACCAGGATGGTCGCCTCCGAGCTGGAAATGATCTCGTTGGTGGCCGCTTCGATACCGGCGTTGCCTGCAGCCAGCTTGAAGGTCATATCGTCGGTGTTGTACTCGGCCGCGAACTCCTTGACCGCATCGGTGGCGCGGGTCAGGGTGTCGGCTTTGTGGTCATCCAGGAAGATCATCACCGGCGCCAGCGAACAGGCCGCGTTGAACATGCCGGATGGCGCGCGGCTGATGGCGTTGTTCAGTACGTCCTGGTTACGCGACAGGC
>NZ_NTMR01000013.1 GCF_002307495.1 Pseudomonas abyssi | reverse complement strand
TGTGGTCATCCAGGAAGATCATCACCGGCGCCAGCGAACAGGCCGCGTTGAACATGCCGGATGGCGCGCGGCTGATGGCGTTGTTCAGTACGTCCTGGTTACGCGACAGGCTCTGCCACTTCAGGTTGCCCTCGTTGGAGCCCATGATCACCTGTTTTGCGACGGTAACCAGCGATACCGCGGACTGCACCCCTTCCAGGTTCTGCATCTTCCATTGCAGCTGGTCGATGGCTTCCATGGTTTCGTAGGCAGAGCACTTCTCCGGCGGCGTGCTGACCATCACCACCAGAATGTCGGAACTGGTGGTGTAGTTGCTGATGATAAAGTCGTTATCCAGGTTGTAGCGCGAATCCGGGTGCAGCTCGGGCGCACCGGCATCCAGATCGCCGATCTTGATGTTCGCCTTCTGGTACATGAAGCAGCTGACGCCGCCGACCAGCGCGATGATCACCAGCCAAGGCGCCACATTCGGGTGAGCCACGTTAGACAGGAAGCGCCAGAACGGGTGTTCACGCACCGCATCGCGCTTGGAGCGCTCGACGGCCTTCTTGCTGATACCCAGATAGGAGATGGTGACCGGCAGCATGATCAGGTTGGTAAACACGATCACGGCAACACCGATGGAGGCACCAATCGCCAGTTCGTGGATCACGCCGATATCGATGATCAGCAGGGTAATAAAGCCAACCGCATCGGCCAGAATCGCGATCATGCCCGGCAGGAACAGTTGACGGAAGGTCAGTCGAGCCGCCGTCAACGCGTTGTCGGCGCCACCGGATTGCAGCGCGATACCGTTGATCTTCTGCACGCCGTGGGAAATACCGATAGCGAAGATCAGGAACGGCACAAGCATGGAGTACGGGTCAATCCCGAAACCGACCAGGTTGATCAGACCCAGCTGCCAAATCACCGCAATCACGGTAGTCACCAGTACCGATACGGTACTGCGGATACACCAGGTGAACAGATACAGCATCACGAAGGTGATGGCGAAAGCGATGGCAAAGAAGCCAACCACGCCGATCAGACCATCGATCAGGTCACCCACCTTCTTGGCGAATCCAACGATGTGAATCCTGATGTTCGGATTTTCGTTCTGGAAGCGATCACGGATCTTCTCTTCCAGCTGATGGGAGAACTCCTTGTAATCCAGACGCAGCAGCTCGCTCTGATTCTCGGGGTTCGGATAGAACTCCTGCAGCGGCACCTCGATGATGCTCGACTTGAAGTTGTTGGCCACCAGACGACCGATCTCACCCGACTTGAGCACGTTGGCGCGCAGCTCTTCCAGGTCCTGCTCATTGGTGTAAGACGGATGGTTGGTGACCGGACCACCGTCAAAGCCGTATTCGGTTACCTCGGTCCAGCGTACGTTCGGCGTCCACAGCGAGCGCAGGTTGGAACGATCAACGCCGGGCAGGAAGAACACCTCGTCGTTGATCTGCTTGAGGGTTTCCATGTATTCGGAGCTAAAGATGTCGCCGTCTTCAATGGCCACCGCGATGCGGATGGAGTTACCGAGGTTAGCGAGATCGTGCTGGTGCTCGAGCATGTTGACGATGTACGGGTGCTCAAGCGGAATCATCTTGGCAAAGCTGGTATCGGGCCGTACCTGCAGCGCCTGATAACCGAGAAACAGTGAAACGAGGGTAAACAGAACCACCACTGCAAGGCGGTTGTTGAAGACCAACCGCTCCATGAAGGGGGCATCTTTCTGGTCAAAGGACATCCAGATTCTCCTGGCTTGTAATTATTATCAGTGCGCGTGCAGTGCGTCGGCAGGCATGGTGACAACACCATGCTGGCCTACCAGCAGCAGTTCGCCGTTGCTCAGCACACGGGCCGAAGCCAGTGCCACGCGGTCAGGACGGGTCATGACGTCAAAGCTGCGGCCGCCGTTGTCGCTGGTGACGACGACGCCACCGGCGCCCACAACCGCTACCGCGCCACCAGCAGACACACCACCACCCAGCAGAGTCGCCTCCAGCGGGCCGTTGTTGGGAGTATTCAGCTCAACCTGCTGCCAGCTGTCACCAAAGTCGGTGGAACGGAACATGTTGCCACGCAGACCCCAGACCAGTACGACGTTGTTTTGCGCCGTACCGGACACACCAAACCAGGAGCCGTCATAGGGCAGATCGGTCAGGGTTTCCCAGGTATCACCAAAGTCAGGTGAGCGGTACAGCGTGCCCATCTCACCGGCGATGAACAGACCCGCGCCCTTGACCTCGGCCATGGCGTTGTAATGGAAGCCATCGGGGTTGTCGATGTCGTAGGTGCGATCTTCCCAGGTCTGGCCGCCATCGTCGGTGCGCAGGAAGGTGCCATAGGCGCCGATAGCAAAGCCGGTGTTGGCATCACGGAACCAGACGTCCATCAGCGGACGCTCGAGCAGGCTGGGGCCGTCCGGGTCGACCGGCTGGTCCAGCTCCGGGTCGCGATACTGCATCGCCCAGGTGGCGCCACCGTCGGTGGTGTTCAGAATCAGGGAGTCATGACCAACCGCCCAGCCGCGCTTGTCGTCAACAAAGTACACGGCGGTCAGCAGCTGGCGTACCGGCACCTCAGCCTGGGTCCAGCTCTTGCCCTGATCATCGGAATAGACAATGTGTCCCCGACTGCCGACAGCAACCAGACGATCACCCACCACCGCGGCGTCGATCAACAGCGTATGCGCAGCCAAGGGAGATTGAATGGCCGGTTGCACCGCTTCACCGACAGTGTCATTGGCCTGTACGGCAGCAGAGCCGAGCGCGCCCAAGCCGGACAACATTACGGCAGAGGCCAACGCAGAAACAGAAAACGCTTTCTTGAGATACGAACCCCGCAGTGAGACAGCTGCGCGGGTTGCGAGTGAAGCACGCCAGGTAGACGGCTTACGCATAAACACCACCCCTCTTTGTTTTTATAGGTGTTGCTCCGCTACGGGAAGCATGTTGTCGCCACATGGGACCTGCTGCAGCGCAGGCGCAGCCATGCAGTCATTCCGCCAGCGGACAGGGCATATTAGAGACCTCTCGGGCCGGGTACAAATACCTGTCGGTAATTTTTTATTAAAATTTCACGCTTGCGCGTGCTGAGTAACTCATTTATTGCCGGCGAGTTCAAGAGCCGCGCGCCAGACGGCTGGCGCTCCTGGACTCGCCATTGCCGGTCAGGCCAGCGACTTGCTCACCACCTCATAGACATCGGGCGACAGCTTCTCCGCCAAAATGCGCGACAGCTGCCCGCGCATCAGCGCCTGACGCTCGTCATCAAACTTGCGCCAGCGGCTCAGCGGCGTGACCAGACGCGAGGCGATCTGCGGATTGCTGCGATCCAGCTCGATGATGCGATCTGCCAGGAAGGCATAGCCGCTGCCATCGATGGCGTGGAAGTTGGGGAGATTCTGATTGACGAACGCCCCGATCAGCGCACGCACCTTGTTCGGGTTACGCAGGGTAAACAGCGGGTGCCCCATCAGCTTCTCGACCCGCTCCAACGCACCGGGCTGACTGGCCATGGCCTGAATACTGAACCACTGGTCCATCACCAGCGGATAGGCGGACCAGCGTTCGGCGAAGTCAGCCAGTGCGGCTTCGCGCTGCTGCTCGAAGGGCGAGTTTACCAGTGCGACCAACGCAGCCTGGCGGTCAGTCATGTTGCTGGCCTCGACAAACTGGCGCACGCACCAGCCCAGTACCTGCTGCTCGCCCGTCAGCATCAGGTACCCCAGCAAGCTGTTTTTCAGACTACGGTCAGCCATAGCCGGAGCGCTGGCACTGAACTCCCCTGCCCCGGCCGCTGCCAGGGTCTGATAGCGGGCAGCCATGTCGTCACGCAGCGCCACGGCCAGCGCACGGCGCAGCCACTCGCGGGCAAAGTGGATGGCATCAATGTCGGCCACCTCGGCCAATTCGACCAGATAGGCTTCGGACGGCAGGCGAATAATCTCTGCCACCATGGCGGCGTCCAGCTCGGCATCGGTAATCACACTGCGCATCACATCGACCAGCCGCTGGTCCAGGTTCAACGGGCGTCCGGCACGGTGAATATCAACCAGCCCCTGCAGCACGTCTACCGCCAGCCCCTGCGCCGCCTCCCAGCGATTGAAGCCGTCCGGATCGTGCTTGGCGAGGAACACCCGATCATCGCGGCTGTAGGGATAGCTCAGCTTGACCGGAGCCGAGAAGCCGCGCAGCAGAGACGGCAGCGGGCTGGTCGGCACATTCTCGAATACCAGCGTCTGCTCGGCTTCGGTGATGGATACAACAGCCTCATTGCCAAGCGCCTCGCCATTGAGCTGCAGCGCCATCTCCTTGCCGTCACGGTCCAGCAGCGCCATGCGCACCGGGATGACCTGCGGGAGCTTGTCGGGTTGGCCCGGCGTGGGCGGACAAACCTGAGTGAAATGTAGGCGGAACTCGCGCTTGGTCGCATCGTAGTCAGCTGTGACGCTCAAACGCGGCGTACCGGCCTGGCTGTACCAGCGTTTAAATTGGGTAAAGTCGGCACCGTTGGCGTCTTCCAGCGCCTTGATAAAGTCATCGCAGGTGACCGCCTGACCGTCGTGACGCTCGAAGTACAAGTCGGTGCCCTTGCGGAAGCCCTCTTCACCCAACAGGGTATGCAGCATGCGCACGACTTCGGCGCCCTTCTCGTAGACGGTCAGGGTGTAGAAGTTGGAGATCTCGATAAAGGAGTCCGGCCGCACCGGATGCGCCATCGGGCCGGCGTCTTCGGCAAACTGGTTGGCACGCAGGAAGGTGACATCCTCGATACGCTTGACCGTACGCGAGTTCATGTCGGCAGAGAATTCCGAGTCGCGGAAGACGGTAAAGCCTTCCTTAAGCGACAGCTGGAACCAGTCGCGACAGGTCACCCGGTTGCCGGACCAGTTATGGAAGTATTCGTGCGCTACTACCGCCTCGACCCGCTGAAAGGCCATGTCGGTCGCCGTATCCTGGTGCGCCAGCACGCAGCTGGAGTTGAAGATATTGAGGCCCTTGTTCTCCATCGCGCCCATGTTGAAGTCATTGACCGCAACGATCATGAAGATATCCAGATCGTACTCGCGGCCATAGACCTCCTCGTCCCAGCGCATGGAGCGCTTGAGGCTGTCCATGGCGTGGTCGCACTGGGTGCGGTTTTCCGGCTCGACGTAGATGCGCAGGTCAATGGTGCGCCCGCTCATGGTGGTAAAGCTGTCCTGCAGCAGGCACAGGTCACCAGCCACCAGGGCAAACAGGTAGGCTGGCTTGGGGAACGGGTCTTCCCAGCTGACCCAGTGGCGACCGCCTTCGTGCTCGCCGGAGGCAATCGGGTTGCCGTTGGACAGCAGCACCGGATAGCGCTCACGCTCGGCGATCACCGTGGTGGTGAAGCGGCTCATCACATCCGGGCGGTCGAGGTAGTAGGTAATCTTGCGGAAGCCTTCGGCCTCGCACTGGGTGCAGAACATGCTGCCAGACTTGTAGAGTCCTTCCAGCGCAGTATTGTTCTGCGGCTCGATGCGGGTGGTCAGGGCCAGCTCGAAGGTTGCCGCTGCTGGCTGCAGGCTAAGGCTGTCTTCATCGACCTGATACTCGCCCTCGCCCAGTTCCTGGTCGTCCAGCACCACCTTGAGCAGCGCCAGCTCCTGGCCGTCCAGTACCAGCGCAGGCAGCGCGCCGGCGCCGTGACGGTCGCTGTTCAGGCGCAAAGCGAGACGGCTGTGCACCAGCGCATGATCCTCGAACAGCTCGAAGGTCAACTGAGTCTCATCGATCCAGTAATCCGGGGCCTGGTAGTCCTTGAGGTATATCGTCTTGGGTTGTTCGGTACGCATATCAGAGCTCCGCTGCGGCCGGCGTCGGCCGGTGAAATCGTGTTCGGCCGCCCCGCTGCAGGGCGGCCCTGCCGTTATGGCTCAACCGGCGCTGAAGGCCAGTTGGTAGGCTGTGTATTTGCGAATGTTGATCACTGCAGTGTCGAGCAGCAGGTACTGCCCCTTGATGCCAAGCAGCGTGCCTTCCAGCACCGGCTCCTTGTCCAGGTTGGCCGATTGCGGCTTGGCCACGTACTGCTCGACCGGATAGCGAATCGCCAGCGCCTCGGCCTGGGGCAGCAACTGAATTGCCTGCAAGCCGAAGCGCGACTGCAGCTCACTGAGGCCCGCCTCCGCGTTATCCAGCAGGCGATCACGCTCGGCGCACAGATCCAGCGGTTCAGGGTCACCCTTGAGCAGTGCCCGCCAGTTGGTCTTGTCTGCCACCTGCTGACGCAGCAGGTCTTCGACCAGGCCGGACTGCTGGCGGGTGGCTACCCGCATGATCGGCAAGGCCTGGCTTGCGCCCTGATCAATCCAGCGGGTCGGAACCTGGGTGGCGCGGGTAATGCCCACCTTCAGTCCTGACGAATTGGCCAGATAGACAATGTGATCGGTCATGCAAAACTGCTCACCCCAGGCCGGCTCGCGGCAGGTGCCCTGATCATAGTGGCACTTCTCCGGGCTCATGATGCAGACATCGCACTGCGCCAGCTTGGTAAAGCACGGGTAGCAGTAGCCCTGGCTGAAGCTTTTCTTGGTCTTGCGGCCGCAATGCACGCAGTTGATCACGCCCAGCGCTTCCAGACGCAGTGTCTTGCCGAGCAACGCGTTGAGCGGCACCTGCTCATCACCGATGGGCAAGCTGTAGGTCACCGGCGTCTCGGGCGACTCAAGCTGGCCGCGCATCTTGCTGACGCCGCCCTGAAACTGCAGCTGGCTCAATGCAAGGTCTCCGAGCGGGTCGAAAACAGAATATTGGGAATTTCCTGCTCCTGCGACTTGCAGCCTTGCGGCCCCATGTACCCGGTGCGCTCCTCTTCCGGCAGATTGTCCTGCTCCCAGGCAATCATCGCCTGCAGGCAGAGTTCCTTCTGCTCCTGCGTCAGCTTGCGCCCGTCCGGCCATTTGCCGATCTCCACGGCCAGCTTGAGGCTTTGATAGATTTCCGGGCTGATGTTGCGCAGCATCTCGACGAAAGTAGTCATCGGGTCTCCCGCTGGATGAGTGAAAGTCGCTATTGTACCTGCCGCTGGCGCTGCAACGCACCTGCCGCGGCGCCGATCAGGCAGCCCGTAACAAGGCCGCTGACATGCGCGGCATTGGCGATGGCGCCAAATCCCAGCAGCGTAATCAGCCCGGTCATGCACAGCACCAGCCAGGCCAGCATCATGATGATGACACCACGTGGCAGGTCAAAGAACACGTTGGGCGCCAGCTTCTGGTATAGCCAGCAATAGCCAAGCAGACCGTACAGCACGCCCGAGAGCCCGCCAAACAGGCTGCTGTTACCACTCCACAGCCACTGCGCGGTATTGGAGACCAGACCGATCAGCAGCGTCAGACCCAGCAGCCACAGCCCGCCGGAGCGCATTTCGATGCGCCGGCCCAACTCCCAGTACCAGAGCGCGTTGAACGCCAGGTGCATGATCCCAAAATGCAGAAAGATCGGCGTGATCAAGCGCCACCACTGGCTCATATCCGGCTGTTCAGCCAGATACCCGCTGGGCTCAAGCGGCGTAAAGGTGAACATCACCACCTGGCGAACATCGCTGCCCATACTGGTCAGCAGCGCGACCACCGCAGTGATTACCAGCACACCGAGCGTAACCGGAATCAACCGGTGGGCCTGACGCCAGAACTGTGCAGCCGGGCTAGGTGGACGTGGATCACCACCCGATTGCGGCAACGCATCCATGCCCTGCTCATACAGACTACGGACAATCTGCGCACTGGCTTCATCCACCACCCAGACCACTTGCTCGCCACGTTCCTCGGCAATACGGTGCACGACCCCGCGCTGGCGCAGAAAGCGTGCCAGCGCGGACAGGTCTTCATTCAACGGACGGGTTAGCGCCTTGAGCATGGCGAGCCTCGCTTCAGTTCATTTGCGGTACTTCGACCCAGACAAAGTGATCGCGTTCCAGACGGGTTTCGCCGCTCCAGCGATAGGCCACCAGCTTGCCGTACTTCACGGCGCTGTAGTCCAGGCAGGCCAGATTCGGTCGAATCGGCCGGGGCGTACCCTGCTGCCAGTAATGGCCGACAAACAGCAAGGGGTCGTGCGGTCGGTACAGCATCAAGTCGCTTTTCTGCTGCTCGGTCAGCGGCTTTTCCGCCACCGGCTCCGGCAAGGCATCGGGCTGAAAGACCACATCGCCGTAGGTTTCTGGCGCCTCCTCCCAGAATTTGGTGCGGAAGAACGCGCGGGTAAAGCCGTCTTTCCCTGTCATGGTGATGCCGTGCGGCAAGCGCATGTCGGTGCCACGCAGCAGCCGGTCAAAGGTTTGCGCCGGGAAGCTGCCCCAGTGCGCCGAGCCCATCAGAAACGCGTCGTCTATGCGGCCGTCCGGGTAATCCTGACGCAGCGGCTCGATCAGGCTGCTGTCCCAGCAGGCGTGCACCAGCCGAAACGGGCCCATATCCAGAAACAGCGGCAGATCGCCGAACCACTGGACAAACTCCCGCCACTCCTGCGGCCAGGCGTCGAATTGCGCCAGGGTGTCGCCAATCAGACGATGATGCCGCTCGGTATGCTCGCGCAGGTAGCTGCGACCGCTGCCCGGCGGCGCTGGCGTCTCCCAGCAGATGGCGTTGAATTCGTGATTGCCCATGATGCAGCGCGCCTGCCCCGCTTCAACCATGTCGCGCACCAGGTGCAGCGCCTCGCGAATACGCGGGCCGCGATCAATGATATCGCCGAGAAACAGCGCCTGCCTGCGCGGATGCTGCCAGACGCCGTTCAGGCGGCGGTAGCCCATCTGCTCCAACAGGCGTTCGAGAGTATGCGCACAGCCGTGCACATCGCCGATGATGTCATAGCCCCGGTCGAGCTCGGCGTCGCTCACCTTACTGCTCCGTCAGGCGGCTGGACCAACCGAGCTTGCTGCGGCAAATGGCGTAGAAGTTATGATCAAGCGGATGCAAAAGCCGCAGCTTCTGCGGTTTTTTGCGGATGGTAATGCTGTCGCCGGGTGCGCAGGACATGTGCACCTGGCCATCGCAGCTGACCTGCGGATAGATACCGCTCTGCTTGGAAATGATGATCTTCAGTTCGCTGTTGCCGTCCACCACGATCGGGCGGCTGGACAGCGTATGCGGAAACATCGGCACCAGCACCACGGCATCCAGCTTGGGATGCATGATCGGCCCGCCGGCCGACAGTGAGTAGGCGGTCGAGCCGGTTGGGGTGGCCACAATCAGGCCATCCGACTTCTGACTGTAGACAAACTGGCCGTCAACATAGAGTTCAAACTCGATCATCCGCGCCGACTTGCCCGGGTGCAGCAGCACATCGTTCAAGGCTTCACTGGTGCCCAGTTGCTCTTCGCCGCGGCGCACAAAGGCGTCCAGCAGAAAGCGCGTTTCGACCATGTACTTGCCGGCCAGCACCTCGCCTACGCGCGCCTCGAGTTCATCTGGCGGAATATCGGTCAGAAAACCCAGTCCGCCGCGGTTCACGCCCAGTACCGGGATGTTGTAACGGCACAGCGCACGCGCGGCGCCAAGCAGGCTGCCATCGCCGCCGACTACAATCACCAGGTCGCAGATCTCGCCCATCATCTTGCGCGAGCACACCTGCTGCTGGTGGCCCGGCAGCAGCTCCGCCACCGCGTCTTCCAGAATCACGGTATGTCCGGTGTCGAGCAAAAATCGCTTGAGCCGCTTGAGGGTATCGACCACACGCCCGCTGCCCAGACGCCCAATGAGACCGATGTTGCGGAACTGATCCATACCACCCCTTTGCGTTCGTCTGTGAGATGCCCGAGACTTGGGGCACGCGCCGATTATTCCGCAGCCAGCTGTGACTGGCAAATACGGGAGCCGCGATGCCACCGCGTTTTCACAACCCGCTTGTCCGCGACCTGGCCTGGGTAGCCGCCAGCCCGGCGCTGCTTGACGGTCAATTACTGCCCATGCGCGATCCGCTGCAGGACTCCGTCTGGCGTCAGGATCCGGATCAGCTCTGGCATCAGCTGAGTCTACTGGATGCAGCCCCGCACCGCTTGGCCGAGCTGTTCAGCGACTCGCCGGACCGACGTCTCGGCAGCCACTACGAGGGCCTCTGGCACGCCCTGCTGACCCTGGCGCCGGACACGCGCATTCTGGCCCACAATATCGCCTTGCGCCGCGGCGCGCACACGCTGGGTGAAATGGATCTGGTGATACAGGCGGCCGACGGTGCCATCGTGCATTTGGAGCTGGCGGTCAAGTTCTACCTGGGCCGCGCCGACCTGCACGACCCGTTGCAGCATTGCAGTGCCCCCCAGCACTGGTGGGGCATTGATACCCGCGACACCCTGGCCCACAAGCTGTCTCGCCTGATTCAACACCAGTTGCCACTCAGCCAGCGCCTGCCCGAGCTTGCCACCGCCCATCGGGCGCTGCCGCTGCCCGAGGTCTCGGCCGCCTGGTTGCAGGGTGAGTTGTTCACGCCGCTGGATCAGCCAATGCCGCTGCCAGCCGGCGGTCTTGCACCACCCAGGCCCCTGCACTGGTGCCCGGTACGCGCCCTGAAGACGCTGCCCGCACGCTCGCGCTGGCTGCAGCTCCCGCATAAGGAATGGTTAATGCCACCGGCAGCAGACGCAGCCGAAGCGCTCAGCCCCGCTGACATGCGCGCGCTTTGCCTGCGCCTGGGGCGACATCGAGCGCGCATGTTCTGTGCGGCGGGGGATGACAGCTTGAGCGCCGAACGGCTGCTCTGTGTGGATGACGCCTGGCCAGCCTGAGCAGCCGGGTCAGTCGATGTCGGTCGATGACCGACTTTGCGCCTTGCTCAGTTCGCGCTTGAGGTGGGCGTTGACCTTCTGCTGCTGGGCCAGCTCCTGCTTGATATCCAGCAGTTCCCCCTGCACGATTTCCAGGTGTTCGGCATGGGTACCGCGCAGTTCCACCAGCGCCTGCTCCTTCTCCAGCGTCAGCGCGCGCAAGCGGTTATTCAGCAGCTCGATCTGTTGCCGATACTCGCGCACCTCGCGGTCGTGCTTTTCCTGCTGGGCCTGAGCTTCTTCAGCGACCGCCGCTTCCGCCGCGACGCCGCCGACGATATTGCCACCGCCATACCAGGCATCCTCGGCAGCGATATTCAGACGCTCGGGCGAAATCACACCCAGGGTTTCCTCGTCTTCACCAAGAATGCCCAGAGAGTTACGTGCTACGGCATCCTTGACCAGCGCCAGATCGTTAGTGCCGGCTCGCTGTCCCGGCTTCCACAGCATGGGCCGGTACTGCGGTTGCTTGTTGTAACCCAGGCACACCAGTCGAATGGGGCCGCCGCCCATGTCCGGCCCGCGCTCGGCGCGCTCGGCGATCTGCCGCAGCGGCATGTTCCACAGGCGGTTGACGTAGCCGTCGAGGTCAAAATCCAGGGTAAAAAACACCGCGGCACGCACCTGCAGGCGGGCGTTGATCTGCAAAAACACCGCTTCCACGGTTTCGTCAGCAAATTCGGGGGAGGCAACCAGACCATCCAGCAATGCCTCGAACTCGGGGAACAGCATTTCCTTGCTGATCCCACGTTCGGAAAAGAACATGACCGCTTCGGTCAGTAACGGCTTGGCTGCCGTGCTCATCATTCAATCTCCTCGCCCTGCAGCGGCTTGTCCCTACGCGGGACTTGGCTGTCCCTGATCCCTCATCAGTCACACAGTGTAGGCAAAAGGTTCCATGTCGTGTGTGACCGACTTGGCAAGGGGCCCGCAGGCGCCGTGGAGTTGAAGCTGAAAAAGCCGAATCCGTCGCACTTTTTGGGCCGCCGGCACCCCATTGCAAGGCACCGGCGGCCAGCGCCTCAGATGGCTGCCGCCAGGCGCGAGCCCTGATCGATGGCGCGCTTGGCATCCAGTTCAGCCGCCACATCGGCACCGCCAATCAGGTGCACGTTCTTGCCTGCGGCCACCAGACCGGCCTGCAGTTCACGCAACGGTTCCTGACCTGCACACAAAATGATGGTATCAACCGGCAGCACTTTTGGCTCGCCATTCTCGCCAATGCTGATATGCAGCCCCTCGTCGTCCACCTTCAGGTAGTTGACCGAGTTGAGCATCTGTACCTGCTTGCTCTTAAGGCCTGCGCGGTGAATCCAGCCAGTGGTCTTGCCCAGGCCGTTACCGACCTTGCTGGTCTTGCGCTGCAGTAGATAAACCTCACGCGCCGGCGGATGCGGCTGCGGCTGGACGCCGGCGATCCCGCCGCGGGCTTCGAGATTCGGGTCGATCCCCCACTCCTTCCAGAACAGGTCAATGTCCTGGCTCGGACTGGTGCCCTGATGGGTGATCATTTCGGACACATCAAAGCCGATACCGCCAGCACCGATGACCGCCACCTTCTGACCTACCGGCTTGCGCTGCTCAATAGCGTCCAGGTAGCCAATCACCTTGGGGTTGTCGATACCCGGGATATCCGGTGTGCGCGGCACGATCCCGGTCGCCAGAATCACCTCGTCGAACTCGGTCAGATCACTCACATCAACACGGCGGTTGAGCTCCAGCTTGACCCCGGTCTTCTCGATCCGCTTGGCGAAGTAGCGCAGGGTCTCGTAAAACTCTTCCTTGCCGGGCACCAGCTTGGCGATATTGAACTGACCACCAATCTTGTCGGCAGCATCAAACAGGGTAACGTTGTGGCCGCGCTCGGCAGCAACGGTCGCAGCCGCCAGACCCGCCGGACCAGCTCCCACCACGGCAATGTTCTTCACCTGGGTAGTCGGAATGAAGTTCAGTTCGGTCTCGTAACAGGCGCGCGGGTTCACCAGGCAGCTGGTCAACTTGCCACCAAAGGTGTGATCCAGGCAGGCCTGGTTACAACCGATGCAGGTGTTGATCTCATCGGCGCGGCCGGCGGCCGCCTTGTTGACGAACTCGGGATCAGCGAGGAACGGACGCGCCATGGAGATCATGTCCGCGGCGCCGTCGGCCAGCAGCTGGTCAGCCAGCTCCGGCGTGTTGATGCGGTTGGTGGTGACCAGCGGGATGGACACCTCGCCCTTGAGCTTGGCGGTGACCTTGGCAAAGGCACCACGCGGCACCTTGGTGGCGATGGTCGGAATCCGCGCCTCATGCCAGCCGATACCGGTGTTGATGATGGTCGCACCGGCCTTCTCAATCGCCTTGGCGAGCATGACGATTTCATCCCAGGTGCTGCCGCCCTCGACCAGGTCCAGCATCGACAAGCGATAAATGATGATGAACTCCGGGCCAACCGCTTCACGGACCCGGCGCACAATCTCGACTGGCAGGCGCATGCGGTTTTCGTAGCTGCCGCCCCAACGGTCAGTACGCTTGTTCACATGGGCAACCAGGAACTGGTTGATGAAGTAGCCTTCCGAGCCCATGACTTCAACGCCGTCGTACCCCGCCTCCTTGGCCAGCGTGGCACAACGGGCAAAGTCGGCAATCTGCTTCTCGATACCTTCCTCGTCCAGCTCCTTGGGCGTGAACGGGTTGATCGGCGCCTGCACTGCGCTGGCGGAGACCTGTTTGGGGCTGTAGGCATAACGGCCAGCGTGCAGAATCTGCATGCAGATCTTGCCGCCTTCGGCGTGCACCGCGTCGGTAATCACCTTGTGCTGGGCCGCCTCTTTCGGCGTGGTCATCTTGGCCGCGCCCTGTGCCACACACCCTTCCTCGTTCGGACCGATACCGCCCGTCACGATCAACCCCGCGCCGCCGCGCGCCCGTTCGGCAAAATAGGCCGCCTGGCGGTTGAAACCGTTCGGGCGTTCTTCCAGACCGGTATGCATTGACCCCATCAGGGTCCGGTTGCGCAAGGTAGTGAAGCCCAGATCCAGCGGGGCCAGCAGGTGCGGGTACAGGGTTTGTTCGCTCATCGGTTACTCCGGCGTCATCATCAGGTTCGGCGCTCGGATACATGCCCGGCGCCTGTTTGTGAGCAAAACAATAGGCCCGCTCGCGACGCCACTCAATAACCTGAAGTGACACTTTAATAACGATAAATTACACTGCAGCCGACACAGTGGCGGACCACAGCATGAAACTGGGTGATATCTCTGTTGGCTACCTGCTGGCCCTGCGCGAAGCGATACAGCGCTCCGGGCTGGACCCGAGGCCCTTGCTGGCGCGCTTTCGTATTGACGACGCCCTGCTGGCCCAGCCCCACGCACGCATCAGCATCGCGCGCTTCATGCGCCTGGGGAACGCCGCTATCCGCTACACCCGCAACCCGGCCATCGGCCTGACCATGGGCGGCTGCAGCCAACTCAGCCACCTCGGGCTGGCGGGCATGACCGCCCAATGCGCTCCGACGCTGGAAGAAGCCTTCGCCACACTGGTGGAATTCGAACTGCTTGGCAGCCAGAACTACCGTGGTCACTCCAGCTTTGAGCCACCGGCGCTGCGCTTTTACTCGATCAGCCCGTACAACATGTTCAACCTCTTTGTGGTGGACTCGGCGCTATCGGCACGCGCCCATGCCGGACGCATCCTGACAAACGGCCAGGCGCGCCTGCGCGAGGTGCATATCGAGTTTCCCGCTCCGCCCTACGCCGCGCGCTACGAGGAGATGTTTGGCTGCCCGGTCCACTTTGAGCAACAGCACAACCAGCTGGTGTGGGAGCCTCGCAGCCTGGCGCTGCCACTGACGCAAAGTGCTGCCGGCACCTACGCACACCTGCGCGAGCTGTGCAGCCAGCAGCTGCGCGAGCTGACACGACACCGAGGTCTGCGCGAGCGCGTGGAAAGCCTGGTTGCGCCGCGGCTCGACGGCCAGCCGCCCACACTACCAGCGGTAGCCGATCACTTGGGGATGACCGCCTGGACGCTGCGCCGACGCCTGCAGCACGAAGCGCATACTACCTACCAGCAGATCCTCGACGAGATGCGCCGCGATCTGGCAATCAGCTATATACGTGACACCGAATTGGCATTGGGCGAGGTGGCTTACCTGCTGGGATTTTCGTCACCCGAGGCGTTACAGAGGGCTTTCAAGCGCTGGACTGGATCACCGCCTGGCAGCTACCGCAAAGAGCTGCTGGAGGCGAACAGAATAGAGAAGGAAATACAGAGTTAAAACAGAGGGATAAAGCAGATAGTGGATAAAACGCGCGAAGAGGTTTTACATCTCTTCGGCGTCTTCAACATCATCGTCCCATTGCTGGGATTGCAGTTCAATCAGCTCTTCTACGTAATCGTTCATACGACACTCCTGTCATTTTTTTTGGGTTCAAGCCGACGCTAACGCGCCAGCATGACATTCAGATGAATAATGACCGCACTAGTTCCCCGCCGTCTTGACCTGAGTCAGCCTGAGCGCTCCGCCAGGGCGCATTGCGCACCAACCCGGAGCACCACTCGCACCATTACAAAGCAAGCCGGCCTTACAACGGCTTACGCTGATCGCTGTGGTTGAGCAGCGTCCGCGCCACGTCCGCCAGTCGCTGCCCGCGTTCCATCGCTGCATTCTGCAACGTGCGATAGGCTTGTTCTTCGTTCAAACCATGCTGGCTCATCAGCAGCCCCTTGGCACGCTCAACCAGCTTGCGCTCGTTCAGCGTCTCACGGGCCTGCTCCAGCTCATCCTGCAGCTGCTGCAAGCGCTGGGTCTGCTCGTGCAAGGCGTCCAGCAGCGAGCGATTGACCTGGCCGCCCGGCGCCTCACCAGGCAGCGCCTGCAAATCGGTGGCCTGAACGTTGTACAGCCGTGGCGCGCCCTGCCCTGCGTCCCGATCAAGCTGATCAAGCTGGCGCAGCAACCGACGCTGGTTATCCAGGTCCGCCTTGGCTTTACGGGTCTGCTGTGCACACAGCTGCTGCAGACTGTCAGCCAACTGGTCTTCGATCTGCTTCATGGTATCCATGCGGGCGCTGGTCAGGTCGAACCACACATCACCCAGCTCGCCTTGCACCCGCTGGTCTGAGGTGGTGCGCATCGCCATCTGGCGCAGCCGCTCGATCTGCTCAACCAGCTCAGCCGTGCACAACTGGTCCCAGTCAGCGCGCGACGCGTCATCGGCAGCCTCGATAAAGCTTTCAAAGCAGCGCTGCTGGCCATCCTGGAGAAAGCGCAAGCGGTCCTGCAGCGCGGCATCAAAGTAGCCCGCCATGAAACCCGCCACCCCGGTCGCCCGTTCCTGCCCCGCCAGCTCCTTACCCTGCATAAAGTTGAACAGCGCCACCAGCGCCCGGGTAACGCGTGGGTCGACCGCCGTATCCGCGGCCTCAAATACCACCGCCAGCAGTGCTGCAACCAGCCGCGAAAAGTGCCGCGTCGCCTCGGCAGCCGACACCGAGGCCTCCCGTACCCGCTGGCGCAACGCAGGCAACCCATCAAGGACATGCAGCGCATAGGCAATGCGCGTGTAAAGCTGCGCCTTGTCAGCACTGCTGCCGCGCTCCAGGTCCATCTCGCCCAGCGCCGTACGCACCACCCGCTCCTGCTCCTGCGCCTGCTGGCTCAGCGCATCCAGCATCTGCGCATGGCTCGCCGCCTGCCCTCCGAGACAAAAGTTGGAATACCCGCGCTCTCGCTGCAGTGCATGCACCAACCGACTTACCTGCACCACCAGCGCACACGTCAGTGACAACGCCTGCAGCCCCTGCATTTCGCTGCGCCGTGCCGCTAACATAAAATCCAACGCTGATGTCATATCTCGCCTCCTGCCAATGCTGACAGACATTCAGCAAGAGGCATGCCAGAGCGCGACTTTCACCCGCGCGGCATCCGAACTAATCTCTGTAGACAAGGAGGAACTCTCATGTTTGAACCCGGCCATCTGCATATCAGTCGTCTTCAGTTACTGCCAGAGGACACAGGCTACAGTCTGGACATTCACTACAGCATCGACAGCCAGCGCAGTGCGGTCGAATTCGTCGTTGAGGGTGAGATCAATCAGCAGGTGGTGCGCGAGACCTTCAGCCTGCCGCGCGATACCGCGTTCAACTTTGCCAGCAACATTGATCACATACTGCGGCGTCACGGCGTGCTGACCAGGGAGTTCATGTCGTTGTCAGCGCACCACGAGTACGACGCGATGTTTGAGGATATTCGTGAACGGCTCAATGCCTGGAACGGCGAGGCGATCGACCCGGCGCATCTTGGTTGAAACACAGCTGACAAAAGCAAAAAAGCCCTGATTCTTGCGAATCAGGGCTTTTGCAAAATGGCGCAGCGGACGGGACTCGAACCCGCGACCCCCGGCGTGACAGGCCGGTATTCTAACCAACTGAACTACCGCTGCGCATAGATCAGAGAACACCCTGTCGAAGGGGTTGGGCTGGCGCCCTGTCCGTCTGAACTGGCGCGCATTTTATCGATTCCGCCAACGGAGTCAAGCACTTGCGTTCGATTATTTAAAAATATCTGCAGGCACCTGTGTCACCTTCCCTGTGGCCTGCTGCCGCGGTCGCAGCGCCAGACGACAGACCGCCGGCACCACCAGCAACGTCAGCACAGTTGAAGCCAGCAAACCGGAGATGATTGCCCAGGCCATCGGCGGCCAGAGGGTTGAACTGGACAGCGCCAGGGGCAGCAATCCGGCAATAGTGGTCGCCGTGGTCAGCAGAATCGGCCGGGTACGCCGCAACACCGCCTCGGAGACCGCTGCATCAATATCCAGTCCGCTGGCCAGACGCTGATCCACCACGTCAATCAGCACAATGGCGTTGTTGACCACAATACCCACCAGGGCAATCACCCCAAGCAAGGATTGAAAGCCGAATGGGGCCCCCGACAGTACCAGCCCCGGCAGTACGCCTGCGCTGGCCAGCGGCACCGTCAGCAGGACAATCCCCAGCCGACTGAAGGAGTTGAACTGCAGCAGCAGAAAGAACAGCAACAACAGGATGCCGATGGGCGCCGTAGTAAACAGCGCTCGGTTGGCGTCGCCGGAGCCTTCACTGTCACCGCCAACCTCCAAACGCGTACCCGGCGGCAGCGGCCTCTGCACCAGCCGTACCTGCAGTTCACGCAGCACCTGGCTGAAGCTGTAACCCTCCTCCAGTCCTGCGCTGACGGTAAGCACGCGCACCCCATCTCGCTGGGTGATACTGGCGGGCTGCCAGTCCGGCACAATACGCGCGACAGCGCTCAGCGGAATCGCCTGTCCAGACGCATTGAACACGCTGGCCGAGAGCAGCCGATTCAGCGACTGGCGGCTGCCCTCGTGGGTGCGCAGCAGCATCGGGATCGGGTCCAGCTCCTGGCGATACTGTTCAAAGGTACTACCCAGGCTCTGACGGTAGAGTGCCTGGGCGACATCGGCCCGGGTCAGGCCAAAGCGCTGCGCCTGCGCATCGTCTACCTCTACCCGGACCGTGGGTACGCCCAGGTCAATGTCATGCCGCACGTCTACCGCTCCAGAGACCTGTTTCAGCAAAGCAAACAGCTGCTCGGCACTGGCAATGCGCTGGCGATCGTCCAGGTGATACAACCGCAACTCGATCGGCGCCTCGCGCGGCGGCCCCTGCCCCAGCGTACTGGCCACCACGTCCAGCTCCGGCCACTGCGCTGCCACATGCTCGCGTACCCAGTGAATCAGCGGGCCGGTGCTGGCCAGCGTATCGGTGTTGACGACCAGCCGGGCACGATTGGGGGCCTGCGGGGAGCGATTCAGGTTGTAGTAGAAACTCGGGCCGGTAGCCCCAACAAAGCGGTGTACCTGCTGCACACCCGAGTGTGCGCTCAGCTCACCCTCCAACGCCGCCGCCACCTCAGTGGTGCGCAGCTGATCAGTGCCTTCGGGCATGAACAGGTCGATCACTACCTGCGCCCGGTCGGCGTTGGGGAAGAACTGCAGCTTGACCAGGGGCGCCAATGCCAGGCTCAGCGCCACCACCCCCATGCCCAGCAGCAACATGCGCTTGGGCGCCGCCTCGCTGAGGCGCGCCAGCGAGGCGGCAAAGCCCTCCAGACGGGGCGCTGTACGCTCAGGCGCCGGGCGCAAAAAACGCCCGGCCAGCAGCGGCGCAACACTGATCGCCAGCAGGTAACTGACACTCAGAGTAAGCATGATCATGATGGGAATGCCGCGAGTGAAGTCGGCGGTGCCGCCCTTGGACAGCAGCATTGGCGTGAAGGCCGCCAGCGTCGTCGCGGTCGAAGCGCCCAACGGCGCCGCCAGCTCGCGTATTGCTCCCAACACGGCCTGCTGGCGCCCCGCACCACTGTTGAGCCGATCCTGGATGTTCTCCACCATGACAATCGCGTTATCGATCAGAATGCCCAGGGAAATGACCATACCGATCACCGCAATCTGGTGCAGGATGCCGCCGCCCAGGTCGTAGAGCCCCAGACTGATCAGCGCCACCAGCGGCAACATGAGCGCAACCAGCACACCCATGCGCCAGCCCATACCCACCAATACAACGGCAATGATGATCAACACACTGCTGATCAGGTTTGCCTCCAGCCCATCCAGACGCTCTTTGACCTGGTCGGGCTGAAAGAACATTTCGTCAATCTGCAACGGAGCAAAGTCCGGCGCCAATGTAGCGAGCCGCGCCCGCAGTTGCTCGCCAAAGCGAATGGCATCCACCTGACCTCGCTCCAGTACCAGCCCGATCAGCACGCTCGGGTCGCCGTCGTACCAGGCGCGCTCGCCCATCGGCTCAACCGGTCCGCGCCAGATATCCGCGATCGACGCCAGCGGCACGCTACCGCCTTGAGGCAGCGTAACCTGGGTGGTACGCAGGGCATCCAGACTAGTGAATTCGCTGTTGGGCAGTACGCCAAGGCGCTGACTGCCCACCACCACAAACCCACCGGGAATGACCTGGTTGCGCTGCGCCAGCAGCCCGGCCAGCTGCTGGGGAGCCAAGCCCAGGCGGCTCATCTGGGCATCGCGTAGCGCGATGGTAATCTGCTCGTCCGTATCGCCATAAAGCTCGACGCGCGAGAGTCCCGGCAAGTCCATCAGCTGACGCTTCAGGCGCTCGGCCTCGTCGCTCAGGCGAACCAGGGAGGGGTCGCCCCGCACCGCCAGCACCACCGCTGGAATATCGATCAGACGATCATCCAGCTCCATACTCTGCACGCCGTCAGGAAACGACAGCTCGGCGCGCGTCATCGCCTGCCTGACTCGGTCCCAGGCGGCATCAGTATCGTAGATGGAGTCGTGCAAGCGTACCGGCACCAGTGCCACGCCGGTACGGGCGGTGGCACTGATGAAGTCGACCTCCTCGACCTGCGACAGCTCATCAGACAGGGGCTCCAGAATCAGGCGTTCGACCGACTCTGCCACCGCGCCCGGATAGATGACGGTGATCATGCCCGCGCGATAGGGAAAGCTCGGATCCTCCTGACGCGCCATGGTCAGGTAGGCGGCAACGCCCAGTAAGGACAACATGACCACGACCAGCCCGAGCAGACGTGGGCGCAGCAACTGCGCGACGTTCATCGCAGCAGCTCCACAGCATCGCCATCCGCCAATCGGCTGAGGCCCGCGTACACCACTTGGTCTCCCACCGCCAACGCGTCACCTGAGAGCTGCGCCTGCTCGCCGGCAAAGCCGGCAACAGTCACCGCCACCCGCTCGGCCCGTGTATCCACCACCCGAAAGACCGACAACCCCTGAGCCGAGCGCATCACGGCCGCAAGCGGCACACTCAAGCGTTGCGCGCCCGCTGGCTGCAACCCGACTTCGACCGCATCCCCAGCGCGCCCCCCGGGCAAGCTGACGACCAACGGATAGAGGCTCGATCCAAAGCCTGAGCCACGCCCCACCTCAGCGACGCGACCTTGCCACTGCTGACCATCCAGGCTGGACCAGACCGGCAGCGTCGCGTCCACTTCCAAGCCCTGCAACAGACTCGCCGGCACCAGCACTTCCACTTCGAGGCCGCTACCGGCGGCTAACTGCAGTACCGGCTGACCTGCGGCGACAAACTCCCCCGGCTCGACCAGCAGCGCATCGATGCTGCCGTCAAAGGGGGCGCGCAAGCGTGTTTCACTGTTCATCTGCTCACGTTGCTGCAGCGCTGCCCGGGCATTGCGTACGCCGGCCTCCAGCGCCTGCAGCCGCGCGCGCTGCTGCTCCTGATCCGCCTGCGACAGCACCCCGCGCTCAAACAGTTGCTCGGTGCGCTGCACATCCCGCCGCGCCTGCGCGCTCTGTGCCTGCAACTCTGCCAGGCGCGCGCGGGCGGCATCCCGGGCGGGCTCCAGCTGCGGGTTATAGAGCGTCGCAAGCACCTGGCCAGCGACGACCTGCTGACCAATTTCCAGCGGCCGCGTGGCCAGCGTACCGCCGACCTGAAAGGTCAGGCTGGCACGCTGACGCGCACGGGCGACCCCGGCAAAACGCAGCGCCTGTGCTCGCACATCGCTGGTCACCGCGGCAACCCGCACCGGCACCGCCTGCGTCGCGGCGCCGCTCTCAGACGCGCTGGAACGACACCCCACCAGCCCCAACACCGCAACCGCCAGCGCCCCTGCCCTGCACCACGCCGGTAAACCTTGCCAAATCGCTGCGCTGACCATCATCCTGCTCCTGAAGTGAATCGCCTTATTAACACTTTGTCAGACATTGACACTTTGTCAATAAATGGCAGAATGTTTTTCATGCGCCATTAACGGGAGACCCGATGAGTTCCGCAGAACGCCGAGAGAAAGAAAAGCAGGAGCGCCGCGAGAGCATCCTGAACAGTGCCGAGCAAAGCTTCTTCGGCAAGGGCTATGACCGCACCTCCATGGACGACATTGCCAAGGGCGCTCAGCTGAGCCGCGCCTTGCTGTACGTCTATTTCAAAGACAAGGCCGCCATCATGCGCGGTGTCATGCTGCGCGCCGGGTACGCGCTGCTGAATGAATTTCGCGCCGCCAGAGAGGCCGGCGGCAGCGGCCTGCAGCAGCTGGAACGGATGGGGCAGAGCTACTACCGCTTCAGTCTGGAGCAGCCCGATTACTTCGACGTACTGACCAACGCCAGCACCTTTGCGCACCTGATGGAATCGGATGAGCTGACAGAGGACATGGATATCTGCAGCGCCCTGACCATGGGTTGCATGGTCGACTCATTGGCAGCCGGTGTGGCCGACGGCAGCCTCAGCCGCGAGCGCATCACCGACCCCATGGTCACGGCCTACTACCTGCGCGGCGCGCTGCACGGCATCATTCTGCAAACACGTGAGCAAGGCGTCTGCGTCGCCGGTCAGCCCGATCCAGCGGCATTATTCGAGTACACCATCATGATGTTCAACCAATCACTGCGTGCCTGAGCACGAGCCACCAGCCATCTGTGCGCGCTTGCCATCGCTGCGGGGGGCACGCATGATGAGGTCTCATGCTCAACAAGGAGTGACACCATGCCCTGGTACGGCTGGCTGTTCATGGCCCTGGCGCTCGGCAGCATCGTTGGCAGCCTGTTACTGCTGCGCGACAACGCCGGCAGCAACCGGGTCAGCCCGGAGACCATTGCCAAGGTCAAAGCCCGCGAGGCACAGCTGAAACGCGAAGAGTCCGAGAACGACGCACGTTAGACAGCGCTGAGAGCCTCGGCCTGCTAGACTAGGCGCCTTTGAACGCCAGCCCGCTGGCATGCTGTCAACCTGGCGCGTTACCGCGCGCCTCATCAAGATGATTGTGGCAACTCATGGTCAACTCACTGCAAGCCCAACTGCTCAAGGCCGGACTGGTCGACGAGAAGAAACTCAAGCAGGCGCAGCGCGCCAAGAAAAAGCAGGCCAAGGCTCAGCCGGCCGGCGAGAACGCGCCCAATACCGCACAACAGGCCCGCGAGCAGAAAGCCGCCCGCGACCGTGAGCTGAATCAGCAGCGCGAGGCCGAATCGGCACGCAAGGCCGCCGAAGCTCAGGCCAAACAGATGATCGAACAGGCGGTGGTCGAACGGACCGGTGGTGAAACGCCGTACCAGTTCGTCGCCAAGAACAAGATCAAGAAGATCCACGTGACCGAAGAGCAGTTCGGCCTGCTCAGCCGTGGCCGTCTGGCCATCACCCGTCTGTCGGGCGGCTTTGTGCTGATTCCGGTAGAGGTGGCGGAGAAGGTCCGCGAACGCGCGCCGCACTGGCCGGTACATGTGGCCGAGGTCAGCAAGCAGGCAGTGGATGAGGATGATCCCTACGCCGCCTATCAGATTCCCGATGACCTGATGTGGTAAGCGAGCGAAGTCAGATGAAAAGAGGGGCTGCCTGACTGGGCAGCCCCTCTTTGCTATCAGGCTTGGGAATCCGTCTCGCCGCTCGGGTCTGTCTCGTTGTCAGCACCCTCTTGCTCGCGCTGCTGCTGACGGCGACGCTCTTCATCCATCTGCTCCTGCGAGCAGTTGGGCTTGTGCATGAAGGTCTCGGAGACATCGATCAGCCCGATATGCGCGATGGTGCGTCGGCCAATCAGTACCGGGTAATTCATCTCACCGCGATCACGCAGAGAAAACTGCTCCTCGTACACCTGGTCGCCCAGGCAAATGGACATTTTTACCACCGGACGACGCTCGGAGCCACCCGCCCCACGCACCAGAATGCGACGAAATACCGGGCGCTCAAAGTGCAGGGTCACCTGTTCCCCGGTATCCACGTCCTCAACAGGCACGTCGTAACGCACCCAGTCATTGCCGCGGTGGCTGTACTCTTCCATGTTGACTGCATGCATGGAGGACGTCAGCGCGCCGGAGTCGACCTTGATCTTCACTGCCGTGTACTCCGGCAGGATCAAACCCTTTTCAATCCAGCCAACCACCCGCGGTTCATCGGCCTGCGCCATTGAGCCTGCCGTAAGCGTGCACAGCAGACCTGCGCACAGACCAACCACCTTGAACATTGACCGCATGAGAAACCCTTATCAACAAAATCAGCGAATAGGCCATCGCCTGATGGCCCGGCGCGTTTATACCAGCGCTGCTGGCAATACGCGCTGTGTTTTATAAGAAAAGATCACAGAAATGCATTGTGGGTTGCAACCCCTGCCCGCTTGGAGTCAAATCGCCATCACAGGTGACGGAAAATTACCGCTCAGGTTTTGACGTATTCAGCCGACACCCTGATAACACTGTAACGCGCTCGAAGGACCTTGCCAGCGCGGCTGCAGGCATAACAAGAAATATTTCACTCAGCGGGTGGAGGTTGTAAATGAAGCTGTTGCGCAACATTCGTATCAGCCAGCGGATCTGGCTGATCCTGATTATTGCACTGGTCAGTACCCTCACTGCCGAAGGGCTCTCTCTCTCCCACCTGCACAAGGAAATCCGCCAAGCGGAAATCACCAAGGCGACCCATCTGGTCGAGGTGGCCCACGACCTCATGGCCTTCTATCACCAGAAAGAACTGAACGGTGAGCTGACCGGCGAGCAGGCTCGACAGCAGGCGCTCGCCGCCCTGGCCGCAGTTCGCTACAGCGGCAACGAGTACTACTGGGTCAATGACATGAACAACATCATGATCATGCACCCGCTGGCCCCGCAAACCGTTGGCACTGACCTGACCACCATGCGCAACACCGAAGGCGTCAACGTCATCTCGGAAATGGTCCAGCTCGCACGCAGCAAAGGCACCGCCAGCTTCGAATACTCCTGGCCCAAGCCGGGCGAAGAAGACGGCTCTGCCAAAATCGCCGCCTTCAAGCACTTCAAACCCTGGGATTACATGATCGGCACGGGCATCTATGTTGACGCCATGCAGGCCAAGTTCCGCGCCGCCCTGATCAGCTCGGTCATACTTAGCGCGGTGGTTATTCTGGCCATGTTCCTGCTGCTGTTCATTATCGGTCGCAGCATTTCGCAACCGCTGGACAAGATCGTCAACGCCATGCGCGATGTCGCCAGTGGCGAGGCGGACCTGACCCGCCGCCTGGATGACGATGCCAAGGACGAGCTGTCGCAGATTGCGTATTACTTCAATCGCTTCAACCGCAACCTGAGGGATATCATTCAGCAGCTCGGCGACAGCGCACGTCAACTGATCAGCTCCAGCCATCAGCTCGATGAGATCAGCAATAACAGCCTGCGTGACATGAGTCGCCAGTCCGAGCGGATGGAACTGATGGCCACCGCCATCAATGAAATCACCTACGGCGTGCAGGACGTTGCGCAGAACGCCAACGCTGCCGCCGAAGAGGTTGAAAAGGCCAATCAGGGTGCAGACAACGGCCGCGCTCAGGTTGATCGCACTATCGTCGAAATCAACCAGCTCTCGAGCAGCGTCAGCACCGCTGTCGAACACATGGAAACCCTGTCCAGCGATGCGCAGGAGATCACCTCGGTACTGGATGTGATCCGCAACATCGCCGAGCAGACCAACCTGCTGGCGCTGAACGCCGCCATTGAGGCAGCGCGTGCCGGTGAGATGGGACGTGGTTTTGCAGTGGTTGCCGACGAGGTACGCAATCTGGCCCAGCGCACCCAGCAGTCGACCGAAGAAATCCACAACATGATCAGCAAGCTGCAGACCAACACCCAGACGGTGGTCAGCGTCATCAATGAGAGCAGCCGCCACTCGCAGGCCAGCGTCGAGCAGGTGAACGAAGCAGGCGCAGCGCTGGAGCAGATCGCCCAGTCCATGCAGCAACTGGTGGCTCTCAACGCGTCAATCGCCAGCGCCACCACGCAGCAGTCCACCGTGGTCGAAGACGTCAACCGCAACGTTACCGAGGCGGCTGAACTGGCCCGCGAAACCACCGACGGCGCCCGTGAAACCGCCCAGGCAGGTCAACACCTGGCCAGCCTGGGCCGGCAGATCGATGAACTGGTCAAGCGCTTCCGGGTGTAAGCAGCACAGAGAAAAGCCCCTGAACAGATTGCTCTGTTCAGGGGCTTTTTATGGCTAGCTGATAGCCGTGTTGGCTGCGTCGGGTTTAAAGCACCAGCACCGCCAACCAGCCAAAGGCAATCAGCGGCAGGTTGTAATGCAGGAACGTCGGCACCACGGTATCCCAAATGTGATTATGCTGCCCATCCACATTCAGACCAGCCGTTGGACCCAGGGTCGAGTCAGAGGCGGGTGAGCCAGCATCACCCAGTGCTGCGGCAGTGCCTACCAGGGCAACGATGGCAGCCGGACTAAAGCCCAGCTGCATGGCCAGCGGCACGTAAATCGCGGCAATAATCGGAATGGTCGAGAACGATGAGCCAATGCCCATGGTGATCAGCAGGCCGACCAGCAACATCAACAGCGCCGCCAGCGCGCGATTGTCACCAATCATCGCGGCCGAGCTGTCGACCAGCGTTTTGATGGCCCCGGTCTCACGCATGACCTCGGCAAAGCCGGCGGCGGCAATCATGATAAAGCCGATCATGGCCATCATCTTCATGCCTTCGGTGAAGACATCATCTGCTTCTCGCCAGCGTACGACGCCGGACAGCGAGAAGATAACGAACCCCGCCAGTGCGCCCATGATCATCGAGTCCAGCCACAGCTGAATGATGAAGGCGGCTGCCACTGCAACCAGCGCCACCAGTAGTGACAGACTGTTATAGCGGGTTCCGGTGCGCTCCACCTCGCTGATCAGGCTTTGATCGTAATCGCGCGGCTTGCGATAGCTGACCAACACGGCCACCAGCAGGCCCGCCAGCATGCCCAGCGCGGGCAGCGCCATGGCGTGCATGACGTTCACCCCTTCAATCGGAGCACCACTTTCAGCCACATTAGCGAGCAGGATGTCATTCAGGAAGATGCCGCCAAAGCCGACCGGCAGAAACATGTAGGGCGTAATCAGACCGAACGTCAGCACACAGGCAACCGCTCGGCGATCCAGTCGCAGGCGCGCCATGACAAACAGCAGCGGCGGTACCAGCAACGGAATAAACGCAATGTGAATCGGCAGGATGTTCTGCGAAGAAATAGCCACCGCCAGCAACACCAGCAGCATCATCAGCTTGAGCAAGCCTCCACCGCTGTCGCGTCGGCTGTCGACCAGGGACAAGCCCTTGTCAGCCAGCGCATGGGCCAGCCCGGACTTGGCAATCGCCACTGCAAAGGCACCCAGCAGCGCATAGCTCAAGGCGATATTAGCACCCTTGCCCAAACCCGCCTGAAAGGTACTCAGGGTGGTTTCCAGCCCCAGTCCGCCCAGCAAACCGCCGGTCAGCGCGCCGATGATCAGCGCGACGACAACGTGCACCCGGCACAGACTCAGAACCAGCATCACGGCTACCGCCGCCACCACAGCATTCATCGCGGACTCTCCCAGCAAACAGGCGTTGGCACCGATTCGGCGCCCCGAAGGCCGCGTACTCTGCCCCACTCGCCCGCCCCTGTCAAAAGCCGCTGACCAAAGGCCGCCAACACGTTGTACAGTATGACTCCAGCCAACCAACAGGACTCCCCATGCAGAATGTCGCCATTGTCGCCGGCAGTAGCCGCAGTGATAGCCAAACCAGCAAGGTCGCCCATTTCATCAAGCAGACACTGACCAGCCAGCATGGCCTGGATGCAAACGCCGTGTCAGTCATTGACCTTGGCAAGCAACCACTCCCCTTGTGGCCCGGTGAGAACACAGATGCCTGGCCCGCGCATGAACAGCTGCTCAGCGCAGCCGACGCGGTCATCATCCTTGCACCGGAGTGGCACGGCATGGCCTGCCCGGCCATCAAGAATTTCTTCCTCTATGCCAGCAAAGCGCAACTGGCCCACAAGCCGGCAATGCTGGGCAGCGTCTCCGCCGGTGTTGGCGGCGCCTTTCCGATCAGCGAGCTGCGGGCGTCGAGCTACAAGAACTGCCGCTTATGCTATATCCCTGAACATCTGATCGTGCGTGACGTAAACCATGTACTCAACGGTGCAGAAGCCGAATCCGAGAGTGATCAACGCCTGCGTGACCGGCTGGCCTACAACCTGGATATTCTGCTGCACTACAGCCGCGCACTGGGCGGTATCCGCGGGCAGATCGACATGAGCATTCCGGCATTTACCAACGGCATGTCCTAGGGTCTGTTGCCGTTTCGTTCTCCCGTCTGTTGCTGCCTGTAAAGCCGGCAATCAAGGAGAGAGGAGCGTAGTTTGGTCATTCCAAATAAACGACGAGCGACGCGGAGTGGCGGCTTTACAGGCGCACCCCGCAGGGCCGGGGCCATTTTTCGGCAGGCGGGTGAACGAAACGGCAACAGACCCTAGAGCAGCGCTGATCAACTCCACGCGCCCTCTGCCAGAGCTCAAGCGTGCAGCTGCAAAGCGCGGCGCGCAGCCAATAGTCTTTCTATTGGCAGAGACGCAACGCCGCAGACGCATTCTTGAGCGCCTCCCCAGCCTATTAGACTAAAGTCAGGCGCCGCCGCCACGAGGCGGCGCCACAGCTCAAGATCAAGGCTTTGCAGCCCCCTCCCCGGCAACCGCGACAAGACAGTTTGATGACAGTTCGACCATGGTCGTAAGGCCAAGGAACGAGCCGCATGTTTTATTTTATCCGCGCCACCCAAATCACATCAGGAGAATAACAATGAAGCATGTGACGCCTCTCGCGCTCGCCGTCGCGGCAGCGCTTGCCTGCGGACACACCCAGGCCGCCGGTTTTGCCGATGATGCCAGTGCCTCACTGCAGCTGCGCAACTTCTACTTCAACCGCGATTTCCGCGACCCCGGCGCCCAATCCAAAGCCGAAGAATGGGCCCAGGGCTTCATCTTCAAGGCCGAATCCGGTTACACCGAGGGCTTTATCGGCTTTGGTGTCGACGTCTACGCAGGCCTAGGCCTGAAGCTTGATTCGGACGATCAGCGCGCTGGTTCGGGCCTGCTGCCCAACAGTTTCGGCGACGAAGGCAAAGACAGCTACAGCGAGGCAACCGCTGCGGTCAAGGCGCGGATGTCCAACACCGTGCTCAAGGTGGGCGGCTTGATGCCCAAGCTGCCCGTAGTGTCTTCCGGTGACTCGCGACTACTGCCCCAGAGCTTTACCGGTGCCAGCCTCTCGGTCAGCGAGATCGAGAATCTGGACATTCAGGCCGGGCAACTGCGCGAGGTCAACTACCGCAACAGCAGCAACCGCGAAGATATCCGCTCCACCGTCGGCGGTGCCTCCGATCGCTTCAACTTCCTGGGCGGCACCTACGCCTTCAACAGCAAGAATACGACCGTCGGTCTATGGCGCGCTGAACTGCAGGACGTCTACGGCCAGAATCTGATCAACTTGATTCACAACCAACCGGTAGGCGATTGGAAGCTGGGCGCCAACCTGGCGTGGTTCGACACCAGCGACGATGGCAACCAGCCACTGGATATCGACAACGAGCTGACCTCGGTCACCCTGTCTGCGGCCACAGGCGCGCACACTTTCCGCCTTGGTTATCAGTACAGCGACGGCGATACCGCCTTCCCCTACCTGGCCGAGACCGACCCCTACGTCGTCAACTATGTGCAGATCCTCGACTTTACTCGGGCCAACGAGAAGTCCTGGCAAGCACGCTACGACATCAACTTCGCCTCGCTGGGCATCCCCGGCCTGAGCGCCTTCACCCGTTATGTCAGTGGTGACAACTTTGATGTTGGCGGCAGCGAAGGCAGCGAATGGGAACGCGATATCGACGTCAGCTACACGGTGCAAAGCGGCACCTTCAAGAACCTCGCCGTGCGTTGGCGTAACGCCATGGTGCGCTCGGACGCAACCCGCGACATCGACGAAAACCGGCTGATCCTCAGCTACAGCTTTGCCCTGAAATAGCTCCGCTCCATCCAGGCAAGCCCCCCCCAGAGACAGCCTGGATTTGAGTCGACACCGCTCCCCGATGCGGTGTCGGCTTTTTTTATGGCGCGTCACCCAGCCTGCAAACACGCCCCGACCTCCATGTCGCGCCAAACAACACCGCATGGCCCCACCGAGCACGCCAACCTGTAGAGCGGACTGAGTCAGAGGCGTGTCCGCGTTGCGCCTATTGAGCGCCCTCACAGCAAGCCTTGCTCGAACCAACAGAACGCGCGCTGACGCATTCATGTCGTCTCCCAGCTGTTTGGCCAGGCCAGCTCACCGACGAAGTGTCAGGTACACTGCGGCTTGCTCACGCATGCAAACCAGCATGCGTCAGACACAAAAAAAGGCGCCGAAGCGCCTTTTTCCGTGAACGCACTCAACGTCAGTGACGTTCAATGTCTGCCTCAGTGCGCAGTTGCTGCCGGGCAGCAGCGAAGTCCTGCTCGCCAGACTGACCGGCAACGAACAGTGCATACTGATCCGGCGAGCCAGCGGCTGATTGCACGTCCTCAGCCGTGGCGACACCACGCAGCGACACCAGCCAGTAGCCGCCGGCCGGCTTCTTGAGACTGGCATAAACCGGTTGTTCGGCGCTGGGCTTGGGCAGTGCGAACACCTGTCGCAGCAACGCCGGCTCGATATCACTTTCAGCGCGGCTTGCCGCCTCGTGTACCTGCCACTGCGCGGCCAGACGCTCTGCTACCGCATTGGCGTCAGACGCCTGCTCACGCAGCTCCTCAGCCAAGGCCTCGGCACGCTCTGCGGCAGCCTGCTCCGCCTTGTTGTAGGCCAATTGCTCGCGAATCTCGGCGCTGACATCCGCCAGCGGACGCTGGGCGGGTTCCAGATGCTCCTTGACGCGCACAACGGCAACGGTATCGGCATCCAGCTCAATCAGCTCGCTGTTGAAGCCATTTTTCAGGACATCGTCACTGAAGGCAGCGTTCATTACCTTGGGGTTGGCGGCCAGGCCGTCACCACCAAGACGCTCGACCGGCCCCAGGGTTTCCACAGTCAAGCCCAGCGCCGCAGCAGGCTCGGCCAGATCAGGCGCCTCATGGGCCAGATTGGCCAGCTCCTGGGACGCCTCAACAAAACTGCGTTCAACCTGCTCAACCTTCAGCTCCTGCACCAGCTCTTCACGCATGGACTCCAGCGTCGGCACCTCAGGCGCCTTCAGATCGGTCAGCTTGATCAGGTGGTAACCGTAGCTGCTGCGTACCGGAGCGGACACTTCACCCGGCTGCAGCGCGAACAGCGCTTCATCGAAGGCATCATCAAAGCTGCCCTTGACGATGTACCCCAAATCACCGCCATCGCGCGAGCTGCCAGTATCGTCGGAGACGTCAGCCGCAACAGTGGCAAAGTCCTCACCAGCCGCAATGCGGGCAGCAGCAGATTCGATTTTTTCCCTGGCTGCAGCATCGTCATCAGCCACTTCGACCAGAATGTGCGAGGCACGGCGTTGTTCGGCCAGGTTGCCGATTTCACGCTGATACATCTCTTCAACGGCCTGCTCGTCAACCTGGGCCTGATCAAAGAAGCTGGCCCGCTTGAGCGTCAGCGTCTCCAGAACCACCTGCTCCGGGGTCATGAACTGGCTGGCGTTCTCGTTGTAGAACGCTTCGATTTCTTCATCGGACACCTCGGCATTCACATCACCGACCGGGATATCGATCACCGCAAAATCACGGGTCTGATTTTCCAGCGCGACCAGTTGCTGACGCTCCTGCGGAGTGGCGAACGCGGTCGCTTCATAGCCGTTGCGATACTGGGTAATCATCAGCTGCTGACGCACCAGGTCGCGGAACGCCATGCGCGAAGGCATGCCCATGTTGCGGATAACCACATCAAAGCGGTTGGCATCGAACTTGCCGTCGACCTGAAAGTCCGGCGTGGACAGAATCAGCTGATCGATCATTTGATCGGAAATCTGGAAACCGGCCTCTTCGGCGCCCTGCAGCAGAACCGCGCGCTCGATCAGGCCATCCAGCACGGAGGTGCGCAGGAATGCGTCATCGATCATGCTGGGATCAAACTGGTTGCCCATCTGTTGCAGCTGCTGGATCAGCTGACGCTTCTGCAGCGCCACGGCCTGTTCCAGCTCAAGCTTGGAGATGGCCTGCCCGTTGACCTCGGCCGCCGTCTCGGCATCGCTGGTAAAACGGCTGATGGACTCCCATCCGGTCAACGCGAAAATCAGCACAATGACGCCTACGATCACCTTGGCGACCCAGCTTTGCGCATTGTCCCTCATTGTTTGCAGCATCATTCCCCCGAAATCTTGTCTGCTAGCTGCGACTTTAAGGCCCAGGATTGCCACCGACATCGGCGTCGTCTTTTTTGTTTTGCCCAACAAAAAAGGCGCATCGAGGTGATGCGCCTTTCTGCTAACTGTCGGAACCGGATTGTGATGCCGTCTCAGGCCGCCAGGTCACCGGTCCCGCATGCATGTCAACGCAAGCGCGGACATGCCATCAGATCAGGGACGCTATTAGTTAACGGCGTCCTTGAGAGCCTTGCCAGCCTTGAAGCTGGGAATCTTGGCTGCGCTGATTTCGATCGGCTGACCAGTCTGCGGGTTACGACCAGTGCGAGCAGCGCGCTCTTTCACGGCGAAAGTACCGAAACCTACCAATACCACGGAATCACCATCCTTCAGTGCACCGGTAACGGAATCGATGACGGCGTCCAGAGCACGACCGGCAGCAGCTTTAGGAATATCAGCGGATGCAGCGATGGCATCAATCAGTTCAGACTTGTTCACTCTAAGTCCCCTTATCTAGTTCAACGAGTAGTTAGTCATTATGTAAGCTTTTGGTCTTAGCAAAGCTGTGGCCAGTCAGCATACCTGCTTTAGGTCGAAGCCGCTTTATAGCAAGCGGTCAAAAACCATGTCAAGGAGTGTGCCTGCGGCGACTCAGGGCCGATTGGCGAAGCGTCCCGTGGGAAGCGAACAACCACTCGACCCGGATCAGATCAATGAGTACTGACGCGTCCCTGTTCATCAGTCTCGCGATTGTCATCCTTTGCAACCATCTCTTCAACCCCTTCTTTCAAGGGCTCCGGCTGGTATTGCAGCGCAATCTGCAACACCTCGTCAATCCATTTTACCGGCTTGATATCAATGTTTTGGCGAATCTTCTCAGGAATCTCTTTCAGATCACGCACATTGTCGTGAGGAATCACCACCGTACGGATGCCACCACGGTGCGCAGCCAGCAGTTTTTCCTTCAAACCACCGATGGGCAACACCTGCCCACGCAGGGTAATTTCACCGGTCATGGCCACATCGGCGCGCACCGGAATCCCGGTTAGGGCCGACACCAGTGCGGTGCACATGCCAATACCGGCACTGGGTCCATCCTTGGGCGTAGCACCCTCGGGCACGTGAATATGGATATCCTGCTTCTCGTGAAAATCAGCGGCGATACCCAGACTGGCAGCGCGGCTGCGTACCACGGTAAGCGCTGCGCTGATCGACTCCTGCATGACATCGCCCAGCGAGCCGGTCTTGATCTGCCGCCCCTTGCCAGGCACCACCACGGCCTCCAGGCTGAGCAGCTCGCCACCCACCTGAGTCCAGGCCAGACCGGTTACCTGGCCCACCTGATCGGCTTCCTCGGCCAGGCCGTACTTGAACTTGCGCACGCCCAGATAATGCTCCAGCAGCGCCTCGTCGAGCACCACAGGCTTGGGCTTGCGCTCCGCCGCCTGCTCTTTCACCACCTTGCGGCAGACCTTGGCAATCTGACGTTCCAGGCCACGCACACCGGCTTCGCGAGTGTAGTAACGGATCAGGTCGCGCAGCGACTCCTGCGTGAAGGTCAGCTCGTCCTTTTTCAGGCCGTTGTTCTTGATCTGCTTGGGTACCAGGTAGCGCTGGGCGATGTTGATCTTTTCATCCTCGGTGTAGCCCGGGATGCGAATGATCTCCATCCGGTCCATCAGCGGCGCCGGGATGTTCATCGAGTTCGAGGTGCAGATGAACATCACATCCGACAGGTCATAATCGACCTCCAGATAGTGATCGTTGAACGCATGGTTCTGCTCCGGGTCCAGCACCTCCAGCAGTGCCGAGGCCGGATCGCCGCGCATGTCCTGCCCCATCTTGTCGATTTCATCGAGCAGGAACAGCGGATTCTTCACTCCGGCCTTGGTCATCTTTTGAATCAGTTTGCCCGGCAAAGAGCCAATGTAGGTCCGGCGGTGACCACGGATCTCGGCCTCGTCGCGCACGCCGCCCAGCGCCATGCGGACAAATTCACGATTGGTAGCACGCGCCAGCGATTCGCCCAGCGAGGTCTTCCCCACGCCCGGAGGCCCCACCAGACAGAGCACAGGGCCTTTGAGCTTGCGTACACGCTTCTGCACTGCCAGATACTCGAGGATGCGCTCCTTGACCTCTTCCAGGCCGTAATGATCGTTCTCGAGCACCTTCTCGGCACGGGCGATGTCATGCCGTACCTTGCTGGCCTTTTTCCACGGCACCGCTGTCAGCCAATCGATATAGGACCGCACGACGGTGGCCTCTGCCGACATCGGCGACATCATCTTCAGCTTGTTCAGCTCGGCATTGGCCTTGTTCAGCGCCTCTTCCGGCATGCCGGCGTTGTCGATCTTGCGGCGCAGCTCGTCAAACTCACCCTCGCCTTCGTCCAGATTGCCCATCTCCTTCTGGATGGCCTTCATCTGCTCGTTCAGGTAGTACTCGCGCTGACTGCGTTCCATCTGCTTCTTGACGCGGCCGCGGATGCGCTTCTCGACCTGCAGCAGATCAATCTCGCCATCCAGCACGCCGAGCACATGTTCAACACGATCACGCAGGGGCAGGATTTCCAGAATTTTCTGTTTCTCGTCCAGCTTGAGCGACAGGTGCGCCACCATAGTATCGACCAGGCGGCCCGGCTCATCGATGCTGGACAGCGAGGACACTACCTCTGCGGGCACCTTCTTGCCCAGTTGCACAAACTGCTCAAACTGGCTCATCAGGCTGCGCACCAAGACTTCGGACTCACGCTCGTCCAGGGCGCCTTCTTCCAGCAGTTCGATCTCCGCGCTCTGGTAGCCTTCAACCTCTTCCAGCTCGACCAAGCGAGCGCGTCGCTCGCCCTCCACCAGCACCTTGACGGTACCGTCGGGCAGCTTCAGCAACTGCAGGATGGTCGCCAGGGTACCGACGTCGTAAAGTGCATCACGACCCGGATCATCATCACTGGCATCGCGCTGAGCCACCAGCAGGACTTGCTTGTTGCCGGCCATGGCGGCTTCAAGCGCTTGAATGGACTTGTCACGCCCGACAAACAACGGGATGACCATGTGCGGATAGACCACTACGTCGCGCAGCGGAAGAAGCGGAAATTCAGCGGGAGTCGTCATGGCAGAGGCTCGCTTGAAGAGGGGTGGCCGTAACGGCAGCACCGGAACAGGACGGGTTCATGCAATCAAGATGGGGGCAGCCCCAGGAAATTACAAGCGCGGGGCAATCGATTAGCGCAATACAATTGCCACAAAAAGCAAAACGCCGCCTGGCGGCGGCGTTCCGTTAACGCAGATCAGTCTTCCGGAACCACCTTGGGCGGTTGTTCCGGTGTCTGATAAATCAGCAGCGGTTGCGCATCGCCATTGATGACGTTCTCATCAATGACCACCTTGGTGACGTTCTCGGCAGACGGGATCTCGTACATGGTTTCCAGCAGCACGCTTTCCAGGATGGAACGCAGGCCACGGGCACCGGTCTTGCGCTCCAGTGCACGGCCAGCGATGGCCTTGAGCGCGTCGGTGCGAAACTCCAGCTCCACCTCTTCCATATCGAACAGACGAGCGTACTGCTTGGTGAGCGCGTTCTTCGGTTCGGTCAGGATCTGGATCAACGCGTCCTCATCCAGCTCGTTGAGCGTGGCGATGACCGGCAGACGACCGACAAACTCGGGAATCAGGCCAAAGCGCACCAGATCATCCGGCTCGACGTCTTTCAGGGTGTCGCCGACCTTCTTGCCGGCGTCCTTGCTGCGCACGCTGGCGTTGAAGCCGATACCGCTCTTCTCGGAGCGATCACGGATAACCTTCTCCAGACCGGCAAAGGCGCCGCCACAGATGAACAGGATGTTGCGGGTATCAACCTGCAAGAACTCCTGCTGCGGGTGCTTGCGTCCGCCCTGCGGCGGTACCGAAGCAACCGTACCCTCGATCAGCTTGAGCAGCGCCTGCTGAACGCCTTCACCGGATACATCGCGAGTAATCGACGGGTTGTCGGACTTACGCGAAATCTTGTCGATCTCGTCGATGTAGACGATACCCATCTGCGCCTTTTCGACGTCGTAGTCGCACTTCTGCAGCAGCTTCTGAATGATGTTCTCAACATCTTCACCCACGTAACCGGCTTCGGTCAGCGTGGTGGCGTCAGCAATGGTAAAGGGCACGTTCAGCAGACGAGCCAGGGTTTCGGCGAGCAGCGTCTTACCCGAACCGGTGGGGCCGATCAGCAGGATGTTGCTCTTGCCCAGCTCGACTTCTTCTTTGCCCTGGCGCTGATTGAGACGCTTGTAGTGGTTGTAAACCGCTACCGACAGCACCTTCTTGGCGCGTTGCTGACCAATCACGTACTGATCAAGGATCGAGCAGATTTCAACCGGCGTCGGCAGCTTTTGCTGGCTGCTTTCAGCCTGGCTTTCCTGTACTTCTTCGCGAATGATGTCGTTGCACAGGTCAACGCACTCATCGCAGATAAACACGGAGGGGCCGGCAATCAGCTTGCGCACTTCATGCTGGCTCTTGCCGCAGAAGGAGCAATACAGCAGCTTGCCGTTGTCGTCGCCCTTCCCAGTCATATCGGTCATCGAAAACCCCTACTCTTGAATCGCTCTTGTAACAAAGATGGGGGCAACATGCCCACATTGCAAGTGCGACCCGATCAAACTTGTACCGGCGGCATCTGGCCACGACGAGTAGCACGTCGGTGGCCAGAAAGACGCCTGCTCCGGTCTCTGCGGCCTTACTCGGCGCTGGTGCGCGATTCCAGCACCTTGTCGATCAGACCATATTCCACTGCCTCAGCGCCGCTCATGAAGCGATCACGATCGGTATCACGCGCAATCACATCCAGCGGCTGGCCGGTATGGTCAGCCAGCACCTTGTTCAGGCGCTCACGGATAAAGAGGATTTCACGGGCGTGAATCTCGATGTCCGAAGCCTGACCCTGGAAGCCACCCAGCGGCTGGTGGATCATCATCCGTGCATGCGGCAGACAGAAACGCTTGCCCTCGGCACCACCAGCCAGCAGCAAGGCACCCATGCTGCAAGCCTGCCCGATGCACAGGGTGCTGACGTTCGGCTTGATGAACTGCATGGTGTCGTAAATCGCCATACCGGCGGTCACCGAGCCACCCGGCGAGTTGATATACAGGTGGATGTCCTTGTCGGGGTTTTCCGACTCAAGGAACAAAAGCTGCGCCACGACCAGATTGGCCATGTAGTCTTCCACCTGACCCACGAGGAAGATCACGCGCTCTTTCAGCAGTCGGGAGTAGATATCGTAGGAGCGCTCCCCACGGGCAGACTGCTCGATCACCATCGGGACCAGGCCACCGGCGGCCTGCACTTCTGGGGGCAACTGCATAAAGCTGTTTTGGGTCATGGATTCCTGTTACTCCAAGTATGCGTATCGCAAAAACGCGCAAGCCAGCCCGAAGGCTGGCTTGCGTTGACGGAAAGCTGCAGCTGATTACTCGGCTGCAGTGGCTTCCTCGGCCTCGTCAGCAGCAACCTGTGCAGGTTGTGCCGGCTTCACAGCCTCTTCATAAGCAACTTTCTTATCAGTCACTTGCGCCTTCTGCAGCACAGTATCCACGACTTGTTCTTCCAGCACAACCGACTGGATCTCGCCCAGTTGCTGCTCGTTCTGGTAGTACCAGTTAACGACCTGCTCCGGCTCCTGGTAGGCAGAGGCCAGCTCTTCAACCATCGCGCGCACGCGATCGTTGTCCGGCTTGATGTCGTTCTGCTTGACCACTTCGGCAACAATCAGACCCAGGCTGACGCGGCGTTTGGCCTGCTCTTCGAACAGCTCGGCCGGCAGCTGGCTGGCATTGAAGTTGCCACCGCCAAACTGCTGTACAGCCTGCTCGCGCAGACGATCGATTTCGCTGCTGATCAGTGCTTTGGGCACTTCAACGGTATTGCTTTCCAGCAGACCGTCCATGACTTGAGCCTTGACCTTGGTCTTGATTGCCTGACGCAGCTCACGCTCCATGTTCTTGCGAACTTCGGCGCGGAAACCGTCCAGACCACCTTCGGTCACACCAAACTGAGCGAAGAACTCGTCGTCCAGTTCCGGCAGCGCGGGGGCTGCAACTTCCTGAACGGTAGTTTCGAACTCGGCAGCCTTACCAGCCAGATCCAGGTTCTGATAATCCTCAGGGAAGGTCACGTTCAACGTCAGGTTGTCGCCCGCCTTGGCGCCGACCAGACCCTCTTCAAAGCCCGGAATCATGCGACCAGAACCCAGTACCAGGTTGGTGCCGTTGGCAGTGCCGCCCTGGAAGGCTTCACCGTCGATCTTGCCAACGAAGTCGATGGTGACCTGGTCGCCGTTCTCCGCAGCGCGCTCAACCGCTTCAAAGCGGGTGTTTTGCTTACGCAGGGTTTCCAGCATGGTGTCGACGTCAGCGTCGGTCACTTCGGACTCGGGACGCTCAACGCTAATGCCTTCAAAACCGGCCAGAGTCACTTCCGGATAGACTTCAAAGGTCGCGATGTATTCGAAATCCTTGCCCTCTTCCATGGACTTGGGCTCAACGCTCGGCGCACCGGCCGGGTTCAGCTTTTCCTGCATGACAGCTTCGTAAAAGGAGGACTGGATCACTTCGCCGATAACTTCCTGATGAGCGGAAGCACCAAAGCGCTTGCGGATAACGCTCATCGGCACCTTGCCAGGACGGAAACCATCAACACGGGCGCGCTTGGCGGTCTGCTGCAGACGCTTGTTGACCTCGTTTTCAATACGATCGGCAGGAATGCCTACGGTCATGCGGCGCTCGAGGCCGGAAGTGGTTTCAACCGAAACTTGCATGGATAGTCCTCGTTCAACAGACAAAGAAAATGATATTTGGCGAATTCCAAAGGGTCGACATTCTAGTCGCTTGAATGACAGAAGTCATCACCGCCGCGATAAACAGAAAAAAACCACTGACGACAGGCGCAAGCAATCGACACGGACGCCATACGCTTTAAAAGGAAGGACTTGCAGATAGCCCGAAGGCTTGAAAGATGGTGCGGACGGAGAGACTCGAACCCACCAACTCACAGCGGCCGCCGCTGGAGGCAGCATTCTACCGTTGATTAGCGCCGACCGGAGGTGTTCGTTTGTTCCCAGAGTGTTCCCAGCGGGAACGTGTCGGCTTCCTGAGAGGCCCAGCCGGGGCGGCCTAGCTTCGATTTAGGTTGAGGCTTCAATAAAAGGTAATTTTTGTAATTCACAGATTGACCATACGTAATATCTATCAATATCAAACAGTTAAGCAACAAACCTAAAGGTGATTAAATCGCAATTTCACGTAACCAAGTTACCTTTTCAGGATGCAACCTTTTGGAAAACACAAACCCTTTAAAATCAGTAGCTTGCAAAAAAATTACATTTCACATTACGTAAAGTGACACTCATTTGTAATCCGCGCAGCCCAGCAAATACGGGAGCTACAGGCCATTTTCGACCACCGATTACAGAAATTACCTTTTTTGAAAATCCAACCCTGTCCCAACCCCTGCTCCGCTACCTCATGAATACCCCCAAAATCCCCCAGCAGTGCGGAATTCCGAAGAATCCAAGCCCCGCCACCCCCCTGCGCGCCGGCGCTGCGCTTGGGCCGATTGAGCGCGCTGCAGGGGTGCAGAAAATGCCATACGTTTAGCCCGCAGGTGAGGTGGGGAGAAGACCGCGCGCCAGCGGTGGTGGGCGTGGTGGTGGCGCTGGGCCCTGGCGCGTGCTGTGGTTCTGGGTGAGGGCATGAAAAAGCCGCCTCGGGGGCGGCTTTGGGTGATGCTTGGGTGGGTCAGCTCAGGCGGGCCGTGGGTGGGGCCTGGTCGTTGTCGAAGGTGATGACCTCTTCGCCCAGCCATTCGTTGAGTGCGGTGAAGCGGGCCTGCAGGGGCAGCAGCTCGTTGGCGGTCCAGATGTCTGACGCGTCCTTGGGTGAACCAAAGCCGCCGGCGTTCACCGGGACGATCCCCAGCAGCTGCGGCGGTACCCGCAGTGCCGCCAGCTGGTCGTCTCGGCTGACGTTTTTGATTGAGCCGAAATCATCCTTCGCTGCCACCTCGCTGATGGGGATCACTTGCAGGCCATCCTTCTTGCCACCTGGTGCGTACACCAGCAGGTTGCGGAAGTTGCCGGGGCCTTTGCTTTGCTTCATGGCGTCACTGATGGCTGCAATGTCCTGCTCATCGTGCACCGTGTCGTTGATATACAGCACAAAGCCAGCGTGCGATCCGTTCTGGTAATACTTGCGCCGGAACAGCGTGGCGGACTCATTCAGCAGCGCGCTATGCAGCGCCGCGTACCACTCGGGCACGCCGTAGATCTCCTGGTTAATGTCAGCATCACGAAGCTGAAAAACCGCGCCCTTCTTGAAAGCATGCTCATCCTGCCAGCCCCGGACGTAGTAGTAGGTGTCGAGGTCCTCCCCGCGGCGGGTGTACTTGGAGAGTGCCGGCAGCAGTTGCATGGGGTCCCGCAGCCGATTCTCTTTGCGCTCCAGGTACCCGTTACCGCTCCAGAGGAAATCAAGCGCGAACTGTTCAAAGTGTTGGCGGCTCAGCAGCGGGTGCGGCACAAACGAACGGCTCAGCATGTTGCGCTTGAACATCAGCCCGGATTGCAGGAATACCGACGCCCTGGTCGCCTTGGCCAGCCCGGCCAGGGACAGCGGCGGCTCGTACCAGCGCCCATTCATCCAACATTCAAGGTGGTCGAGCAGCTCACGGCTATCGAGCACCGGCATAGGGTCGCCAAAGGTGAACGCCTGGATGCCATCCTTCGGGCCGGTTTCGGGTGTCTCGTTGCTCATCCAATAATCTCCATGCGCGCTGTATTGGCGCCGGTGCGCCCTTCCAGCGGTTCGTTGTGTAGTGCGTGAAAAAGCGCCCACGCTAGATCCGCGTGGCCGGTCTCATCTGTGCGGCCGGCGACAAAGGTCATCTGTCGCCCGCTGGGGGTCATGGTCTTGCGGATCGCCATGAGGCTGGCGGCCAGATCGGTCCAGCCGGCATCAAACTGCAGACGGGCGTTGCGGATCACGTCCATGGCTTTCATCACCAGGCGCACCTTGACCTCGGGCGAGTAGCTGAACGTGGTCAGCCCCGGGAAGAACTGGCGCACCAGCTGGGCAATGCCGGTGCCCATGCCCGTGGTATCGAGCCCGATATAGGTCACCCGGTACCGCTGGGTAACCTTGCGGATGAACTCGGCCTGGGCCTGAAAATCCATACCTTTGAACTGGTGGCGCTCCAGCACCCGGAAGTGCCCACCGGGTACCAGCGGCGGCATAACCACAATCAACCCCGCGCTGTCGCCGCTCTCCGATGGGTCATAGCCAACCCAGACGGGCCGCTCACCTACTGGCCGTGGCGCAAACGGCTTGTAGTCGTCCCACACTTCCCAGGTATCGACCATGCAGGGCTGCAGCAGCTTGAGCGGGAATATCGAGTCGCCGTCATCGATGAACAGGCACATCAGCAGGTTGGCAAAAGCGTCGGCGTCGTATTCCTCGCGCAGCTCTTCCAGGTCGAACAGGTCACACCCGCGCGCCTCAGCATCCAGAATCGTGACGATCTGCCGCCACACCCGGTCTTCACACAGCCGCCCCTGCGCCAGGGCGTCGTGGCTCACATCGATGCGCACCCGCTTGTCAGCCGGCAGGCGCTTGTTGCGCTGCTCACCGGTCCAGATCGGGTAGGCCTCATGGGCCATGGTGGATGGGGTGCTGAAATAGGTCTTGCGCCACTTTTTGTGCAGCGCCATACCCGAAGCCACCTTGTTGATCTGCTGGAAGCCATGCACCCAGAAGAACTCATCAAAGTAGAAGTTGCCGCTGCGGCCCTGAGCCGTCCGGTAGTTGGTACCCAGAAAGTGCAGTTCTGCCCCGTTCCAGAGCACGATGGGGTCACCGGTCAGCTTGACGCCCACAACGTCGTTGAGAAACGCCTGCATGTAGGTTTTGAACTGGTGCGCCTGGGCCTTGCTGGCTGACAGGAAAATCTGGTTGCGACCGGTCGTGATAGCGTCAATCAGCGCTTCCCGCGCGAAATAGTACGTAGCACCGATCTGCCGAGACTTGAGAATCATGCGGGTGCGCATATTGCCCGCGCGGTACCAGTCCAGCTGGTAATCGAAGCACCCTTCGCGGAAGGCATCGACCAGTTGATCGATCTGCTCTTCGCTCAGCTCGTTGCGCGTTGGCGCCTTCTTCGGCCCTGCGTTGCGTGCCGCAATGTTCGGGTTTAGATCGGTCTCGGTACCGCCGCCCTGATAACGCTGGATCCGCGCCTGGCGTTCAAGCTGTCGGTGCAGCAGGTCTATCTCTTTGAAGTCGCCGCCGGTCTTCGGGTCTTTCAGAATCAGCTGGACTAAACGGGCTTCCAATGCACCGCCCACCCGCTCTACAGTATCGGCGCGGTCCCAGCTGTCCCTGTCCTTCCAGCTGTGGATGGTCTTCGCGTTCTCGCCCAGATAGTCCGCAATGTCGCAGACGCGCCACCCGGTCCAATACAGGAAGCGAGCGTGCCGGCGGTTGTCGATCTGGGGCTGTGCGATAGCGTTCATGCAGCAGATGCTGACGCCCGCGCGCGTACTGCGCTCACCCGCCACGGTGTAGCGTCCCCCGCCCCACCTGTGCTGCGTTGCTGGCAGCGCGCCCACTGCCGACCATGCCCTCAACGCAACGGCCAAGCGCCGCCACCGCATCGAGGACAAGCAGCATGAGCACCGCCGCCAAGAAATTCCGCTCCAACTGGTTCCGCGTCGCCGTAGAAGGCGCCACCAGTGACAAACGCAAAATCGAGCGCACCTGGCTGGAGCAGGCAGCCAAGAACTTCAACCGGGCCACCTATGGCGCCCGTATCTGGCTGGAGCACTTCCGCAGCCTGCTGCCCGACAGCCCCTTCAAGGCCTATGGCGACATCGTCGCGGTCAAAACCGAAGAGGTCGAAATCAACGGCCAGAAGAAGCTGGCCCTCTTCGCCCAGATCGAACCCACCGACGACCTGGTGGCCATGAACAAGGCCAAGCAGAAGATCTACACCTCCATCGAAATCGACGAGAGCTTCGCCGACACCGGCGAGGCCTACATCGTCGGCCTGGCGGTCACCGACTCGCCGGCCAGCCTCGGCACCGACGTGCTCGCCTTCTCCGCGCAAAAGCCCGACGCCAGCCCATTCAAGGATCGCCACTACTCGGCGACCTCCATGTTCACTGAGGCCCTGGAGGCCGAACTCGACTTCGAAGAAGTCGCCCCCGCCGAACCGAGCAAAGCCGACGGCATCTTCACCCGCGTGCGTGAGCTGCTCGGCAAGCAAAAGGACAAAGAGGGCAAGGACGCCACCCTTTTCAACGAACTGGGGCAAAGCGTCGAAGAGATCGCCCAGCACTTGGCGAACCAGGACAAACAGTTCACCCAGCTCAAGGCCGAGCTGGAGACGTTGCGCACCGACTTCAAGAGTGCATCCGAGCAACTCAAGAAGCTCGAAAACGAACCCGATCAGGACTACACCCAGCGCCCACCGGCGACTGGTGGAGAGGGCCAGATCCTGGCCTCTTACTGACCCTGACCTAACGCTGACATTGCCAGACCAACCCTGACGCACGGACGGAGCACCTCATGCGCAACCAAACCCGAATTGCCTTCAACGCCTACTGCGGCCAGATTGCCAAGCTCAACCGCGTGGCAGAGGCAGTGCAGAAGTTCAACGTAGAACCCACTATCCAGCAATCGCTGGAAACCGGGATTCAGGAATCCACCGACATGCTCGGCCGGATCAACATCCTCGGCGTTACCGAGCAGTCGGGCGAAGCGTTGCTGCTGGGTGTGAACGGCCCCATTGCCAGCCGCACCAACACCGCTGGCGGTACCCGCCGCAATCCCAAGGATCGCAGCGCGCTGACCAAAGACACCTACAACTGTAAGAAGACCGACTATGACTCGGCCTTCCCCTACCAGTTGCTGGATCAATGGGCCAAGTTCAAAGACTTCCAGGCACGACTGAGCAGCGCTATCGCCAAGCGCCAAGGGCTGGACCGCATCATGGTCGGCTTCAACGGCACCAGCGCCGCGGTCACCACTGACATCGATGCCAACCCGCTGGGGCAGGACATCAACATCGGCTGGCTGGAGAAAATCCGCCTTGGCGCGCCGGACCGCGTGATGGATGAAGTGGTCGACGCATCCGGCGAAGTCACTATTGGTGCCACTGGCGACTACAAGTCGCTGGATGCCCTGGTGTACGACGCCGTGCAGATGCTTGACCCCTGGCACCGCAACCACCCGGATCTGATCGTCATGGTTTCGCGCAACCTGCTGCACGGCAAGCTGCTGAAAGCCGTAGAGCGCGGAGCCGAGTCCAACGAAGAAGAGCTGGCCGCCGACGAGATCATCAGCAAGGCCCGCCTGGGTGGCCTGCGCCCGTATGACGCGCCCTACTTCCCGGACAACACCGTGCTGGTCACAACCCTGAGCAACCTGTCGATCTACTGGCAGGAAGGCGGCCGCCGTCGCCACATCAAGGACGAACCGGAATACGACCGCGTTGCGGACTACCAGTCCTCCAACGACGCCTACGTCATCGAAGACTTCGGCCTGGTCGCCCTGGTCGAGAACATCGCCGAGGTATAACCATGCCGCTGTCACCCGCCCAACGGGCACAGCAACGCAAGCGCGCCGCACTCGCGGCCGCTGCGACTGGCCCGAGCCAAACAATGGAAGGCGCCACCGCCTACGAGCTCCAGCTCGCCCAGCTGCACCAGCACCGTCTGCAGCTCAAGCAAGTCCAAAGCCAGGAGCAAAAGGCCGAGCTCAAGCGCCGCATTCTGCCCGACTACGCCCCCTACATTGAGGGCGTACTCAGCGCCGGCAAAGGCGCCCAGGATGAAGTGCTCACCACCGTCATGCTCTGGCACTTTGACGCCGGTGATTACGCCGCCGGCATGCGCATCGGTGAATACGTGCTCGAGCACAACCTCACCATGCCCGACCGCTTCAACCGCAGCGCCGCCTGCCTGATCGCCGAAGAGCCAGCCGAGCTGGCCCTGCGCGCTATCAAGGCCGGCCACAGCTTCCCGGTTGCGCCGCTGCTCGACGCCCTGCGCATTACCCAAGGGCACGACATGCCCGACCAGGCGCGCGCCAAACTGCACCTGGCCATCGGCAGCGCACAGGCCCACGGCATCGAAGGCGACAAGCTCACCGAAGACCAGGCCGAGCTGCTGGAAAGCGCAAGCGAACACCTCACCCGCGCCATCGAACTGCACGACAAATGCGGCGGCAAAAAAACACTGGAAGGCGTCACCCGCCTCCTGAAAAAACACGCCGGCAACAACGGCTAACAGAGCGTCTCCCCACGCACCGGCGGCTCGGGGCTGATCAGCGGTTTGTTCCTTTCCTGCTGTGACGCCCCGACCACCGCCGACTATAAGGGCAGCCCCATGAGCGGATTCATCGGCCAAGCGGCCACCCAACCTTTCGTACTCAGCAACGACCCTTTCTTCCCTGAGATCGACGCCAATGCGCTGCGCGCCTCCGTGCGTCTGTCTGGCGACGTATCCGACGAACGCCTCGAAACCGCCATCGTCGACGCCATGCTCACCACCAACCGCGAACTCAAAGACAAAAAGGCCGAGTGGCTCGCCGCTGGCCACACCGCCCTGGCCCAAGTTGACCCTGCAACCATCGCCAACCGCAACGCCCTTGAGCAGCTGTACACCCGCGCCGTGCGCGCCCTGGTTGCCGCCGAGTTTGCAGAGCGGTACCGCGGCTACGACGCCACCGCCAGCGGTGTGCGAGAAGACGCCGAGCAACTGCCCACTGCCGACGACTACCGCCGCGACTATCGCCACGCCCTGCGCGACCTGCTCGGCACCCGCCACGCCACTATTGAGCTCATCTGATGGCCACCGCCCGCGCCCAGCAAGGCGACACCCTAGACGCCATCGCATGGCGGCAGTTTGGCCGCACCGCCGGCGTGGTCGAGCAGCTGCTGCAACTCAACCCGGGCCTGGCCGACCAAGGCCCGATCATCGCCACCGGCACGCTCATTCAGCTGCCAGACCAACCCGCTACCAACCAAACCCAAGCGCTCAACCTCTGGGACTGAAAGGACGCATCATGGCCGAGCCCACAACCAGCACCGTCGTTGCCACCGCCGTAGCCGGCGTTGGCCTGTCTGCCTTCATCCCCCAGCTGGACGGCAACGCCCTGTTTGGCGCCATCATTGGCGCCGCACTCATCGCCGTGAACCAGCGAGACCTCAAGGCCTGGCAGCGCATGCTGGGCTTGCTCATTTCCATTGGCGCCGGGTACGTCAGCGCCGCCGAAATCGTCACCCAAACCCCCATCACCCGTACCGCGCCCGCTGCGTTCCTCGGCGCCGTGCTGGTGGTGCCTGTGGCACTCAAGGCACTTGAGGTGATCGAGAAAACCGACTTTGCCAGCTTGGTGCCCGGCTGGCTCAAAAGGGGCAAGGGAGAATGACCATGCTCAGCACCCTGTTCGCCACCCTGGTAGCCGCCACCCACATCATCACCGCCCTGCGCCTGGTGTGTTACCGCCGGCGCGGCGCGCGGATCCGCCGGGGTATCTCACTGCTGGCCGCGCTGCTGATCGGCACCCTGCTGTGCAACGCGGTGGACATCATCATCTACCGCCAGCCGGTCACCCTTTGGCAGGGCTCGCTGGCCATCCTGTTGCTCATCCTGGTGTATCGCTCACGCGGCAACCTGGCCGCCCTGCTGAGGCCCACCCCATGACCGTACTCAAACACGGCAGCACCGGTAGCACCGTCATGCAGCTGCAGCACAAGCTCAATGCTGCCGGTGCAAAACTGTTTCCTGATGGGCATTACGGCCCCCTGACCGAACGGGCCGTGCGGGCATACCAAGTGCGCGCCGGCCTGGTCGCCGATGGCATCGCCGGCCCCAGCACATTGCGCGCCCTGGGCGGGGGTGACTGCTGCCGGCTGCTGCAAAACAACGCCGTACTGGCGGCCGCCACGCGGCTGGGTGCCGATGTTGCAGCTATCTACGCCGTAACCGAGGTAGAAAGCCGGGGTGAGGGCTTTCTCAGCAACGGCAAGCCCAAGATTTTGTTTGAGCGGCACGTCATGCACCAGCGGCTTAGCCTGCAGCGCCACGAAAGCGACGACGCAGCCGCCCTCAAGGCCCACGCCGATGAGCTGGCCACCCTCTACCCCAACCTGGTCAACCCGCGTGCAGGCGGCTACGCCGGCGGTACCGCAGAACATCAGCGCCTGGCCCGGGCCTGCATGATCGATGCGCTGTGCGCGCCAGAGTCCGCCAGCTGGGGCGCCTTCCAGATCATGGGCTACCACGCCGAGCGCCTGGGCTACGCCAGCATTGACGACTTCACCCAGCGCATGGCCAAGGATGAAAACGAGCACTTTGAAGCCTTCATCCGCTTCATTGAGGCAGACCCGGCCCTGCACAAAGCGCTCAAAGCCAAACGCTGGACCGAGTTCGCCCGCCGCTACAACGGCCCCGCCTACGCCCGCAACCTGTATGACATAAAGCTGGCCCGCGCCTATCAGCGTTACCAGGAACAAACCGCAGAGGTGCCCGCATGACCGAAACTCAGTTGGACGCAATCCGCAAACTGAAGATCGAAGATGGCGACGTCCTGGTGCTCCCCCAAGACGTAAGCCCGTCCGACATCAACCAATTCATGGACACCCTGCGAGAACTGGTCTCGCCGCCACAGCGTGTATTGGTGATCGGTGGGCCGATCGACAAACTGTCCGAGGCGGACATGAACGCCGCCGGCTGGTACCGCAAATGACGCACATCGTCTACCTGGACATCAGCCCACGCCAAACCGGCAAATCAACCCGGCTGATCAAGCTGGCAAATGAGTGCGCAGCAACGGGCCGCCCCGTCGCGTTCGTTACCTTTGATGGGCTTGTAGATCAGTTTCAACAGCAAATGCCTGACGTGTTCGTACTGCGGCAAGAACAGCCGCTCCCCGCTATCGTCGAGCCTGATGAGGTGGTCTGGTTCTATGATGAGTTCGACTGGCTTGAAGGCGTCGAAGTAAAGGCAGGCGGCTACTACGCTACCACCCCGCGCTTTCTCCGAAGGCTCGGAGACACCGCAAACGAGGATGATCTGCTGCTGCAGCTGGTCAAAGCAGCGCAGGGGCATTTCGAAAGGTTCTATTGGCCCTTTGATATTCAAAGCGCCATTGATGAGGCTCGGCAAACTCACACCCCTGAGCAGTTTCGGCATCTCTATCTGGGGGAGTTTTTACAGTGACCACCCTACGCCAAAGCCTCTACGGCCTCGCCCTGCTAGCGGCGCTGGCCGGCATGCTGTACATGCAGCACCAGCGCGTGCAGATCGCCCAGAGCGCCACCAAGCTGGCAACCGAGCGCGCCCAGACAGCAGAGCAGCAGAGTGCAAGCCGCCAGCAAACCATCAACTCACTGACCGCCGCGCTGGATTCCGAGCGCAGCGCACAGCAGCAGCTACAAGCACAGCAAGCAGGCATCCGCCAAGCGCTGCGCACCAGTCAACAACAGATCGAGGTGCTGAAACGTGAAAACCAAGAGCTACGCCAGTGGGCTGATGTTGATCTGCCTGTCGCTGCTCGCCGCCTGCGGCACCGTCCAGCCATCACCGGCGCCGCAGACTATCGAGATTGGCTGTCCCGCCGTAACGCCCTGCACCCTGTCACCAACGCAGCCACAGGCCAACGGCCACCTGCTGAATGACGCAGACGTAATCGAGGCCGATTGGGCCGAGTGCGCCGCCAAAGTCGATATGGTTTACCAGCACCAGGAGCAACGCCGTGTACAAACCCAGCAGCCTCAAGCAGTACCTGATCAGCAGCGTTAAGGAGCTGCAGCGCAGCCCCGATCGGGTGCTGGTGTTCATGGATGAGGGTAACGTCGTGTGCTCCAGCGCCCCCGGCCTGTCATTTGAATACCGCTACACCCTCACCCTGATCATCACAGACTACGCCGGCCATCCGGACGCCGTGTTCATCCCCCTGCTGGCGTGGGTCGGTGAGCACCAGCGCGAGCTACTGGACAACCACGAGCAACGGCAGCAGGCCATCAGCTTTAACGCCGAGGTGCTCGCCAATGACCTTGTAGACATCGAGATCAGCCTGCCGCTGACCGAGCGGGTGATCGTCAAATCCCAAGCCGGTGGCGAGCTCAACGTCAGCCACCCGCCAGAGCCACAGCTCGAACCGTTCCTGCCTGCGGGCACCTACAGGCTGCAGACAGAAAGCGGTTATCTGCTGGCCGAGTGGGAGAGCCGCCCGCCATTCGACGCCTACGGCACCACCACCGATGACTGACAACCTCCGCGCCCTCGAAGACTGGGCCGGCGCCCTGCTCAACCGCCTTGAGCCCAAGGCGCGCCGCCAGCTCTGCCAGAGCATCGCCCGCGATCTGCGCCGCAGCCAGCAGCAGCGCATCAGGGCGCAGCGCAACCCGGATGGCACGCCCTACGCCCCGCGCAAAAAGCAGTTGCGCGCCAAGTCCGGCCGCATTCGCCAGCGCAAGATGTTCACCAAACTGAGCCAGGCCAAGTACCTCAAGACCCAGGCCACCGCCGACGGGCTCAGCGTCGAGTTCGTCGGCCGCACCGCCCGCATTGCCCGCGTACACCAACGCGGCCTGCGCGACACCGCAGCCAAGGGCGGCCCAGAGATCGACTACCCCCAGCGCGAGCTGCTCGGCCTCACCGCCGATGACCTGGACATGATTCGCACCAGCCTGCTCAACCACCTGACCTAACCCCGTCACGCGCCCCCCGCTCAGACACCAGACCCGTGCGCCGCGCGCGCGGGTGGGCAATTCTGGCCCGCATGAACCCCATCGCCGAACTGCACCGCCGTCTCGACAACCTGCTGCGCCCTGGCACCATCTACGCCGTGGACGCATCGCAGGCCCGCTGCCGCGTCAAATCCGGCGAGCTGCTGACCGACTGGCTGCCGTACTTTGTGCACCGCGCCGGATCCCGCCGCGATGTCGAACACCCAACCACCGGCGAACAATGCCTGGTACTCAGCCCCAGCGGTGAAATGGCCGCAGGCCTGGTACTTGTCGGCATCAACGCTGATCAGTACCCCGCGCCACACAGCAACCCGGCCCTACACAGCAGCCACTTTGCTGACGGCGCCTGGTTTGGCTACGACGAAGCCACCCACCGCTTGCGCTTTGTGAATGGCCCTACCGAGATCAGCGCAGACCGCACCGCCATCAGCATGGTCAGCAACGGCAGCTCCATCGTGATCAATGAAGCCGGCATTTTCTTCAACGGCCTGCTGGTCGCCCATGGCGGCGTCAATATCGGCAACACACATAAACACCCCATCACCGGCGGCAGCTCAGCGCCTGGCCCAACAGGCGGCCCGCAATGAACGGCATGAGCACCACCGGCAAACCCATCAGTGGTCTGGAGCACCTACGCCAGTCCATCGCCGACATCATCACCACCCCCATCGGCGCCCGCGTCATGCGCCGCGACTACGGCAGCCTGGTGCCCTCGCTGATCGACGCGCCCCAGAACAATGCCACCACCGTGCGCCTGTACAGCGCCATCACCAGCGCGCTGATGCGCTGGGAGCCGCGTGTGCGCCTCAGCCGGGTGGCTATCACCCACACCGACGCCGGCGCCGCCGTGCTGGACCTGGAAGGCGAGAACACCGAAACCGGCAACGCAGTCAGCCTGCAGGTGCCGCTGCAACTGGGGGCCGCATGAGCGCGTTTACAGGGGTTGATCTATCGCAGCTGCCGCCGCCCGATGTCATCGAGCAGCTGGACTTTGAGGTCATTTTTGCCCGCAAGCTCGCCCGCCTGGTCGAGCTGGATCCAACCTTCAACGCCCTGGTTGAATCAGACCCCGCCTACAAGGTGCTGCAGGTCTCCGCCTACGATGAGCTTATGCTGCGCCAGCGCATCAACTCAGCAGCCAAGGCCGTCATGCTGGCCTATGCAACCGACGCTGACCTGGACCAGCTGGCCGGCAACTTCCAGCTGGAGCGGCTGGTGGTCACCCCAGCAGACCCGACGGCCATTCCACCTGTACCCGCCGTTTACGAGTCAGACACATCGCTACGCCGCCGCGTACAACTCAGCTTTGAAGGGTTCACCACGGCTGGCTCACAGGGCAGCTACATTTTTGCGGCGCTCAACTCCAGCGGGCTGGTGCTTGATGCGAATGCATTCAGCCCTGAACCGGGGCTGGTCTCGGTCTACGTGCTCAGCCGGGAGGCCAACGGCACCGCCAGCGAGCAGCTGCTCGACGTTGTTAACGCAGCAGTCAACGCCGAAGAAGTGCGCCCCATGACGGACCAGGTCAGCGTGCTGTCTGCTGCCGTCACCGACTACCAGATCGAGGCCGTGCTAACAGTGTTCCCCGGCCCCGATGCTGAGCTGATTCGCCAGGCCGCCGTGCAAGCCGCCCAGGCTTACGCCACCTCAGTGCACCGCCTGGCCTACGATGTCACCTACTCCGGCCTGATGGCCGCGCTGCACCAGAATGGCGTGCAATCTGTCGAGCTCATCAGCCCCGCCGCGTCCATCATCAACGGTGAGGGGGAGGCATCTTACTGCACCGCCATCAACGTCACCGTGGCGAGCCTGCCCGATGTCTAACCTGTCGTTGTTACCGCCCAACAGCACCCTGCAGGAACGCAGCCTGGAAGAAGTCAGCGCCCGCCTGGACCACTTGCCGCTGATCATTCGCGACCTCTGGAGCGCAGACACCTGCCCAGATGACTTGCTGCCCTGGCTGGCCAAGGCCGTATCGGTAGACGTATGGAGCCCCGCGTGGACGCCAGACCAGAAGCGCGGCGCAATCCGTAACTCACTGGCCGTGCATCGCAAGAAAGGCACCATCGGTGCTGTGCGCGACGCTCTCCGTGCGCTGGGTTTCGAATCGCGCATCCAGGAGTGGTTCAACCAGATCCCGCCCGGGCCGGAATATACCTATCAGTTGATCCTAGAAGCGGACCAAATAGGCTTTTCGCTTGCTGATGCCTTCCAGTTACTCGAAGTGGTCGAGAACGCCAAGAACCTGCGATCTCACCTCACAAAAATCAAACCGATTGTTAGGACCCTCGCTGGACCTGTGATCGCTACAGCATCCGCTGTAGGCACTGAGCTGACCCTCGGCAGCAGCATGGATCAAGAAGTGGCGATTCTGAAGGGCTTTGCGGAAGCCGAAGAGCTACTGAACACCATAACCAATGTAAATCTGCCACAGACCATGGGAGCCTGATATGTCTAAATTGCCATTAGCTGAGGCGGTTGAGCGGTTTCGTAGCAATGATGAGCGCCTGGCTCAGTTCGTCAACGATCCTGATGGAACTGGCACATTCGAAACAAGCGCAGGCGAGCAAGTTAAGACTTTGCCGGCGCTGGCCCAAGAGGCGCAATCTCTGGAATTGCGCCTAGCTGATTCATCCTCCGCAGCCCCGGCAAGGGGATCGAGTATGGTGGGCCACGACGGCGGTACAGTTGCTATTGCACTAGATGAGCTGTTTGATCGCGCCGACCACGCCGCCCGCGCCCGTTTCGGCGAAGCACTTCTTAACAAAATCAATGAAAATCGGAGTTGGATTTATCCCTGGGGAGGACGTGGCATCACCGTTCTGGGCGACTCAATATCCCACATGGCTTTTAGCCGCGATGCATTCAAGAACAACTGGACGAATATTTTAAAGCGCTGTGTCAATGCCGAATTCGATAAATCCAGCTATGGTTTCGTCTCGCTGCTACCGACACTCGGCAGTGGCGCCACCCTTTCAAAAGAGATACATACAGTAACCCGAACAGGTGCCTGGACCGAGCTAACCACAAGCGACTGTGAATGGAGCCTGAGTGGCTTTGCTCTGGAGTCATCCACAACTGGCGATACGCTCGACGTTGTGGTCCCGTCGTTTCAGCGCCACTTCGGGGTCTGGTATCACTCGTTCGCTGGCGGTGGCACCTTCGAGATTTATGTTAACGACGTACTCCAAGCTACTGTAAGCACTGATGGCACCGCCGGATCAACGCGCACCAGCGGCCTGAACCTCGGCCGTTTGGACTTGCTCGACAACGGAAAGGGCGCCTGCAAGATCACTCTCAAAGTAGCCTCTGGATTAGTCCGCCTGATGGGCATTAGCTACGAAAACGCCGAGTACGACTTTCAGCTCAGTAATTTTTCGCAAAGCGGCAGGCGGCTGCGCTGGGTGTCCCAGGAGGTCATCCAAAAGTGCGTTCGTGGTAGCACGACATTTATTCTCGCTCTGGGATACAACGACAACGCGTCCGCTGAAGCTGACCCGGACTACTTTGCAGCGGTCCAGCAAAGAATCGATTGGATAATTGCTGAAGCGACCACCTACGGAGTAAAACTGTTGGTGCTTGATTTTGTCTGGACAAGGGCACAAACACGAGCCTTGCCAACAGAGCTAAAGCGGTGCGCTGATGCGGTCCCGGGGTCAACTTACCTGAGGTTCGGAGATTACTTAAAAACGGACGGGGCACTCGCAGACGGCTCGTGGCTGACCAACGAAATTCGGCTCTACGACGACGCTGCACATCCGAATGTACTCGGCCACAAGGTGATAGGAGAAACTGTCGCGAAAGTCATGGGGTTATCGGTCAACAGCAAGCGAGCGGCGCTGGATATGCACGACTTCTGGATGCCTATTCAGTTGACCGGATACCTGAAAAACACCTTCGCTGATCCGCTACAAGTTACCGCATTTAAGCGGCAGGGTTCCGTGCTGCTGTTCCGTCTCTACCTTTATAACGAAACAGTAAACAATTCCTCTGTCGCTGTGCCCGCAGGGAATTATGACCTCATTTCCTCAGCCGAGCTGCCCGATGATGTGTATGTGCCCAGTTCAACGTTCTACCCGCTGGTCTGGAGCACAGCGGAAGATGAGTCGACGACACCGTACATCAGCGCGTTCCTCGAAGCCCGATTCGGAAAAAACGGTTTTCGACTGCTGGTCAAGAACACTACGAAGCGCAACATCGAAGGAGCTGTCGTCGTCCCTGTTTTTAGATCACCGGAGCGGATGTAAATGCCAGACTTCCAATCAATCCACACCGACTACGGCCTGCAGCGCATGGCCGCTGCCGAGGCCGCTGGCGAGCCGATCAACATCACTGAAATTGCGGTGGGTGATGGCAACGGCAACCCGGTAGAAATTACCCAGGACCAGACCACCCTGGTGCGTGAGCGCTTTCGCGCGGCGGTCAACCGGGTGTACCGGGATCCGGAGCGCGACAACAAGTACACGGCAGAGCTGGTAATTCCCGCCACTGAGGGCGGCTTTACCCTGCGCGAGATCGGGCTGTTTGATGACCAGGGCGGGCTGTTCGTGGTCGGCAACCTGCCGGAGACATACAAGCCCGTCGCCGCTGAGGGCGCCTTTGCCGATACCATCGTGCGGTTCGAGTTTCTGGTCACCAACGCCACGGTAGTCACGCTGCAGATTGACCCGAACGTCGCCGTAGCGTCGCAAAGCTGGATCATCAACAACATCACCATGGCCACCCTGCTGCCCGGCGGCACCACCGGCCAGGTAGCGAAGAAGGCCAGCAACGCCGACGGCGACATAATCTGGAGCGATCCGGGCGAGTTCAACATCACCGTGGATACGCTCGAAGAGACCCAAACACTGGCCGCAGGCCAAACCCAGATTGACCTGGCCGTATGCACCACACGCGGGCTGGCCGTGTACATCGAGGGCGTGCGCATCAACATGGGTGCAGGCCTGGCAGAGTGGGCCGTCAACCCTGCTGATGAAGACACCTCCCTGATCCTCGGTAAGTCCTGGCCGGCTGGCAGCAAAGTGCTGTTGGTGCAGAACAACCCCGCAGGCTCTGCCGCTCCCCCGCTAGAGCGTGACAAGAACCTGGCCGACGTGCCAGACAAGGCCGCAGGCCGTAATCACCTGGGTGTGTACAGCAAAGCGGAATCAGACCTGCTGTGCCCGCCCGGCACGCTCGCCTACTGGCCCGGCACCACCGCGCCCAGCGGCTGGCTCAAGCGCAACGGCGCCGCCGTGAGCCGTGTGGCCTATGCGCGTTTGTTTGCTGTACTGGGCACGCGGTTTGGCGCCGGTGATGGTTTTAACACCTTCAATCTGCCGGATGATCGGGGCGAGTTTATCCGGGGGCTGGATGACGGCCGTGGCGTAGACACCGGCCGCGTGCTGGGCAGCTGGCAGGCCGACGAGTTCAAGAGCCACGCCCACCCATTCAGTGCCGCCCAGGCCATTGGCGGCTACACCGACAACGGCGGTGCACCCGATCAGCGCGTGATGGTATCGGAAACCAATACCGGCAACGCCGGCGGTGCAGAGACCAGGCCCCGCAACCGCGCCTATCTCGCCATCATCAAGTTCTGAGGCCCGCCCATGACCAAAACCGTCTACCAAACCAACCGCGCTGGCCTGCTGCTGGGGCCTGTCGAGGCCGATGAATCCCCGCTGGAACCCGGCGTGTACCTGCTGCCCGCCGGCGCAGTGGAAAGCCCACCGCCGGACGACTGGCCAGAAGACAAGTGGCCCCGCTGGACGGGTGCCAGCTGGGCGCTGGTCAACCGCCCGCGCCAACCGGAGCAACCCAGCCCCGCCGCCAAACTGGCCGCCTTTCTGGCGGACAACCCGGACGTGCAAGCCCTGATCGAGGAGCAACAGCAATGAGCAAGGTTCTGGAAATGTGGGAGCACATGCCGGGTGTTGAAGTGGTCTATGCCGTCAACGCCACACCGCCGGCTGGCTGGCTGCTGTGCGACGGCTCAGCACTGCCCGCCGGCACCGCCGACAACCTGCGCGATATGCTGATCGCCCAAGGCAACCCCTTTGGCGTATCCGGTGCAGATCCGCTGCTGCCCGACCGCACCGCCGAGACACTGCCCTACATCATCAAAGCCTGATAGCATCAACCGGGCTTAGGTCGAAGTAAGCACCCCCGTTTCGGCGGGGTTCTTCGCCCGCCGTGTAACGCCCCCCGCACCACCGCTGCCAACTGGCTCACCCCTCGCCCGCGCGTCACCCTCAAGGCTCACAGGTCAACGTACTGCAGGAGCCACCCATGCCAGCCGCTTATCACCACGGCGTGCGCGTCGTCGAGATTAACGAGGGCGTTCGCCCCATTCGCACCGTCAGCACCGCTGTGCTCGGCCTGGTGTGCACTGCCGACGACGCCGACGCCACACTCTTTCCGCTCAACAAACCGGTGCTGCTCACCGACGTGCTCAGCGCGATCGGCAGCGCCGGTACCGAGGGCACGCTGGCCATTGCCCTCAAGGCCATTGCCGCCAACGCCAGCCCCGTCACCGTAGTGGTGCGCGTGGCTGAAGGTGCAGACGAGGCAGAAACCAACAGCAACGTCATCGGCACGGTCACCGCCGGCGGCGAGTTCACCGGCCTCAAGGCGCTGCTGGCTGCCAAAACCCAGCTGGGCGTTACCCCGCGCATTATCGGCGCACCGGGGCTGGATACCCTGCCGGTAGCAACCGAGCTGGTCAGCGTTGCCCAGCAGCTGCGCGCCATGGCCTACGCCAGCTGCTCTGGCTGCGAAACCAAAGAGGAAGCGGTCACCTACCGCGAGAATTTCAGCGCGCGCGAGCTGATGCTCATCTGGCCCGACTTCACCGGCTGGGATACCGACGCCAACGCCGAGGTCACCATTCCTGCTGTGGCGCTCGCCCTTGGCCTGCGCGCCAAAATCGACCAACAAACCGGCTGGCACAAGACCCTGTCCAACGTCGGTGTTAACGGCGTTACCGGCATCAGCAAACCGGTCTACTGGGATCTGCAAAACCCCGCCACCGACGCCGGCTACCTCAACGAAAACGACATCACCACCCTGGTGCGCGCTGACGGCTTCCGCTTCTGGGGCTCGCGTACCTGCAGTGATGACCCGTTGTTCGCATTTGAGTCCAGTACCCGCACCGCCCAGGTACTGGCCGACACAATCGCCGAGGCGCACCTCTGGGCCGTAGATAAGCCCATGCACCCCAGTCTGGTGCGCGACATTCTGGAGGGTATCAACGCCAAGATCCGCGAGCTCAAGGCCGGTGGCTACATCATTGACGCCAGCGCCTGGTACGACGAAGCCGCCAACAGCGCCGCCACCCTCAAGGATGGCCAGCTGCTGATCGACTACGACTACACGCCGGTACCGCCGCTGGAAAACCTCACCCTGCGCCAGCGCATCACCGACCGCTACCTGGCCGACTTTGCCAGCCGCATCAACGCCTGATCACCCAGCCCCGGCCGCACCGGGGCTAACTACTGGAGAGCGCCCCCATGGCCATGCCGCGCAAGCTCAAAAACTTCAACATCTTCAACGATGCCAACAGCTACCAGGGCATCGCCAAAAACATCACCCTGCCCACCTTGGCCCGCAAAATGGAGGCCTACCGGGGCGGCGGCATGAACGGCCCAGTCAAAGCCGACATGGGCCTGTCCGACGATGGCATTCAGGTGGAATGGACCCTCGGCGGCTGGGACTTGCTCGCCATTCGCCAATGGGGCGCCACCAGCGCCAGTGCCGTGGCCCTGCGCTTTACCGGCGCAGTGCAGCAAGACGACACCGGCGCCACCCAGGCGGTTGAGGTAGTCATGCGCGGCCGGCATGAAGAGATCGACTTTGGCAGCGCAGAGCCCGGCGGCGATACAGAGCACAGCATCACCACCACCTGCACCTACTACAAGCTGAGTGTGGACGGTGAGGTCCTGGTCGAGATCGACATTCCCAACATGGTCGAGATCGTCAACGGCGAGGACATTCTGGCCGACCAGCGCGCCGCCCTCGGCATCTAACCCTTGAGCCACAACAACACACCCCCGGCGCGCATGCCGGGGCCGCTCTCAACAAAGGAACGCACCATGGAAACCCCAGAACAACCCAAGGCCGAGGCGCAAGCCCAGCCCGCCGCCGCTGACGACAACAACCAGGTCATCGAGCTGGACGAGCCCATCAAGCGCGGCAACAGCGATATCACCAGCATCACCCTGCGCAAGCCCGTATCCGGCGAGCTGCGCGGCGTCAGCCTCATGGAGCTGGCCCAGATGGACGTGCAAGCCCTGCGCAAAGTGCTGCCACGCATCAGCACCCCAAGCCTGACCGACGTTGAGGTCGGCCGCATGGACCCGGCAGACCTGATGCAATGCGGGGTCGCCGTGGCCAGTTTTTTGCTGACGAAGAAAGCGCGGCAGGCCTCCCTCGAAGCGTAGAAGAAGCCATGGGCGATATCGCCCTGGTGTATCACTGGGGGCCGAGCGAGATGGACCGCCTCGGCCTGCCAGAGCTGATGGACTGGCGCAACCGCGCAATCAAGCAATGGAACCAGGTGCATGGCGCAAAAGCTGAAACTTGAGGTCGTTCTGCAGGCGCTCGACCGCGCAACCAAGCCGATCCGCGCCATCACCCAGGGCAGTGTGGGGCTGGGGCGTGAGCTCAAGACCACCCGCGATCAGCTCAAGCAGCTGCAGCGCCAACAGGGCGACATCAGCAGCTGGCGCACCCTGAACAACGCCACCAAGCAAACCACGCAAGCCATCAGCGCCAACCGCGACCGCGTGCGCGAGCTGTCGCGCCAAATGGCGCAAACCAGCACGCCCACCCGTGCACTGAGCAACGATTTTCGCCGCGCCGTGCGCGAAGCCCACGCCCTCAAGCAAAAGCACCAGGAGCAGCAACGGCAGCTGCAGGGGCTGCGCGGCAAGCTGAATGAAGCCGGCATCAGCACCCGCAACCTGGGTGAGCATGAGCGCACCCTGCGCCAACGCATCGACAGCACCAACAACCAGCTGCAAGAGCAAGAGCGCAGGCTCAAGGCCGTCACGGCCCAGCAGCAGCGCCTGGCACGCGCCAAACAGCAGTACCAGCGCACCCAGGCAATGACTGGTGCCATGGCCGGTACCGGTGCCGCAGGCCTGGCCACCGGCAGCGCCATGCTGTACAGCGGGGCACGGCTGTTGGCGCCGGGCATTGAGTTTGATTCAGACGTCAGTCGGGTGCAGGCATTGGCCCGGCTGGAGCGCGACAGCGCCGAGCTGGCAGCGCTGCGAGCCCAAGCACGTGCGCTGGGGGCTGCTACCCAGTTCAGTGCCAACGAGGCTGCACAGGGCCAAGGCTTTCTGGCCATGGCTGGTTTCTCCCCCCAGGCCATCATGGATGCGATGCCGGCGATGCTCGATGCCGCCAAAGCCGGCAACGTGGAGCTGGCCACCACGGCGGATATCGCGTCTAACATCCTCACCGGTTTCAACCTGCAAGCCCGCGACATGACGCGCGTAAGCGACGTGCTGACCGCCGCGTTCACCCGCTCCAACACCTCGCTGGAAATGCTCGGCGAAACCATGAAGTACGCCGCCCCCAACGCTGCGGCCTACGGGCAAGACATCGAGATCATGGCAGCAGCAGCCGGCAAGCTGGGCGACGCCGGCATTCAGGGCGGCATGGCCGGTACCGCGCTGCGCGCCATTCTCAGCCGCTTGGCCGCGCCCCCCAGGATGGCGGCAGACGCCATTGCCGAACTAGGACTGCAGGTAGCAGACGCCGAGGGCAACATGCGCCCCCTGCCCGACCTGCTCAAAGAGATCCACGACCGCACCGCCGCACTGGGCTCTACAGAGCGCGGCGCTATTCTCAAGGCCATTGCCGGCGAAGAGGCAGGCAGCGCGCTCACCGTGCTCACACAGCAGGCCGGCAACGGTGGCCTGCAGACGCTGATCGGTCAGCTGCGCACCGCCCAGGGCGAAGCCGCACGCACCGCCCAGGTAATGGGCGACAACCTCGGCGGCGATATCGCCGCGCTGAAAAGCGTCTGGGCAGACCTGGGCATCCAGATGCAGGACACCGCCAACAGCGACCTGCGCGGCATGATTCAAGCACTGGCTGAGATGGTACGTGGCATTCGCCAGTGGATGGTCGAGAACCCGCTATTGGCCCGCGCGCTGATCAAAATCGCCATTGGCCTGGCAGCGCTCATTACGCTGTTTGGCGCGCTGACCATTGCCCTGGCTTCCATCCTCGGCCCCTTCGCCATGATCCGCCTGGGCCTGAGCCTGTTTGGCGTCAAAGCCATGGGCCTACTGCCCATTCTCAAGGCAGTGGGCACGGCGTTTATGTGGCTCGGCCGCGCGTTGCTGCTCAACCCCATTGGCCTGGCCATCACCCTGCTCGTTACCGCTGGCTGGCTGCTGTACAAAAACTGGGACGGCGTCATCGGCGGGCTGAAAGCCCTATGGGCAGATCTGGGCAGGGGCGCCAAAGCCATCTGGGGCGAGATCACCACCGCCTTTGGCGGCGGTATTCTTGGCGTGAACAAGTTGATCGCCAACTGGTCACCGCTGGGCATGTTCTACAAGGCCTTTGCCGCCGTCATGAGCTGGTTTGGCGTAGAGCTGCCCGGCAACCTGATTGACGGGCTGGTAGCCGGCCTCAAGCGCCTGGCGCCCGGGCTTGTCTCTGCGCTCAGCAAAATCGCATCCATGCTGCCTGCCAGCGTAAAGCGGGTGCTGGGCATCCACAGCCCAAGCCGTGTATTTGCCGAGCTGGGCGGCTTCACCATGCAGGGCCTGGCCCAGGGCATTCAACGCCAGCAGGGTGAGCCGCTGGCCGCCGTGGCGGGCGTGTCGCAACGCATGGCCAGCGCCGCTGGTGGCATTCGCTTTGACAGCCGCCGCCCGCTGTCGGCCCGCCCGGCCTACGCCGGTAGCACCGGCAGCCGCTACGAGATCCACATTCACGCCGCTGACGGCATGAGCCCGCAAGCCATCGCCCACGCCGTCGCCGCCGAGCTGGACCGCCGCGAGCGCGCCGCCGGCGCCCGCGCGCGCAGCAGCCTGTATGACCAGGAGTAACGCCCCATGATGATGGCCCTCGGACTCTACGTGTTCAGCCTCACCACCACCGCCTACCAACAACTGCAGCGGCAAACCGGCTGGCGCCACCCCAGCAACCCGCGCGTGGGCGCGCTGCCGGCCCGTCAGTTCGTTGGCAAAGGCGACGACACCATCACCCTCAGCGGGCTCATACTGCCCGAGATCAGCGGCCAACGGCTGTCGCTGGATGCCCTACGCCTCATGGCAGACAGCGGCAAAGCGTGGCCCCTTGTCGAGGGCACCGGTCGCATCTACGGCCTGTGGATCATCGAAAACCTGCAAGAAACCAACACCCTGTTTTTCCGCGATGGCGCGCCCCGGCGCATTGAGTTCACGCTCACCCTGCAGCGCGTGGATGACAGCCAGATCGAGCTGCTCGGCAGCCTGCTCAGCACCCTCGGCAACATCCTGCGATGATCAACCTCAGCAGCCACCCCGCCCCCGCGTATCGCGTCGTCGTCAACGGGCAAGACATCACCAGCAAGATCAGCCCGCGGCTGATCAGCCTCACCCTGACCGATAACAGGGGCCTGGAGGCAGACCAGCTGGACATCACCCTGTCAGACCACGACGGCCAGCTGGCCATACCGCCCCGCCGGGCGCAGGTCGATCTGTGGCTGGGCTGGTCAGATACCGGGCTGGTGTACAAAGGCAGCTACGTAGTAGACGAAACCGAGCATAGCGGCGCACCAGACACACTCAGCATCCGCGCCCGCAGCGCAGACCTACGCGCCGAGCTCAGCCGCAAGCGCGAGCGCAGCTGGCACAGCGTCACCCTGGGCGACGTGCTGCACACCATCGCCGAGGCCTACAGCCTAAAACCGGTAATAGACGTAGTGCTGGCCGCCCTACCCCTCGCCCACCAGGACCAGGCCAACGAGTCAGACGCCAACCTACTCACCCGCCTGGCGCAAGAGCACGACGCCAATGCCACCATCAAGGCCGGGCACCTGCTGGTCACCCCCGTGGGCGCAGCCAGAACCGCCAGCGGCCTGCCCCTGCCCCACGTGCAGCACACTCGCAGCAGCGGCGACAACCACCGCTTTTTGCAGGCAGACCGCGACGCCTACACCGGCGTGCGCGCCCACTACTACCAGCCCAACAGCGCAGAGCGGCTGGAAGCGCTGATCGGCACAGATGACAACGTCAAAACCCTGCGCCACGTCTACGCAGACCAGGCCAGCGCCCTGCAGGCCGTGCGCAGCGAGTGGCGCCGGTTGCAACGCGGCGCAGCCACCCTCAGCTACACCCTGGCCCGCGGCCGGGCCGACCTGATAACGGAAATGACCTTTGGCCTCAGCGGCATCAAACCGGAGATCAGCGCGGTGGTGTGGCTGTGCCGGCGGGTAATGCACCAGGTGAATGAAAGCGGCTACACCGTTGCCCTGGAGTTGGAAAACCAACTGGCAGAAGATGAAGACCTGGCCGCCCTGGTAGAGACGCAATACACCGGGGTGATTGCCTGGTACCGCGACAAAGACGGCAACCAGCAGCCAGTAACAGAAGGGGATCAGACCAGCCCGCTGCGCCTTACTCACCTATATGCGAGCAAGGGCAGTGCAGAGCGGGCGGTGAAGCGGGAGTTTGAGCGGCTGGGGTAGTGAAAACGACTACTCAGTTTCGTGCTCGCTGGTGTGGAGCTTGTGGCCAAGGTAGTACAACCCCCAAAAAGTAACGACCGACAGCTGACAAACCAACGTGAGGTAAACAAAAGCATTAACGTAGATAATTAAATTGTTTACCCCAAAGAAAATCGTATATCTGCTGGCAATAAAATCATTCAGAGCGATATAAATTATCGAGTACGCAATAACCAATAAGCATTGCGCAGTTAGAAACGAAAACAGCATCGCAAGGAAGCGACGACGCGAAAGCTTTACTGGCGTTTCCTCACCTCTAACCCGCACTATGATTTTGGGGGGTTCTCCGTCAAAAGACTTTTCAAGGCGCGGATTTCTGATACTGCATATAATTGCCAGGGCAGCAATATAGAACCCCGGCAGGGTTTGAAGAAAGCTAAGCACTAGCGCAGCTATGCCGCCAGATGCAGATATGCTTGTTACGGCGATAGTTTTATCAATAAGCCACAAAACCAGCAAAGCTAGAATAGCAGGAACTGCCCAATCTATACGCCACTTATGGCGAAGCTTGATCTTAAAATAACCAAACGGCTTAAATAGCTGCGTCAGAAACATTTTACTTGCCTATATAAGACATTATTTCCTTTAAAATCACACTGCTAATTTTAGCATAACTCGTCTGATTCGTAACAATAGACTTTAACTCATGCCTCTTTGTGTATCTGTCAGCGTCAACTAGCTGGCCAGTTTCGATTGACAGCTTAGCTGTTTTATTTTCACCATCCGTCCTGAATGCAATCCTCAGTTCTGAGTACTCTTTATACTCACTCATCAGCTTGCTTCTTACAGCCCTCAGCGAAGCAACCGTATCGCCAATGAGGCTACTATCCACCTTCAGTTTAATGGTTTTGTAGTCTTCTGTTATGGCTCCATTAGAGTCAAGGTGTTTCCCAACGCCAGTGTAATTTATCGCCTGCGCACCTGAGAGGTAGCCGTTCTCCAAGTCCCTCATAAAGCTTTCAGATGGATGCCCTTGGAATGCAATATCATGCACATGCCTAACCTTGACTTTTGGCTCACTAATATCTGGAATCGTATACCTTGCTTTAAACTCACGCCGGCACTTATTAAGAACACTCTTCAAATATGACTTTATGACCGTAGAACTAAGGCCGGAACCCACCAAACTCTCAATTACGCACAGGTAATAATTATCACCCCTGACCGGATTTTTCATAATAACGACGTGAGATGAAAAGTCACCACCGTGCCCAGCGGGTTTTGCGTGAACTATCTGTTCCTTCTCTGCGGGATTAGATGTCACCATATCAGGGGCTTTCGGATCACAACGATTAACCAAAAGAACGATCTTTTCGTCATCTACCTGACAGTCTTGCAAATAATGCGACGGGCTGTCAGTGTTACGACCTGATTGCAAAAGATTGTCACCGCCGGTAAAGATTTGTTTTATATCTTCCGCGATCGTGGATATATCCTTAGGTTTCACATTGAAATCAATAGGATCATCTCGGCGATTAAACTTCCCTCTTGCCGTTACCTTCATGTCGAAAAAATAGATATTTCTCGTTGTCATGTTACTTCCCTGATCGAAATTACTGTCGACCGGTCTCTCTGGTCTTCAACCGGTAAGCGTCGGTTCACTATCGAGTAGAAGCGCTAGCCACCCGTCTGCACCCACCCCATCAACGCCAGCACCATGACGCTCGTTGATGAGACGGTTTGGTTAGCGAACAGGCGCTCATTCTCGGCGGGGTCTGGATCAGGTGCGAAAGCTTCATCCAGCTGCGTTACCAGCTCTGCAGCCAGCGGCTTGTAATCGTCAATGTTATTGACTCGGGCGGCGATCTGCGGACTTAGGCGTCCAACATTGTTGATCCTGGCCAAGATGTCGCCGGCTGTAGCTAACTTGTCGGCTTGAGTGCCGGCTTGCCACTCAAGCCCGTTGGCCTCATGCAGCGTGCCGCCCTCATACCATTGTTTGGCGTGGGCTGGCTGGGTGGTGTTCTGTTGGGGGGTGGTGGATGCGACCGGCTCATCACTGCCGCCGCAAGACACGACGGCAACGGCAACAACGCCCATCAACACCATGGCGCCAAGCCTGCTGGCCAGTGTTCCACCTGGTGCGGCGTCGCTACTACCTGCCACGTCCTGTCTGCACTCTGAACGCTTGTGCAATGCCATCATTGGCTCCTTGTCCGGAGCACCACCAGGCGGCGGTGCTCTTACAGGCGCGCTAAGCCGGCAAGCCTAGCAACGCTCTTACCACCCGCAACACATCCTGCTGCGCCTGCTCATCTAGCTGACGAAATCCCTGTAGCAGCGCAGCTTCCTGTGCGCTCAACGGCAGAGATACGGACGTTTGCGGGTTTTCCTGGTACTCCATATTTCGCTCCTTGTCAGGGTGTCCGGCGCCACCTTGGCACCGACCACACACCCTGCAGGGAGTGTCAAAGCAATGCGCTCCGGGCGCGATGGCTAATTGGCATCATATCCCGCTGATGTCTCCGCCAACGCGCTCACCATGCGCTGTGCAGACCCTTGGTCAGCGCTGCGCATCTTGCGAAAGTCTTCAACCAACCGTGCTTCCGGCTCGCTCAGTGAGCTTTCAGGGGTGGGCGCGCGGATCCCGCTGACCACATACAGCACGTCAACACCCACCAGGCGGGCAGCATCCAGCGCTGTGGCGCCAATCTCGCCCGTACCGGCTTCATAACCAGCCAATGTGCGCTTGGCGACGCCGATTTTTTCGGCAAATTCACCCTGCGTCAGGCCTACCCGCTGCCGCTCTTCTTGCAGGCGGGCGCCTATCTGCGCTCTCGAATGATGCAAATATTTTCATCCCTACTATTGACTGATGCAGATTCGTGCATCATCCTTGCGCTGTCATCACATGAAATTGCACGAATTTACACTATGCCCAACGCCTACCCTACAGAGCAAGCCCGCAAAGCCGCCCGAGCAAGGCTCATCGCCCAAGGTCTTTCATCGAAAGAGTGGGCAGAGCTGCACGGCTTTAAACCATCCACCGTGTACGCGGTGCTCAACGGCCAGCAGAAGTGCCTGCGCGGTGACGCGCATCGTGCCGCCGTGCTGTTGGGTATCAAACGGGGCACGGTAAAACCCTACCCCGCCGCCCTGGCAGAGGGGTAACAGAAGATGAACCGCGAGATTCTTGAAACCCGCCGTCAGGTTGTCAGCGCTGTCATCCGGGCCTACCCCGGTGGCCGTGAGGGCGCTGCAGGCTTGCTGGGGCTGACGCTCAAACAGTTCGACAACCACGCCTACGAGAACAACGGCCATCGGCCGCTGGACGACAGCCAGATCATCCAGCTTGAGGCAGTGACCAAAACCACCTACCTCGCTGAATACATCTGCCAGCAGTACGCAGGCTTTTACGTGCCCATGCCCGCCGCCGAGCTGCTGGACAACATCGAGCTGCACCAACGCGGCTTGCGCACCTCCAGCAAGCGGGGGCTGGTTGACCAGTACATTGCTAAAGCGCTGGACGACGGCGAGATCAGCAGCGCAGAAAAGCGCGAGATCCTCGCGTTGCACGCCAAGCACCTGTCAGAGCGGCACGGCCAAGTGCTGGCCACCATCACGCTGCACAGCCGGGTGAAACCATGACAGCCCCCAACCACGGCGGGTATCGCTGCCTGTGCCCGGCCTGCGGCGAGCCAATGTTTATCCGCAAGTCGGAGAAGCAAACGCCCACCTTCCAGACCATGTATGGGCGCTGCAACAACCTGGTGTGTGGGGCCAGCTATGTGGGCTCGCTGACGTGGGATTACACCCTGTCGCCCTCTGGCCTGCCCAACCCACAGGCAACGCTGCCGCTGTCTCCCGCCAAAGAGCGGCTGCAGGCCATGCGCGATCTGGCGCCCAGCGCCAACAAAGACCAACTCACCTTTCTCGAAGAGCTCGACCAGGAGGCAACCGCATGAACGCCACCCCGCAGGATTATCAGGACGATATGCAAGCCGCGGCACTGGGCTACATGCAGCGCCACCAGGCCGAGCATCTTGGCGCAAGCCAGGCGCTGATCAACCGCGCGGCCGATCACCTGGAATGCGCTCTGAGCGTTGCCCGGCCGCTGGCAGAAAAGCTGGTGCTGCGCGCCTACGGGGAGCTGCATAGCGCAGAGCAGCCCTACCGGGTAGACCTTGAGGCAACTAGCGCCCACACCCTTGCCCTGGTGGACACCCGCACCGGCCTGACCCACGCCATACCGGCCGAGCTGATCGCGCGCTATTTGATTGCCACGCCCAAGCGAAAACGGCTAACCGCCGTCAACTGACCCCCAAACACCCCAGCCCTTGCCCGCCTTGCGTGGGTAGGGGGGAGCTGCACCCAGAGCACGGTGAACTACATGCAAAACCTGACGCACCAGCCCCCACATCCGCCACAGGCGCCCCGCTGTGCCGCCACCCTGCGCGAGCATCTGAGCAGCCTGCCGGCGTTGCAACACACCGCCAGCAACCACCCCATGCTGCAGGACTGGCTACAGCACATGCTGACTGAGGCAGCAGCCCGCAACCAGGTCATGTTGAGCTGGTACGCCTCCCGGGCAGACGGTTATCTGCTGGGCATGAGCTTTAACAGCAAACGCGGCGTCACCGGCGAGCTGCTGGAGCTGGGCCAGCTGTGCCGCCGCCTGTCAGCGGAGGCCGGCCAGTGAGTGCAGTACGTGAAATGCCCCCGCAGCTGCACCAAACGGTGCTGCACCGCCTGAAAGAGCAATACAACCTGGTGCCGGCCGGCAGCACAGGCTGGCTGCGCAAGGGCGTGTGCCCGGAGTGCCACGGCGGCAAAAGCAAAGAGCCCTCGCTCTACGCCCACCACGCAGCGCCCTGGGTGCTTATGTGCGGCCGTGGCTCATGCCGGCACCAGATCCACATCAAAGACATCTACTCTGATCTGTTCGAGGACGTCAGCCGCAACCACCCGGCCACCCCGGAAAACCCCGCCGCCAGCGCAGATGCGTACCTGAGCTTTAACCGCGGCTTTGACCTGCAGCAGATCCGCGGCTGGTACACCCAGGAGAACTACTGGGACCAAACCCTGGACATCGGCAGCGCCACCGTGCGGTTCACCATGCCCGATGGCGGCTACTGGGAGCGGCTGATCGACCGGCCCAGCCGGTTTGGCAGCAAGAAAGCCCGCTTCAAACCCGGGTGGAGCTACCGGGGTAAGTGCTGGGTACCGCCGTGCGTGGATCTGCTGGAGGTCAAAGAGCTATGGATCGTCGAGGGCATATTCGACGCCATCGCCCTGCTGCACCACGGTATTGCCGCCGTTTCCATGATGAGCAGCGCGCCCTACCCCGAGGCCTTTCTGCAGGAGCTGGCCACCCAGCGCCTGGCGCAGGAAGGCAAAGACGGAAAAGCCCCCAAGCTGCCCGCCCTGGTGTGGGCGCTGGACAACGAGCCATCGGCCCGCGCCGGCATCCGCAAGTACGGCCCCCGCGCCGCTGAGCTGGGCTATCGCAGCAGCGCGGCGCAGATCCCGCAGCGCGGCCGCAAAGTAGATTGGAATGACCTGCACCAACTGCGCTGGGCCAACATCGATGACGAGGCCAAGCGTAAAGAGCGCATCGACAAAGACCTGCGAGAGGCACGCCACTACGGCGATCTGCTGCTGGCTGAAAGCGCCAGTGATTACGCCATGCTCATGTACACCTGGCATGAGCGCCAGGAGTTCCCCTTTGTCTACGAGAACTGCCTCTACTGGTTCAAGCTGGACCTGAACAAGTACAACGCCGCCCGCGAAGCACTGGACGGCAGCGAGCGGCAAGAAGACCGCCTCATGACCGAGAAGCAAAAGCGCGACAAAGCCCTGCGCCTGGCCGGCGGAGTGGTCGAGCTGGCCAACTGCGCCTTTGAGGCCCTGTACTACCAACGCAACCTCATTACCGATGAGGCCTGGTACTACCTGCGCATTGACTTTCCGCATGACGGCGGCACCGTCAAAGCCACCTTCACCAGCGGCCAGCTGGCCGCTGCGGCCGAGTTCAAAAAGCGCCTGCTTCACGTGGCCACCGGCGCCATGTATACCGGCAGCGGTGGCCAGCTCGATCACCTCATGCGTAAGCAGCTGTACGGCCTCAAGGTGGTCGAAACCATCGACTACATGGGCTACAGCAAAGAACACCAGGCCTATGTGTTTGCCGACGTTGCGGTCAAGGGCGGGCAGGTTTACCACGCCAACGACGAAGACTACTTCGACATGGGCAAAACCCGCCTCAAGACGCTGCAGCGCTCTATCCAGCTGCACATTGAAACGCGCCCCAGCCACTACAACCCAGACTGGCTGCCCAAGCTGTGGCTGTGCTTTGGCGCAAAAGGGGCCATCGTGCTGGCGTTCTGGCTGGGCTCGACACTGGCCGAGCAGATCCGGGGCGTGCACAAGAGCTTCCCGTTTCTGGAGTTCACCGGCGAGCCCGGCGCGGGCAAGTCCACCCTGATCAACTTCATCTGGAAAATGTTCGGCCGGGCCGACGACGAAGGCAAAGACCCATCCAAGGGCACCCAGTCAGGCCGCCGGCGGTGGATGGGGCAAGTGTCCAACCAACCCGTTGTGCTGCTGGAGGCTGACCGCAACGACCCCAGCGCCGCCGCCGGCGGACGCCCCAAAAAAGCCTACGACTGGGACGAGCTCAAACCGCTGTACAACGGCGGCAGCCTGGGCGTGACCGGTGTAAAGACCGCCGGCAACGAAACCTACGAGCCACCCTTTCGCGGCAGCATCGTCATCAGCCAGAACGCGGCTGTAAGCGCGCATGAAGCGATTTTGACCCGCCTGGTCAAAGTGATACTGATGCGTGCGGAAACAACGCCAGAGAGCCGCGTTGCCATCGCAGAGCTGGAACAAATGCAGGTAGAGCAGCTGAGCCACTTCATGGTCAAGGTAATGACCCAAGAGGCCGGGCTGATGGAATGCTTTCTCAAAGCGTTCAAGGGCCACGAAACCACCCTGCGCGGCGTTAAAGAGATCCGCGTGGAGCGCATCATCAAAAACCACGCGCAGATGATGGCCCTGATCGACTGCCTGGCCATGGTCTGCCCCCTCACTCAGCAGCAGGTCAACGAGTGCCGCGCGGAGCTGGTGAGCATGGCCATCGAGCGCCAGTTTGCCATCAGCGCAGATCACCCGGGCGTGGCGCAGTTCTGGGAGGTGTACGACTACCTGGAGGCCGAGCGCGACGACGGCGTAGTCAACCACAGCCGCGACCCCAACCTCATTGCCATCCACATCAACGACTTTGTGCGCCTGGCGGCCGAGCACCGCCAGGAGCTACCCAGCGCGAGCGACCTACGCACCTGGCTGCCCGACAGCAGCAGCCGCAAGTACCTGGGCCAACGCGCAGTAAACAGCCGGATCCGCGAGCGGCAAAACCAGCAACGCGGCTTCGACAACCTCAAGCCCATCACCGTCCGGTGCTGGGTGTTTGAGAACCCCAACCGGCGCGGCAACGCCGAAACCAACTGAAAGGAAAGCACCATGCAAGGCAAACCGTACATCGGATTTTTTCACGACTTCACCATCACAGACCTGCGCAAGCCCTATTGGGCGTCAGGCCCAGCCAACGGCAAGTACGTGCTGGGTGCCGTACTGCCCACCCGCGACGGCCGGCGCACCGGCAATGCCAAGATCATGGCCATCAGCGGCGTGGACTACGCCGACGGCACGCCCAGCCAAACCAGCTACCTGGTGAAAACCGATGGGGGAAATTCGCGCTGGCTCACTGGCGCCGAGCTGGATGACCTGTTCTACCCGCCAGAGTGGGTGGCCTACATCACCAAACGCCCAACCCATGACGATGACGTGCGGGCAGCACTGTTCAGCGGCCTGTTCGGGAAGCCACTGCAATGAGCCACCGCACCCAAGACATCGCCACCCTGACCGGCAGCGCCCTACTGATCTGCCTGGGCCTGGCTGTGGCCCACTTCTTCCCTGACGCGCTCATGGCCCTGGCACACAAATAACACACCGCCGGCGCGGCAACGCCGGCACCCTCAAGGAGAGCACCATGCAAGCAACTGCAACCTACACCAACCAGCTCGACCAGCAGCGCGCAGCAGAACACCTGTACAAAAAACTGCAGGCCATGCAGCGCCAACGCCAGGCCGTGCAGGCATCCGGCCTGCCAGCCCTGCGCCGGCTGGTCACCATCGCCCAGCGCAGCAGCGGCCAAAGCGCCGTGGTCGCCCGCTTTCTGCTGGGCCTGTACAACGGCCCGGAACACCCCTTCCCCCTCACCGACCTGCGCGCCCTGGACGAAGAGATCCACAGCGACTGCATGGCCGTGCTGATGATGGACTGGGCACCGGAGCAAGAGGTGCATGAACTGATCGAGGGCGGGCACCACATCTTCCAGAGCCTGGTGGCGCGCTGGGGGACACAACCATGACCGAGCAAACAACACAGCACTACAACGCTGAGCGAGCCAGCCTGGCTTGCGGCTGCGAACTGCGCGTGGAGGCCATCGTTGACCTGGCGTGCGCGACCGCAACGGGTGAGCTTTCTAGCTTCGACGACTTTGAGACGCTGGATTGCTTCATGGATTCGATCCGGGAGCTGGACAGCGACACCGTGCCTGCTCACATCCACCCATCATTGCTGCCCGTTGCAACGGTCCTGAATCAGCCGTTGGCAGGCGCACCAGAAGATCGAGAGGCGGAACGCGCGCGCATGGATAACAACGCCAACGCGCTGGAGACTGCCGGCCTACTCGGCTTGGCCGTCCAGTTTGCCACCCCCGTGCGCAAATACTACTCGGCTACCAGCTACTCAAGCGGCTGGGGGTACTACAGCACCGCATGGATCTACGCCGACACCTACCAGCAGGCGTGGGAACTCGGCGCAGCCTGGGCAAGCGCCAAACACGACCAGGCAAGGGCGGAAGCCATAGCAAAGGTCAACCCGTTCTTCTCTGGCACCTACAACGGCCACGTTTGCTTCACGCAAGACGCCGCCGAGCGTGTTCAGAAGGTCCGGGAATTCACCGCCCAGCAGTGCCAAGCGGCCCTGGAACTGCCCGGCCTACAGAAAAGCGTCACCACCGCCATTCATCGCCGGCTCGCGCAGCTGGAACGCGCCGATCAGGCCTAAAGGAGCACACCATGCAGCAGCTATACGCAGAGATTAAAAAGTCCAGCAAGTACGCCCACCAGACGCAAATGAACATCGACATGGGCTATGGCCAGCCCTTCAAGGTTTCCATCAGAGACGACCCCAGCGGTTACCGAGTAAAAGGCGGCATCGGTGGCCAGTACCGGCTGGAGGACGTGAACCTGTACGTGATCGACAACGACAAGAAAATTCGCATCCGCTGAAACCAGCAGGCGAAAAAAAGCCCCGCAGAGCGGCAACTCAGCGGGGCCAACCACAGAAAGGAGAGCACCATGCAAGCA
>NZ_NTMR01000012.1 GCF_002307495.1 Pseudomonas abyssi | reverse complement strand
ACAGCAGTGCGCCTGCGCGGGGATGATGGGTGAAGGAGCGATGCCCTGCGCAGAATCCCGAAAGGGGCAGTCTGCGCAAAGCCGTTCAGAACCCCTCCAACACCAATTTCCCCCGCGCCTTGCCACTCTCCAGCAACGCATGCGCGCGCTTGAGGTTGGCCGCGTTGATTGCGCCGTAATGCTCACCCAGGGTACTGCGCAGGGTGCCGGCATCGACCAGGTCGGCGACCCGTTGCAGCAGCTTGCCCTGCTCGGCCATGTCGGCGGTTTCGAACATGCTGCGGGTGAACATGAACTCCCAGTGGAAGGAGGCGCACTTGCGCTTCAGCACGCTCATGTCGAGCGGGCCGAAGTCGTCGATCACGCCGAGGCGGCCCTGTGGGGCGATGCAGTCGCCGTATTGCGGATAGTGCTGATCGGTGTGGGTCAGCGAGGCGATCAGTTCGACGGCCTTGATACCCAGCGCCTGCAGTTGCGGCAGCAGCGGCTGGCTGTGGTCGATGACGTGGTGCGCGCCCAGGCCCTTGACCCATTTCACGCTCTCGGCGCGGGCGGCGGTGGCGACCACGGTGAGTTTGGTCAACTGACGCGCTAGCTGAACCAGGATCGAGCCGACGCCACCGGCAGCGCCGACCACCAGCAGGGTCTGGCCTTCTCCGCCGCCTTCGCTGACACCGAGCCGGTCGAACAGCAGCTCCCAGGCGGTGATTGCAGTCAGCGGCAGGGCCGCGGCTTCGGCGGCAGACAACGACAGCGGCGCGTGGGCGGTGATGCGGGCGTCGACCAGTTGGTATTCGGCGTTGCTGCCGGGCCGCTCCAGCGCGCCGGCGTAGTAGACTCGATCACCCGCCACGAAGCCGGAAACGGCGCTGCCGCAGCTGACCACTTCACCCACGGCGTCCCAGCCGAGCACTTCGGGCGTGTCGCCGGTCGCGCCGCGACGACTGCGGATCTTGGTGTCGACCGGATTGACCGAGATGGCGGCGACCTTGACCAGCAGGTCCTGCGGGCCGGGGGCGGGCATGGGGACGTCCAGGTCGATCAGGGCGTCGGCACGGTCCAGCGCGCCAGCTTCAAAGTATCCAATTGCTTTCATGGTTGTGGCTCCTGTACTGCGGCGGCGCACTGCGGGCAAAGGCCACGCAGCGCGGCAAGGCGCGCTTGCGGATCGAGCCTGCCGAGGCGTTCTACCCGCTGGTGAAAGTCGGCCCAGCCGCTGCTCTGCGCATACAGCGCGGCAAAGGCGGGCACCCATTGATCGTAAAGCCCAAAGGGTAGCAGGCGAGCGTTGTTCAGGTCAGCGGCAAACCAGTGGTCGAAGCGCTGGTCGCCGTCCCATTCGCTGTCGCGCAGGCTGGCGTAATCGCTGCGCAGCCGAGCGAGGATCGCGGCCTTGCCGCTGCGCTTGGCGTCGTCTGGCTGGGTGCTCTGATACAGGACTTCCAGCTCGCTGCGTGCGGCCAGCACCAATTGAATAAACGCCCGTTCGCGTTCGCGGCCTGTCGAGTCGTGCGCGGCTCGCCCTTGCACCCTGAGCCAATCGCGCAGACCCTGCTGGCCGACAAAGCTGGCATAGGACTCGTTGAAGGCGGTGTCGTCCTTCACGTAAAAGCGCTGATGCGCCAGTTCGTGAAACAGCATCTCGGCGAGATAGTCGTCGCTCCAGTGCAGCATGGAGCTGAACAGCGGGTCGTCGTACCAGCCGAGGGTCGAATAGGCCGGGATGCCGGCGACGTAGACGTCCTTGCCGCGCGCACGCCAGTCGGCGGCGGCCTGCTCGGCGCGAGCCTGGTCGAAATAGCCCTTGTAGGCGATGCAGCCGAAGAACGGGTAGCAGTGCTGCACCGGCGCCAGCGACAGTTCATCGGTGACAAACAGATTCCACAATGGATAGGGGCCCGGCAGCGCGGCGTAGCGGGTGTAGGTGGTGTTGTCCGGCAGGGCCAGCGCCTCGACCGCGTAGCGGCGAATCTGGCTGGCGGTGCGCAGGCGCTCGGCCAGTTGCGGGTCGGTCTGCGGGTCGGCAATCAGCTGCTCAACGGGCTCGGCGCGGGCCATCAGCGCGCGCTGGCCCTGCCAGCTCTGATACAGATAGCCAACCGAGCTGCAGCCGGACAACCAGAGCAGGCAGACGCCGAGGCCAAGGGTCGCGAGGCGCTTCATGCATCGGCCTGCTGCAACGCCTTGCCGAGCCAGTCTGCCAGCTGCTGCGCCGGGCCCTGGGGCTGGCGCTCCGGCACCCAGAGGCCGAGCTGGTGACGGGTCTCGACAAAGCCCCAGGGCGCGAGCAGGCGGCCTGCGGCGATGTCGTCGGCGACCAGCAGCTGCGGCGCGATAGCCACGCCGAGGCCCGAGAGCGCGGCTTCCAGCAGGTAATACAGGTGCTCGAAGCCCTGACCGTTGCGCAATTGAGCCGCATCCAGCCCCTGCCGCTCGGCCCAGTCGCGCCAGGCGCCGGGCCGGGAACGGGTGTGCAGCAGCGCTTCGCCGAGCAGCACCTCGGCCGGTTGATCGAGCAAACGCGCGGCACCCGCGTAGCGCGGGCTAAGCACCGGGCCGATGCGTTCCTGACGCAGCGGATATACCTGCATGTCGGCCGGCCACGGCGGCTCGGCGTAGAGCAGGGTAGCGCTGACGCCGGGGCGGCGCGGGTCGAGTTCACCTTCGGAGGCCGACAGGTGCAGGTTCAGCTCGGGCAGTTCGGCGTTCAGGCGGTCCAGTCGCGGAATAAACCAGCGGGCCAGCAGGCTGCCCGGACAGGCCAGCAGGAAGGGCGCCTGTTGCTGGTCCTGACGCAGCGCCGTGCACGCCTCGCGCAGCCCGTCGAAGGCATCGCGGCAGGCATCGCGCAGCTGGCGACCGGCCGGGGTCAGGCTGATGCCGCGCCCGGCCTTGCTGAACAGCGCGATGCCGAGCTCGTCTTCAAGCTGACGAATCTGCCGGCTGACGGCGCCGTGGGTGACGTGCAGCTCGCCCGCTGCCTGACTCACGCTTTCCAGTCGGGCAGCGGCTTCGAAGGCGCGCAGAGCGTTTAGTGAGGGAAGATCTCTGGCCATTGGACTTGTCACTTTTTCTCACAGGTTGCGGCCATCTTATCGATTTTTTCTGCGCGCTGCCTGCCCTAATCTGCGTCCATTGATCAGGAGGTGTTGCATGACCCATCAGAATTATCGCCGCGAGGCCGACGCCCTCGGGCAGTTTGGCCAGTTTGGCGGCCGCTTTGTTGCCGAGTCGCTGATGCCGCTGGTGCTGCAGCTGGAAAAGGCCTACAACGAGGCCCGCGCCGAGCCGGCGTTTATCGCCGAGCTGGACCGCTTCAACGCCGAATTTGTCGGCCGCCCCAGCCCGCTGTATTTCGCCGAGCGGCTGACCGAGCAGTACGGTGGCGCGAAGATCTTCTTCAAACGCGAGGAGCTGAATCACACCGGCGCGCACAAGATCAACAACTGCATCGGCCAGGCCCTGCTGGCCCGCCGTATGGGCAAGCAACGGATCATCGCCGAGACCGGCGCCGGCATGCACGGCGTCGCGACCGCCACAGTGTGCGCGCGCTTCGGCCTGCAGTGCGTGGTCTACATGGGCGCAACCGACATTCACCGTCAGCGCGACAACGTCGCCCGCATGCGGCTGCTGGGTGCCGAGATCGTCCCCGTGACCTCCGGCACCGGCACCCTCAAGGACGCCATGAACGAGGCGCTGCGCGACTGGGTGACCAACGTCGACAACACCTTCTACATGATCGGCACCGTGGCCGGCCCGCACCCCTACCCAACGCTGGTACGCGACTTTCAGGCGATCATCGGCCGCGAAGCCCATCAGCAGATGCTGGAACGCGAAGGCCGTCTGCCCGACAGCCTGGTCGCCTGTATCGGCGGTGGCTCCAACGCCATGGGCCTGTTCCACCCGTTCCTCGATTACCCCGAAGTACAGATGGTCGGCGTGGAAGCGGCCGGTCACGGCATCGACACCGGCAAGCACGCCGCCAGCCTCAAGGGCGGCACGCCCGGCGTGCTGCACGGCAACCGCACCTACCTGCTGCAGGACGGTGACGGTCAGATTGCCGATGCCCACTCGATCTCCGCCGGTCTGGACTACCCCGGCATTGGCCCAGAACACGCCTGGTTGCACGAGCAGGGCCGCATCGAATACGTCGCGGTAACCGATCAGCAGGCGCTGGACGCCTTCCACAACTGCTGCCGCACCGAAGGCATTATCCCGGCGCTGGAAACCTCGCACGCGCTGGCCGAAGTCGCCCGCCGCGCGCCGACGCTGCCGAAAGATCACCTGATGGTGGTCTGCCTGTCCGGCCGTGGCGACAAGGACATGCCAACCATTCTGGGTCTGATGGAGGAAGGAAAATGAGCCGCTTAGACGTTCGCTTTGCCGACTGCGCCCGTGACAACCGCGCGGCCCTGGTGACCTACATCTGCGCCGGTGATCCGGACTTCGATACCAGCCTGGAACTGCTGCAGGGGCTGCCTGCTGCCGGTGCCGACATCATCGAGCTGGGCATGCCGTTCAGCGACCCGACCGCCGACGGCCCGACCATTCAGGCCGCGGCCCTGCGCGCCCTGCAGGGTGGGCAGAATCAGCAGCGCACGCTGGAGCTGGTGCGCCGTTTCCGCGAACAGAACCAGAGCACGCCGCTGGTGCTGATGGGTTACTACAACCCGATCCATCGCTACGGCGGTGCGGACTTTATTCGTGACGCCGCAGAGGCCGGTGTGGACGCCCTGCTAGTGGTCGACCTGCCGCCCGAGCACGACAACGAACTGGGCCCGATGGCCCGAGACGCCGGTCTGCAGATGATTCGTCTGGCAACGCCAACCACTGACGCCCAGCGCCTGCCCAGAGTGCTGGAGCACGCCAGCGGCTTTCTCTACTACGTCTCGCACAACGGCGTCACCGGCGTCGGCGCAGCGGATCACACCGCGGTGGCGCAGGCATTGGAAGGCATTCGCGCGCAAAGCAGTGTGCCGATCTGCGTTGGCTTTGGCGTGCGCCGGGCCGAGCAGGCAGCGCCACTGGCGCAGGTCGCCGATGGGGTGGTGGTGGGTTCAGCGCTGATCGAGGCGCTGCAGCAGGGCGGCGTGGCAGCGGCGCTCGGGCTGACTGCCGAGCTGGCCGCTGCAATGCCGCGTCAGGCCTGACGCAGAGCTGCCAGCACCGGCGCGGTGTCCGGGCGGACGCCGCGCCACAGGGCGAATGCCTCGGCGGCCTGTTCCACCAGCATGCCGAGGCCATCGATGCAGCGCGCTGCGCCACGCTCTCGGGCCCAGCGGTTGAACGGGGTCTCTTCGGCGCCGTACATCATGTCGTAGCACCAGGTATGACCGGGCTTGATCAGGCTGTCGGGGATCGGCGGCAATTCACCGGCCAGGCTCGCCGACGTCGCATTGATGATCAGATCGACCGGCTCGACCAGCCATTGCAGGCCGGCAGCGGCGATCGGCCCCTGATCGACAAACAGCGCCGCCAGCTCTTCCGCCTTGCTGACCGTGCGGTTGATCACGCACAGATGCTGCGGACCTGCCGCCAGCAGCGGCTGAATTACCCCGCGAGCCGCGCCACCGGCCCCTACCAGCAGCACACTCAAACCTTTCAGCGACAGCCCGGCGTTGACCTCGATATCGCGCACCAGCCCCTTGCCGTCGGTGTTGTCACCGAGCAGGCTGCCATCTTCACGGCGCATGATGGTATTGACCGCGCCGGCGCGCTCGGCGGCCGGGGTGTGCTCATCGACCAGCGCCCAGGCTTGCTCCTTGAACGGTACGGTGACATTGACACCTCGGCCTTCGCGCAGAAAGTCGCGCACGCTGCCGATGAAGTTGTCGAGCGGCGCCAGCAGCTTGCCGTACTCCAGCTGCTGACCGGTCTGCTCGGCGAACATGGCGTGAATCAGCGGCGACTTGCTGTGTTCAATCGGGTTGCCGACAACGGCGTAACGGTCCATCAGGCGTCTCCTGCCAGCCAGTCACGCGGGGAGAGGTAGCGCTCGGTCAGCTCGGCTTCCGGGCTGCCCGGCTCGGGCTGCCAGTTGTAGCCCCAACGCACGGTTGGTGGCAGCGACATCAGGATCGACTCGGTGCGTCCGCCGGTCTGCAGGCCGAACAGGGTGCCTCGGTCGTAGACCAGGTTGAACTCGACGTAGCGGCCACGGCGGAATTCCTGGAACTGCTTCTGCTCCGGCGTCCAGGCGCTGCTGCGACGGCGCTCGAGAATCGGCAGATAGGCCTCAAGGTAGGCGTCGCCAATGGCGCGCAGGAAGGCAAAACTGCGCTCGAAGCCCCACTGGTTCAGGTCATCAAAGAACAGGCCGCCAATGCCCCGGGCCTCGCCACGGTGCTTGAGGTAGAAATACTCGTCGCACCAGGTCTTGAAGCGCGGGTAGACGTCGTCACCAAAGGGTGCGCAGGCGTCGCGGGCGACGCGGTGCCAGTGCACGCAGTCTTCTTCGTTGGCGTAGTAGGGCGTCAGATCGAAGCCGCCGCCAAACCACCAGACCGGATCGGCGCCGTCTTTCTCGGCGATAAAGAACCGCACATTGGCGTGCGAGGTCGGCACGAAGGGGTTTTCCGGGTGCATCACCAGCGACACGCCCATGGCCTGGAAGTGACGACCCGCCAGCTCGGGGCGGTGCGCGGTAGCCGAGGGCGGCATGCCGTCACCAAAAACATGGGAAAAGCCCACGCCGCCCTTCTCCAGCAGCGCGCCATCGGTGATGATCCGCGAGCGGCCACCGCCGCCACCGGGCCGCTCCCAGGCGTCCTCGATGAACTGCTCACGCCCGTCTGCTGCCGCCAGGGCGGTGCAGATACGGTCCTGCAGATCCATCAGATAGGCTTTTACCGCGGCAACATCGGCGGCGCTGGGCTGGTCCTGTTTCACGTGGAATCTCTCCGGGCGGCTCAGGCGCCGCGTATGACTTGGTCGGTTTGCAGATCGCGAATGATACTGGGATTCCGCGCGCCACCCAACGCACCAGGCACCACCGCATCCAGTTCACCGTGGAAATACTGCTCGACCCGCAGCCGAGAACGCGCCGACGGACGACCGCCCGGATTGGCCGAAGTCGACACCAGCGGCCCGGCTGCCGCGCACAGCTGGCGCACGATGGGGTGCGTGGTTACCCGCAGGGCGACGGTATCGTGGGCACCGGTAATCCATGCGGGCAGACGGCCCTGATGCGGCACCAGCCAGGTGTTCGGCCCCGGCCAGGACAGCCGCAGCTTGGCCAACTGAGCGTCCGGCAGATCCCAAAGCAGGAAGTCGAACTGCTCGATCTCGCCGGCAATCAGAATCAGCCCCTTGTGCACCGGCCGCTGCTTGAGGTCGAGCAAGCGCTCTACCGCCGCACCATTCCACGGATTGCAGCCCAGCCCCCAGACGCCCTCGGTCGGATAGGCAATCACACCGCCTACCTGCAGCAAACGGTTCAGACGGGTAATGCGCCAGTTAGCCAGCATGTGAACTCCACCGTTATTCAATGCCTGCGACAGTAGCCGAGGCGGCGCGGCGGCTCAAGGCTGGCGACGACAATAGCCGGCCGGCGAAGCCAGCACCTGGCCATCCAGCTCCAGGTCGAGCAATTGCTGCAGCACCTCGGATACCCCGATCCCAGACTGTCGAGCCAGCCAGTCCGGGCTGGCCGGATCCGTGCCCAGCCAGCGCCAGAGCGGGGTATCCGGGGAGCCCGGCCTTCTGCTGTCCGGCTCTTCCAGCGCCGCCGTTAACGGCAACCGCAGGGCATCCAGCACGTCCTGCACCTGCTCGACCAGGCAGGCGCCCTCACGCAGCAGGCGATGGCAGCCACGGGCCTGCACGTTGTGAATCGAGCCCGGCATGGCAAACACCTCACGGTTGTGCTCCAGCGCCAATCGCGCGGTGATCAACGAGCCGCTGTTGAGGCTCGCCTCGACCACCAGCGTGCCCAGACTCAAGCCGCTGATGATGCGGTTACGGCGCGGAAACTGCGCCGGATGCGGGCCGGCATCCGGCCACAGCTCGGACACCAGCGCACCGCCGTACTCTAAAATCGCCTCGGCCAGCTTGCGGTGCCGACGCGGATAGCAGTTGTCCAGCCCGGTCCCCCAGACCGCGACCGTTTGCCCGCCCGCATCCAGCGCGCCCTGATGACAGGCACCGTCCACACCTAGCGCCATACCGCTGGTCACCGTCAGCCCGCTGGCGGTGAAACTGTGGGCAAAGCGCCGGGCTGTTTCAGCACCGAGCGGGCTGGGATGACGGGTGCCGACCATGGCGATTTGCGGGTCGTGCAGGGCGCTTGCGTTGCCGCGCACAAAAAGCACCGGCGGCGGGTCGCTGATGGCCGCCAGCAGCGGCGGATACTCGGAGTCATCCACAAACAGCAACTGGCAGCCCTCCTGATCCTGCCACTGCAGCGCCATCTGCAGACGCTGGTGCAGCTCGGCATCACCCCGCTGCCAGCGGCGCAGATCGGCGAGGGTCGATGCGGCCATCTGCAAAGGTGCCAGCGTCTCGGGGCGAGCAATCAGAAAGTCGGTGGGGGATAAGGCGAGGGAGCGCAAGCGCTGGAAAAAACGCGGGCCAACGCCGTCTAGCAGCATCAGCGCCAACCAGGCCTGCCGCTCGGCGGACAGGTCGTGGGGCATGGGTCGTCCCTGATCAGAAGGAAACGACAGAGCTTAAACAACAAGGCCGCCGGAAGGCGGCCTTGTCACAGCGTTTTGACTCAGGGGTTGCGAACCTGATCAAGAATTGCCATCTGGCGGCTGGCTTGCAGCACAATGCCGTAGCTCATCTTGTCGTAGGCACGGAACACCATCAGCAGACCGGCACGCTCGGCGGGCAGCTGCACGCGCTCGTTCATGACGCGGTCACGCACCACTTCACCGGTCTTGTAGATCGCCAGCACGTTGCCGACCGTCAGACCGTCACGCTCGCCCTTGTCGATCAGCACCACATCGTACTGGCCAATCTGGGTCACGCCATTCGGCACATCCATGATCAGGCCGTTGATCTCCTGGCTCGGCTCGCTGGGGAAGAAGGTCGACGCCACGGCGCGCTCTTCGGATTCCAGCAGGCGGTCATCAACCAGGACTTCCTGGCGGCTGCGGGTGACGTTCAGGGTAGCAATGTCACCCTCAACGGCGGCAACGGTGCCGTTGCCGATTTCCTGCAGGTGAATACCGAGGAACTCGCTGGTTTCGGGGTTAACGTAGGTCTTGCCGCGACGATAGAACTCGTAGGCAGGGACGTTGTCGGAGAAATCACCACGGGCGTACACCTTGTTGCCCGCACCCAGCACCACGCTCTCGGCTTCACCGCCGATGACGTAAGGCGCGTTTTCGATGATGGCTTCATCCTCGATGATGCGACCGGCACGCAGGAAGGCGTTGATGGCATCCAGCGGAATGGTCGGAATGGCCTCGGCAATCGGCTTCACGCGGGCCTGTGGTGACAGCTTGATGGTGCCGCCGTTACCGCGGTTGACCATCAGGCGAGGCTGACCGTCGATGTAGACCAGGGAGATCACATCACCAGGGTAGATAAGATGGGGGTTGGATATCTGCGGGTTGGCGTGCCAGATTTCCGGCCACTTCCAGGGCAGACGAAGAAAACGTCCCGAGATATCCCACAGGGTATCACCCTTGACCACCGTGTAAGTATCCGGATGATCTTCCTTGAAAACAGGCTCTTGCGCCTGCACCCATACGCTCGCCGCGAGCAACACGAGGCCGAGTAGTGTTTTCCTCATGACACGAATCCCTTTATTATAGAGGCCAGCATCCAGGCCTGGCGACGTGCTCCCACACGCTAGACCCGCTTTATTTCCAAGCTGCTCATCATCTTAGCAGCACAATTTAGATTTGTTCCAGACAAAGCGGTACAAACCCCATGGCGATATTGAACATACTGGAGTTTCCCGACCCACGGCTGCGTACCATCGCCAAGCCGGTGGCAGCAGTGGACGCGCGAATCCAGCAGCTTGTCGACGACATGTTCGAGACCATGTATGACGCTCCCGGTATCGGGCTGGCGGCGACCCAGGTCAACGTGCATGAGCGCATCGTCGTGATCGACATCTCCGAGGACAAGTCCGAACCACGGGTGTTCATCAACCCCGAGCTGGAGCCGCTGACCGAGGATCTGGAGCAGATGCAGGAAGGCTGCCTCTCGGTACCCGGCTTCTACGAAAACGTCGAGCGCCCGGAGCGCGTCCGCGTCAAGGCACTGGACCGTGACGGCAACGCCTTTGACGAGGTCTACGACGGCCTGTTGGCTGTCTGCATCCAGCATGAGTGCGATCACCTCAACGGTAAGCTGTTCGTTGACTATCTGTCCAACCTCAAGCGTGACCGCATTCGCAAGAAGCTGGAGAAAATCCATCGCAGCCAGGCGCAAGCCTGATCTGTCACCGGGTATCAAGGCTTGCTTCGGCAAGCCTTTTCTTTACGGATTTCCATGAACGCATCCGATCTACGCATCGTCTTTGCCGGCACGCCCGAGTTTGCCGCCGCCCACCTGCAGGCGCTGATTGACGCCAAACTCAACATTGTTGGCGTCTACACCCAGCCCGATCGACCCGCTGGCCGTGGCCAGAAACTGGCCATGAGCGCCGTCAAGCAACTGGCGCTGGCCCACAACCTGCCGGTCATGCAGCCCGAGCGGCTGCGTGCCGCCGAGGACCAGCAGGCGCTGGCCGCGCTCAAACCGGACCTGCTGGTGGTGGTGGCTTACGGGCTGATCCTGCCGCAGGCGGTGCTGGACATTCCACGCCTGGGCTGTATCAACAGCCACGCCTCGCTGTTGCCGCGCTGGCGCGGCGCGGCGCCGATCCAGCGCGCCATCGAGGCGGGTGACCGCGAAACCGGCGTCACCGTGATGCAAATGGAAGCCGGGCTGGACACCGGCCCCATGCTGCTCAAGGTCAGCACCCCGATCAGCGCCGATGACACCGGCGGCAGCCTGCATGACCGGCTGGCCGAGCTGGGCCCGCCGGCGGTGCTGCAGGCCATCGACGGCCTGGCCGCCGGCACGCTGCAAGGCGAGGTGCAGGATGATGCCCTGGCCACCTACGCTCACAAACTGAACAAGCAGGTGGCCGCCATCGACTGGCAGCGCCCGGCACGCGAGCTGGACTGTCTGATCCGCGCCTTCACTCCCTGGCCGCTGGCCCACGCGCAGCTGGATGGCAAGCCGCTCAAGGTCTGGGCTGCGCAGGTCGAGGAAGAGCAGGGAGAGCCCGGTCAGGTGCTGGCTTGCGAGAAGCAGGGCCTGCTGGTTGCCTGTGGCCAGGGCGCCCTGCGCCTGACTCGCCTGCAACTGCCCGGCGGCAAGCCGCTGGCCTTTGCCGACCTCTACAACGCTCGCCGCGAGCAGTTTGCGCCCGGCCTGCTGCTGGGTAACGGCCAGTGAATCCGCGCGCTGCGGCGGCCCGCGCCCTGGCTGCCGTGCTGGCCGGCAAGGCCTCACTTGGCGGCAGTCTGCCGGTGCAACAGAAGAACGTTGCCCCGCGCGATCAGGCTCTGGTGCAAGAGCTGGCCTTTGGCACCGCCCGCTGGTACAACCGCCTCGAAGCGCTGGCCCGCGAGCTGCTCAACAAACCCATGAAACCCGCCGATCAGGATTTGCACGCGCTGCTGCTGATCGGTCTGTACCAGCTGCTGTACCTGCGGGTGCCGGCCCACGCCGCCATCGCCGAAACCGTGAACGCGGCGGTCAGCCTGGACAAAGCCTGGGCCAAGGGCCTGCTCAACGCCGTACTGCGGCGCGTGCAACGCGATGGCGAGGCGCTGCTGGCCGCCGTGGATAGCTCGCCTTCGCAGCGGTGCGCCCACCCGGGCTGGCTGTACAAGCGCCTGCAACGCGCCTGGCCTGAGCAACTCGACGCCATCACCAGCGCCAACAACCTGCATCCGCCCATGACCCTGCGGGTGAATGTGCGCCGGCAGAGCCGTGACGCCTACCTGCAGCAGTTGGCCGAGGCGAACATCGCCGCCACTGCTTGCTCCTTCAGCCCGGTCGGCATTCAGCTGGCCAGCCCCTGCGACGTCCAGCAGCTGCCCGGGTTCGCCGACGGGCTGGTCAGCGTGCAGGATGAAGCCGCTCAGCTGGCGGCGCCGCTGCTCGATCTCAAACCCGGTCTACGCGTGCTGGATGCCTGCTGCGCCCCTGGCGGCAAGACCTGTCAGATGCTGGAGCAGCAGTCCGATCTGGCCGAGGTGGTCGGCCTGGATCTGGAACCGGCGCGGCTCAAGCGGGTAGAGGAGAACCTCACGCGCCTGCAGCTGGCAGCACAACTGATCGCCGCCGACGGTCGAGACGTTGACCAGTGGTGGGACGGCACGCCCTTCCAGCGTATCCTGCTGGACGCACCCTGCTCGGCCACCGGCGTGATTCGCCGCCATCCGGACATCAAGCTGACCCGCAAGGCCGCGGATATCGCCGCACTGGCCAGTTTGCAGGGCGAGCTGCTCGATGCCCTATGGCCTACGCTGGAGGTAGGCGGCATCCTGGTGTACGCCACCTGCTCGGTGCTGCCGCAGGAAAACACCGAGGTGGTCGAGGCGTTTCTCGCGCGCCAGCCCGGTGCCCGCGCGCTGGATATCGTTGCTGACTACGGTATCGTGCAGCCCTGTGGTCGCCAATTGCTGCCGCAGGCAGACGGGCACGACGGTTTTTACCTGGCCCGCCTGATCAAGCTCAGTGCCAGCCCGCAACAGAAGAACAGGGAGTCTGCGGCATGAAGATCATCATTCTCGGTGCCGGTCAGGTCGGCGGCAGCCTGGCAGCGCAGCTGGCCAGCGAAGCCAACGACATCACCGTGATCGACACCGACAACGTGCGGCTACGCGAACTGGGCGACCGCCTGGATATCCGCACCGTGCATGGCAAGGGCTCGTTCCCCACGGTGCTGCGCCAGGCCGGTGCCGATGATGCCGACATGCTGATCGCCGTCACCAGTAGCGACGAAACCAACATGATCGCCTGCCAGGTGGCCTACACCCTGTTTCGCACCCCGACCAAGATCGCCCGCGTGCGCGAATCGGCCTATCTGACCCGCGGCGGCCTGTTCCACAACGAGGCCGTGCCGATCGACGTGCTGATCAGCCCCGAGCAGGTGGTGACCAACTACGTCAAACGCCTGATCGAGAACCCCGGTGCGCTGCAGGTACTCGACTTTGCCGAGGGCAAGGCCCAGCTGGTGGCGGTGCGCGCCTACTACGGCGGCCCGCTGGTCGGCCAGGAGCTGCGCTTTCTGCGCCAGCACATGCCCGGCGTGGATACGCGGGTGGCGGCCATTTTCCGCAAGGACCGCCCGATCATTCCCAAGGGTGACACCATCATCGAGGCCGATGACGAGGTGTTCTTCATCGCCGCCACCCGCGACATTCGCGCGGTAATGAGCGAGCTGCGTCGCGTCGAGAAGACCCACAAGCGGGTGGTGATCGCCGGCGGCGGCAATATCGGCGAGCGCCTGGCCGAGGCCATCGAGAGCCGCTATCAGGTCAAGATCATCGAAGCCAGCAAGGCCCGCGCCGACTACCTGTCGAAAAATCTCGACCGCTCGGTCGTACTGCACGGCAGCGCCTCGGATCGCGAGCTGCTGATCGAGGAAAATATCGAGGACGTCGATATCTTCTGCGCCGTGACCAACGACGATGAGGCCAACATCATGTCGTCGATGCTGGCCAAGCGACTGGGCGCGCGCAAGGTGATGACGCTGATCAACAACCCGGCCTACGTTGATCTGGTGCAGGGCGGCGAGATCGACATTGCCATTTCACCCTCGCAGGCGACCATCGGCACGCTGCTGACCCACGTGCGTCGGGGCGATATCGTCAATGTTTACTCCCTGCGCCGGGGGGCGGCCGAGGCCATCGAGGTGGTCGCCCACGGCGACGGCCGCTCCTCCAAGGTGGTCGGCAAGTCGGTCGGCCAGATCGATCTGCCGCCGGGCACGACCATCGGCGCCATCGTGCGCGATGACGAGGTACTGATTGCCCACGATTCCACCGTGATCGAATCGGATGACCACGTCATCCTCTTCGTCATCAACAAAAAACATGTTCGCGATGTGGAGCGTCTGTTCCAGGTCGGACTGACCTTTCTCTAAGGCGCCCCGGAATGCAGTATCCGCAGATACAGCGCATCATCGGCATCCTGCTGATGCTTTTCTCCACCAGCATGCTGCCGGCCGCAGCGGTTGGGCTGTACTACCACGAGGAGGCGATGAACGCCTTCCTCAGCGCCTTTGTCATCACCATGATCGTCGGTGCCTGCATCTGGCTGCCGGTGCGCGGACAACGCGCGGAGCTGCGTACCCGTGACGGCTATCTGATTACCGTTCTGTTCTGGCTGGTTCTCGGCCTGTTCGGGGCCGTGCCGCTGTGGCTGCTGGATATGCCCGACCTGACCGTCGCCGATGCGGTGTTCGAGTCCTTCTCGGGGCTGACGACCACCGGCGCCACGGTGATTACCGGGCTGGATACGCTGCCGCGCGCGCTGCTGTATTACCGCCAGCAACTGCAGTGGTTTGGCGGCATGGGGATCATCGTGCTGGCGGTGGCCATTCTGCCGATGCTGGGCGTGGGCGGCATGCAACTGTACCGCGCCGAGATGCCCGGCCCACTGAAAGAGAACAAGCTGACCCCGCGTATTGCCGAAACCGCCAAGGTGCTCTGGTACATCTACGCCGGCCTGACCGTGGCCTGTGCGCTGGCCTATTGGGCCGCCGGCATGGATCTGTTCAACGCCATCGGCCACAGTTTCTCGACCGTCGCCATCGGCGGCTTCTCGACCCACGACGCCAGCATCGGCTATTACAACAGCCCGCTGATCGAGGCGATCTGCATCCTGTTCATGCTGATCTCGGGCATCAACTTTGCGCTGCACTTTCTCGCCTGGCGCTTCCGCTCGCTGAAAAACTACTGGCAGGATCCGGAATGCCGGGCCTACGTGCTGGTGATTCTGGCGCTGTTCATCATCTGCTTTGCGGTGCTGGTGCACTATCAGCACCACGATGTCTGGACCTCCGTGCGCTATGCGGCCTTCGAAACCGTGTCCATCGCCACCACCACCGGCTTCGGCGTTACCGACTTCTCAACCTGGCCGACCCTGCTGCCGTACCTGTTGTTGTACGCCAGCTTCATCGGTGCGTGCGCCGGCTCTACCGGCGGCGGCATGAAGGTGATTCGCGTGCTGCTGCTGTACAAACAGGGTGAGCGGGAGATCAAGCGCTTGCTGCATCCGCGCGGAATCTTTCCGGTCAAGCTGGGCAACAGCCCGGTGCCGGATCGCGTGGTAGAAACCGTCTGGGGCTTCTGCGCGGTCTACGTGTTTACCTTCGCGATGCTGTTCCTGATCCTGCTGGGCACCGGTCTGGACTTTGTCACCGCCTTTTCGGCGCTGACCGCCTGCATCAACAACCTTGGCCCGGGTCTGGGCGAGGTGGCGGTGCACTACGGCAATCTGGATGGCGGGGTGAAGTGGGTGTTGAGCTTTGCCATGCTGCTCGGGCGTCTTGAAGTATTTACCCTGCTGGTGCTGCTGTCACCGATGTTCTGGCGGCGCTAGCACGCCGACCATCAGATCAGGCCTCGTCGATAAAGGCCAGACCAGCCCCTTCACCGGCGATCACCCGCTGCACCTGCATGCGCAAAATCGGCGCCTCGAAGGGCATGCCTTGCACCTGCCCGGTGACCTCATCACCGGGCTGCAGCGTGGCGAGCACGGGATGCTCGACAAAAACGCCACCGTCGGACAGGTCTCGTGTGTGACCAACCACGTCACCAAAACTCGGGTGGGCAATCTTGATCTGTGCCTTCATCGGCGTGCGCGGATGCTGTCGCTGGTTGGCCAATCCCTTTCCTCACTTCGCAAGATACGCCTGATGAGCACCAGTCATCGCGTATTACATCATCACCTTGGCGAACACTAACATAGCCCGTTGACGGTTTTGCAGCCAGAGTGCAAGCGCGCGACTTATCGCTCAGTACCAGCGCTTTTCACCTTCGGGCCGCTTCTTGAAGCGCTTCATGCTCCACATGTACTGGCTCGGCCAGCGCCGCACGTAACTCTCGATCACCGCACTCATGCAGGCCACGGCCTCGTACTCATCCTGGCTGTAGAGCCCGTCGGGCGCTGCCTCGAGAATGACCTTGAAACCGCTGTTGTCCGGCAGCCGCACACAGTGGAAGAACACCGCCTGGGCCTCGCCGCCCTTGAGCAGGTTGGGCACAAACTTGCTGGTCAGCGCCTGGGTGGCAAAGAAGGGCACGAACAGGCCGCTCTTGAGCGCTGGCTCCGGGTCGGCCGGAATACCCACGGCACCGCCGCGGCGCACTTCGCGCATGACGCTGATGATGCCTTCGCGGGTAGACGCCGCCACCTTGTTGCCCAGCTGGGTACGCTGGCGCTGCAGCAGCTCATCCACCGCTTTCTGCTTGGGCGGACGATAGAAGATGATCGGTTTGGCGCGCAGACAATACCAGTGATTCAACACCTCCCAGTTGCCCAGATGGCTGGTGATGCCCACCACGCCCTTGCCGGCCTCAAGCGCCTTGACCAGGACCTCTTCGCCTTCCACTTCCTTGATCAGGCTGACGGTCTTCTGCGGCGACCACATCCAGGCGCAGGCACTCTCGGCAAAGCTGCGCCCGGTATCGATCAGGGTACGACGCACCAGATCGTTCAGCTCAGCCTCGGTCAGCTCCGGCATGCAGTGAGTGAGGTTGATACGCACCACGTCACGCGAGCGGTTGGGCAGCTTCCACATCAACCAGCCAACCAGCGCACCCAACCGCTGTGCCACGCTGAACGGCAGCATGGAAAACAGCTTGAGAAATCCAACGATGATGGCGCCTTTCAACCGCTCCACGGTAATGCTCCGAACAAGAAATCAGCCGCCATTGTAAGCCGCTCGGGCGGGCAGGGCGAGAACCCGGCTCAGCCGACAGCCAGGGCCGGGTAGCGGTGGCAATCGGTGGTGTGATCCATTGCCATGCCGGTGGCCTGCATGAAGGCGTAGCAGATGGTCGGGCCAACGAAGGTAAAATCGGCTTTCTGCAATGCCTTGCTCATCGCCCTGGCCTGGTCCGTCTGTGCCGGAATCTCGCCCAAGGTTGCGGCGTGGCGAATCAGCGGCTGGCCGCCGACAAACTGCCAGAGCCACTCGACCGGGTCATGCTCGGCGCACAAACGCTGCCAGGCACGGGCGTTGCGCCGCGCACCATAGACCTTGAGGCGGTTGCGAATGATGCCCGGGTCCTGCAACAACGCCTGCAACTCGTCGTCCGTCTGATTGGCCATAAAGTCGATATCAAAGCCTCGGTACACCTGACGGTAGTGCTCACGCTTGCGCAGCACGGTGATCCACGACAGGCCCGCCTGAAAGCCTTCCAGCATCAACATCTCGAACAGGCTGTCAGCATCGCGGCAGGGCACGCCCCACTCCTCGTCGTGATAGCGCTGATAAAGCGGGTCATCACTGCACCAACTGCAGCGCACCGGGTCCATCGGGTTCATGCCTTTGCTCCAACCTGAGAGTTATACTCGCCACCTGAGCGCCATCTTACATCTGCCCACGGAGAACCACATGAGCGACCAGTTGCAAATCATCGACCTGAGCGTGGGCGAGGGCAAGGAGTGCGTCAAAGGCGCGCTGATCACGACCCACTACACCGGCACCCTGGAAGACGGCACCGTATTTGACTCCTCACACCAGCGTGGCCGCCCGTTCCAGTGCGTCATCGGCACCGGCCGGGTCATCAAGGGCTGGGATCAGGGCCTGATGGGCATGCGCGTCGGCGGCCGTCGCCAACTGTTTGTACCGGCAGCGCTGGCCTACGGCGAACGCAGCGTCGGCGAGCACATCAAACCCGGCAGCAATTTGTGTTTCGAGATCGAATTGCTGGAAGTGCTGACCCGCGACGATTGACGCCCAGCACGCCCACGCGCTAGATTCGACCCTATGACCAACGCACACCTGTTCAACGCCGCCATGATTATTACCGCCATTCCAGCAACGGCGGGCTAGCTTGCGTCCAGACCCCACCCGCCTCCGAGGCGGGTAATCAGCACTGTCTCCGAGGTTCCAACCGCATCAGGAGACAGCATGAACACCGCCACACCCACTTCCGACACCGACCTCAGCGAGGACGACGGCACGGCGCAGCTACGCGCGCTGGTCGGCAGCATCCTCTCGGCCCCGGTCTACGACGTTGCGCTTGAAACCCCGCTGCAATTTGCCCCGCGCCTGTCAGCCAACCTGAACAATCAAGTGTTGCTCAAGCGCGAAGACCTGCAGCCGGTGTTCTCGTTCAAGATCCGCGGCGCCTATACCCGGGTTGCGCGTCTTACCCCCAGCGAGCGCGCACGCGGCGTCATCACCGCCTCTGCCGGCAACCACGCCCAGGGCCTGGCGCTGGCCGCCCAGCGACTCGGCGCGCGCGCCCTGATCGTCATGCCCACCACCACCCCCCGGCTCAAGGTAGAGGGGGTTTGCGCCCGCGGCGCGACCGCACTGCTGCACGGTGAGAGCTTTGCCGAGGCGCTGGCCCACGCCCTGCAACTGGCCGAACAGCAGGGCTATACCTTTGTCCCGCCCTTTGACGACCCCGATGTGATCGCTGGCCAGGGCACAGTCGCCGTGGAGCTGCTGCGCCAGTACCAGAGCCCACTGCACGCGGTCTTCGTGCCGGTTGGCGGCGGCGGGCTGATTGCCGGGGTGGCGGCCTACATCAAGTACCTGCGCCCGGAGGTACGGGTGATCGGTGTCGAGTCGAAGGAGTCTGCCTGCCTGCAGGCCGCGCTGGCGGCCAATGCGCGCGTGGTGCTGCCCCAGGTTGGTCGCTTTGCCGACGGCGTCGCCGTCGCGCAGATCGGCGCGCTGAACTTCGAGTACTGCCGGCGCTATGTCGATGAGGTAATCACGGTCAGCAACGATGAGATCTGCAGCGCCGTGCGCGCCATCTACGACGATACCCGCTCCATCACCGAACCCTCCGGTGCACTGGCGGTGGCCGGGCTACGCCAGTACGTGCGCCGGGAGGGCATCCAGGGCGATACCCTGATCGCCATCAACTCCGGCGCCAATATCGATTTCGACCGTCTTGGGCAGGTCATCGAACGTTCGGCCGTGGCGCACCCATGAGCACGCAAAGCGATAGGCAAGGGTCGCCGCATTCTGCGGCGCAGACCAGTAAATACGCCGCTTTCCTGTATGTCGCAGGCGTTCTGACTGTATACTTCGGCCTTTCTCAATTTCACAGCCCGACCTGGTGAAACACGTGACTCAAACCAATCCAGCCGTCCACACCTTTCAAGGACTGATCCTTGCCCTGCAAAGCTACTGGGCAGAGCGGGGTTGTGTGGTTTTGCAGCCCTACGACATGGAAATGGGTGCCGGCACCTTCCACACAGCTACCTTCCTGCGCGCCATTGGCCCGGAAACCTGGAACGCCGCCTACGTACAACCCAGCCGCCGCCCCGCTGACGGCCGCTACGGCGAGAACCCGAACCGCCTGCAGCATTACTACCAGTTCCAGGTGGTGCTGAAGCCCAACCCGGACAACATCCAGGAGCTGTATCTGGATTCACTGCGCCACATCGGCATCGACCCGCTGGTGCATGACATCCGCTTCGTTGAAGACAACTGGGAATCGCCAACCCTAGGCGCCTGGGGTCTGGGCTGGGAAGTCTGGCTCAACGGCATGGAAGTGACCCAGTTCACCTACTTCCAGCAGGTCGGTGGCGTCGAGTGCTATCCCGTCACCGGCGAGATCACCTACGGTCTCGAGCGTCTGGCGATGTACCTGCAGGGCGTCGACTCGGTCTACGACCTGGTCTACTCCGACGGCCCGTTCGGCAAGGTCAGCTACGGCGACGTGTTCCACCAGAACGAGGTGGAGCAGTCGACCTATAACTTCGAGCACGCCAACGTCGACAAGCTGTTTGAACTGTTCGATTTCTACGAGAGCGAAGCCAACCGCCTGATCGAGCTGGAACTGCCGCTGCCGGCCTATGAAATGGTCATCAAAGCATCGCACACCTTCAACCTGCTGGACGCCCGCCGCGCCATCTCGGTAACCGAGCGTCAGCGTTACATTCTCCGTGTTCGCACCCTGTCCCGCGCGATTGCCCAGAGCTATCTGCTGGCCCGCGCCCGCCTCGGCTTCCCGATGGCCACCCCCGAATTGCGTGACGAAGTACTGGCCAAGCTGAAGGAGGCCGAATAATGCAGGCGCAGGATTTTCTCGTTGAACTGGGCACCGAAGAGCTGCCTCCCAAGGCCCTGAAGAAACTGGCCGAAGCCTTTCTGGCCGGGGTTGAAGGCGGCCTGAAAGACGCTGGCCTGGACTACAGCAAGGCTCGCTACTACGCCGCGCCGCGCCGCCTGGCCGTGCTGGTCGAGGCGCTGGCAACCCAGCAGCCCGATCGCACCAGCCAGCTTGATGGCCCGCCGCTGCAGGCCGCGTTCGATGCCGACGGCAAGCCGACCAAAGCCGCCGAGGGCTTTGCCCGCAAGTGCGGTGTCAGTCTGGCCGAGATCGATCAGAGCGGCCCGAAGCTGCGCTTTGTGCAGAACATCCCGGGCCAGCCGGCCACCGACCTGCTGCCGGGCATCGTCGACGCCGCACTGGCCGCGCTGCCGATTCCCAAGCGCATGCGCTGGGGTGCCCGCAAGACCGAATTCGTCCGTCCGACCCAGTGGCTGGTGATGCTGCTCGGCGAGCAGGTCGTGCCCTGCGAGATTCTCTCCCAGCAGGCCGGCAACCTGTCCCGTGGCCACCGCTTCCATCATCCGGATCAGGTCACCATCGCCAGTCCGGCGGCCTACGCGGAAACCCTGCGCAGCGCACACGTGATCGCCGACTTCGCCGAGCGCCGCGAGATCATCAAGAACCGCGTCGACACGCTGGCGGCCGAGCAGCAGGGTACGGCCATCGTGCCGGCCGATCTGCTGGACGAAGTGACCGCGCTGGTCGAGTGGCCGGTACCGCTGGTCTGCAGCTTCGAAGAACGCTTCCTCGACGTACCGCAGGAAGCGCTGATCTCGACCATGCAGGACAACCAGAAATACTTCTGCCTGCTGGATGCGAGCGGCAAGCTGCTGCCGCGCTTTATCACGGTCTCCAACCTTGAGAGCAAAGACCCGACACAGATCATCGAGGGCAACGAGAAAGTCGTACGCCCGCGCCTGACCGACGCCGAGTTCTTCTTCAAGCAGGATCAGAAACATCCCCTGGAGACGCGCAACGAGCGCTTGGCCAATGTGGTGTTCCAGGCTGAACTGGGCAGTGTCTTCGAGAAAGCACAGCGCGTATCCGATCTGGCCCGCCTGATCGCCAACCAGCTAGGTGGTGACGCCGAGCGCGCCGCCCGCGCCGGCCTGCTGTCCAAGTGCGACCTGGCGACCGAGATGGTCGGCGAGTTCCCCGAGCTGCAGGGGATTGCCGGTTACTACTACGCCAAGCACGACGGCGAGGCCGATGACGTTGCCCTGGCCCTGAACGAGCAGTACATGCCACGTGGCGCCGGTGCCGAACTGCCAAGCACCCTGACCGGTGCCGCCGTCGCGCTGGCCGACAAGATCGACACGCTGGTCGGCATCTTCGGTATCGGCATGCTGCCGACCGGCTCCAAGGACCCGTATGCCCTGCGCCGTGCGGCTTTGGGTGTGCTGCGTATCCTGATCGAGAAACAGCTGGATCTCGACCTGGTCGGCACAGTGGCCTGGTCCAGGCAGGAGTATTTGAGCAAGTCGGGCGTTTCGCTGAAGGACGGTGACACCAGCTTGGTCGATCTGGTGAAGGACTTTATCTTCGATCGCCTCCGCGCCCGCTACGAGGACGAAGGCATCGACGTCGCCGTATACCAGTCCGTCCGCGCCGTCAGCCCGACCTCGCCGCTGGACTTTGATCAGCGTGTGCAAGCGGTACAGGCCTTCCGTCGTCTGCCCGAGGCCGATACCCTGGCTGCGGCCAACAAGCGGGTGTCCAATATCCTGTCCAAGGCCGACGGCGTGGTGGGTACCCAGATCAACGCCGCCCTGCTGAGCGAGAGCGCAGAGAAAGCCCTGGCGGCCGCCGTAGAAGCCGCAGAGCAGGCTGTCGCGCCGCTGACCTCGCAACGTCAATACCAACCCACTCTGGAACGACTGGCCGCCCTGCGTGAGCCGGTAGATGCGTTCTTCGAGCAGGTACTGGTAAACGCCGACGATGCCGCCGTGAAAGCCAACCGCTACGCGCTGCTGGCGCGCCTGCGCGGCCTGTTCCTGGGTGTAGCGGATATTTCGCTGTTGGGTTAAAAGCAGCCGCAAGCTACAAGCTGTAAGCGGCAAGCCGTCCGCGTTGACTTGTAGCTTGCCGCTTGGAGCTTGCCGCTGTGAAGCTGATTATTCTCGACCGCGACGGAGTCATCAATTACGACTCCGACGCCTATATCAAATCGCTGGAAGAATGGATTCCGCTACCGGGCTCCATCACCGCCATCGCGCGGCTGAGCAAGGCGGGCTGGACGGTCGCTGTCGCGACCAACCAATCCGGCGTGGGCCGCGGCTACTACAGCGAAGCCACCCTGCAAAGCATGCATGACCGCCTTTGCCAGCTGGTGGCGGAGCAGGGCGGCCAGGTGGACCTCATCCGGTACTGTCCGCACACACCAGAGGCCGGCTGCGACTGCCGCAAGCCGCTGCCGGGCCTGTTCATTCAGATCGCCGAGCATTTCCATCAGTCGCTGAACGGCGTGCCTACCGTGGGCGACAGCCCGCGTGACCTGGAGGCCGGCGCTGCCGTCGGTTGTACACCCTACTTGGTACGCACCGGCAAGGGCGCTCGCAGCGAGCACAAGACGCTGCCCACCGGCACGCAGGTCTTCGATGACCTGGCGGCCGTCGTCGATCATCTTCTGGAAACCTGAACCCATGTCCCTGCTGATGTCCCTACGCGTCGCCCTGTTCTATCTGCTGCTGTCGACCAGCGCCGCGATCTGGTGCGTGCTGATCATCCCGGTTGCGCCCTTTCTCAATGTCCGCTGGCGGGTCAAGGTGATCATCGAGTGGTGGACCGGCGTCGCCGTCTGGCTGACCCGCCACATCGTCGGTATCCACTATGAGGTCAGCGGGCAGGAAAACATTCCCGATCAGCCCGGCGTCATTCTGGCCAATCACCAGAGCACCTGGGAAACCTTTTTCCTGCCTCGTCTGTTCCGCCCGCAAACCCAGCTGATCAAGCGTGAGCTGCTGCTGGTGCCGTTCTTTGGCTGGGCCTTCGCGCTGGCCAAACCCATCGCCATCGACCGCAGCAAGGCTCGCGATTCACTGCAACAGCTGACCCGCATCGGCGGCGAGCGGCTGAAAGACGGCATGTGGATTCTGGTCTTCCCCGAGGGGACCCGTAACCTGCCCGGCCAGCCGGTCAAATTCTCCCGTGGTGGCGCGGCGCTGGCCTGCGCCAATGGTGCCCCGATTATTCCGCTGGCGCACAATGCCGGCGAATTCTGGCCCCGTCACGGCTGGGGCAAGAAGCCCGGCACCATCAAGGTCATGATTGGCCCGGCGATCTATCCCGCCGGCGCCGACCCGCGCTCTATCGTGGCCGCCAACAAGCAGGCCGAGGCCTGGATCAACAGCCAACTGCAGAGCCTGCGCGACGCCTGAGTGCGCTCTGGTCCATAATGGGGGTTCGCCCTACAACTACTGTCTGCTCGGTGTCTTGATATGGATATTAATCGCTATCTCAAAGCCCTGGTCGAGAAGGAAGGATCAGACCTGTTTTTCAGCGTTGGCGCCCCCGTCACCCTCAAGCGCGAGGGGGATTTTTTTGCCTTCGGCAACCAGCCACTCGCCTCCGGTGCCGTCAAGGAACTCGCCTGGCAGGTGATGAGCGAGAAGCAGATCGAGGAGTTTGAGCGCGAGCAGGAAATGAACCTCGCGGTCGGCCTGCCCAACTGCGGGCGTTTCCGTATCAACGTCTACTACCAGCGCGGCGAAGTCGGCATGGTGGTCCGCCACATTAGCCACCAGATCCCGGCATTCGCCGAACTGGGCTTGCCGGCGCAGCTGGAGAAGCTGGCCCTCAAGGACCGCGGGCTGATCCTGGTGGTCGGTGCCACCGGCTCCGGTAAATCCACTACGCTTGCGGCGATGCTCGATTACCGCAACACCAACCGCGCCGGGCATATCGTCTGTATCGAAGATCCCATCGAGTTTCTGCACAAGCACAAAAAGTCCATCGTCGATCAGCGTGAGGTCGGCCTGGACACCCAGAGCTTTGCCCATGCCTTGCGTAACGTGCTGCGTGAATCGCCGGATGTGATCATGATCGGCGAGGTCCGCGACAAGGCGACCATGCAGCACGCACTGCACTACAGCGAAACGGGTCACCTGGTGGTCGCCACCCTGCACGCCACCAACAGCGTTCAGGCGATCGAGCGCATCGTCAATCTGTTCCCCGAAGGCGAGCGCAAACAGACCCTCGGTGACATCTCAATGAACCTGGCCGGCATCGTTGCCCAGCGGCTGGTTCCGGGCGTAGAGAAGAAGCGGGTCGCCGCCGTCGAGGTGTTGCTGCGTACGCCGTACATACGCAACCTGATCGCCCGTGATGAACTGCACGAGATCAAGGATTCAATGAACCGTGGTCAGGAGCCCGGCCTGCAGAGCTTTGATCAGCACCTGTACGAGCTGGTCGGCAAGGGCAGCATCACGCTGGATATGGCGCTGCGCTACGCCGACTCGGCGACCGACCTGAAGCTCAAGGCCAAGTTCAGCGACACCCGCAGCGAGTCGCCGCTGAGCATGCCCGAGCAGAAGCCTGAGGCTTCCCCGCAGCAGGAAACGGAGCTCACCTTCAAGTCGTCCGGCAACAGCTTCTCCGATTCAGATCTGACCGACGATTTTCGCTAGCTCCCGGCTTGCCTGGGGCTCTGAGGCACGGGGCAGGGCAGCAGGCAGCGAGCATTAAAAAACCCCTTTAACCATACAGTTAAAGGGGTTTTTACCATCAACCTGCGAGCGCCTGTAGGCGTTCAAAGTTACTCGTCATTGACGCATCCGAAAGATCAGTTATACACGACAGAACGAGAAAAGTTATTTTCACCACCGACCAAAGTTAATCTGCAAAGACCCAATATCGGAAAAAGTTAACAAACCACACAACTTGGCCAGAAGCTGGATGGTAAAAATCTATCAGAAAAATTGACGACTTGTCAATTTATACGAATTAACACCACCGTATGGCTTCCGCATATACAACTTCATAAGTTCATACTTTCGACCCAAGCCTCATGAGAGCTGTTTGGGAGAGCTCAACCGCCAGCTAACGCTTCCAGCTCATTCAGAAGCAATGCGTGTGTCCAGCTAGCAAATCGCCAGTTTCTATATTTTTTTATATAACTGCCGCCATAACGTCTCGCTAGCTGTCTGAGAAGGTCGACGACGACCGGACTATATGAAACCGAACGAACAACAATTTCACCAAACGGCAGAACTCGAACGTCTACCCACAAGCCCTGAATCGTATAGCGCACTGCAAGAGGCAATACTGCAGTGCAGTTCACGTCGCTCTCGATCACTTCGTCGTTACCCTCATCCTCTGCCACTAACTCCTCACGCGGATGAAGCCAGACCTTCAAAGACGGATCATGCAATATCACCCGCCTGAGCTCTATCAGGCCGTCAATGGTCGGCGCTACAACTAACCCACTGAGGTTCACCTCGATCGCGCGCAGCCCCCTTTTTGTGATCTTGCTTTGCTTTTCGTCATCCACAAAAGACGTATAAGCAAACTCCACAGCTAGCGGCCCATCAGGCAGCTCCGCTACCAGATCAGGCCTGAAGTCGCCCATCCAAACCTCTTCTTCAACAGACACGAAATCCCACCAAGCACTGCTATCAGCCGCCTCAGAATGGTGGCCCGGCATCAGTGGCAATTGCAGACCTAGACTTTCCTTCACTAGCTGCTTGGCGTATTTATGCACAAAGCTTTCTAGACTGATTCGACATGCTCTTTTGGACGATGCGTGTGAGAAATGGTGCGTTCTCTGTCGACCCTTGCGCGCGATGAGCGTCTCACCACACTCGAGGCATCGGCAGTTACACCCCAAGCCGCTTACTACTTCGCCGACCGTAACCACATGCCCTTGAAAGTCTTCAGCTATGGTCATGCTCATGAGAATTCCCTCTGGAGTTAAGAAGCCCCAAGACTGAAAATCTCAAATGGAAAAAACCTCCACTAACCCGCATCTTCCGGTTTTTGTGGTTAAATATTCTTATTAATCAAAAGCATAGGGAAATGCATGATCGATGCCCTGAAGCAGCTGAAATCGAACCTAGAGGCCAAACCTACGCGGGGACGATCCTACGAGATCATCTCGTACATAGTTGACGCGTGCCTCCAGCGTGACGATGTCTATGAAAAGCTAACTTTTGAGGCGGCGACCCTACTGCATTGCTGTGGTACCGCCGCCGAGCGGGAGATGGATCCTCAGAAGTGGATGCCTAGCATCTCTGTCTTGCAAAAAGCACTGAATCTAACCCAAACCTCAGAGGCGAGGCGCCTTAGATTTGGGTACTCTCCGGGAGGTGGAAGAGGCAATGTCAGTCTCTATTGGCTTGAGCTCGCACCAGAAGAAGCCGAGAACCAGTCTGGTAGAGAAGTACAACCTGATGAAGTCACTTACCGGAGATCCGCCCCAGGCTCGATTAAGCCATCTATAACGGCACGTTTTTTCTTCAAGAAAGGGGAGATTAAAAATCGTAGCGTCGTTGGCACGGCATTTCTAACCTCGATCATGCTGGCAAGCCTCACTTGGATTGCGATGCTCAGCCTAGTCATTCTGAGCCTTGTATTACGTGACGAATCGATAAACATGGGAAGTCTGTTTCACCTGTTAATCGCGGTAATTGGCTTCCTTTTTATTTGGAAGCAATCGTTGGCACCATGGTTCAAAGTAATTGATGACTGTGTCGTCAAAGCACCTCTTGGCGTAGCAGCTATTTTCGAAGATAGCTGCGAGATAGAAATGTTCCGACACGAGCGCTCCCGGTGGACACGCTTAGTCAGATTCAGCGCCGACTGTCCCCTATGCGGCAGTAATATTGAGCTAAGGCAGGGCAAGCCAGACCACGTATTACCACTGGTCGGGCGATGCATTGAAAGCCCTCATGCCCATGTTTACAGCTTTGATCGCATGACCCTAAGAGGCAAGTACATCGGCCCCTGACGGTGCCATTCAGCTTTTAAAGCGCTTCGCGCCCTCAAGATCAATTTTCCCCACCGCCTCAACCGCATCTACTTGAGCAAGCTCCAAGCGGTAGTAGAAACAGCCAAGACGCATCGCCTCTCCGATGTGATATTGCTCTTGCTGAGCGCAGTGCTGTCGCTTTCACCTGAAAGCTGAAAAAGAAACAAAAAAACCCGCCGAAGCGGGTGTATAAATGCAGGTTAATTTAGGTTAGGTCTACTGTTGCTGCAGTAGGCCCATATGTCTTAACCGCCGTGATACCACCGTCACGCCCCTGGCTGGAGACATACATTTCACTCTTGCCTATCACCTGACCGTTACCTGCATGCAAAGTGAAATAGTATTGACCGTTAACGGCTGTCAGTCTCTTGTAGTTAGCATCATATGGGGAGTTGACCTTCACCGACTGGATGCCATTCAGGCAATTCGCCTTAGTGGTATAACCTTCACTCGCAAGAATCTTCTCACCATTAGGTGCTTTCAAACGGAAGTAGTACTGACGATCCGTGCCTAGAAAAACCTCGTATTTCGCACTCATAAGCTTCTCTCCTATTTCTCTTTCCGAACGCCTTTAAAGGGCGTTTTGTTCGACGTTTTCACATCCAGGAACTGTCCTGTTTCCGTGTCGCGCTTTACCCAATGACCAGACGGAGTCTGCGTCTGGGAGCGCTGACGCACCGCGCCATTACGGTGCCCATCACCTGCCGGGGGATTAGTTGCCATGTCGATCACCAATCTGATTAATTTATCCAGTTTAACCAGGTGCCAAAAAAGCACCTAGAGTCGAGATAAACACTACGCCTCAATTCTGGATTTGTAAAGCAGTTTAATCAGAATCCGCAATGGCTCGATATACGTACTCAATTCCGCCAGACTCGGCGGTCTCTTCGGCCCTGAGGATAAACCCCTGATCCTTGAGCTTCTTGAGCTTAGTACTGGCGTTCGCAACCGAAATGTTCAGCGCTTCCGCTGCCTGGGCGGCGGTAACCGCACGTCGAGGCAACACGCAATCCAGAAGCTCCTGCGTGGAAGAGCTGACCTCAGGCCCGATGACTTGGTAGTGGTCTTCCCCCCAAACTGTCAGGGGAATATCTTTTGCTTGGGCCGCATAGCTCCAGTTATCTAACAAGTCTCGATTCTTGAGATCCTTGAGGAAGAAGCCGCGCTCTCCTCGAAAAAGCTTGGCAACAGCCACCACGCTTTCTCTCGGAAATGATGCATCAGTCGCTTCAATCCCAGAAAGAGATACTCCAAACACTGAGCACTGCGGGTGGGCGTCGACGAAGTCGAGAAGCTTCCCAAAGGTAGCCTTTCCTTGGACATTGCCAAAAGGATGGTCGTCCTCTGTGAAGTCTCTTAGCTTGAGAGTGATTGATTTCTGATTCATTTGCTCAGTTTAACGAGAGGTTGCTAGCTGTCAATTAGGAAGTCAAAGCAGATATGCGTTCCTAGAATGGTCGGCATGTCCACGCGATGAGAACTGCGACTGAATTGACCATCGCTGTACACCACCGTGAGCTCAAAGTTTTTTTGTCTCACCGTAACCGTTGCGTCGAAAGCAGCAGCCACCTCACCACTTCGCTTCAATCCGAGTCCTCGACCATCTTCGTCAGAGCTGGAGACTCGCCCCTGCTTGATGACATGCAAGACCAGTTCCGGCCCAGCTGTTGACTTCGAGAAATCAAGCTGCTGCAAAAGCTCCGGATACCTACGTTCTAGAACGGGCTCAAGGCTGCCAACAATGCCAATCCCGCTATCAGAGATCACTGTCTGGATCTTTCCGCCTTTCCGGTAGTATTGGAGGCCGGCAAAGCCCGGTATATCTGACTTTGAATGATCACCCACGTTACCAAACAATTCGGAGATGAATGTAAACGCGGACTGCGAATAACGTTCGCCGGCACAACTGACGAGGCTGTTTTTCAGACGTTTAGGGATCGACTCGTCGGGGACACGAGGGTCAATGGAAGCAAGCTCAACCACGCCGTCATTGTTACCCCGATAAATCGCCGCTCCCGATCTGGACGGTCGCTCCGGAATAACGTCTACGGCCCCGGCTAGGTGGTCAAAAAAACCTAATCGATTGAAATAGGTCAGCGTCGCTTTGCACGCACTGAAATCAATCGACGCCGTTTTGCCAACCATGACGAGCTGGTTACATAACGCTAAGATTCGCGCAGCCGCGTCGATCATAATCTTGCAGCCTTTGGGTAAAACGAACTCAGCGCCCGAACAGGCCGAATCTAAGGGCGACCCAACGGCAGCCAGCGCATCTTCAAATGATGCACTATCCACCCAGCCCTCTCTTTTCAGGAAAACTGTCAGCTTCTCCACCACCACTGACCAGCGATGATCAGAATCTTGGGCAAACCTATCGGCATTTCTGTAAAGAAGCGAGTTGAGTTCTCTCTTGTTCACGCCAAAATGCTTTGCAATGTCCTTTGCCTTTGTGCCTGGGTTTTCCCGTAAATAACGTTCAACTTCAGCAATCAACCTCCTATTCTCCCTGGCTTATGGGCACTCCGAAGCTTCATCAGCCATCATCGAACAGCACCATTCATTCTTTGCTTTCCCGAGCTGATGCTCATCTTCACTTAGCTTTTCAAAATATCAAAAACACAGCCTCGGAAGAGCTACTGCTGCTTCCGTCTGCCCCGTAGCCTCCACGCAGGGGCTTTGCAATAGTTCGACCCTGGCAGCCCCCGTCAGACACATTGACTGCACTAAACCCGCTTGCGCAACCTACTCTGGACTCAAGCAGGGCGGGGTTGCCCTCCTACCTTTCGGCGAGCAGTTACATAGCTCTGACATCCGCTATAAACGTTAGCTCCCGGGTGTCCATGTCGCCTCAGCAACCAACGCTTTTTTTCTTAGTACACGCCCACTAAGTTAGACCCGGCGGCGACCTACTCCTAGCACCGCAAAACTACGCGACGGCCCCAATCGATACAGAACCGAGAAAAAGCACCAGCCAGTTCCGGTGTTGGTAGCCTTAACAACGTCATTAACCTGTCCCCCGCTGGCAAAAGGGAAGCCAGCCCTGCTTTTCATAAGACCGGTTCACACAATCACTCGCGATCAACCTAGCAACCCCGTAGCGCTTGATCAATCAATGCATCAGTGCAGAACAGCACTCCCCTCTGGGCTCCGCCCGCTGTTTGGTGCACAGAGATAGCCGATACCTGTCGCGCAGCTAGTGACTTCGAGAGCCACACGCTTTTCGTACCTTTCCGCCTGGCTGCGTCGGCCACCACCACATGCGTCGACAGAAATTCGATTAGATCAGACAAAGAGACGGATACGGTCTGCCTACCCCCACCATTGTGCTTCTGACACTTCAGGTGCCCATGCTTGATCCAGGAGTTGATGGTTTCATGCTTCCAGGGCGTCAAGCGAGTAAGGTCAGCAATGGAAAACTCAAATTGTCTGGGAGAGACCTTTGCTAAGGCGTCCAACTGCGCTTTGTTGAAACGATAAGCCTGCAATCCAGGCTCGCCCGTCACCAAAGCAGCAGGTTTCAGATCTCCACGGAAGATCAGCTGATACAGCTCTATCACCTGTTTTTTTGAGTAACTCCGCTCATTGATGTCCTCCAGACTCAACATGTCAGCATCGGCGGGTGCTGGCCCGTTAGTTTGCAGCGTCAGGGCCACCGACCTCTTCACCTCATCAATCCGATAGCCGCCTTTGGCAAAGAGAGGTCTGTCATTGCGGCTCAGTTCACGAATAATGCCAGCCTCTATCAACCGATCACGAACACGCCGTGATATCCCTAGCAACGACATGATTGCCTTACCGTCTGTGAACGCTTGAGCTGCATGCCGCTCTTGCTCAACCTGCACGCGGCTTACAATACAAAACTCGTTTGCTCCTCCAGATACGACGCGTCCTTCCAGTAACCCACTTTTCACAAAAGGCACGATGCGATCTGTACATGAGTTCAGCACGCGGGCCGCTTCGGCCACGGTATACACAGACTTCAAACCCCACAGTTCAGCGGATATCTGCTTTAACTTCCGATTAATTGGTGCTTGTGCATTTAGCACCACGACTCGGTAGGCGACCTGTCGAAACGGGGCGTAAGCATCGCCCCCAAACTGAACGGCAAGCTGTTTGTACCAAGACCCCAACGCGCTGATGAAGCGGGTAGTCTGCTGCTGATTTGCCTGCTCAACTCTCCTGGCGACAAATTTTTCAAAATGCCCCACAAGGTCGGTAATAAACGGGTAGGCAGCGGCATTCAGCTGTTGTGCCATGGCGAAGCTAATCGAAGCGTTACGTCGATGCACAATCCCAGAGTCTAGAAGCCCCAGATAAACCAAAAAACCGTCAAAGTCTGCCAAGACGCTTTTGCCCGCATCGAGGCCAAGAAGCTGTTTTCTTTTTTCGTCATTCGCCTGAAGCAAGGTTGCTACAGCAAGATCCCCTTTACCGGCATCGCTAATCTCAGCCGTCCTATAGTCAAAACCACAACGACAGACCATCATGCCGGCGCTTCCGATAGATATCGGCTGTTCGCACTCAGGACAGCAGTGCACCAGCAGCGATGAATGCACAGGACACGCCGTCACGAGCTCATGATGCCAAAGTTTCCGTATGTAGGGCTCTTCGTTTAGGCAATGAGGGCATACCGCTACTGTTTGTTTGCGAAGGCGACTCCAATCAGCCCCGGTGCTCTCAACGCAGCCAGGCTTGGCCAACTGTTGTAAGTGCTCCAACGACAGACCCAGACCCTGACTCATTTCTAGGAGTTCTTCGGACGAGTAGTGCCCTTTTACTCGAAGTTTTACGGGAGCTAACAACGCTCCGACACTGGCCAAATAATTCTCATCTGCGACCCTAGCCAGATAACCCAGCAAGCTCTCATCCGAGTAGTTTTGTTTAGGCAAAATCAGCAAAGCTCGCACCTCCCACGGCCAGTCCGGCTTCATGCATTACTGAGGAGTAGACCTTGGCCAACTGCTCAACCGATATAGGCTCCACTGCAGAAAATGGATTGCCAGGTTGTCGGTCGAATCCAGCTGTATCTGCGAACGCCTTTGCAAAATGCTTCTGCGTTGCCTTCTTGGTTGTGGAACAGGTACGTTCAACCTCTGCAAGAATCTTGATAACCATGCCAAACCTGCCTGCAGAAGCCACATACATGCGCTTTGCAAAGCACGGATCATCAACCTCATACGTGTCCCAGCCCATGTCGAGGAAATAGCTCATCGCCCCGGCCAAGGCCCTACGGAACTCAACGTACTCCTTACCTTGATAGCTGTATGGGTAGTAGCGGAGTGGCGTCCTGGCTCGGTTCCGCAGCTGCTCGTTGACATCGAATAGCCGTAGCAGCTCAGGGAGGCCAACCAAAGCAATGCTTGTACGTGCCTCGTCGAAAAGCGTCTTCAAAAAATCCCCCGCAGCCCTGACTGAAGTACTCCCACTTCGCTCAATCATGTGCTGCGTTTCGTCGAAGATGATCAACTTCGTTTCAGCCCTGGCTAGGGCTTTAACCAGTGCCTGAGTCGCCTGGAGTTGATTTTTATAGAAAGCCGCTCTGAGGCCAAGGCTCTCCAAACACGCGTCTGGCAATGCTCTCCCGGTCAAATATTTTGGGCTAACCACTCGAAGAATCTCTTTCCCCGAGAGCCCTCCACACTCACCATAGACTTCAACACACGAATCAATAACTCGGGTTTTCCCGACCCGCGACGGCCCACAAACAGACACGATCCAGGGGCTGCCCGCTTGCGATTGCAGCAGCGCTTCGTGAAGTGCGTCCCGAGCTTCAACAAACCGAGCATGCTCGATGTCTAGTTTATCGATGCCCGTCATGTCTTTTTCCCCCGTCGCGGGGAGGGCTTGATCGGGACATCATCATCAAAGCCCTCAGCTAGCGCATCCACTCTCGCTGGCTTTACCCGCTCTGCTAGCTCAGCATGGCGCGAGTCCTTTTCTTTCCGACGCTGCGCGCGGTTATTGGCTGTGATTGAACGCTTTCGGCTATCAGCGGCAAACGCGGCTCTCATCTTCGCGTACGCCGCTTGGTAATCGTGGCCGGTCATATCGACGACGGGCCTGCTGTAGGACGCTTTCAAGCGAGCCGCCTCGTCGAACGATATGGCGGGCATGTTCACGGTTTTATTTTTTAATCTGATCAACGTCTTATCGTCCGGATCAACGGCAAAGACTTCTCGGCAATCCTCGGGGTTATGCAAAATACACAGCTCGCTGATGCTTCGCTCTCTCAGCAGAACCGCCAAGTCATGGCTGTGGAACTGAAAGCCTTTGAAATCGATACCGTAGTGTTGGACTTTCCGTTGCACGCCGCCCGGTACTAGAGCCAACCGTTCTAGCAAGTCTTTGGCAGGCGGCGGAGGCGGCATGAACGCAGCAAGCGACCTGTCCATGGCCGCTTTGATCGACATTGGCTCACCGTACAGAAACCCCTGCTTCACTCGAGGCTCATGAATATAAGTGTCGGCAACGTACTGCACGACGTACCGATAAATGTCCTCAATGGTATAGCGGGCCTCTGACTCAGCTTTACTATGCCGGTTAGCAACTCTGGCGTCCTGGCTGCGCGTCGCGCCCGGCATCAGGTTGATGAGGCGCTTATCCAATGCGCCAAAAAACGACTCAACATGCGGTTTGTCATCGCCCCTGGCTATACGCGCATACTCAATCTGAATGCCAAGCTGACGTACCACGTTCAGCGCCAAATCCGACGCGTTTTCAGTGGCGTTATCAAGCACAATCGTGCGCACGGCACAGGGAGGAACCCATTCCGTCTTAATGCCGAACTCTTGTTTAAAATCTTCACCTTTGGGCCTGAAGAAAAACTGCAGCAGTTGGAGCAATCCGTATTCGCTCGGCTTGCCTGGCGTCACATAAATCGCAACAGGATAAGAGGTACGTGCACAAACCATCGCGTAGAGCGTCGCGCCGGTGCATCGGTTTCCTTCCGAATCCAGGTAATAGAGATCCAGCGTTTTTGCATCGATCTCCATACGCTCAAACGGTTGCTTTACCTCATAGCTCTTGACTGCTTGGCGGCTCCACAAATTGTATGTCCGCGAGTCTAAACGGGCTCCCTTTACCAGGTCTTTTGGCATCGAGAGCAACACCCGGCGCACGGTACTTCTGCCTATGCAGCGGCTACCATCAGTGATGCCTTTCTCCTTGAGTTGATCAGCAACCGCGTACGAGGCCTGAGTTAGGTTGATCTTGTCATCACGCATATAAAGCTCTGTCAGCGCTTCGCGTGCAGCTTCTTTAGCTTCAACCTTTGAGCTCCACCCGCTACCACCACGCCTACTAAACGAGGGTACTAGTCCAGCAAACCCTTGCTGCGCATAACGAGCGACGTAGCCATTTAACGTTCTCCTGCTCGGGCATCGGTGCCCACGCGCCTCGCAAAAACGTTGTAGCAACACCTCTTTTTCTGGCCACGGCTTGTCACGAGGCAAGCCATTGAAATAGGTCACCAGCTGCTGACGGATATCGGCCTCTGCGCGCTCTCGATCAGACCACTGCCGCTCGATAGCGACTGGTCTATATCCATCTATCTGAATTTCACCTGAGGCAATCTTGTTAAAAAAGTCGTGCCGATCCAGCGTTTTCTCGAGCCCGCCTTTTGCCTCTAATCGGATGTCACCCAGATCCAATTTGATAGCACTAATCCGGTAAGTGACTTCTTCCCACGACAGAGTGGTACCGACCTTCAGCTCATTGTTCATAGGAGAGCACCTCGAAGCCGCACAGGGCTCCTTGCGTCGGCCAGACATCAAAGTCCATGGTTTCGAACAGGTCATTGGTCATGTCAAATCGCAAGATGCCCAGCAACACACCTGCAGCGGCAACATAGTTGCTTGGCAGGTCGCCTTGAACGACACGAGACACGTGTCCGCTTAGCTCATCAGTACCTTTCAGCAGCAGCGGTGCAGCCCAGTCCTGCAAGCACGCCCTTGCTTGGGTATAAAACCCCAGAAGTACCTCAACATTGCGTTGCACGTGGCCTGTAAAGCTCTGCTCGGTGACAACGAGGAAACGCTTCCCTGACTTCAAAAGCTCGCTCTGAGCCCTAGCAAAAAGCGCAGCATGCTCATCAACCCAACGTTGTGGCTTGACCTCAATCACGACCGTTATTCCACCAACCTCTAGCTCGAAGTCAGGTGTATACAATCGACGCTTCACAACGCCATCCAGCTCCATCTCAAAGGAGAGCGTGTAGGGCTGAGCTCGGTACCCATTCACTCGTGGATCGAGCTCCAATAGCTGAGCGACTGCCAGCTCCAGACGCGACTCAAAACGCACGTCTGTTGAGCCGTTTAAAGGCGAGCACATCACATACGCGCGACCGGCTCTCCTGGTTCGCCGCGCCACATTTCGAGCAAAAGCCGGGCTCTGTTTGTCTGTTTTCATAACCACGACACCATTTCGCATCTCCATCTACGTTATTAATGGCGATCACTAGTGCGCTGTCAAGCTTTTAGGGTGTAGCATCGCTCGTAACAATCTCGACGGTTCAGTTATGGCACGCCCGATAAGCACAACCTGGTTCAGCACTTACCACAAAGCAGAGCAGCTTTTTAGCGCTCGAGGCCCCGACTCCAACACAACGAGCATTGCCGCAGAGCTTGAAGTGAACCCCAAGCTACTCGGCAGGATAGTTGCAGCAGGGAGGTTTCTCAGAAGGACGCTGCCAAACACCACGGCAGCGCAAGTGCGCTGCAGCTATGTGCACTTCGAGACGCTTGAGAAGATTTCACGCATATCGCCAGACGTCGCGAGTTCGTTGACCGAGCAAGCACTAAGCAACGCCGTATCGATTGCCGACTTAAAGAAAACTCTTGAATCGCTTCGCCAAGAAAGCCCCAGCGTTTCGCCTCTGCAGATAGCCAGAGCTCAGAACCGCCGTGACACTGTGAGTTTCTATCGTGATATCGATGCCTGCATTACGTCCAACCCTTCAGACATGTTTGGCATCCACGATGGAGCCATAGTCCAAGTAGAGAACTCCGCGTTTTACGATGGCCCTAGGTACTTGATCTTGGACAAAGGCGGCAAGGTCTATGCTCAGATTTTATGCAAACGAGCAGGCCAGTCCATAGACCCTCTCAAGATGGCCATGGATTTATACGACCTCGCAAAAGCCCGCCATGCAGACGCGCCGGATGGCAGGGTATGGATCATTCTCCCGGCGCTCTCCGAGGTAATGGCACTCTTGGCAGAGATAGCCGTTCAGGATCAGGCCTGTGTTTTCGGACAAGACTGGCTGTACCTTAGCTACCTGGCCAAGGATTCAGCAGGGCTACGGCTCCACACATTGTTTGAGCGTGAATATTTAGAGGTATATGACAGAATCATCCAAGGGCAAGGGCGGGTTACCAAAGAACGCCTATCTCCAAAGCTGAAGTCAACGCGACCTGGTGGGTCGCGCCAACTGCCTTTACCGCTTCGGTTTAGCCCTGTGAAACCATCTCTCAAGAAGAAAGCACGTGCTTTTGACGACCTCATCATCGAACAAATTCAAAACCGCGTTAACAAAGGCACCGCCACAGCTTGGGACAAGAAATTTCGGATTGCTCACGATTTTTCAATTTGAGCCTACGTGCACTGCAACGCCCGGCACTGCCCGATTATTCGAAGTCAGATAAAGACCACGCTGCAAAGGCGTTTTCTTGATCCGAGAGATCTTCCATTAAGGGCCCCAGCTCCGCCATTATCCGGTGCGCGACCTCGATCTCCTGTTGGCTCGAAAACCCTCCTTCAGCCTCGAGCATAGCCGATAGCATCTTCATCCAATCCCCACCCTTGATAATCGAGTGGCCGTATGGCGTCACATAGCATTCGTCCCCAAAATCGAAGTCAATTACCTCACGGATGCAGTAATCGTGTTCGTCGGAAAAGTAGGTCGCGGGGTCTTCGACGGACAACAGCGATTGGCGTGCCGCATCCGATTCAATGGCAATTTCTATCGCAGCTCTGAGCTCCAAATACTTCCAATGCTTACAAGTCAGCAGGTTACTCTGCATCTCACCTAATCCGACTTCGCTGGGCACCGCGCCGCTAAAATCGTCTACCAATGTATGTCCATCGCGCGCGACACGTAGGCAACACGTAAAATCTGCTTTAGCAAATGCAAGGTGATATAGCTTCCTAAATACGTTTGCTTTCAACCAAACCACGTGCGCCTGCTCTGCCTCTACAACCTTTTGCGTCATGGAGATGAGCAGTTGCTCCAGGCCGGCAACCCCATCCGCAGAACCATGAAGTATTAGAGCCTGAAGCAGCCACGGCTGATGGATCATGGTTGAGAGGCGTTCATCTGAAATAGACTCACTAATACACCGGAGAACGTGCTCGCGCATTGCCCCGTAGCCCTGCAGCTTCAGCACAGAGCAAACATGCAGCAATTTCAACAGCTGGTAGTCTCGTGAAGGCGAGAGCCAATTTCCCATGGAGTAAAAATAGATTTCCGGGGAGAACGGATGTTTCTGGGCTACTGCATCCCACTCTGCAGCAATGGCTTTCGCTACTTCGATCTCCAGATCCGATAGGCCCGATGGGCTGCCTCGCTCTCCCATCCATCTAACGTAGTGCACCTCAGAATCGTCTCGCCATGATGGTATGGGCGACCTGCCTGAGTCTTCGTTTGCCCGCATCCTGTGTATTCCAGTGATGCTGACACCCAGTTCCAGCGATTGTGACCCGTCCATGCTGGAGGTTCTATCCCACCCATTCCAGTGGTTGTGATCCACACCGCTGATGATTCTGACCCGCCCCGAAAGCCGGTAGGTGCGCCGAAAACGCTTGCGGTCTCTTTCGTCTCAGATCAATATGTAGAGACTCACTCATAAATGAATATATCTCTACAATATGAAGCTGCTAGCACTCATCCTTTCCTTGCCCACCGAGAATGCTACTGCTCGGCAACGGGCTTGGCGCTCGCTGAAAGCCTCCGGGGCGGCAGTGCTGCGTGATGGTGTCTATCTGATGCCTGAGCGCGAGGACTGTCGCGCCACCCTGGATGGTTTGGCCTCAGATGTACGGGACGCTGGTGGGGCAGCCCATGTGCTGCGCGTCGAAGAGCCTGAGGGAGCGAACTTTACCGACCTGTTTGATCGCGGCGAAGACTATGCGGCCGTGCTGGGTGAAGTCGTACAAGTGCGGAATGTGCTGACTGCCGATACCGTGCAGGACACGCTCAAGCAGGTACGCAAGCTCCGCAAAGCTTTCGCCAGCCTGGTCGAAATCGACTTTTTCCCTGATGAGGCACAACAGCAAACGGATAAAGCCTTGCAGGAGCTGGAGCTAGCCTGCGCCCGGGCCCTGTCCCCGGATGAGCCGAACGCCATGGCCGGTGTCATCGCGCGGCTGCATTCATCCGACTACCAGGAGCGCACCTGGGCGACCCGCCAGCGGCCATGGGTGGATCGCTTGGCCAGTGCCTGGCTAATCCGCCGTTTTATCGACCCACAGGCCAGGATCCTGTGGCTGGCCAGTCCCGGGGATTGTCCGGCCGATGCGCTGGGTTTCGACTTCGACGGCGCGACCTTCAGTCATGTCGGCAGTCGCGTCACCTTCGAGGTGTTGGCGGCAAGCTTCGGCCTGGAGCAGCCCGCTATCGCACGGCTGGGTTTACTTGTGCATTACCTCGACGTGGGCGGCGTGCAGCCGCCCGAGGCCGCCGGTATCGAGAGCGTGCTAGCCGGACTGCGCGAAACCCTGACTCAAGACGATCAATTGCTGACCGCCGCTTCCGCCATTTTTGACGGATTGCTGGCCAGTTTCGACAAAGGAGTACCCTCGACGTGACGCAAACAGCCGCGCAGAACGCGGAAACACTGACGCAAGCACCGCAGCCGGTCAGCTTCTGGCAGGCCTTCGCTTTCTGGCTGAAGCTTGGCTTCATCAGTTTCGGTGGCCCGGCCGGGCAGATTTCGATCATGCACCAGGAGCTGGTAGAGCGCCGGCGCTGGATCTCCGAACGGCGTTTTCTGCATGCCCTGAACTACTGCATGCTGTTGCCCGGCCCGGAGGCACAGCAGTTGGCCACCTATATCGGCTGGCTGATGCACCGTACCTGGGGCGGGGTGATTGCCGGGGTAGTGTTCGTACTGCCCTCGCTATTCATCCTGATCGCGCTGTCGTGGGTCTATATCGCCTTCGGCGAAGTGCCGGTGGTGGCTGGGTTGTTCTACGGGATCAAACCCGCAGTGACCGCCATCGTGGTGCAGGCCGCCCACCGCATCGGCTCCCGTGCATTGAAGAACAACTGGTTGTGGGCGATTGCCGCCGCCTCCTTCGTCGCCATTTTCGCGTTGAACCTACCGTTCCCGGTGATCGTATTGGGTGCCGCCGTGATCGGCTATTTCGGCGGGCGATTTGCCCCGCAGAAATTCAGTGTCGGTGGCGGCCACGGTGCGGCCAAGCAATCCTTCGGCTCTGCGCTGATCGATGACGACACCCCGACACCGGAACATGCGCGCTTTCGCTGGCCGCGCCTGCTCGTGCTGGCCGTCATTGGTGCGGCACTGTGGGCCTTGCCCATGGGCTTGTTGACCGCCCTGTTCGGTTGGGAAGGCACGTTGACCCAGATGGGCTGGTTCTTCACCAAGGCCGCGTTGCTGACCTTTGGCGGTGCCTATGCAGTGCTGCCCTATGTCTACCAAGGTGCAGTCGGCCACTACGGCTGGCTGAGCCCGACGCAGATGATCGATGGCTTGGCCTTGGGCGAGACCACGCCGGGGCCGCTGATCATGGTGGTGGCCTTTGTCGGTTTCGTCGGTGGGTATGTGCAACAGGTATTCGGTGCCGATCAGGCCTTCCTGGCTGGAGCCGTGGCGGCCAGCCTGGTCACTTGGTTCACCTTCTTACCGTCCTTCCTTTTCATTCTCGCAGGCGGCCCGTTGGTGGAGTCGACTCACAACGAACTTAAGTTCACCGCACCGCTGACGGCCATCACCGCCGCCGTGGTCGGGGTGATCCTCAACCTGGCACTGTTCTTCGGTTACCACGTGCTCTGGCCGCAAGGCTTCAACGGTCATTTCGATTGGCCATCGGCGCTGATCGCGTTGGCAGCGGCCATCGCTTTGTTCCGCTTCAAGCGCGGCGTCATCCAGGTGCTGGCGGCCTGTGCGCTGGTAGGTCTGGCTGTGCACCTGCTGCAAAACTGAGAGGTGGGAAATGAGCCGAATCTCGATATGCGAACTGGCGGAATGGCAGGCAGCAGATCGGATGTTCACTCTGTTGGATGTGCGTCGCACCAGCGTGCGACTTGCCGATGCCACAGAAATCCCCGGTGCACACTGGCGCGATCCCGAGGAAGTATTCACCTGGAAGGATCAGGTTCCACGGGACAGGCCAGTGATTCTCTATTGCGCCAAGGGGCATGAAATCAGCCAGGGCACGCCGCCACACTGGAGGCCATGGGTCTGGATGCGCGCTACTTGATCGATGGTTTTTCTGGCTGGCACAGCGCTCGCCAGCCCACCCGGAGCCTATCCCGATAGGCAGGAGGTGCTGCATGAAGTGGATCACCCGCGAACGCCCGAAGATCGACCGGTATGGCGTGAGTGGCGGACTACCGAGCCAGACGGCATCGCCTATTCACAGTTCACGGCCAGCTATCGCAGCTTTGTGCAGCAGCAACCATTGGCAATGCGTCAGCTGCATCAACCTGGCGACAAGCTGTTCTTGGACTTCTCCGGCAAGACCATGCCGATCTATCTGGACGGCCAATCGGAACCTCGTCTGGCACAAATCTTTGTCGGCGTGCTGGGCTACTCCAGCTACACCTTCGCCTGTGCCGTGTGGAGTCAGCGGATTGAAGACTGGATGCACTGCCACGTGCAGGCCTTCAACTTCTTCGCGGGGGTGCCCCGCCTACTGGTTCCCGACAACCTCAAGGCAGCGGTGATCAAGCACGGCAAGGATGAAGTCCAGCTCAACCTGATCTATCAGCAACTGGCCCACCATTACCAGGCCATTATCCTGCCGGCCCGCCCGCGTAGACCCAAAGACAAAGGCAAAGTGGAGGCCGGGGTGAAGCTGGTTCAACGCTGGCTGCTGGCAGCCCTACGCCACCGCCGTTTCTTCAGCTTGGCAGAACTCAATCAGGCCATCCTGGAGTTGCTGCCGGCATTCAATCAACGCCCGTTCAAACGCCAGCCTGGCAGCAGTCGGCATAGCCTATTCGTCGAGGTGGAGCAGCCCGCGCTCCAGCCGCTGCCGATCCACGCCTACGAGCATGCCGATTGGCGCTTCAAGGTGCGAATGCGCAGCGACTACCTGGTGGAGTACGACAACCACCACTATTCCGTGCCGAGCCGATTGGTACAGCAGCAAGTGGATGTACGCGCTACGGGCGAGATCGTGGAGGTCTTTCACAATCATCTGCGCGTCAGCAGTCATGCCCGGCAGTATGTTTCCGGCATCAGCGTGCAGCCGGAGCACAGGCCGCCGAACCACCAGTATTACGCTGACAGTGAGCCCGCCGCATTGCTCGCCTGGGGTGAGCGGGTCGGGCCTGCACTACTGCGCCATCTGCACTATCACCTGACCGAGCGAACCGATGTGGCCAATGGACATAAGGCCGCCAACGCCTTGCGCAAGGAAGCCCGTATACATGGCGATGCACGACTGGAGGAGGCCTGTGCCTATGCGCTGACCATCAAGACCTTCGCCCTGAAAAGCCTGCAATCCATCTTGCGCGAGCAGCCCGACAAACGTCCTGGCCTGAAATCCCTACCCAGCTCGACAGCCGCTCACGAAAACCTGCGCGGTGCCCATTACTTTGCCGATGAAAAGGATCATTCGACATGCTGAACCAGCAGACCCAAAGCAAGCTCCAGCAACTGCAACTGTCCGGTATGGCCAAGGCCTACCGCGACCAGCTTGAACAACCACGCATGCAGGAACTGCCTTTTGATGACCGCTTGGGCCTGATGGTGGATCGTGAACTCAGCGAACGCGAGAACCGCAAGCTGTCTCGCCTACTGAAGCAGGCGAAGCTGCGCTATGCCGCGCACCTGGAGGATGTGGATTACCGCAGCAGTCGCGGTCTGGATAAGCAAGTGATCGCAGGTCTGACAGGATGCTCCTGGATTGGTCAGCAACAGAACCTGCTGCTGACCGGAGCCACCGGCACAGGCAAGAGTTGGCTCGCCTGCGCATTTGGCAGCCAGGCGTGCCGACAGGGCTACTCGGTGATCTACAAAAGCGCCTCAAAACTCTATGAAGAGATGCAAATCGCCATTGGCGACGGCTCCCTGCCCAAGTACCGAACGGCCTTGAGCAAAGTCCACTTGTTGATCCTCAATGCACTGAGTGCAGAAAAGCACTTTCGTGCCCCCCTGTATCAAAATAGCCCTCTCAAGACGTCAGGCTTGGCTCGCTTGCGTTTACCTGTGCCCAGCAACACGTACACAGTGTTACGCGTCTGAAAGACAAACCCCTCCGAAAATGACACAAGCAGAGTCGTGCGAACATAGCTTCCTGGTGCTGGAAAACGCTCAGCATAGTCATGTACGACATCGTGTGCATAAAGCAGAACCGGCTGTTGTTGATCATTCTGCACCTCCTGAATCAACCTGTCTGGTAGCTCCAGGTCGATCCATATCCAATCCCGCACCAAGCAAAAAGGTCGCGAGGGATATCGCTCCTGCACAAACTCAATCGCGTCTTCGACGCTCATTTCCGTTCCCTGCATTGCCTCTCCAGGGCCGTACAGCAACTCTCCTAACTTGTTCAATTCATCCATCGTCATGCTCCATTCGCTCAATTGCTTGGCCATCCATTCGCAGGATAAGTTACGAAATAGATATAGATGGAGTTCCTAAAGCAGTCAAATTCTGAGTAACTGTTAACGGAGCCGCACATGCACCCGGCCTGCAAGCGCCTCAAGCAGTCGACCTAACCAAAAATGAATCTCGTGCTTATTTTAAGCATTAATTGCTTAATTGACGCATAGAAAGCTATCACCTAATCTAACTCCATGTTCATCACTCCATGGAGCAGAACACCATGCACACCACTCATCACTGCAAGGCACGCCAATCCCAGCGCGGGATCTCACTCGATATGGTCGAATACGTTCTGGCACATGGCTCTCAGGAGAAGGACAAAGTCGTGTTCGGCAAAAAGGAAGCGAAACAGCGCATAGCGGCTCTGGATAACGAACGCCGTTTGCTGATGAAAATTAGCGACAAAGGTGGAGTGGTAGTAGTCGCCGACGGTGATGCTCTGGTCACAACCTACAACTGCTCCCAGCGTCACTGAACGAATACGCCCCCCGGACAACACGGAAAATCCATGAACGATAAAGTCCTCTGGCAACTGCTCGACACCATTCGAGGAACTGGCACAGTCCCCGCCAATGCTCTGTCCCTAGTCCTACAACTGCTGTGTTGGTGGAAACTCTCCAAAGAGCTAGTTCTACCAGAACATCTGCATTTTGAGGCGCTGTGCGAGCAGAGCACCTCAGCACAGCTGGAGGCTCTCCGGAGCGCACAGCAATACACTCGCCACCCATTCTTAGATGAAGGTGCATGGCAAGGGCTTCACGGGGCCAGCGACCTTTCTGCTTTAATCCAGAAAATCCGCTTGCTAGGCACTCAAGGCTTAATCGACACGCTGCTGCTAGACGACGCAGCGCATTGGAGTATCGAGTCGCGCGGTGAGTCCGTCAGCTACTCACCTAGCCTTTGTGAGCTGATGGTGTCTCTTGCCCATGTCGACCAAACCCAAAAAATCTACATCCCATGGGAAACCTCTGGCCAATTGGCTGCCCGTGTTGCTCGCACCGGAGCAAACCTCTGGGTTGAGTCGCAAGTGCCACACACCTGCGCTCAGATGCTCAACCTGGTAGGCGGTGCGAACTGGGAGCTGCATATAACCGACCCAGTGAAGTCACCAAGAGCTATTAAACAAGGAAAGCTGGTTCAATTCGATACGGCCATTTGCTTTCCGCCGATGGGCGTGAAGTACCCAAACGAAATCTGCAATGACGATCTTTGGGAGCGTTTCACCGAAAAGACCCAGGTCGGCAACGTGCTGCAAATCCGTCACCTGCTCGCCCAAACACAAGGCCTAGTTGTTATGACAGTTCAAGGCTCTGTGCTATTCGGAAAGGGGGTCGAGCGGCAGCTGCGCGAAGATCTGGTCAGTCTTGGCCATGTCCGCGCAGTGATCGCGCTACCAGGTGGGCTGTGCAGCGGTACATCAATCCCTGTAAGTATCCTGGTCTTGGACGGCAAGAGTCGCAGCCAGTCGATCCGTTTTGTAAATGCCAACCATGAAGCGTTCAAGGAGACATCTGGCAAACGGCGTGTGGATCTGAAGGACATCGATGCACTGCTTCAACTAGCAGCGAGCGAAGATGCCTCCCCATTTGCCAGGAATGTGGCGGCTAAAGAGATTGAAGCAAGCGACTACAGCCTTGAGGCGAGTCGCTACGTCCAGGATGAGTCTGCACAGAAGCTTAGCAACGCCCTGAAGCGCTACCCACTGCGCAAGCTGGGGGACTTCTTTGAAGTCCTTCGTCCCAGGCAACACAGCACTGCCTCAGAGGGTGCAGAGGTCAACGAAGTACTGGCCCAAGACATTCCATCGTTCGGCTATATCCGCAGTGCCAGCAAAGAAGCACTGTTCGACCTGCAGTCGCCCAAGGCTGACAGCTACTTCATCAAAACTGACGACATTCTGGTGACTTTCAAAGGTGTCGTAGGCAAGGCAGGCATAGCAGGCGACGTCCCGCCGCCTGGCCAGAACCGCTGGATAGCAGGGCAATCATTAGTGGTCTTGCGCAGCCGATTCCCCGATCAATACCCTCCCAAAGCGCTGCTGATATTCCTGCGATCCGCCGTTGGACAGGGCCTGCTGAGTCAAGCAGCAGTGGGGGCAAGCATCCCCTCCATTCAGCTTTCGACCCTTAAGAACATTGATATTCCAGTGCCTCCTTTGCAGACCATGCACGCTATGGTTCAGGCATTCGATAACGAGGCTCGGCTCGAAGCGGAAATTGAGAGCTTGCGCTTTCAACAAGCAGAGCTCACCAAAGCATTCTGGCCGCTTTAAAAGCCGAATCAAAGCTCACTAAACTAGCGGCATACGTAAAGGACACTAAGAAACACATGGCTATCAAGAAATCCGAACTCTATTCCTCCCTCTGGAAATCCTGCGACGAGCTGCGTGGCGGGATGGATGCCTCGCAGTACAAGGACTACGTTCTGGTGCTGCTGTTCGTGAAGTACGTTTCGGATAAGTACGCCGGCAACCCCCATTCCCTGATCGAAGTACCCCCCGGCGGCAGCTTTGCTGACATGGTGGCGCTCAAGGGCGACAAGGAGATCGGCGACAAGATCAACCAGATCATCGCCCGCCTGGCTGAGGCCAATAACCTCACCGGCGTTATCGACGTGGCCGACTTCAACGACCAGGAGAAGCTCGGTAAGGGCAAGGAGATGGTCGACCGTCTGTCCAACCTGGTCAGCATCTTCAACACCCCGGCACTCAACTTCAAAGGAAACCGCGCTCAGGGTGACGACATCCTAGGTGATGCCTACGAATACCTGATGCGGCACTTCGCCACCGAGTCCGGCAAGAGCAAGGGGCAGTTCTATACCCCGGCTGAAGTGTCTCGGATCATATCTCAAGTCATCGGCCTGGCCGGCGCCACTGACAGCAAGCAGAGCATCTATGATCCGACATGCGGTTCAGGATCGCTGCTGCTCAAGGCTCACGACGAAGCAAAGAGCGCCACAGGGCTGGATCTGGCCATCTACGGCCAGGAAATGGACAACGCCACCAGCGCCCTGGCCAAAATGAACATGATCCTGCATGACTGCCCCACGGCGGAGATCTGGAAGGACAACACCCTGTCCGCACCCCATTTCAAAGACCGGCTGGGCTACCTCAAGCTGTTCGACTTTATCGTCGCCAACCCTCCGTTCTCCACCAAGGCTTGGAGCAATGGCTTCAACCCGGCGGAGGATGAGTACAACCGTTTCAGCTTTGGCATTCCACCCGAGAAGAACGGCGACTATGCCTTCCTCTTACACATGCTCACCTCGCTGAAGAGCACCGGCAAAGCGGCGGTGATTCTGCCCCACGGTGTACTTTTCCGGGGCGGTGCCGAGGCCACAATCCGCAAGCGCATCCTCCAGCAGGGTTACATCAAGGGCATCATCGGCCTGCCGGCTAACCTGTTCTACGGCACCGGCATTCCTGCCTGCATCATCGTGCTCGATAAAGAGGGCAGTGCCGGGCGCAAGGGCCTGTTCCTGATCGATGCCAGCAAGGGCTTTATCAAGGACGGCAACAAGAACCGCCTGCGTGAACAGGACATCCACAAGATCGTCGATACCTTCACCCAGCAGCTTGAAGTGGAGAAATTCGCACGACTGGTGCCCATGGCCGAGATCGAGGCCAACGACTTCAACCTGAATATCCCGCGCTATATCGACACCAGCGAAGCAGAGGATCTTCAGGACATCGAGGCCCACCTGCATGGAGGCATTCCCGAACGTGATATTGACGCTCTGTGTGCCTACTGGGACGTAATGCCTAATCTTCGCAGCGCGCTATTCGAGCCACTGCGCCCCGGCTACCTCAACCTTAAAGTCGCCATCAGCGAGATCAAGCCAACCATCTTCCGCCATCCCGAGTTCGACGCCTTTCGTCAGACGGTGGCAGGCCTGTTCGAGGCCTGGCGTGACGAACACCGCCCGAACCTAACCGGCATCGCCATTGGCGACCAGCCCAAGGCGCTGCTCAAGCAACTGGCTGAAGACTTGCTGCACCGCTTCGAGACCGCGCAGCTGCTGAATGCCTACGACGTCTACCAGCACCTTCAGGACTATTGGTATGCCACCTTGCAGGATGATGTCTACCAACTGGTGATCGATGGATGGAAGCCGCTAATTGCCAGCGGCTCTAGCCAGGGCGCCCCCAATACCGACCTGCTGCCGCCCGAATTGATCGTGCGCCGCTACTACGCCGCCGAAGCCGCCGCCATCACCGAGCTGGAAGCCAAACGTGATGCCATCAGCCGCGAGCTGGAAGAGCTGGACGAGGAGAAGGGTGGCGAAGACGGCCCTCTGACCGAAGGCAAAACCGACAAGGGCAAGCTCACCGCCGCCAGCGTCAAGGCACGACTGAAAGCCATCAAGCACGAGCGTGACGCCGACGAAGAACGCCAGGCACTGGAGCAATGCTTGGAACTAATCCAGCGCGAGGCCGAGGCTAGCAAAAAGGTCAAAGCTGCCCAGAAGTTGCTGGATGCGAAGGTGCTTGCCCACTACGCCCAACTCAGTGAGGCCGAGCTGAAAACCCTGGTGGTGGACGACAAATGGCTGGCCACCCTGCAAGCGGATGTGCAGACCGAGCTAGATCGGGTGTCGCAGGCGCTGACCGGTCGTATCCGTCAACTGGCCGAACGCTATGCCACGCCATTGCCAGCGCTGAATGCCGAGGTGGAGGCGTTGGCGGTCAAGGTCAATTCTCATCTGGTTAAGATGGGGTTTTCCGTATGAGTGCAGATTTAATTCTCGGGTACAAACAGACTGAAATTGGAATAATCCCTGAAGATTGGGGGATTGCGCAAATAAAAGAAGTCTGCACTCTGATAAATGGACGGGGCTTTAAGCCTCACGAGTGGCAAAGTAATGGATTACCTATCATTAGAATTCAAAATCTTAATGGTTCCAATGAGTTTAATTATTTCTCGGGAAAATTTGATAGCAAGATTTTAGTTAAATACAACCAACTTCTTTTCGCATGGTCTGGCAGCCGAGGAACCTCGTTTGGCCCGCATGTGTGGAAAGGTAACGACGCGCTCCTTAACTATCATACGTGGAAAATTGAGATAAAGCAGTCGCGCATTGATTCTGACTATTTCTTCTATGCGCTTAGAGATCTTACGAGTCACATCGAGGGTGACGCCCATGGCGCTTCTGCTCTCGTGCATACTCAAAAAAGCGAGATGGAGAAGTACTTTATCAGGGTGCCACCATTAGAAAGCCAAAGAAATATTTCTAAAGCCCTAAAAGATATCGATGCCCTTATTGATGGCTTAGATAAAATTATCACCAAAAAGCGCGACATCCAGCAAGCCACCATGCAACAACTCCTCACCGGCCGACGCCGCCTACCGGGGTTTAATGGAGAGTGGGAGGTGAAGCGGCTGGATGAAATTGGAATATTTTTGAAGGGCAGTGGAGTCACACGCGATCAAGCTAGCAGCGGCGTATTGCCTTGTGTGCGATACGGAGAGATTTACACAGCACATAAATACATCCTGCGAGTATTCCAGTCATTTATTTCAAAAGAAGTTGCAGCCAACGCTGCTAGTTTAAAAATGGGCGACATCTTGTTCGCAGGATCGGGAGAAACAAAAGCTGAGATCGGGAAGTGCGTCGCTTATGTCGATAACTTCGAAGCATATGCAGGCGGAGATATCGTAATTCTCCGTCCAATTAACTCCGATTCAACTTACCTTGGTTACGCCTTGAACACACAAGAAATATGTCGGCAAAAAGCGAGCAAGGGTCAAGGTGATGCGGTTGTTCACATTAGTGCAAATGCGCTGAGCACGGTCGAAATCAAACTGCCACCCAAGGGTGAGCAGACCGCCATCGCCAATATCCTCTCCGATATGGATAACGAACTCGCCACCCTCGAAAACCGCCTCGCCAAAGCCTGTTACATGAAACAAGGCATGATGCAAGAGTTACTAACCGGAAGAATAAGATTGTCTTACGGCAATTAATAAAAAGGCATTTTGAGTTATCTCTACCTAAAAATCAAAATAAGGTGGTCGATGTGATAGTTGGCGTGCTTTTAAGATACATCAAAACATACAAGGGAATTAATTATATCCCCTTGACGGAAGCCTCAAACTTTTGCGGCTTAGTAGGCGACAATGGAATTGGAAAAAGTTCCGTGCTTGAAGCCTTGGATTCATTTTTCAATGAAAGGCAAATTACGCTAAATATTGCAGTCAAGAGAAGTGGCTATAGCGAAACAAAGCCATCAATACTCCCAGTATTTCTTGTAAAAAAAATCAAGATACCGGAACCATTGACAGCCTTGGCGGAAAAGCTAAGCCAACTCGCTCTTTCAATTTCCGAAGCAGATGTTAATCCCGCAAACAGGCAGCATATAAAGCGTTTTATCACCCATCGCGAGTCTCTACTTAGAAATATCAAAATAAGCGAACACTATTTGATCCCAATTGGAGTCGATCACAACTCAAACCCAACCCTTTCAGTATTTAACTGCCGAAAGTTGGTCGAAATTACTCATGGCGAGCAAGCTGACCCTCAGTTAATTAGTTTAAATGATTCTGAAGTTTCTGAATTCTCTCCACTGCTGCGGGAGCTAAAGAACGGCATTGAGTATATATACATACCAAAAGATATTGACTCTGAGTCCTTCACGAAACTTGAAACCATAGAAATCCAAGCATTGATGGGGGAGACTTTAAATGAAATTCTCGAACGCTGCGTCACCACTCACGCAATACAAAGCATTAATAGAAGTCTCAATGAATTTATTGACGGACTTTCCCAGGAGCTCATTGAGTACTCGTATAGAACCCCAACAGATAGGCAGCAAAATCTAAAAAAGCAAGACGTATACAATTTGATTACCCAGGCTTTTTTCAATATTAGAAAGCTGCACAAGAAGCAAGGCGAGAGCTGGCTCGAAATCAATGCACTCAGCTCCGGCGAAAAACAAAAGGCAATAATCGACGTTGCGCATAGTCTAATAAAAAACCATCGCACTAGTGGACATAATCTTGTACTGGCCATCGACGAACCTGAGTCATCGCTTCATATGTCTGCTTGTTTTGATCAATTTGATGCATTACACGATATAAGCCAGTCATGCATGCAACTGCTGTTTTCTACCCACTGGTATGGATTTTTCCCGACCATTGAGGATGGCAGTGCAACAGTTATCACTAAAAAAGATGGCGACCACGTCTTCGACCTTATAAATCTGCCTAGTCACCGGGAGCAGGTTAAGCAACTCGCAAGCAGCAGCCGCGGAAAGTTCCCGTACGACATCAGATTAAAAAGCATAAATGATTTAGTTCAGTCCATCATATCAAGCACTATCGGCGACAACCCATATACCTGGGTATTGTGTGAGGGCAGCTCTGAAAGAATATATCTCAATGCCTACTTCAAAGATATAGTTTCAAGTCGGCGAGTTCGTGTTGTTCCCGTGGGTGGAGCGAAAGAAATCAAAAGAATTTATCAACATCTCGCCGTCTCATACGAAGAATTTAAAGACGAAATAAATGGCAAGATTGTTTTAATTTCAGATACGGATACAGAGTTGGTCTCATACGAGACAAACAACAACCTCTCGAATCTCATTTGCAAGAGACTAGTAAGCGACTCCAAAACAAGAGATGCGCGACTTGTACATATAAAGTCCAATCCTGTTTCGCCACAAACAGAAATAGAGGACGCGCTAAATGGGAAACTATTCTATGAAACGCTCAAGGAATTTTCTGCTGAGTTAAAAAATCAAGTTCTATGCGATCTCTTTGACTCGGCCACAGAGGAAAACTCGTATTTTGCTTTAGATCTTCGCACGAGCGAAAGAGATTTGATTAATAATTTTTTTGACAGTGGAAACAATAAATATGTTTTCGCTCAAAGATACATTGCTCGATTAACTGATACACATAAAGTTCCGGCCTGGATTAATGAAATTCGAGGATGGATCTCATGAGCACCGTTGGCCAGATCGAAAAAAAGACCCAGCAGCGCGTGGTCGCTCTGTTCCAGCAACAGCTGAGCTACGACTACTTGGGCGACTGGGCCGACCGTCCGGATAACCCCAATATCGCGCCAGAGTTGCTGCGCGACTGGCTGCTTGATCAGGGTGTTGAAGCCAATCTTGCCAGCCGGGCCATCTTTGAGCTGAACAAGACTGCCAACGACGCCAGCAAGGGCCTGTATGACCGCAACAAGGCAGTGTACGAGCTGCTGCGCTATGGCGTGAAGATCAAGCCTGAGGTGGGTGAAAACACCCAGACCGTCTGGCTGATCGACTGGAAACACCCGGAGCGTAACCACTTCGCGATTGCCGAGGAAGTCACCATCAAGGGCGCTGATGCCAAGGCCCATACCAAGCGCCCGGATATCGTGCTCTACGTGAATGGTATTGCGCTGGGAGTGCTGGAGCTTAAGCGTTCGAAGGTAGCGGTGAACGAGGGTATCCGGCAGAACCTCGATAACCAGAAGGCTGAATTTATCCAGCCGTTCTTCTCCACCATGCAGTACGTGATGGCCGGCAACGATACCCAGGGCCTGCGTTACGGCACCATCCAGACCGGCGAGAAGTACTACCTGACCTGGAAGGAAGATAGCGATGAGAGCACCGCTGCCGACAACCTGCTGGATCGGCACCTGCTCCAGCTGTGCAACAAGGCGCGTTTTCTTGAGCTGATCCACGACTACATCGTGTTCGACAGCGGGGTGAAGAAGCTCTGCCGGCATAACCAGTACTTCGGCATCCGCGAGGCGCAGCGCTACCTGCGGCGGCGCGAGGGCGGGATCATCTGGCACACCCAGGGCTCCGGCAAATCGCTGACCATGGTCTGGCTGACCAAATGGATTCGGGAAAACATCCAGGACTCGCGGGTGCTGATCATCACCGACCGCACCGAGTTGGATGAGCAGATCGAGAAGGTGTTTACCGGCGTCAACGAGCAGATCGTCCGTACCACCAGCGGTGCCGACCTGATCGAGAAACTCAACCAGCCTTCTCCCTGGCTGCTGTGCTCGCTGATCCACAAGTTCGGTGTCCGCGAGGATGCCGATGTAGAAGACTTTGTTGAGGAGCTGCGCAAGAGCCTGCCGCCAGACTTCCGCGCCAAGGGCGACCTCTATGTGTTCGTCGATGAGTGCCACCGCACCCAGTCAGGTGAATTGCACAAGGCGATGAAGGCCATTCTGCCCAATGCCGTGTTCATCGGTTTTACCGGCACGCCGCTGCTCAAGGCCGACAAGCAGAAGAGCATCGAGGTGTTTGGCCGTTACATCCACACCTATAAATTCAATGAGGCCGTGGCCGATGGCGTGGTGCTCGACCTGCGCTACGAAGCTCGAGACATCGACCAGAACATTACCTCGCAGAAGAAGATCGACCAGTGGTTTGAGGCCCATACCAAGGGTTTGAACGACCTGGCCAAGGCCCAGCTCAAGCAACGCTGGGGCACCATGCAGAAGGTGCTGTCCAGCCAGTCGCGGCTGGAGAAGATCGTCGCAGATATCCTGCTGGACATGGCCATCAAGCCGCGCCTGGCTGATGGCCGGGGCAATGCCATGCTGGTAACCAGCAGCATCTTCGAAGCCTGCAAATGCTACGAGCTGTTCTGCAAGGCTGGCATGGGCGACAAGTGCGCCATCGTCACAAGCTACAAGCCGTCGCCCGCCGATATCAAGGGTGAAGCCACCGGCGAGGGGCTGACCGAGAAGCTGCGCCAGTACGAAATCTACAATCAGATGCTCGGCGATAAAGACCCGGAGACATTCGAGAAGGAGGTGAAACAGCGCTTCATCAAAGAGCCGGGCCAGATGAAGCTGCTGATCGTGGTGGACAAGCTGCTGACCGGTTTCGACGCGCCATCAGCGACCTACCTCTACATCGACAAACAGATGCGCGACCACGGCTTGTTCCAGGCTATCTGCCGGGTCAACCGCCTGGACGGTGAGGACAAGCAGTACGGCTACATCATCGACTACAAGGACTTGTTCAAGCAGCTGGAAGGCGCCATCGACGACTACACCAGCGGTGCGCTGGACGGATACGACAAGGCCGATGTGGCAGGCCTGCTCGAAGACCGGCTGAGCAAGGCACAGGAAGACCTGGAGGAAGCCCGCGAGGCGATCAAGGCCCTGTGCGATCCGGTGGAGAAACCCAAGGACACGCCTGCCTATCTCCGCTTCTTCTGCGGCACCGACTCAGGTAATGCTGAGGTACTCAAGGCCAACGAGCCGAAGCGCCTGAATTTGTACAAGATGACCTCGGCGCTGATTCGCTGCTTCGGCAATCTGGCCAATGAGCTGGGGGAGGCGGGCTATAGCGCCACGGAAATCAGCGAGATCAAGGATGAGGTCGATCACTTCAACAAGGTGCGCGACGAGGTGAAGCTGGCCAGTGGCGATTACATCGACTTGAAGGCCTACGAGCCGGACATGCGCTTCTTGATCGACACCTATATCCGTGCCGATGAGAGCGAGAAGATCTCCGCGTTCGACGATATGTCGCTGATCCAGCTGATCGTAGAGCGCGGTGCCAGCGCTGTGGACGCGCTGCCAAAGGGCATTCGCGAAAGCCAGGAAGCCGTCGCCGAAACCATTGAAAACAACGTGCGCAAGCTGATCATCGACGAGTCACCGATCAACCCCAAGTACTACGAGACCATGTCTTCGCTGCTGGATGCGCTGATCGCCAAGCGTAAGGAAGACGCCATCAGCTACCAGGAATACCTGGATGAGGTGGTGAAATTGGCTCAGCAGGCCCAAAAGCCCACCAGCTCGACCAACTATCCTGGCTCGATCAATAGCCCTGCCCGCAAGGCGTTGTATGACAACCTGGGCCAGAATGCCGGCCTGGCACTGGCTGTGGATGCCGCGGTGCTGGATAGCCGGCAGGACGACTGGCGCGGCAATGCAATGAAGATTAAACGCGTGCGTCTGGCAATCAAAGGGGCTTTGGATCAATGGGGCAGCGACATAGCTGATACCAGGGGGGAATATTTGGCAGGACAGGAGAACGAACGGCTAGATGCCTTGCTCGAACTGGTCAAGCATCAACATGAGTACTGAGTCCCGAAAGATCACGGTCAGCGGCTTGGCCGTGGAAGTCGTGCGCAAGCCGATCAAGAACCTGCACCTGGGTGTTTATCCGCCACTGGGGCGTGTGCGTGTGGCAGCTCCGTTGGCGGTAGATGACGAAGCCGTGCGCTTGGCAGTCGTAGGTAAGCTGGGCTGGATCAAACGCCAACAGGCGAAGTTTCAGGCCCAGCCCCGGCAGTCCGAGCGTCGTATGGTCAGTGGCGAGAGCCATTACTTCCTCGGCCAGCGGTATCGCCTTCGCGTGCATGAGAGCGGTGGTACAGCACTGCGTGTGGCGCTGCGCGGGAAGACCATCATGGATCTTTTCGTACGCCCGGAGACGACCGTCGAGCGGCGCGAGCAGGTGATTCAGGACTTCTATCGTGCAGAGTTGAAGCGCTTGGTGCCGGAGCTGCTGGAAAAATGGCAACCGAAGCTAGGGGTTGAAGTGCGCGCCTGGGGCATCAAGCGCATGAAGACCAAGTGGGGCACCTGCAACATCGAAGCCCAGCGCATTTGGCTCAACCTGGAACTGGCCAAGAAGCCCGTGCAATGCCTAGAGTACATCTTGGTGCATGAGCTGGCCCATTTGCATGAACGGCATCACAACGACCGTTTCATCAGTCTTCTGGATCAACACCTTCCTCAGTGGGGTCAACTCAGAGCCTTGCTGAATAACTCACATCTTGCTGAAGAGCGCTGGTAAGAGCTCCCCCCTTATAGCAAACCCCCGGTTGAGCTAGCTCAACCGGGGGTTTTTCCGTCACATAACTTTGGCCAAGACGTTTAACTTTGACCGAAGTGGCAGGTAACTTTGCCCGCCTACAAGCCGTTAGACGTCCAGGTTAGACACGGCCAGCGCGTTGGTTTCGATGAACTCGCGACGCGGTTCAACGTGATCGCCCATCAGGGTGTTGAAGATCTGATCCGCCGCGATGGCATCTTCAATGTTGACCCGCAGCATGCGACGGCTTTCCGGATCCATGGTGGTTTCCCACAGCTGGTCCGGGTTCATCTCACCCAGCCCTTTGTAGCGCTGAATGTAATGACGACGCGCGGTTTCGTTCATCATCCATTCGAGCGCTTCCTTGAAGGTGCTGATCGGCTTCTTCTTCTCGCCGCGCTGCATGTATGCACCCGGCTCCAGCAGGCTTTGCAGGGTTTCCCCCAATTCGGCCATGGAGCGGTAATCGTTACTCGCAAACAGATCGCGGTTGAAGGTGATGTAGCTGGACAGACCGTGAGTGATGGATTCCACTTCGGGCAGCCACAGGTGGCGTTCGGTATCCTCGCGCAGGCTGACGTTGTACTGCTGGCCCGAGCGCTCGGTCGCCGCGACACGGGTAGCCAGGCCTTTGATCCACTCGTCCATGAACGCCTTGTCGCCAAGGTTCTCGACGGTCAGACGCGGCAGGTAAACGAAGTGCTCCATCAGCTCCTGCGGATACAGACGGGCCAGACGCTTGAGGGTACGCATGACCGCGCGGAACTGCTGCACGATACGCTCGAGCGCCTCACCGGTGATGCCCGGCGCGTCTTCGTTGACGTACAGGTAGGAGTCTTCGAGGGCGGACTGGGTCAGGTACTCTTCCAGCGCCTCATCGTCCTTCAGATACTGTTCTTGCTTGCCTTTCTTGATCTTGTACAGCGGCGGCTGCGCGATGTACACGTAGCCGTTCTCGATCAGCTCCGGCATCTGGCGGAAGAAGAAGGTCAGCAGCAGGGTACGAATGTGCGAGCCGTCGACGTCCGCATCGGTCATGATGATGATGTTGTGGTAACGCAGCTTTTCGATATTGAATTCTTCGCGACCGATGCCGCAACCCAGCGCCGTGATCAGAGTACCGACCTCGGCGGAGGAGAGCATCTTGTCAAAGCGTGCTTTCTCGACGTTGAGGATCTTACCCTTCAACGGCAGGATCGCCTGGGTACGACGATTGCGGCCCTGTTTCGCAGAGCCGCCGGCGGAGTCACCCTCCACAATGTACAGTTCGGACAACGCCGGATCTTTTTCCTGGCAGTCCGCCAGTTTGCCCGGCAGACCGGCGATATCCAGTGCACCCTTGCGGCGGGTCATCTCGCGCGCCTTGCGGGCCGCTTCACGGGCACGGGCGGCATCGATCATCTTGCCGACAACGGCCTTGGCTTCGCTGGGCTTCTCTAGCAGATAGTCGCCGAAGAACTTGTTCATTTCCTGTTCCACCGCCGTCTTCACCTCGGACGACACCAGCTTGTCCTTGGTTTGGGAGGAGAACTTGGGGTCCGGTACCTTGACCGAAATGATCGCAGTCAGGCCTTCCCGGGCATCGTCGCCGGAGGTGTTGACCTTGAGCTTTTTCAGCAAACCTTCCTGCTCAATGTAGGCGTTCAGGCTGCGGGTGAGGGCGCTACGGAAACCCGCGAGGTGGGTACCGCCGTCGCGCTGAGGAATATTGTTGGTGAAGCAGAGAATGCTTTCGTTAAAGCTGTCGTTCCACTGCATCGCCACTTCCACGCCAATGCCGTCTTCGCGCTGCAGGTTGAAGTGGAACACCGAGTTGATGCTGCTCTTGTTCTGATTCAGGTAGTCGACAAAAGCACGCAGGCCACCTTCATAGCGGAATAGCTCATGCTTGCCGGTGCGCTCATCCCTCAGGTTGATACCCACACCCGAGTTAAGGAAGGACAGCTCGCGCAGGCGTTTGGCAAGGATATCCCAGCTGAAGCTGATGCTGCTAAAGGTCTCGGCGGAGGGCTTGAAGTGGATCTGCGTGCCGGTGCTATCGGTGTCGCCGACTTCAGCCAGTGGAGCCTGTGGCACGCCGTGTACATAGGTCTGTTCCCAGACTTTACCGTGACGGCGAATGGTTAGGATCAGCTTTTCAGACAGGGCGTTCACGACGGAAACCCCCACCCCGTGCAGACCGCCGGACACCTTGTAGCTGTTGTCGTCGAATTTGCCGCCTGCGTGCAGGACGGTCATGATCACCTCGGCCGCCGATACGCCTTCCTCGTGCGCATCAACCGGGATGCCCCGGCCGTTGTCTCGCACGCTGACGGACTCATCGGTGTGGATGGTGATGTCGATATCGCTACAGTATCCCGCCAGGGCTTCGTCGATAGAGTTGTCGACGACTTCGAAGACCATGTGGTGGAGGCCAGTGCCATCATCCGTGTCGCCGATGTACATACCGGGGCGCTTGCGCACTGCATCTAGGCCCTTGAGTACCTTAATGCTCGACGAATCATAGGCTTTGTTATCGGTCATCTTGAGTCACTCCAGACTTCATTCGGTCTGCACAATGTGCCCATGTTCCACGTGGAACATGGATAAAGGTGTATCCGGCTGCCAGCAATTGCTCAGCGAGTCGGCATCTACGCAGGTAATAAATACCTGACACTCCAGCGATTCGAGCAGGCGACACAACGCCTGCCGATGCGCGCTATCGAGTTCAGAGGGCAAGTCGTCCACCAGGAAAACACAGTCCTGCTGACGATCCAGCTGCCGCAGCAAGCGCCCTTGGGCGATCTTGAGCGCGCATACCACCAGCTTCTGCTGGCCTCTGGACAGCACCTCAGCGGCATTCAACCCCCGAAGCCGCAACCTCAGGTCGCCCCGTTGTGGGCCAGCCTGGGTATGCCCGAGGGCGCAATCGCGCGCGAACTGGCTGTCCAGCACCTCGGCCAAACTTCGCTCCTTATCCCAACCTCTGAAGTAACTGAGGGTAAGACCGTCCAGTGAAACCAGCTCGGCAAGCGTCTGCTCGAAGATCGGTTTCAGCTGCTGCAGATAAGCCTGTCTGAAGCCGTCTATCTGCTCGCCAGCGGCGACAATCTCGGCCTCCCAGGGGGCGAGGAGCGAACGTTCGATTCTACCACGTCGAAGCAGTGAATTCCGTTGTTTGAGACTCTTTTGCAGCCGCTGCCAGGCTGGTAGGAAACGATGTTCCACGTGGAACACGCCCCAGTCCAGGTACTGGCGGCGCTGCTTGGGCGCCCCTTCGAGCAACCGAAAGCTATCCGGATTGATCAACTGCAGCGGCAACAACTCAGCGAGCTGAGCCGTACTACGTGCGCTCTGCCCATTGATACGAATTTCGTAATCCGCCTGGCGGTTACGTGAAATCCCCAAACGCGACGCGACACCCTGCACTGATTGCAACTCGGCAAACACCGTGCAGCTGTCTTGGTCGTACTGAATAACGGGTTGCAGTCGAGTGCTTCGGAAGGAGCGCGCGAGGCCAAGAATGTGAACGGCCTCCAGCAAACTGGTTTTGCCACTGCCGTTGGCGCCGGAAACGAGGTTGATACGCGGAGAGGGGAGCAGGGTCACCGGGTGCAGATTGCGCACCGCGGTGACCGCAAGACGAGTCAGGGGCATGCGCGATTAGAGGCGCATGGGCATAACGACGTAAAGACTTTCATCGGATTCAGCTTCCTGAACCAGTGCACTGCTGTTGGCATCGGACAGTACCAGCTTGGCCTGTTCGTGACCCAGCACATTCATCACGTCGAGGAGGTAACTGACGTTGAAGCCGATCTCCAGGCCCGCGCCGTTGTAGTCGACCATTACTTCTTCTTCGGCCTCTTCCTGCTCCGGGTTATTCGCCTGGATCTTCAGCTGACCGGATTCCAGAGTGAGACGAATACCGCGGTATTTCTCATTCGACAGAATGGCTGTACGGCTGAAAGCGTCACGCAGGGTCTGGCGATCGGCGATAACGATCTTGTCACCACCCCGCGGCAGCACACGTTCGTAATCCGGGAACTTGCCGTCCACCAGTTTGGAGGTGAAGGTGAAGTCACCGGTGGTCGCGCGAATGTGGTGGCTACCCAGCACAACGTTGACGGTGTCGTCGGCTTCGCCGAGCAGCCGGGCCAGCTCGAGGATGCCCTTACGCGGCACAATCAGCTGATAGCGTTCTTGGTAATCGATATTGGCATCGACGGTACACATCGCCATACGGTGACCGTCAGTGGCTACCGCACGCAGCTGCCCTTTGTTGATTTCCAGCAAGAGGCCGTTGAGGTAGTAACGAACATCCTGCTGCGCCATGGCGAAACTGGTACGGTCGATCAAGCGACGTAGTTTGTTCTGCGTAATGGCGAAACTCATGGCGCCCGGCCCGTCTTCGACGTTGGGGAAGTCTGCCGCAGGCAGAGTGGCCAGAGTAAAGCGACTGCGGCCAGCCTTGATCAGCGCCTTGCCTTCTTCCACCTTGAGAGTGATAGCAGTTTCATCTGGCAGCGATTTGCAGATGTCCATCAGCTTGCGCGCAGGCACGGTGATCTCGCCGGCTTCGCTGCCTTCTTCCAGGGGAATGCGACCAACCAGTTCGACTTCCAGATCGGTACCGGTGAGCGACAGGGTATTGCCGTCAACAACAAGCAGTACGTTGGACAGAACCGGAAGGGTCTGGCGGCGTTCCACAACACCCGCAACCAGTTGCAGGGGCTTCAACAGAGCTTCGCGCTGAATGGTGAATTGCATTGTCTTCCTTCGACCTCGTGCTGGTTGGCAGTGGTGTGGGCTGACGATCTCAGGTCGTCAGCGTCCTCAACAAATTCTTGTAGTCCTCGCGGATATCCGCATCCGTTTCACGCAGTTCAGCAATCTTGCGCGTGGCATGCAATACCGTGGTGTGATCACGTCCACCAAAGGCATCGCCAATCTCGGGCAGGCTGTGATTGGTCAGCTCTTTGGACAAAGCCATGGCAACCTGTCGCGGCCTGGCAACAGAGCGCGAACGACGCTTGGACAGCACATCCGCAACCTTGATTTTGTAATACTCGGCGACCGTGCGCTGAATATTATCGATACTGACCAATTTGTCCTGCAAGGCCAGCAGGTCCTTCAATGACTCGCGAATCAGCTCGATGGTGATATCGCGCCCCATGAAGTGCGCGCTGGCGATCACTCGCTTGAGCGCACCTTCCAGTTCGCGCACGTTGGAGCGGATACGTTGGGCAATAAAAAACGCCGCATCGTGGGGCAGATCCACCCGCGACTGTTCGGCCTTCTTCATCAGAATGGCTACGCGGGTTTCCAGTTCCGGCGGCTCGACCGCCACGGTCAACCCCCAGCCAAAACGCGATTTGAGCCGCTCTTCCAGGCCGTCGATTTCCTTCGGGTAACGGTCGCTGGTAAGAATGACCTGTTGCCCGCCTTCGAGCAGCGCGTTAAAGGTATGGAAGAACTCCTCCTGGGAGCGCTCCTTCTTGGCAAAGAACTGAATGTCGTCAATCAACAGCGCATCGACCGAACGGTAGTAGCGCTTGAAATCGTTGATGGCATTCATCTGCAGCGCCTTGACCATGTCGGCAACAAAGCGCTCGGAGTGCAGGTAGACGATCTTGGCCGCCGGGTTCTTCTTCAGCAGGTGGTTGCCCACCGCGTGCATAAGGTGGGTCTTACCCAAACCCACACCGCCGTAAAGAAACAGCGGGTTGTAACCATGCTTGGGGTTATCGGCCACCTGCCAGGCGGCGGCGCGCGCCAATTGGTTCGACTTGCCTTCAACAAAGTTCTCGAAGGTAAAGCTGCGGTTGAGCAGGCTGGTGTGCTTGATCAGCGTCGGTGGCGGCTGACTGGTATCGGGCTGGCTGTTGCCGGCGAACTCGGCTGCGGCATCGGACGCGCCGCGGTGATCGGCAGCGGGTTGCGAGCTCACCACCACCGGTGTCACCGCGGGGCTGGCAGGAGCCGCGGCTGGCGTGGGGTCGATCGGACGCGGCGCGGCTGCCGGCGCAACTTGAGCAGCTGGTGCTGCCGCAGGAGCCGCGCGACGACTGCCAATCAGCAGCGACACCATCGGCGCCTGCCCCTGGGAGAGGTCATCCAGCAGCTCTTGAATACGATTCAGGTATTTGTCGTTGACCCAATCAAGCACGAAGCGGTTGGGCGCATACAGACGGATCTCGGCCTGATCGCCATCAACCTGCAACGGGCGGATCCAGGTATTGAACTGTTGAGATGGAAGCTCATCACGCAAAAAATCGATGCATTGCTGCCAAAGTGCAACAGACACTGAATCCCCCGGGGACCACTGACACCAGCGGCTTTTATTGAAGACAAATGCACATCGCGGCAAGGCGACGAACTACGGATAACAGAGCCGCCTATTCTATCCCTTCACCCCTGACTTATCCACACACCAGCCGCCTCCCGGTGACAAAAAGCGACTGGCGTTTTGCCTTGTCAGGTTGCAGAACAGACCGCCGGAATACACCAACGCCTTGCAAATCGCGCTCTGTAGGAGCTGTGAACAACTGCACCTCAGCCTTGTTGGCAAACAGCCCTCTAACCGGTGGATAAAACCGCCTGTGGATATCCATGCCTTTTATCCACAGGGCGCACACAGGGACACCCGGGTGCCGTCCCCCGCTTATCCGCAGGGTTATCATGCAAGCAACCCACTGATCTGCTTTGCTTTTATGGCCTTATCCACAGAAAATCACGGCACCATATACAGTCACTGTATTTATCTTTTAATCAAACTGATTTCATATTATTTATTCATGGTTCTTTTGCCCTGCGGGGAAATTGACCTCGGCCAGCTTTTTCTCTAGAATTGCCGGTCCCTCGAAGGGGCACTTAGCTCTGATGTGACTTACTCAGGTATCTGAAGATGAAAAGAACGTTCCAACCCAGCGTACTGAAGCGCAAGCGCACCCACGGTTTCCGTGCTCGTATGGCTACCAAGAACGGCCGTGCTGTTCTGGCTCGCCGTCGTGCCAAAGGCCGCGCACGCCTGTCCGCTTAAGCACCGGTTTACTGGTGGATCTCGGGTTCACACCTGAACACAGGCTACTGACGCCTGCTCAGTTCAAGCGCGTATTCGATGGAGCCACCTGCAAAGCCTCAGGACCCAGCCTGCTGCTGTTGGCCAGAGAAAACTCTCTGGGCCACGCACGGCTGGGTCTGGTCATTGCCAAGAAAAGTGTTCGGCGTGCGGTAGACCGTAACAAGGTCAAGCGCATTGCCCGCGAGTCGTTCAGACAGCATCGTGCTGAGCTGGGGGATCTGGACATTGTCGTACTGGCCCGCAAGGGACTGGGCGACCTGGACAATGCTGCACTGCATGCCCTGTATCAGGGTATGTGGCGCAGGCTTATAAAATCGGCCGCAAAAAACCGCTCACGTGACCCCGGACCCCCGTCATCCCATGCGTAGCATCGCGCTCGGACTGATCAAGGTTTACCGCTACGCCATCAGTCCCATGATGGCCAGTCACTGCCGTTTCTATCCCTCCTGTTCCTGCTACGCCCAGGAAGCCATCGAACAGCATGGTCTTCTCAAGGGCAGCCTGCTCAGCGCACGCCGCCTGGGACGTTGTCATCCCTGGAACCCCGGTGGATATGATCCGGTACCGCCAGCTTCTGCCAACCGACCGACCCGAATGGCCAACAAACCATGAACCTCCAACGTAATATCCTCATCGGTGCTCTACTGGTGATCACCTACCTGATGGTGGTGCAGTGGAATAAGGATTTTGTTCAGCAGGATCTTGCTCCGGCAGCCCAGACCCAGATGGCCCCGCTCGACAGCAGCGATCTGCCGGGCGATGACACCGCCGCGTCCCACGACGGTGACGTGCCGGCTGCCATCAATGGCGAGGGCGAAGCCCTGGCGCCGGCCCAGGTGACCACCCCGGATGCAAAGGGTGGACTGGTCAAGGTTGAAACCGACACCCTGCAGGTGACCATTAACCCGGTGGGAGGTGACATTGTCTCCCTGGCACTACCGCAGTATCCGACCCGCAAGGATCGTCCGGATCTGCCATTCCAGCTGCTGGAGCAATCGGGCAACCGCACTTACATCGCGCAAAGCGGCCTGACCGGTCAACAAGGCCCGGACAAGTCCAGCGGCCGCGCGCAGTACAGCGTCGAGCAGAACAGTTACCAGCTGGCTGATGGCCAGGAGCAACTGGTTGTTGACCTGACCACCAGCAACGACGGCGTCAATGTCACCAAGCGCTTCACCTTTACCCGCGGCAGCTATCTGGTCGGCGTCAGCTACCTGATCGACAACCAGAGCAGCCAGCCCTGGAGTGGCAGTCTGTTCGGTCAGATCAAGCGCGATGGCAGCGGTGATCCTTCCAGCTCCACAGCGACCGGTATGGCGACCTTCCTGGGTACCGCCTACTGGAGCGCCGACGCCTCCTACACCAAGATGAAGATGTCCGAGCTGGACGACACTCGCTTGGCTGAGAACGTTACCGGTGGCTGGATTGCCTGGCTGCAGCACTACTTTGTCAGTGCCTGGATTCCCAGCCCCGAGGTGACACATCACTACCGCACACTGAAAGACCGCAGCGGCAACTACATTGTCGGCTTCACCAGCCCGGCCGTTACCGTGCCGGCAGGCGAGCAGCAGCAGATCAGCGCCGACTTCTACGCCGGTCCGAAGATCCAGGATGACCTCAAGGCCATCTCCCAGGGTCTGGAGCTGACCGTCGACTACGGCTTCCTGTGGTGGATTGCCCAGCCGCTGTTCTGGGTGCTGAGCCTGATCCACGGCTTTGTCGGCAACTGGGGCTGGAGCATCATCCTGCTGACCTGCCTGATCAAGCTGATCTTCTTCCCGCTGTCGGCTACCAGCTACCGCTCCATGGCCAATATGCGCCGCGTTGCACCCAAGCTGCAGGCGCTGCGTGAACAGTACGGCGATGACCGTCAGAAAATGTCCCAGGGCATGATGGAGCTGTACAAGAAGGAGAAGATCAACCCGCTGGGTGGCTGTCTGCCGATCCTGGTGCAGATGCCGGTCTTTATCGCCCTGTACTGGACCCTGATGGAAAGCGTCGAAATCCGTCAGGCCGAATGGCTGGGCTGGATCACTGACCTGTCGCTGAAGGACCCGTACTTCATCCTGCCGATCATCATGGGTGCGACCATGTTCCTGCAGCAGCAGTTGAACCCCACGCCACCGGACCCGATGCAGGCCAAGGTGATGAAGATGCTGCCGATCATCTTTACCTTCTTCTTCCTGTGGTTCCCGGCCGGTCTGGTGCTGTACTGGGTAGTCAACAACTGCCTGTCCATTGCGCAACAGTGGTACATTACCCGGCAGATCGAAAAGGGCGCCGCGAGCAAGGACTAAGTCCGGCTCACCGCCAGTCAAACGCCCCGTTCGCGGGGCGTTTTGCTATCCACAGAAAACACCGGAGCCGCCATGAGCACGCCCTATCACGCCGATACCATTGCCGCGCTGGCCACCGCTCCTGGCCAGGGCGGCGTCGGGATCATTCGTGTCTCCGGCCCGGCTGCTCGGGACATTGCCGAGCGCATCGCCCGCCGCAACCTGCAACCGCGCTACGCCCACTACGGCCCGTTCTGGTCTGGTGAGCAGACACTGGACGAAGGTATCGCGCTGTTCTTCCCCGGCCCGCATTCCTTTACCGGTGAAGACGTGCTGGAACTGCAGGGCCACGGCGGTCCGGTGGTAATGGATCTGTTGCTCAAGGCATGCCTGGCCGCCGGCGCACGACAGGCGCGCCCCGGTGAATTCAGTGAACGAGCCTTCCTCAATGACAAGCTGGACCTGGCCCAGGCCGAAGCGATTGCCGATCTGATCGAAGCCAGCTCCGAGCAGGCGGCGCGCAATGCCCTCAACTCGCTGCAAGGGGTGTTCTCCCAGCGCGTGCGTTCCCTGACCGAGTCGCTGATTGCCCTGCGCATCTACGTTGAAGCGGCGATCGACTTCCCTGAGGAAGAGATCGACTTTCTCGCCGACGGTCACGTGCTGTCGCAACTGCAGGCAGTGCAGGCTGAACTGACCCAGGTACAGCGCCAGGCCGGGCAGGGCGCGCTGCTGCGTGACGGCATGAACGTGGTGATCGCCGGGCGGCCCAACGCCGGCAAGTCGAGCTTGCTCAACGCCCTGGCCGGGCGCGAAAGTGCGATTGTCACCGATATTGCCGGCACCACCCGGGACATCCTGCGCGAACATATCCACATCGATGGCATGCCGCTGCATATCATCGATACCGCGGGCCTGCGTGACACCGACGATCAGGTCGAGCGTATTGGTGTGCAGCGTGCGATGAACGCCATCGGCGAGGCCGATCGGATTCTGCTGATGGTCGATGCCAGTCAGCCGGAAGCCAAGAATCCAGACCTGCTGTGGCCGGAGTTTCTCGCCCAACGCCCCGACCCGGCCAAGGTCACGCTGATCTATAACAAGATCGATGTCACCGCAGAGCCCGTTGCACAGGACATCGCAGCAGACGGCTCGGTGGTGCTGCATCTGTCAGCCCGGCAGGGTGAGGGTATCGATCTGCTGCGTGAACATTTGAAAGCCTGCATGGGCTTTGAGCAAACCGGCGAAAGCCTGTTCAGCGCCCGCCGGCGCCATCTCGAAGCACTGGAAGAAGCCGCTAGTTACTTGCAGCATGGCTTTGATCAGCTCACCCTGATGGGCGCTGGCGAGCTGCTGGCCGAAGACCTGCGCATGGCCCAGCAAGCCCTCGGCAAGATCACCGGCGAGTTTTCCGCCGATGACCTGCTGGGGCGGATCTTCTCCAGCTTCTGTATTGGTAAATAGTCAGGGCAGCGCCTGACGCATTCGCGAACTGCTGACCAACGCCGCGATGACCGCAAAGGCGCTGGCAGCCAGCAGGGCGACATGGGTGCCATCGTCCACAAACAGGTTGAACGCCAGGGCCACCAGCGCAGCACCGCTGGTTTGGCCAACCAGGCGGGCGGTGCTGAGCATGCCACTGGCGCCACCACTGCGATGAATCGGCGCGGCGGTGATGATGGTGTGATTGTTCGGCGACTGAAACAAGCCGAAGCCCGCACCACACAACATCATCCACGCCAGTATCAAGGCAAATCCAGGGCTATCCGGCAGGCTGGCCAACCCCCACAGCCCGCCAGCAAACAGCAGCATGCCGATGCCCCCCAGCAGACCCGCGTGATAACGCTCCAGCAGTCGACCGGCCAGGGGCGCAGTCAACATGGTTGCCAGTGGCCAGGGTGTCATCAGCAGACCGGTCTGGATGGCATTGAGGCCCAGTTGATGCTGAAAATAGAAGGGGATGGAGACCATCGCCAGCATCTGCGCGGTGAAGGCGCTGATCGAGCTGCAGATAGACAGGGCAAAGATCGGAATGCGCAGCAAATCCACCGGCAACAGCGGCATGCTGCGGCTCAGCTGCCGGCGCACGAACAGCCAGCCCAACGGCACACCGATGAGTACCGGCAGCACTAGCCACCAGCCGGCGTGGCCCTGGGCAAAACCGGTCACGGCAAGAAAGAAGCACCCCAGCGTCAGCACGTTGAGCAGGGCGCTGGGCAGGTCAAAGCGCTGACTCGGGGCGCCCTCGTTGGAGGGCAGAAAGTGCCAGCCCATGATCAACGCCAACAGGCCAACCGGCGCGCTGACGGCAAACAGCCAGGGCCAGCTGGCCAGCGACAGAATGGCCGCCGCCACACTGGGCCCGGCGGCGGCGGCAACGGAGACGATCAGGGTATTGAGGGCCACACCCCGGCCCAGACGTGCGCGCGGGTAGATCAGCCGGGTCAGTGCACCGTTGACGCTCATCACCGCCGCCGCACCCAGGCCTTGCAGCATGCGCGCCAGGGTCAGCTCCAGCAGGGAATCGCTGAGGGCACAGAACACCGACATGCTGGCAAACACCGCCAGCCCGATCAGATAGATGCGCCGGTAGCTCCACAAATCTCCGAGTGAAGCCAGCGGCAGCAGACTGACGGCAATGACCAGCTGATAGGCATTGACCACCCAGATGGAACTGGCGGCACTGGCGCCCAGATCGGCGCCGATAGTTGGCAGGGCGACGTTGGCGATCATGCCGTCGAGTACGGCCATGGTCACCCCCAGGGCGATCGCAATGATCGCCCCGAGGCGCTGCGGCATGGGTAAACCGTCTTGGTGTGCAGGGGACAAGTCGGGCCTCTGAATGACAGAACCGGCCGGTCACCTTAGCACAGCACAGGCTCCTTCAGCGCCACCCGGCAACCTCATGCACGGGCGCATCGCGCTGCACCAGGCAGCGGCCGTCACGGATTGAGGCCAGCACCGGCGACTGGTTCAACAACACCTCGTAAGGTGTAGCACCGTTCACCACCATGCAGCGTGCCGGATTGCCGACGGCAATGCCGTAGTCGTTCAGGTTGAGCGCTGCCGCGCCGTTGTCGGTCACGATCTCCAACGCGGTCTCAATGCGTTCCATCCCCAGCATGTGGCAGGCGTGCAGGCCGACATCCAGGGTACGCAGCAGGTTGCCGTTGCCCATCGGATACCAGGGATCGCGAATCGAGTCCTGGCCAAAACAGACTTTAAGACCTGCATCAAGCAGCTCCGGTACCCGGGTCACGCCACGGCGTTTGGGGTAACCGTCAAAGCGGCCCTGCAGGTGCAGGTTCTCGGTTGGCAGGGCAACAAAGTTCAGGCCCGACTTGCCCAGCAGACGGAACAGGCGGCTGCAGTAAGCCTCATCGTAGGAGTGCATGGCGCAGGTGTGGCTGGCGGTTACCCGGCTGCCGTAGTCACGACTAAGAGCTTCCGCCGCCAATACTTCCAGGAAGCGCGACTGTGGGTCGTCGATCTCGTCGCAATGCACATCCACCAGGCAGCCGTTGCGCTCGGCCAGATCCATCAACCATTTGACCGATTCCACGCCGTAGTCGCGGGTGAACTCAAAGTGCGGAATACCGCCGATGACGTCGGCCCCCACCGTGACCGCCTCGTGCATCAGCTCCTTGCCACCGGGGAAGGACAGAATGCCCTCCTGCGGAAAGGCAACAATCTGCAGATCGACAAACTCGGCAACCCGCTCGCGCACCTCGACCATCGCGCGCAATGCAGTGAGCTGCGGATCGGTCACGTCGACATGGGTGCGCACATACTGAATGCCATGGGCGGCGAACAACTTGAGCGTCTGCTCGGCCCGACTGATAACGTCGTCACGGCTGAGCATGGCCTTGCGCTCGCCCCAGCATTCGATGCCTTCGAACAGGGTGCCGCTCTGGTTCCAGCGCGGCTCACCGGCGGTCAGCGCTGCATCGAGGTGAATGTGCGGCTCCACAAAAGGAGGCAGCAACAGGTTGCCGCCGGCATCCAGCTCGCCAGCCGCCGCGCTCTGGCTGGCAGATTGGACATCAATCGCAGTGAAGCGACCGTCAGCCATGCCGACGCGGTACAGGCCGGAACGCCCGGCCAGGCGGGCGTTGACGATGGCGGTGAGGGGCAGGGTCATGGGTGTTCTCCAGAATCAGGGCATTGGCACAGCAGGTGCGCCAGTATCAGGTTATTCAAATCGTCGGGCCGTTTTGGATCCAGCCCGGTGGCGCGAAACAGCTTGTTCAGTCGATAACGTACAGAGTTGCGGTGGCTGCCCAGGCTGCTGGCGGCCGCGCTGACATTACCGCCGTGCTGCAACCAGGCGGTGAGTGTCGGGCCCAGGTCATCCAGCAAGGCCTGATGCTCGGCAAACCAGGGGGCGATGAACTCCCGACGGGCCGGCAAATTACCCAAGCGCAGCTGCAGGCGCTGCAGCAGGGTCTCGGCCCGGGTTTCATCCTCCCGGCTGGCCAGTTGCTCACGACTGATAATGGCGCGGCTGATGGCTTCGGTCACCGTCACCATCGGCAACGAATAGGGCTGCTCCAGCACCGGCAGTTGCAATACGTCGGCCCGCTTGAGCAGAGCACTGGGGAGCTGGCCGATATAGGCATCACCGGTCAGGATCACCAGCCCGGCAACACCGGTCGCCGCGCCCTCATGCACCAGCTCAAACAGGTTATCCAGGCTGTGATGCCGACCGATCCCGGTGATGAACACCAGCTCTCCGCCCTTGATCCAGGGCGCGAAGGAGCGGTTCTCCGCCACATAGGGCCAGCGTACCCGCCGCCCGGCACCGGCTTGCCCGGCGCGCAGACGGATGGCGCCGAGACCGGGCAGATCAGGAATATCGGCCGTACACAGCAGCTCGCTCATGCGCGGCTGGACAGCGCGGCACGGCGTTCACGTACCGGGTTGATCAGCAATGCCAGCAGCGTGTAGGCCACGCCTGCTGTCAGCACACCCACCAGGGGAGCAACCCAGTTGGAGGTATAGGCAACCAGCGAACCGATGGCGTAGGCGCTCAGGCCGACCCAGTTGAAAGCCGGCAGGGCGGTCGTTGCCAGATCGCCATAGCGACCACGCCAGGTGACCAGGTAATTGGCCATGATCACGCCACCCACCGGCGGGATAAAGGTGCCCAGCAGAATCAGGAACGGAATTAGCCACTCGTACATGCCCAGTACCGCCAGCAAGGTGCCGATGGCAGCGCCGACGACCGTGACAGTGCGGCGACGCTCGGTACGCAGCAAATTACAGCCGGCCACGGCGAAGTTGTAGACCGTATTGTCCTGGGTGGTCCACAGGTTGAGGAACAGCATCAGGACACCCAGCGTCGCCAGCCCCTGAGCGACCATGATGTCAACGATGTCGGCCTGCTGATAAACCAGCGCACCGAACGCGCCGACCAGTGTCATCAAGCCGTTGCCGACGAAGAACGCCGCCAGCGTAGCAATCACCGCCGCCTTGCCGGACTTGGCAAAGCGGGTCCAGTTGGTGGCCTGGGTGCCACCGCTGACAAAGGTGCCGAACACCAGGGTAATGGCCGCCGCCACGCTCATCTCGGCGCTCGGGTCGATTGCTGACAAGCCGGCCAACCCGCCGGCATCGGAGCCGGCAATGCCCAGGCTGACGGCAATCAGAATAATCATCGCCGGTACGGCCACCCGCGACAGCAGATCCAGCCCGCGATAGCCGATAAAGGCACTGATACAGAAGCCAAAACCAAACAGCACCATCAGCGGCAAGGTCAGGCTTTCCGGCAGCCCGGTCATTTTCACCAGCAGCAGCGCCATGGTGGCCGTGCCCCAGGCGTACCAGCCAATCTGGGTGAAACCGAGAATGAAGTCGGACAGCTTGCTGCCCATATCACCAAAGGCATAGCGACTCATCAGCGCGGTGTTCAGGCCCGAGCGGGCGGCGATGTAGCCCAGCGCCGCAGCGTAGGCACCGAGCAGCAGGTTGCCGACCAGCAGAATCCACAGCAGCGTGGAAAACCCGAAGGCAGCTCCCACGCTACCGCCTGCCCACATGGTGGCACTGAAAAAGGTAAAGCCCAGCAGGACGAAACTCATTGACCACATGCTCTTGCGTGCATGGGTCGGCACCGGGCTCAGCGGGTAATCCTGATCGGCGCTATCGATTAACTCACTCATTGTCTTTTTCTCCGGTTGGCAGCGGTTGCATCCACGACGGCGGATGCGTGCTCGGCAACGAGCAACCAGCGTGCCAGCAGCCCGAATTGAGCCGCTGACCTCCGTTTGGGTGCGCGGATTGCTGTGCAGACTGCACAAACAACCGAGGAGGTTGCCCCAATACGAGGCACATATTAGAGCGAATTAACGAAGCGCTGAGCAAATAGGCCTGCAAACACAGCATCCTCCTGGGTGAACGTGGTACGCCCAGAGCCAGGCTGGCAAGGCCCTGTTTCGACGCCAGGCTCCACCCGACAGCAGACAGGGCAGACCAAACAGGCTGTTCCTGAGGGCTGTGGAAAACTGCCCTTCAACTCGGTCGATAACCAGGGGGATAAGCCTGGGCATAACCAACCTGTGGATAACACGCCCATTCATCCACAGGCTGTACCACTGGGTACCCACCTGTCGTCGACGGCTTTCACACAGCCTTTTGTTTTCTGCAGTGCATTGAAAATAAAAGAATTTATTGAGTTTTCCACAGACAGGCGTTGCCCCAATAGCATTAACTTATTCAATCTTTTTATATATTTTCATCTTTATTCTTTTTAACTCTTTGCCGGGAGAAAAAAGCCGGTTGTACAAAAAATGGTCAGCACGGCTGCAATTTTCTCCCCTTGGCCCTATAATCAGCCCCTTTTTTCTGCGTCGGGGATACGCCCGGCAAACGAGGTGACAGGTGGACTTTCCCAGCCGTTTTGACGTCATTGTGGTCGGTGGTGGCCATGCCGGTACCGAAGCTGCGCTGGCAGCGGCGCGTATGGGCGTGAAGACCCTGCTGCTCAGTCACAACGTTGAGACGCTGGGACAGATGAGCTGCAACCCGGCTATCGGTGGTATCGGCAAAAGCCATCTGGTCAAGGAAATCGACGCGCTGGGTGGCGCCATGGCCTTGGCTACCGATAAGGCCGGCATCCAGTTCCGCGTGCTCAACAGCCGCAAGGGCCCCGCTGTGCGCGCTACCCGTGCCCAGGCTGACCGCGTGCTGTACAAGGCTGCCATTCGCCATACGCTGGAAAACCAGCCAAACCTGTGGATCTTCCAACAGGCTTGTGATGACCTGATTGTGGAACAACAACAGGTGCGCGGTGTGGTCACCCAGATGGGCCTGCGTTTTCTGGCTGACAACGTGGTGCTGACCACCGGTACCTTCCTCGGCGGACTGATTCATATCGGCCTGGATAACTACTCCGGTGGCCGCGCGGGTGATCCGCCGGCCATTGCCCTGGCAAAACGATTACGTGAATTACCCCTGCGGGTTGATCGCCTGAAAACCGGTACTCCGCCGCGCATCGACGGGCGCAGCGTCGATTTCAGCCAGATGACCGTGCAGCCGGGTGACACACCGATCCCGGTGATGTCGTTCATGGGCAGTGCAGCGCTGCACCCCGAGCAGGTCAACTGCTACATCACGCACACCAACGAGCGTACCCACGACATCATTCGCGAGAATCTTGACCGCTCGCCGATGTACTCCGGCGTCATCGAGGGCATTGGGCCGCGCTACTGCCCGTCGATCGAGGACAAGATTCATCGCTTTGCCGACAAGCACAGCCACCAGGTGTTTATCGAGCCCGAGGGCCTGACTACCCATGAGCTGTACCCCAACGGCATTTCCACCTCGCTGCCGTTCGACGTCCAGCTGCAGATTGTGCAGTCGATCAAGGGCATGGAAAACGCGCACATCCTGCGCCCGGGCTATGCCATCGAATACGATTACTTCAACCCGCAGGACCTGAAGTACTCGCTGGAAACCAAGGTGATCGACGGCCTGTTCTTTGCCGGTCAGATCAACGGCACCACAGGCTATGAAGAAGCCGGCGCCCAAGGTTTGCTGGCGGGTCTGAACGCTGCACGGCGTGCGCAGGAACTGGACGCCTGGTGTCCGCGTCGGGATGAAGCCTACATCGGCGTATTGGTCGACGACCTGATCACCATGGGCACCCGCGAGCCTTATCGCATGTTCACCTCGCGCGCCGAGTACCGCCTTGTGCTGCGTGAAGACAACGCCGACTTGCGGCTGACCGAGCAGGGCCGTGCACTGGGTCTGGTCGATGACGCTCGCTGGGCGGCGTTCAACGCCAAGCGCGAAGCCATCGAGCAGGAAACCCAGCGCCTGCGCAGTACCTGGGTGCAGCCCGCCAGCGAACAGGGCAAGGCCTACAGTGCCCAGTACGGTACACCGCTGACCCACGAGTACAGCTTGCTGGACTTGTTGCGGCGCCCGGAAGTGGATTATTCCGCACTGGTGGCCTTGACCGGCGGCAGTGACGTGCCCGCCGATGCCGCCGAGCAGGTTGAGATTCAGGCCAAGTACGCCGGCTACATCGAGCGCCAACAGGAAGAAATCGACCGCCTGCGCCAACACGAACAGACCCGCCTGCCCGAGGACCTGGACTACGCCAGCCTGAATGGGCTGTCCAACGAGATTCGCGGCAAGCTGGCTGATGTGCGGCCGCAGACGCTGGGACAGGCCTCGCGCATCCCGGGCGTCACGCCGGCGGCAGTCAGCTTGTTGCTGATTCACCTGAAAAAACGCAACGCGCTGGGCAGTGGCTCTCTGGCCAGGGAGGCATGAGCGCGATGGGGCAACACGCAATCGAGCTGGCCCACGGCGCGCGGCAGCTCGGTATCGATCTGACCGACGACCAGCAGACACAACTGCTGGCCTACCTCAGTCTGCTGAACAAGTGGAACAAGGCCTACAACCTCACCGCGGTGCGCAACCCGGACGAAATGGTCAGCCGTCATCTGCTCGACAGCCTCAGCATCCTGCCCTACATCGAAGGCGAGCGCTGGCTCGACGTGGGCAGCGGCGGTGGCATGCCCGGTGTGATGCTGGCGATCATGCTTCCTGCCCGCCATTTCACCCTGCTGGACAGCAACGGCAAGAAGACCCGCTTTCTGACCCAGGTAAAAACCGAGTTGGGGCTGGCCAACCTGGAGGTGATCAACAGCCGTGTCGAGGCGTTCAATGTTGAGCAGCCGTTCGACGGCATTACCTCGCGGGCCTTCGCCTCGCTGGCCGACTTCACCCACCTGACCCGTCACCTGGGTAGCCCGGATACCCGCTGGCTGGCAATGAAAGGGGTGTACCCCGACGACGAGTTGGCTGCCATGCCGGTCGACTTCCAGCTCGAGAGCAGTGCACAATTGCAGGTTCCCGGTTGCGTCGGCAGCCGCCATCTGTTGATACTGCGACGGATGAATCAGGGCTGAGATCAAGGGGGTCATACGTGGGCAAGGTGCTGGCAATTGCCAACCAGAAAGGCGGTGTGGGAAAGACCACCACCACGATCAATCTCGCCGCCTCGTTGGCCGCAACCAAGCGCAAGGTGCTGCTGATCGATCTCGACCCCCAGGGCAACGCGACCATGGGCAGCGGCATCGACAAGGCGAACCTGGACAACTCGGTGTACGAGCTGCTGACCGGGCAGTGCGAGTTTGCCGACGCGGTCTGTCGCTCGGAATACGGCGGCTACGATTTGCTGCCGGCCAACGGTGACCTGACCGCTGCCGAAGTCGAGCTGATCAACATCAAAATGAAAGAAAGCCGGCTGCGCTACGCGCTGGTCAATGCCCGCGAGCAGTACGACTTCATCCTCATCGACTGTCCGCCGTCGTTGAACATGCTGACCGTCAACGGCCTGGTTGCCGCTGACGGGGTCATCATTCCGATGCAGTGCGAGTATTACGCGCTGGAAGGCTTGTCCGCGCTGGTCAACACCATCAGCCGCATCAGCTCGGTGCTCAACCCGAGTCTGCAGATCGAAGGTCTTCTGCGCACCATGTACGATCCGCGCAACAGCCTGACGCTGGATGTATCCGCCCAGCTCAGTGCCCATTTTGGCGACAAGCTGTATCAGACCGTGATTCCGCGCAACGTGCGTCTGGCCGAGGCGCCGAGCTTCGGTATGCCCGCGCTGGCGTATGACAAGCAGTCGCGTGGCGCTGTCGCCTATCTGGCGCTCGCCGGCGAGGTGGTACGTCGCAGCAAGCAGGCAGCCAAGGCGGCTGCCGTTACCGATTTGAACGAATGACAACAAGGACAACGAGCATGGCGGGCAAGAAGCGCGGCTTGGGACGGGGACTGGATGCACTGCTGAGTGCAGGCGCCGGTGCGGCCAGCGAGAACGACAGCCAGGATCGGATCCTCAAGGAGCTGCCGGTAGATCTGGTCCAGCGCGGCAAGTATCAGCCACGCCGGGACATGGACCCGCAGGCACTGGAGGAACTCGCCGAGTCGATTCGTGCCCAGGGCGTGATGCAGCCCATCGTCGTACGCCCGATCAGCGAAGGCCGCTACGAGATCATCGCCGGTGAGCGGCGCTGGCGTGCCAGTCAGCTGGCCGGCCTGGACAGCATTCCGGCGGTGATCCGCGAAGTGCCGGATGAAGCCGCTATCGCCATGGCGCTGATCGAGAACATCCAGCGCGAAGACCTCAACCCGATCGAGGAAGCCATCGCCCTGCAGCGCCTGCAGCAGGAATTCGAACTGACCCAGCAGCAGGTGGCTGACGCGGTTGGCAAGTCGCGGGTGAGTATTACCAACCTGTTGCGCCTGATGAGCCTGCCCGAAGACGTCAAGCTGATGCTGGAGCGCGGCGACTTGGAAATGGGCCATGCCCGTGCCTTGCTGGGCTTGCCGGCTGAGCAGCAGACCACCGCCGCGCGCCAGGTGGTCGCCAAGGGTCTGACCGTTCGTCAGACCGAAGCGCTGGTCCGCCAGTGGCTGAACCCCAGAAGGGATGCGACACAACAGCGCACCAACCCGGACGTGGAGCGTCTGCAACAGGACCTGGGCGAGCGTCTGGGCGCCGATGTGAAGTTGCAGCACGGTGCCCGCGGCAAAGGCCGGCTGGTGATCAGCTACAGCTCGCTTGACGAGCTTGATGGCATTCTCGAGCACATCCGCTAAGCTCTTGCGAGCGCGCAAGCAGCGTCATTGCTGACTTGGCGAGGCGCGGTCAATTATTACAAAAGATGACTGTCAGGCGGCCCGTCCGGCGTTTTGACCACAACATGTAGTGCCTGACCCCAAGGCACAACCAAAGCAGCCGGGGATGCCGCGCAGATCAGGCAGCATGCGCCCTCGCGCCTTGTAGTGCCGCGCCTGTTTGGTTGCTACTGACAGGTCGAACACATATAATCACCGGCGCTTTAGGGGGCGGCCACACGAATCCCCGCGCCGAGTGCGCGCGCAGTCAAGGTGGCCGGACAGCCCGGCAATTTGTTTCACGCATGCACCACCCGCAGGGTTTTGAGTACTGATGACGACTGTGAAGACCAATGCCATTCGTCGTCCCCCGCTGATCAAGTGGTTCGCGTTTCAGGCTGTTGTTGTGGTTTTGATGGGGGCGCTTTTCTGGATTAAAAGCCCCGTGGCGGCATACTCCGCCCTGGTGGGAGGGCTTATTTTTCTCCTGCCCAATGTGTATTTCGCGCTCAAGGCTTTCAGGTACACCGGGGCGCGCGCTGCAAAGCAGATAATGGATTCTTTTTACAAGGGTGAGGCCGGCAAGCTCATCCTCTGCGCTGTCCTCTTTGCGATAGCGTTCAAAAGTATTAAGCCGATTGATGTATCGGCACTGTTTCTTACATTTGCGATCATGCTGGTCACGAACTGGCTAACACCTGCGGTAATGGGTGGAAAAACGCAGCACAGCTAAAGGACCTGAGGAACGTTATGGCAGGCGCTACCGCATCAGAGTACATCAAGCACCACCTTCAGAATTTGACCTACGGGAAACTCCCGGCCGGTTATGAGCGTGCCGATGGCACGGTTCTGGGGCAGGACACCTGGACCATGGCCCACGGCGCTCAGGAAGCGTCCGACATGGGTTTCATGGCTATTCACGTAGACACCATCGGCTGGTCACTGTTCCTCGGTGTGCTGTTTTTGTTCTTCTTCCGCATGGCGGCCAAGAAAGCCACCTCCGATGTTCCCGGCGGTCTGCAGAACTTTGTTGAAATGATGGTCGAGTTTGTCGATCAGAGCGTTAAAGAGACCTTCCACGGTCGCAACAAGGTGATCGCACCGCTGTCGCTGACCATCTTCTGCTGGGTCTTCCTGATGAACCTGATGGACCTGGTACCCGTCGACTTCCTGCCGCAGCTGTTCCACATGGCCGGTGTCGAGTACATGAAGGTCGTACCCACTACCGATGTCAACGCCACCCTGGGCATGTCCCTGTCGGTCTTCGCGCTGATCATCTTCTACAGCATCAAGGTCAAGGGCGTTGGCGGCTTCCTCGGTGAGCTGACCCTGCATCCCTTCTCCTCCAGCAACATTTTCCTGAAGGTCCTGCTGATTCCGGTCAACCTGCTGCTCGAAGGCGTCAGCCTGCTGGCCAAACCGGTCTCCCTCGCTCTGCGTCTGTTCGGTAACCTGTACGCCGGCGAGCTGATCTTCATCCTGATCGCTCTGCTGCCCTTCTGGGCTCAGTGGGCGCTGTCCGTGCCGTGGGCTATCTTCCACATTCTGATCATCACGCTGCAGGCATTCATCTTCATGATGCTGACCATCGTGTACCTCAGTATGGCGCACGAAGACAGTCACTGATTCAGGCGATAACGATTTAGTTCTACCCGAAAACCCATAACTTGCAATTAACTGAAAACTGGGAGCTTTAAATGGAAACTGTAGTTGGAATGACCGCGATTGCCGTAGCACTGCTGATTGGCCTGGGCGCACTGGGCACTGCAATTGGCTTTGGTATCCTGGGTGGCAAATTCCTGGAAGGCGCTGCGCGTCAGCCGGAAATGATCCCCGCCCTGCAGGTGAAAATGTTCATCGTCGCCGGTCTGCTCGACGCCGTAACCATGATCGGTGTTGGTATCGCTCTGTTCTTCACCTTTGCCAACCCCTTCATTGCCCAAGTTGCGTAATGCAGTCGCCGGTAACGGCGACTCCAACTTGATGGTTTTGAATAACAGGCAAGAGGTGAAGACGTGAACATCAATTTGACGATACTCGGTCAAGCGATCGCGTTCTTCATCTTCGTGGTGTTCTGCATGAAGTATGTGTGGCCTCCGGTCATCGCTGCTCTGCAGGAGCGCCAGAAGAAGATCGCAGACGGCCTTGCAGCCTCTGATCGCGCCGCCAAGGACCTGGAACTGACACAAGAGAAGTCAGCCCAGGAACTGCGTCAGGCAAAAGAGCAGGCTGCAGCACTGATTGAGCAAGCTAACAAGCGTGCCAACCAGATTGTTGAAGCCTCCAAAGAGGACGCTCGCAAAGAAGGCGAGAAGATTCTGGCTCAGGCCCAGGCGGAAATCGAACAGCAGCGCATCAAGGCCAGAGACGCTCTGCGCGCCGAAATCGCTGCCATCGCAGTGGCTGGCGCCGAGAAGATTCTGGAAACTTCTGTCGACGCTGACAAGCACGGTGACATGCTGAACAAGCTGGTAGCCGAACTCTAAGCGAGGTCATCATGGCAGAACTGATTACGCTGGCCCGCCCCTACGCCAAAGCGGCATTTGAGCGGGCAAAAGCCCAACAGGCCCTGGCCGAATGGGCTGAGGTGCTGAACGCTGCTGGCCAGGTGGCCGCAGACGAGGCAACTCGCCAGCTGCTGACCGATCCGGGTCTGGCGGAACAGAAGAAAGCCGAGGTCATCCTCGAGTGCACCGGTCAAACGGTGTCCGAGGAGCAACGCAACTTTCTGATGATCCTCGCCGATAACCGCAGGCTTGCCCTGCTGCCCGAGATTGCGACGCTATTCAACAGCTTCCGAGCTGAACTTGAGCGCACTATCGACATTGACGTCAGCTCTGCTTTCGAGCTGACTGACGCACAGCAGCAGCAGCTTGCCCAGGCGCTGTCCAAGAAGCTCGATCGCAATGTGCGCATCGACGCGACCCTGGACAAGTCACTGATTGGTGGACTGGTTGTTCGCACCGGCGACCTGGTCATCGACGCCTCCGTGCGCGGAAAGCTGACCAAACTGGCCGAGTCGTTGGGCTCCTGATTTCAGCATAAGGTTTTGAGGATAAAGGCATGCAACAACTGAATCCATCAGAGATCAGTGACATCATCAAGAAGCGGATCGAGCAACTCGATATCTCTTCTCAGGCACGTAACGAAGGTACGATTCTTTCCGTATCTGACGGTATTGTGCGGATTCACGGTCTCGCCGATGTAATGTACGGGGAAATGCTTGAGTTTCCCGAAGGCGTCTTTGGTATGGCACTGAACCTGGAGCAAGACTCCGTCGGTGCCGTCATCCTGGGTGACTACCTGGGTCTGGCCGAAGGCATGACCGTCAAGTGCACCGGTCGCATCCTGGAAGTGCCGGTAGGTCCGGAACTGCTGGGCCGCGTTGTCAACGCACTGGGCGCGCCGATCGATGGCAAGGGCGATATCAACGCCAACGCCACCGACGCGGTCGAAAAGGTTGCGCCGGGCGTGATCTGGCGTAAGTCGGTAGACCAGCCCATCCAGACTGGCTACAAGGCCGTCGACGCGATGGTTCCGGTAGGTCGTGGTCAGCGTGAGCTGATCATTGGTGACCGCCAGACCGGTAAGACTGCGATGGCTGTTGACGCCATCATCAACCAGAAAGGGTCCGGCGTTAAGTGTGTCTACGTCGCGGTTGGTCAGAAACAATCGACCATCGCCAACGTGGTACGCAAGCTGGAAGAGCACGATGCCATGGGTCACACCGTGATCGTCGCCGCTTCCGCTTCCGACCCGGCTGCTCTGCAGTTCCTGGCTCCTTACGCCGGCTGCACCATGGGTGAGTACTTCCGCGACCGCGGCGAAGACGCGCTGATCATCTACGATGACCTGTCCAAGCAAGCCGTTGCCTACCGTCAGATCTCCCTGCTGCTGCGCCGCCCGCCGGGCCGTGAAGCCTACCCGGGTGACGTGTTCTATCTCCACAGCCGTCTGCTGGAGCGCGCTTCCCGCGTTTCCGAAGAGTACGTCGAGAAGTTCACCAACGGTGCCGTAACTGGCAAGACTGGTTCGCTGACCGCTCTGCCGATCATCGAAACCCAGGCTGGTGACGTATCTGCGTTCGTACCGACCAACGTGATCTCCATCACCGACGGTCAGATCTTCCTGGAATCCAACCTGTTCAACTCGGGTGTCCGTCCGGCCGTTAACGCCGGTGTATCGGTATCTCGTGTAGGTGGTGCTGCTCAGACCAAGATCATCAAGAAACTGTCCGGTGGTATCCGTACCGCACTGGCGCAGTACCGTGAACTGGCCGCTTTCGCCCAGTTTGCCTCTGATCTGGATGAAGCGACCCGCAAGCAGCTGGAACACGGTCAGCGCGTTACCGAGCTGATGAAACAGGACCAGTACGCGCCGATGTCCATCGCCGAGATGGGTGTCAGCCTGTTCGCAGCCGAGAAGGGCTTCCTGTCCGACGTCGAGCAGAACAAGGTCGGTGCTTTCGAGAAAGCCATGATTGCCTACTTCAAATCTGAGCACGCAGACCTGCTTGCCAAGATCAACGAAAAGGGCGATTACAACGACGATATCGAAGCAGGCATCAAAGCCGGCATCGAGAAGTTCAAGGCGACCCAGAGCTGGTAAGCCGACGGCGGGGCGCAGCGTGAGCTGAGCCCCGCTTCGCGCGATCCGGCCAAGGGCAAACCTGGAAAGGTGTGACATGGCAGGCGCAAAAGAGATTCGCGGCAAGATCGCGAGTATTAAAAGTACGCAGAAGATCACCAGCGCCATGGAAAAGGTGGCGGTCAGCAAGATGCGCAAGGCACAACAGCGCATGACTGCCAGCCGCCCGTACGCTGAGCGTATCCAGCAGGTGATCGGTCATTTGGCCAACGCCAACCCCGAGTACCGCCACGCGTTCATGCAAGAGCGTGAAGTCAAGCGTGTGGGTTACATCGTGGTGAGCACGGATCGCGGTCTGTGCGGCGGCCTGAACACTAACCTGTTCAAGGCTCTGGTCAACAGCATGAAAGAATGGCGTGACCGTAACGTCGAAACCGAACTCTGTGTTATCGGCAGCAAGGGCGCTTCCTTCTTCCGTAGCTACGGCGGCAATGTTGTCGCGGCGATCAGCAACCTGGGCGAAAAGCCTGCGTTGAACGACCTGATCGGCAGCGTCAAGGTGATGCTGGACGGCTACAACGAAGGACGCATCGACCGTCTGTACCTGGTCTCCAACGGCTTCGTCAATACCATGGTTCAGCAGCCCAAAGTGGAACAGATGATTCCGCTGGTGCCCTCCGAAGACGAAGGCGCACAGAAAGGCAGCTGGGACTATCTGTACGAGCCCGATGCCCGGGAACTGCTTGATGGACTGCTGGTACGGTACATCGAGTCCCAGGTCTACCAGGCTGTGGTCGAAAACAATGCCTGTGAACAGGCAGCCCGGATGATCGCGATGAAGAACGCGACTGACAACGCCGGTGAGCTCATCAACAATCTGCAGCTCATCTACAACAAGGCTCGTCAGGCAGCGATCACGCAGGAAATTTCGGAAATCGTCGGCGGCGCCGCCGCGGTTTGAGGCGACCCGGTTTAACCGGAACGGTTTCAACCATTTAGAGGAACCAACAAATGAGTAGCGGACGTATCGTTCAAATCATCGGCGCCGTCATCGACGTGGAATTCCCGCGCGAAGACGTGCCGAAGGTGTATGACGCGCTGCAGGTGACCGATCAGGGTCTGACCCTGGAAGTCCAGCAGCAACTGGGTGATGGCATCGTACGTACCATCGCCATGGGTACCACCGAAGGTGTCAAGCGCGGTCTGACCGTCGCCAACACCGGTGCAGCCATCTCCGTGCCGGTCGGGGTCAAGACCCTGGGCCGTATCATGGACGTGCTGGGTAACCCGATTGACGAAGCTGGCCCGATCGGCGAAGAAGAGCGCTGGGGTATCCACCGCGCGGCTCCGAGCTACGACGAGCAAGCTGGCTCCAACGAGCTGCTGGAAACCGGCATCAAAGTTATCGACCTGGTCTGCCCGTTTGCCAAGGGCGGTAAGGTTGGTCTGTTCGGTGGTGCCGGTGTAGGCAAGACCGTCAACATGATGGAGCTGATCCGTAACATCGCGATCGAGCACAGCGGTTACTCGGTATTCGCCGGTGTGGGTGAGCGTACTCGTGAAGGTAACGACTTCTATCACGAGATGAAGGACTCCAACGTACTGGACAAGGTAGCTCTGGTATACGGCCAGATGAACGAGCCGCCGGGTAACCGTCTGCGCGTAGCACTGACCGGTCTGACTATGGCCGAGAAGTTCCGTGACGAAGGTCGTGACGTTCTGCTGTTCATCGACAACATCTACCGTTACACCCTGGCCGGTACCGAAGTATCCGCTCTGCTGGGTCGTATGCCGTCCGCGGTAGGTTATCAGCCGACTCTGGCTGAAGAGATGGGCGTTCTGCAGGAGCGTATTACCTCCACCAAGACCGGTTCCATCACCTCCATTCAGGCCGTATACGTACCTGCGGACGACCTGACTGACCCGTCTCCGGCCACCACCTTCGCTCACCTTGATGCGACCGTGGTACTGTCCCGTGACATCGCGTCCCTGGGTATCTACCCGGCTGTAGACCCGCTGGATTCCACCTCTCGTCAGCTGGATCCGCTGGTTATCGGCCAAGAGCACTACGACGTTGCGCGTGGCGTTCAGTATGTTCTGCAGCGCTACAAGGAGCTGAAGGACATCATCGCGATTCTGGGTATGGACGAGCTGTCTGAAGAAGACAAGCAACTGGTAGCCCGTGCTCGTAAGATCCAGCGCTTCCTGTCCCAGCCGTTCTTCGTTGCTGAAGTATTTACCGGTGCACCCGGCAAGTACGTCCCGCTGAAAGAAACCATTCGTGCCTTCGGCGGCATCCTCAAGGGTGAGTTCGACCACCTGCCCGAGCAGGCCTTCTACATGGTTGGTACCATCGACGAAGCGATCGAGAAAGCGAAGAAACTGTAATGGGTGCGCCCCCGCAAGGGGGCGCTGAACCGAGGCGATACAATGGCTATGACAGTGCACTGCGATATCGTAAGCGCGGAAGAAGAGCTGTTCTCAGGTCTGGTTGAACGCGTCATCGCACACGGCAACCTGGGTGATCTGGGCATCATGCCCGGTCACGCGCCGCTGCTGACCGACCTCAAGCCGGGCCCGGTTCGGGTGATCAAACAGGATGGCACAGAGGAGGTGTTCTACATCTCTGGCGGCTTCCTGGAAGTTCAGCCGAGCGTGGTCAAGGTGCTTGCCGACACGGCTATCCGTGCTGGCGACATCGATGAGGCAGCTGCTCTGGAAGCAAAGAAAGCCGCTGAAAGCGCTCTCAACGAGAAAGGCGCAGAATTCGACTATGGTTCGGCTTCTGCCCGTCTCGCCGAGGCGGCGGCCCAATTGCGGACCGTGCAGGAATTGCGCAAGAAGTACGGCGGACCGGCGCTTAACAACCGGTAAGGCGAGCGGCAAGCTACAAGCCGCCAGCTGCAAAAAAACCGCTCGGCGCCAAGCCGCGCGGTTTTTTTTGCTTCTCGTTAGCGACAACGACCGTCGGCTATTTATCTGCATGGCTGGTCCGACGATCCTGTGTAGCTTGAGGCTTGAGGCTTGAAGCTTTGCTAGAATGCGCGAACTCTTTTTTTCCGACAGGACGTTCCCATGAATCTGCACGTTGTCATTCTAGCCGCCGGTCAAGGCACCCGTATGCGCTCCAAACTGCCCAAGGTACTGCACCCGGTGGCAGGCAAGCCCATGTTGGGGCATGTCATTGACTGCGCGCGCAGCCTGTCACCAACGCGGATTCATGTAGTGATTGGCCACGGTGCCGAGTTGGTGCGTGAACGGTTGGCCGCCGAGGATATCCACTGGGTACTGCAAACCGAGCAATTGGGTACTGGTCACGCTGTGGCACAGGCGCTGCCGGGCACCGAGGGGGCTGATCAGGTGCTGGTGTTGTACGGCGACGTGCCCTTGCTGCGCGTCGACACTTTGCAGCAGTTGAGCAGCCAGGCAGGCGCCCAGGCGTTGGGCATGCTGACCGTGACCATGGCTGATCCGACGGGCTATGGGCGCATTGTGCGTGACGCCGCAGGGCAGGTGCAGGCGATTGTTGAGCAGAAAGATGCCAGCGCCGAGCAGCTGGCCATCTGCGAGGGCAATACCGGCATCATGGCGCTGCCGGGCAAGCACGCGGCTCGCTGGTTGGGCAGTCTGTCCAATCAGAATGCCCAGGGTGAATACTATCTGACCGATGTCGTGGCCATGGCAGTATCCGAGCAGATTCCGGTTGAGGTCGCTCACGCGGTCGACGAATACGAGGTGCTGGGTGCCAATAACCGGGTGCAACTGGCGGTTCTGGAGGCCGAGTACCGTCGTCGTCAGGCCGAGAGACTGATGACCGAAGGTGTCAGCCTGGCGGATCCGGCGCGCATTGATGTGCGTGGCGACGTCCGCGTGGGACGTGATATCAGCATCGACATCAACGTGGTTCTGGAAGGGCACGTGGTGATCGAGGACGACGTGATCATCGAGCCCAACTGTGTCCTGCGTGATTGCCATATCGGTGCCGGCAGCCACATCAAGGCCTTCAGCCATATCGATGGCGCCGAGTTGGCGAGCGGTTGTGATGTGGGCCCCTATGCCCGATTGCGTCCCGGCACGCGCCTGCAGGCGGGCGCCAAGATCGGGAATTTTGTCGAAACCAAGAAGGCTGACATCGGCGCAGGCGCCAAGGTTAACCACCTGTCCTATATCGGCGATGCGGTCGTCGGCCCGGACGTCAACATTGGTGCCGGCACCATCACTTGTAACTACGATGGCGTGAACAAGCACCTGACCACCATTGAGGAAGGTGCCTTTATCGGCACCAACACCGCGCTGGTAGCGCCGGTAACCATAGGCGCGCGAGCCACCACCGCGGCGGGCTCGACCATCACCACCAATGTGCCGGCAGACACGTTGGCCGTGAGCCGCGCACGCCAGCGCAACATCGACGGCTGGAAGCATCCAACCAAGTCCTGAGGCCCGCCGCCTGGCTGTTCTATAGTGGGGTAAACATCTCACGGGGAATAGCCATGCTTGCCCAACTGGCCAGCACCCTTGGTGCGTTGCAGCTGCCGCTGCGGATCAGCCTGCCCGATGGCGAATCGCTGGATCTGGCACAGTCACCCACAGTGGAGCTGCGGATACGCGATCCAGCCTTACTCGCCGAGTTGCAGCGGCCGACGCTGGATGCACTCGGCGAGGCCTATATCGAAGAACGCCTGGATATCCACGGGCCGTTGCCGGAGGCAATGGCCATTGCTGACCGACTGAGTCAGTCGCTGGTGGTCAATGCCCCCGGCGACCCGCCTGCAACCGTCCCCCATGACCGTCAGAGCGATGCTCAGGCGGTCGCCTACCACTACGATCTGTCCAACAGCTTCTATGCGCTCTGGCTGGACCCGGAGATGGTCTATTCCTGTGGCTATTTCCGCCATACGGAGGACTCGCTGGCCCGCGCGCAGGTACAAAAGCTTGATCATCTGTGTCGCAAGCTGCGACTGCATCGCGGCGAGTACCTGCTGGACGTGGGCTGCGGTTGGGGCGCTCTGGCGCGTCATGCCGCACGGGAATACGGCGTGCGCGTGCACGGCATTACGTTAAGTGAACAGCAGCTGGAGCTGGGCAATCAGCGGGTGCGGTCCCAGGGGCTGAGCCAGCAGGTACGACTGGAGCTGTGCGACTACCGCGATCTGCCGGGCGGGGAGCAGTATGACAAGGTCGTCAGTGTTGGCATGTTTGAGCACGTCGGGCACGCCAATCTGGATGATTACTTTCGTATTCTGGCCGAGCAGGTCCGTCCGGGTGGGTTGGTGCTCAACCACGGCATCACGGCCAGGTATGTCGATGGCAGGCCCGTAGGGCGCGGCGCAGGACGCTTTATTGGGCGCTATGTGTTTCCTCACGGAGAGCTGCCGCACCTGGCGACCGCGATTGGCAGCATGAGCGAGCAGGGTCTGGAGGTGGTCGATGTGGAGAGTCTACGGCTGCACTATGCCCACACCTTGCAGCACTGGAGCCACAATCTGGAAGAGCGACTGGAGCAGGCAAGGGCCCTGGTGGGCGAACGTAGCCTGCGAATCTGGCGTATTTACCTGGCTGGATGCGCCTACGGGTTCGCGCACAACTGGATGAACATTCATCAGATACTGGCGGTCAAGCCGCTTCAAGGTGGCGGGCACAACCTGCCGCTGACCCGGGCGGACCTGTACATCTGATTTGGCTACAACAGCATATAGCCGCGCCGTCCGGACGCTGATACATTTGATGCCAATTGGAATTCTGGATCGGAGCTGTTTTGTGCCAATGATCGCGCTGACTGAAGAAGACATCCCCGTCGGCAAGCCGTTGCCGTGGAACGTTGTCGATGCTGATGGCAAGGTGCTGTTTGCCCAGTCGAAGGTGGTAGAGAACCGTTCGCTGCTCAAGCAACTGGTCAAACTGGGTCTGTTTCGTAGCGGTGCGGCAGAGCAGGCAAGCAACGGAGAGGGTGCAACCGTATCCACGCTGGAGCAGATCCAGTTGGCGCCGGGCGACGCCGTGCAGTTGCAGACCATGAACAGCAACAGTGCCGAGCGTTATCAGGTGCGCATGATCGGCTTTCACGCGCCGGTCAGCCTGCTGGTGACCGCGCCGACGGTGCAGGGCAAGCTGGTGTTCGTGAAGGAAGGCCAGCAGTTTCTGGTCCGCGGCTTTGTGGGTAAGGACGCGGTGGCCTACAAGACCCGTGTACTTAAATCCAGTCTGTCGCCCTTTCCCTACCTGCATCTGGCCTACCCTGAGACCGTGCAGTCCATGCGTATCCGTAGCTCGGCCCGCGCATCGGTGGATCTGGTCACGGCGGTGGTCCGCCAGAACGGCGCCCAGGGTTCGGCTCGCATGACCGATATCAGCGTGGGTGGGGCACGTCTGGTGTCCGCCAAACCCTTTGCCAACAAGGACGAAGAGCTGAAGTTGTCCTTCCGCATCAACCCTTCGGGGCTGGATGTGTATATGACGGTGGATGCGCGTGTGCGCGCAGTGACCGTGGAAGACGCTCAGGAGCAGCAGGTTGCCACCGGGGTGGAGTTTGTTGAGCTGAGCGAACAGAACCGCCTGTACCTGACCAATCTGGTCTATCAGAACCTGCTGAAAGATACCCTGTGAAGACAAGTCTGTTATTCATGGTTGTGGCCGTGCTGGCGTGCACCGGTGCTCAGGCCGGCACGCGCTCTGTGATGCTGGGCAACACCGCCTTTGAGCTCACCTATGTGGCTGATCCAGACAGCCGTCGTCAGGGCCTGATGGGGGTGTCTGATCTGCCCTTTGGTACCGGCATGCTGTTTGATTTTCCTGCCGGCACCCAGCCGGCCATCTGGATGCGCAACATGCTGATCAGCCTGGATCTGGTGTTTGTTGCCGACAGCGGCCAGATTCGCCATGTGTTCGCCGAGGTCCCGCCGTGTGCCGAGTTGCCGTGTGCCCTCTACCAGGCGGCGCAGCCACTGCGCTGGGTGATAGAGCTGCCGGCAGGCAGTGTTGCGCGCTTGGGGCTGGAAGAGGGCGACCAGCTGGACATGTCAGGGCTGCCGCCGACAGCGCCAATGCAATAGACCCTAGCTCAGGGCGAGGAGGGTATTTGCCACTGGCCCCGGCTGACCTGCTCGCAATAGGCCTGCAGCACCGGCGCATCCTCTGCGTCGCTGTAGTAGTGAATATCCTGCTGATATCCCACACCTTCAGTATGCGCGCCGGCGCAGACACCGTAGGCGCCGCTTGGGCAGGCCTCCAGCAACTGCACCTGGAAGCTGCGGTCGGGAATCTGCGGCTGGCAGAACTGTTGCTCGAACAAGCCGTCGGGAATGCTGCGATTGGCCTGGCATAGGCGAATGGGCAACTGGTCATCCGAGGACTCGATCAGGCAGGCGCTGGCAAAGGCGCCAGGGCTCAGCAGTGACAGGGCGAGAATGAGGAAACGGGTCATGATAGCGCCGGCAAAAACGCCACCTTACTGGCTGCGACAGGTCGCCCGCAAGCCCTGTTCAAGCTGCTGTGGATCGGGTAGATCGGCGCAGATCAGTTCGAGCCGACTGTCCTGTCGCCAGGCGCTGTCAGTCCAGGTGATCGGTTGACCTGGCAGCAGATTGCAGGCTTTCCAGCCTTTATCAGTGTGCAGGATGCCTTTGGCTCGCTGCCAGGGTAGGTTGGCGAGCCACTGTTGCAGCAATTCAAGCGAAAAGCACTGGTCACTGGCGACACGCCAGGCAAGGCTGTAGGGCGCTTGCTGCAACTGGGCGTGGCGTTGCCACTGACCCGGCAGCAAGGCGATCTGGCCGATCGGTTGCCCGGCAGGTACTGTTAACTCGGCGCTTGGCGCCGGGGCTGGGTGCCGTGGTATGTCTGCCCAGCTGATGGCTGCGTGTACGCAGGGCAGAGCCTGTGGCCAGGTGCTGCGTAGCTGTGCCAGCGTCTGGGCACTGAGCAGATCGGTACGATTGGCTATCAGCAGCCCTGCGAGGGGCAGGCTGCGCTGTTGGCTGTCCGGCAGGGGCTCGCCGCTTGCCAGTTGGCCGGCATCGACCACCATCAACAGTGGTTGCAGGTCTAGCACGCCTTGCCAGGGCTCGCGCGCCAGCTGCTGCAGCAGTTCGGCAGGGTGGCCCAGTCCGGAACTCTCTATCCATAAGCGGTCAGGTCGTGCCTTGCGCAACAGGCGGCCCAGGCCGACCTGAAAAGGCACGCCATTTACGCAGCAAAGGCAGCCGCCGGGTATTTCCGCCATGCTGACTCCCGATTCTGTGCTGGACTGCAGCAGCGCGCGGTCTAGCCCCAGTTGACCAAACTCGTTGATCAGCACAGCCCAGCGTTCGTCCGCAGGACGTTGCGCCAGAAGGTTCTGCAGCAAGCTGGTCTTGCCGGCGCCAAGCGGACCGGCGATCAGGTGTGTCGGAATTTGGCTGAGCATCAGGAGAAGGGTTCCACGTGGAACTAACAAATAGACAAAATAACTTTATGTTGTTGCTTTAATAAATTTTATGAATCTTGGCGCCTTGCCTCTCGCCAGCGCCGTGTGGCGTTGCGGACGGGGCGTCACTGCCCGGAAACGGGTGCGGCGCCAGTTCGATCTGCAGTACCTGCAGGCCATGCAGGTCAAGATGGCCGCTGTAGCGGTGCTCGCCGGTGACGGTGAACTCGAAGCTGTAGCGGCGAATCAGTCCGGGCATGCCCCGGCGGTTGCGCCCGACACGCACTGAGCTGAGCGCCACGCTGTCGTCCAGTAGCTGCACGTCAGCACGCTCGCAGTGCTGTCGCACGCGTTGCAGGGCCTGATCACCCTGGCCCAGGGCTCGCCAGAGCCACCAGCCGGCAAGGGCGCATACGAGCAATAATGTGGCGTGGCCCAGGTTGAACACGGTGCAAGATCCTTGGTGTGGGCAGGTGGCTCAGTATGCCACGGTTGGCTCGGCTGACCACAGCTGGAGCTGGTTCCGGCCTTGGCTCTTGGCCTGGTACAGGGCCAGGTCCGCCTGACGCAGCAACTGGTCAGCGTTGTCGCTCATCTGCCGTTGCGCCAGGCCGATGCTGACGCGCAGGTTGTAGCGTTGCTGCCGGTACTGGAACGGGTGCGCTTCGACCAGTTGGCGCAGGCGTTCCAGCGAATGGCTGGCCTGGGTTGCTGAGGTTTCGGGCATCAGCAGTACAAACTCCTCGCCGCCAAAGCGCGCAAACAGGTCGCTATGTCGTGCCTGCTGCTGGCACAGGGCAGCAAAATGCTGCAAGGCATGATCACCCGCCTGATGACCGAGCTGGTCGTTCAGCTGCTTGAAATGGTCCAGATCGAAAATGGCCAGACACAGCGGTCTGCCGTAGCGCTCACTGCGAGCCACTTCATCGGCCAGCTGCCGATGGAAGGCGCGGCGGTTGAAGGCGCCGGTCAGCGGGTCCCGGAAGGTCTGTTCCTGCAGCTGTGCAGCCAACTGCTGACTGCGCGCCAGCACGCGCTGGGTAGTCATCAGGCAGCAGCCGACAAAACCGAGAACCAGCGCGGGGAGGGCGAAATTGTAAGACAGCAGGTAGCTGAATGACTCGTAGGGCTGAACATAGGCTGCATCGAGCCACCAGTTGCGGTAGCCAAGGATGCCGCGCAGCAGGGTTACTGCGCTGTAGATCAGCAGACCGACGGTGACCAGCAGCCGGGCCGGACGGGTTGCCGGGTCGCGGCTTTCGTGCAGCAGCAGCATGATGGCTTGCAGCGGAAGCAACCCGGCAATGCTGGAGTACACCCCCATCAGCAAATCGGAGCTGCCATTGGCCAGCCAGTACCAGCTGTTGAACAGCACCATGACGCCGGTGCTCGCTGGCAGTGTCCACCAGGGCACTCGGCGGCCGAAAAAGCGAAAGATACCCAGCAGAAATAGCGCCTCTCCTGCGAGCTGCAGGGCGTTGCCCAGTACGTTGAGCACCGGGTTGCGGGTTATCACGAAGATCAGAAACAGGACGATGCCGGCGATCAGGCTCCAGCAGCCGGCCAGCCAGAACCCCGGGCCGGGCTCGCCGGGCACGGTCCGGAACAGGGCCGTGGCGCACAGCGCGATGGCAACCAGCAGGCAGATGCCCAGCAGCATTGGCGAGAAATACAGCTGCTCCATGGCGTGTACACGACCCTGTGAATCAACGTGGCCCGAGTATACCGCGCCCTTGGGCTACTGCCACCTGCGGCAGGTCAGACCGGCTCGACGCCCAGCACGCAGATGCGTTCGGGGGCGGGGTAGTGCCAGCGTACGTTGACGTCCCAGAAGCGCACACCGTACTCGCGTCCGGCATCGGGTGTCTGGTAGGCCGGTTTCGGGTCCTGTGCCAGGCACTGCTCAATGAGCGCCACCAGCGGCTGACCCAGACGCCGCTGCTGGGCCTCGGCCTGCTCGCGAGCGACATCGTGCCAGTCGACCGCGATGGGGGCAGGGGGCGCAGCGGCGAGCGGGTTGTGGGCATCGGCAATGGCATCGGCATAGGGCACGTAGGGTTTTATGTCGAGTATCGGGGTACCGTCCAGCAGGTCGACGCCGGACAGCAGCAGGCGTCCGTCGACGATGCCATCCAGCCGCACGACCGATTGGCCGATCGGGTTGGGCCGGTGGGTGGCGCGGCTGGCGAACACGCCGATACGCTGGTTGCCGCCGAGTCGCGGCGGGCGTACCCGCAGGTGCTTGCTGCCGTGGCCAGCAGCGTGAAAAACGAACAACAGCCACAGGTGGCTGACGCCTTCCAGGCCTTCCAGCGCCTCGGGCTGGTCAAAGGGGGGCAGCAACTCCAGGGTGGCGGTGGCCGCCGGGGCCAGCAGTGGCTGGCGCGGGATGGCGAACTTCTCGGCGAAACAGGAGTGGATGATGCCGACCGGCTCGAACTGCCAGCCCACGATCAGGACTCCGCCAGCGGTGGGATGCAGTCGGGGCGGTCCTGAGTGATCAGATGGCTGCAGTCCGGGACCTGGATGATTTGCAGGTTCTCTGCCTGGTCCGCGCTGCGGCGCATCGCTTGAGCCTGCAGAATACGGTCCTTCTCCGGGACCAGGATGGCGCCGCGCTGCAGGTGCTGGTAGATGTCGGTGGGGGTGCGCTCCATCCAGTCTGCCAGGTCGAGGATATTGTCGACAAAGGTCTTGCCGTGGCGCGGGTTGAACGGCAGGGCGCTGACCAGCTCTCGCTTGCGCGGGTCATCCAGCGGCCCAAACAGGTGGCGGTTGCTGGGCGATATAGGTTGCTGTTGCCAGGCAAACAGATAGAACGGCAGGAACCAGCGTGCGGCTCTGGGCACCTCACGGAAGGGCTTGCCCTGAGGAAGCACCGGCGCTTCCAGGATGACCTCGACCCGGCTGAACAACTCCGGACGCTGGCGCGCCGCTTCCAGGATGACCGCTCCGCCGCGGGAGTGGCCGTGCACGCGGATCTGACGAGCGGTAGCCAGGTGCTCCAGGGCCTGGTTGAGCACTTCGGCGTCATAGGCGATGGTACCGGGGCGCGAGCGCAGTGGCGCAACCCACGCGGCCTTCTGGTAGCGTGGACGGTTGACCGGAACATGGTAGTCGGCGCTGGTCAGCATGATCAGCTGCAGGGCAGGATCCTGATAGTACGCCGTGAAATACAGGAAGTTCTCGACAAAACCCGGCATTACGATGACGCACTGCGATGCATCCTCCGGCCCCTGGCGGGCAACGCAAGCCTGACCCACCTGATACAGCTCACCCTGAAAGTCGATGGCTTGCACCTGCGGCGTTTCGCGCCGTAGCAACCAGCGGCGCAGGCTGGTGGCAATCAGGATGAACAGGCCGACCAAGCCAATCAGAATATGCATGTACAAAAGGCTCCCTGTGAGCGGGCCAACGATGAGTTGGCCACAGCATAACGGATTCGGTGCTGGCGTGGGGCCACCCGGCTGGGCGATTTGCTTACTCACCAAGCGCGTTCTGCTGCGCGCTTATTCGCCGTCGTAGAGCCACACCCGCTCGGCGGACAGGGCGTAGCTGGCGTCGGCCAGCTGGTTGCTGGTCTGGCTGATGTGCAGGGTGCCCTGCACCCAGAATGGCTGGTAGATATCGTCGATCGCGATGCCATCGGGATAGTCGACCAGGATGATCTGGTTGGGCGGTGGCGGTGGTACGTGAATGCAGGCGCCGGCATAGGGCACCAGAAAGAAACTCAGGTAGCGGCCTTCGGCATCGGTTTCCAGCGGCACCGGGTAACCGCCAATACGCACCGAGCGGCCGTCGTAGTCGCTGACCACGCGGGTCGAGTACATCACCTCGGGCAGGCTGTCATCCCGCTGGCGCAGGCTCTGGGTAAAGTCGCCCTCGCTGTCCAGACCGCTGCCGTGGTCGATTTCCGGCATGTCCAGCATGGCCTGGTAGTCCTCGGCTGGCAGCAGGTCGAGCCAGTCGATGGTCGCGGGTGCGGCGCTCAGGGTAAGGGGGAGTACGAAGGTAAATAGCAGTAGCAGGGCGCGCAACATCAGCGTTTTCCAATTTCTCTGGCAGTGCTGAGACAGATTCAGCGCGTCAGTGTTCCACATCCGTGAGTCGGCGCCTACTCCGCCCACCGGTCGCGAATCTCGATAATTTCCTCCAGACGGGCAAGGAAGCAGTTCACCAGGTGGGGGTCGAAGTGCTTGCCGCTCTGTTCACGAATCAGGGCGACGGCATCTTCCACGCTCCAGGCCCGCTTGTAGGGACGCTCGCTGGTCAAGGCGTCAAAGACGTCGGCAATCGCGATGATACGCGCCTCAATGGGGATGTCGGTGCCGGCCAGCCCTGCAGGATAGCCGCTGCCATCCCACTTTTCGTGATGACCAAGGGCAATGCGCCGGGCCATTTGCAGCATGCTGGCGTCGTGTTCGCCGATGATGCGCGCGCCAATGTCCGGATGCTGCTGCATGATGGCCCACTCGTCAGCGTCCAGCTTGCCGGGTTTTTGCAGGATGGCGTCGGGAATGCCGATCTTGCCGACATCGTGCATGGGGGCGGCGTGCAGCAGCTCCTCGGCGTCTTCGGCGCTGAAGCCGGCCTCCAGAGCGATGATGCGCGAGAAGTGACTCATGCGAATGACGTGCAGGCCGGTCTCGTTGTCCTTGTACTCGGCGGCCATACCCAGCGCCTGCACGATGTTGAGGCGGGTCTGACGCAGCACATCGGCGCGTACCAGTGACAGGTGCGTACGCACCCGCGCGCGCACAATGGGAGCGCTCACCGGTTTGCTGATGTAGTCGACTGCGCCCAGCTCGAAGCCCAGCGCCTCGTCCTCCGGGTTGGACAGGGCGGTGACGAAGATCACTGGAATGGCCTCGGTCTGCGGCTCGGCCTTCAGCCGTACACAGACCTCATGGCCGGTGGTGCCGGGCATCATCACATCCAGCAGAATCAGATGTGGTCGCTCGTTGCTGGCGAGCTCCAGCGCGCGCTCGCCGTCGCGGGCGAACAGCAGGCGGTAGTCGTCCTGCAGGATATGCTTGAGCACATGCAGGTTGGCTGGTTCGTCATCCACCAGCAGTATCGACGGGCGGCGGTCCTTGAAGGGCATGGGGTCAACCTTGGGTGGATGCAGTACGTCGCTCGGCTTCCAGCAGAGCGATGGCGGCTGCAAAGTCAAAATCGTCCAGCGCCTGCTCCAGCGCTGTGCGTTGCTCGCTGGCGAGGCTGCCTGCCAGGCGCTGCAGAGCCTGTTCGTTCACCTCGCCGCGACGCAGCACGGTAATCAGCTTGTCGATCAGGTTGTCACGGGCGGCGTTATCCAGCGTCTCGTCAGCCGGAGTGGTCTGCACGGGCGCGGGTGTCGGCGCTGCAGCGCGGCTGGCGCGCGCGCAGGCGTGCAGCGCCTCGCGCAGTGCCTCGGTATCATTCTGGCCCGCTGCCAGCTTGCTTTCCAGTTCGCTGGCGAGCTGGCGCAGCGCCTGCAAAGACAGGTTGCCGGCGCTGCCGTTGAGTTTGTGCGCCAGGCTGCGGGCGTGCTCCAGAGCCTGCTGGTCCAGCGCCTGGTCCAGCTCGGCCAGTTGGCTCGGTAATTCGCCAAGGAAGCGGTGGATGGCCTGCTCAAGGGCGTCGCGGTTGCCCCAGCGCAGCTCACCGCTGGCCCAGTCGATCAAGGGGGTAGTCTGCTCCGCCTTGGCGCTGTCGTGGTCGGCGCTGGGGACTTGCAGGCCCAATACCCGCGCCATTTCCTGGCGCAGCGCCACGCGGTCGACCGGCTTCGAGGCAAAGCCTTCCATACCTGCCTCGCGGGCAGCCTGGCGATCCTTGTCCAGCACGCTGGCGGTGAGGGCAATGATGGGGGTCGGGCGTCGCCCCAGATTGGCTTCGTAGCGACGGATGATGCGAGTGGCTTCCAGACCATCAACCTCCGGCATCTGCATGTCCATGAGGATCAGGTCGAAGGGCTCCTCGGCCACCAGCTCGAAGGCGCGCAGACCGTTGTTCACACTGCGCACCCGGTGCCCTTCGTTGTGCAGCAGCAGCTCCATCAACTGTACGTTGTCGGCAACATCATCGGCGACCAGAATGCGCAGCGGCGGCAGCTCGATACGGTTGCTGCTGAGTGCGCTCAACGCCTTGGCGTCCGCGCTGGCGGCGGTCAGCGGCAGCAGTACCTGGAAGCTGGAGCCTTGGCTCGGGATGCTCTCGACGCTGATGTGCCCGCCCATCAGCTCGACCAGCTGGCGGGCGATAGTGGTGCCCAGGCCGGTGCCGCCAAAGCGCCGGCTCATGGACGCATCGGCCTGGGCGAACGGCTCGAAAATCTGCTGCAGGCGATCCGTCGGGATACCGATGCCGGTGTCGCTGATGCGCAGACGGACCTGTTTCTGGTGCTGATCCACGCGGAGCTCGACCCGGCCTTGCTCGGTAAACTTGATGGCATTGCCCAGCAGGTTGGTCAGCACCTGACGGATACGCGTCGGGTCGCCGCTGAAGTGCTCCTGCGGTAGCTGGTAGCTGAACGTCAACTGCAAGCCCTTGCGATTGGCTTCCAGACTGAACACGTTGATTTGTTGCTGGCAGAGTTCGCGCAGCGAGAAGTCCTGGCGCTCCAGCCGTACCTGACCCTTTTCCAGCTTGGCGGTATCGAGAATGTCGTTGAGCAGCCCCAGCAGCGAGCGGGCGGATTGATTCACGGTGCGCGCGTACTTGCGCTGACTGGTGGTCAGGTTGTCGTTGAGCAGCACCTCGCTGAAGCCGATGATGGCGTTCATTGGCGTGCGGATTTCGTGACTCATGTTGGCCAGGAAGGCACCCTTGGATTCGGCCGCCAGTTCGGCCCGCTCCTTGGCTTCGAGCAGGGCCACCTCCATGCGTCGGCGTTCGCTCAGGTCGGTGACCAGCACGATCACCTTGGTCAGCTCGCCAAAGCTGTCGATGATCGGGTTGCAGTAGGTCTGCACATAGACGTTGTCGCCGTTTCGATGCGTCAGGCTGTACTCGCCGACCAGGTACTCGCCACGGCGAACACTGGCCCAGGCTTCATCGGTAAACTCGCCATCGTCGATCAACTGCTGGAAGGTGCGTCCCTTCAGCTCTGCTTCAGAGCAGCCGCTGAGGCTCAGGAAATGCGGGTTGGCGAAACAAATACGACCGTCCATGTCCAGGTCCAGCATGCCTTGGGCCTGGCTGATGGCGCGCACGATACCCTCGAATTCGGCGGCGCGCAGCTTGGTGTCGGTGATATCCAGGATGACCCCGTCGATCCACTCGGGGTTGCCCTGCTCGTCAAAGATCGCGCTCGCGTATTCGGAGACCCAGCGAATCTGGCCGTCGCGGTGGAAGATGCGGTACTCAAGGTTGTAGTTCTCGCGACGGCCGATGGCGGCCATGACATGATCGACCGTGAAGTCGATGTCTGCCGGATGGATGATGTCGGCAAAGCTCATCTCGCCGTTGAGAAAGCGTTCTGTCGGCCAGCCGGTGAGGGGCTCCACCGCGTCGCTGATAAACAGCATGCGCCAGTCTTCACGGGGCAGGCAGCGGAAGGTGACGCCGGGGATATTGGTGATCAGGCTGCGGTACTGCTCTTCGCGCTCCTGCAACGAGTTTTCCAGCTCACGGCGCTCGCTGATGTCGCTGACAAAGCCGACGAAGCGCACGCCGTCGCGGATAAGGGTCTGGCCGATCGACAGGCGCACCGGAAAGTGCTCGCCATTGCGCCGCATCCACCAGGACTCGGTGCTGGTGCCCAGCTGTGCCGGACGCTGACCGGCGGCATACTCGCTGAGAAAGCTGCGCAAGCGCTCTCGGGTAGCCAGCGGTAGCAGCACATCCAGAGGTTGGCCAAGCAGCTCGGATTCGGGCCAGCCGAATATGTGTTCAGCTGCGCGATTGATCTCGCGGATGCGCCCGTAGCGATCCCAGGTGATGATCGCATCGACTGCGGTGTCAACGATGCCGCGGATATGGGCTTCGCTGGCCTGTACCTTCTGGTACAGCTGATTGAAGCGCACCGCGCCATTGACCGCGCCAACCAGAATACCCACCACCAAGGTGGAGAAGGCAATCAGCAAACCAAGATTGCGCTGCGCATCAAACTGTCCCAGGTAATCGCTTTGCGGCTGGCCGATGACACGGGCCGCCGCCATGCCGGCGTAGTGCATGGTGGCAATGGCCGAGCCCATCACCAGCGCGGCGATCAGCAAGGTCTTGCTGGTCGGTTTGCCAAGGCCAAAGCGAATCCACAGCGACAGAATGGCCAGCACCACCGCGACCACCACCGAGCCGACAAACCACCAGGGGTCGAATAGCAGTTGCGCGTCCATGCGCATGGCGGCCATGCCGATGTAGTGCATGGTGCCGATACCTGCGCCGATCAGGATGCCCCCTGTCAGCAGCTCCCTTGCCCCAAGAACGCGGCGCGACAGCAATTGCAGGGCCACCAGCGAGGCGCCCAGCGCCGGTAGCATGGACAGCAGGGTAATGGTCAGGTCGTAGTGCACTTCCAGAGGCAGGGTGAACGACAGCATGCCGATAAAGTGCATCGCCCAGATACCGACGCCCAGGGCAACTGCGCCGCTGAGCAGCGCGCCCCGCCGGGTTGCCGGCGTAGCGGCCAGACGCGCCAGACCTGCCACCTGCAGCGCCAGCCAGGCGGCGGCGATGGCAACCAGTATCGACAGCAGCATCAGGCTGTGGTGGTGGTGCCCATGCAGCAGGTTGCCCTGATGCAGTTCGGCTTGGTAGAACCAGGATTGGATCGGCACGCTTTGCTCCTGACGGCTTCAACGCCTTGCGGCTTAAGCAGGTGCGCGGTCGTTCGCATCCGGCGGGTGACGGCACTTTGAAATCATGGCGGGCTTGACGCTGGCTGTCCAGCTGCGTCCGGCTATCTGGCAGCAGTATCGGCGGACTGGGTGACAACTTGAGGGGGGTGCAGCAGCTGTTGCCATTGTTCCCGCAAGCTGCGCAGGGACTGTTCGCCGCCCAGCTGACCACGAAACAGCAGCACGCCACCTAGCACCGCGGCGTACTGGATCAGCGCCATGCCGCGTGCTTGACCGGGTGGCACCAGCGGGGCCAGCAACTGCGCTGTCTGCTCGACCCGTGCTTCGTCCACCGCAGCGACGATATCGCGGGCGTAGAGGTCGCGCTGGGCGAAATCGCGAATCGCAAACTCCACCTTCATGCGTTTGAACTCCACCGCCGGGCCTTCAAACATCAGCAGCAGCACGCGTTCTACTTCCTGCTGTGGGCTCAATGCCGGGTCCAGCCCGGGTTGCCAGTAGCGCAAGCCTTTCATGCGCTGGGCTTGCCACTGGTCGAGGAACAGACGAACAAACTGCGGCAGGTCCTCGAAATGCCAGTAGAAACTGCCGCGGGTCACCTTCAGGCGCTTGGCCAGCGGCAGCACACGCAACTGATCGAAGCCGCCTTCAAGGATGGCGTCGGTGGCGGCGTCGAACCAGTCCTGGGGCGTCAATACGGCGCGGCCGGTAGGACGGCCGCGGCGGGCGGGTTTGCTGGCAGCGGACATCTGCAGCTCCGGTGATGTGGGTAGTGGTCGGATTATAAGTCAGGCGAAGGCCGCGTCATATCTATTTCCATACACAATTGACAATACATATGTGTATTGAGATTTTGTGTCCAGGACGGCTGCCATCGCAACCGCATGATCGACACCTCAGGAGTTCGCCATGTACCACCAGACCGAACGCTCGCTGGATCTGCAAAAGCGCGTTTCCGATTTTATGGACGCGCACGTTTTCCCCAATGAGCGGCGCTACGAAGAGGAAATCCGCGCCAACGAGAAGGCCGGAAACGCCTACACCACCGTGCAGTTGATGGAAGAGCTGAAGGCCAAGGCCCGAGCTGAAGGTCTGTGGAACCTGTTTCTGCCGGAAGCCGAGCACGGTCCGGGTCTGAGCAACATGGAATACGCCCCGCTGGCCGAGCTGATGGGGCGCGTGCCGGGCATGTGGGCGTCCGAGGTGTTCAACTGCGGCGCGCCGGATACCGGCAACATGGAAGTGCTGGCGCGTTATGGCACCAAGGAACAGCAGGAACGCTGGCTGACGCCGCTGCTCAATGGCGAAATCCGCTCTGCCTTCGCCATGACCGAGCCGCTGGTGGCGTCCTCCGATGCGACCAATGTGGAAACCCGCATCGAGCGTGACGGCGACGAGTACGTGATCAACGGCCGCAAGTGGTATATCTCCGGCGCCGCCAACGAGCGCTGCGAAATCATGGTGGTGATGGGCAAGAGCGACCCGGACAACCCGAACCGCCACCAGCAGCAGTCGATGATTCTGGTGCCGATGAACACCCCCGGCGTCACCGTGCTGCGTGATATGGGCTGCTACGGCTATATGGATCCACCGTACGGCCACCCGGAAATCATCTTCGAGAACGTGCGCGTGCCGGCCAGCAATATGCTGCTGGGTGAAGGCCGCGGCTTCGAGATTGCTCAGGGTCGTCTTGGCCCGGGTCGTATCCACCACTGCATGCGGGTGATCGGTCAGGCCGAACGGGCGCTGGCGCTGATGTGTGAGCGTCTGAGCAAGCGCGTGGCGTTCGGCAAGCCCCTGTCAGAGCAGGGCGTGTGGCGTGAGCGCATCGCCGAGTCGCGGATCATGATCGATCAGGCGCGCTTCCTGGTGATGAACGCGGCGCATCTGATGGATACCGTCGGCAACAAGGTCGCCGCCAAGCAGATCGCGATGATCAAGGTAGCCGCGCCGAACATGGCGTGTCAGGTCATCGACTGGGCGATTCAGGCCCACGGCGCCGGTGGTTTCTCCTCCGACTTCCCGCTGGCGCAGCTGTACGTCTACGCCCGGCACCTGCGCACCGCCGATGGTCCGGATGAGGTGCACCGTAACGCGATTGCCAAGGCGGAGCTCAAGCGCTTCCAGTAATGCAATGAGCGGTGAGCAGCCCCGTAGCACCTCATGGTGCTGCGGGGTTTTGCTTGGAAACGCCTGTGAGGACACTTTTTGTTGGGGCGTTTTTTAGGGCTAGTTGGCGCGTAATCTGACAGTTCGCTTTTCGCCTTCTCCGGCGAGCCAAGGGGGGCCGCTTGCCCGGCCCCCCTTAGCGATCCCCCCGGGCACCCGGCTACGCGGCCCTTCGGGTTCGCTGCGTTGCTCGGCCTGACGGGGAGTCATAAAACTCGTCGCTTCGCTCCTCAGACATCCTATGACTCTTTTTCCCGTCAGCCCTGCGCTACTCGCCCGCGTAAACGGGACGTGGGTCCGTGCATCCGCCACCTTTGCTGCCTTGATCGTTCCCACGCTCTGCGTGGGAATGCCTGCCAGGACGCTCCGCGTCCGCTGTGCTGGTGCGTGCAGGGTGTGGCCGGACACTCCGTGATGATAAAAAAAGGCGCAACACCCAGTGCTGCGCCTTTCTCGTTTTTCCCGCCACCAACTTATTTGTCGATCAGCGCCTCAACCTCGGCGATGCGCGCTTTCAGCGTCGCCATATCCGGGCAGCGCAGGGTGGCGTGGCCGACCTTGCGACCGGCTTTGAAAGCCTTGCCGTAGTGGTGCAGGTGGCAGTGCTCGATGGCGCTGACGGCTTCGACGGCGGGGACTTCACCGATAAAGTTGAGCATCGCGCTTTCACCGACCTTGGCGGTCGAGCCCAGCGGCAGGCCGGCGATGGCGCGCAGGTGGTTTTCGAACTGGCTGCACTCGGCGCCTTCGATGGTCCAGTGGCCGGAGTTGTGTACGCGCGGGGCGATCTCGTTGGCTTTCAGGCCACCGTCGACTTCAAAGAACTCGAAGGCCAGCACGCCGACGTAGTCCAGCTTGTCGAGCACGCGACCAACGTAGTCTTCGGCCTGTGCCTGCAGTGGGTGGTCGGTACTGGCGATGGACAGCTTGAGGATGCCGTTCTCGTGGGTGTTGTGCACCAGCGGGTAGAAGCGGGTTTCGCCGTCGCGGGCGCGCACGGCCACCAGCGACACTTCACCGGTGAAGGGCACAAAGCCTTCCAGAATGCAGGGCACGCTGCCCAGTTCGGCGAAGGCCCCGACTACATCGTCCGGGTGACGCAGCACTTTCTGGCCCTTGCCGTCATAACCCAGGGTGCGGGTTTTCATCACCGCCGGCAGGCCGATGCGCTTGACCGCGGCGTCGAGGTTGTCCTGCGACTGAATGTCGGCAAATTCCGGAGTCGGGATGCCGAGGTCCTGGAACATCGACTTCTCGAACCAGCGATCACGGGCAACGCGCAGCGATTCGGCGTTCGGGTAGACCGGCACGAACTGCGACAGGAAGGCGACGGTTTCGGCCGGGACGCTTTCGAACTCGAAGGTCACCACGTCCACTTCATCGGCCAGCTGGCGCAGGTGATCGGTGTCGCTGTAGTCGGCGCGGATATGTTCACCGAGGGCCTGGGCGCAGGCATCCGGGGCCGGATCGAGAAAGGCGAATTGTTGGCCGAGCGGGGTGCCGGCCAGTGCCAGCATGCGACCCAGTTGTCCACCACCGATGACACCGATCTTCATATCCGATTCCTCACGCCTGACGCGGGTCTGGGTTGTTCAGCACGTTGTCGGTCTGCTGGCTGCGGAAATCCTGCAACGCCTTGCCGAACTGCGGGTGCTTGCCGCCGAGGATGCTGGCCGACAGCAGCGCCGCGTTGACCGCACCGGCCTTGCCGATGGCCAGGGTGGCGACCGGCACGCCGGCGGGCATCTGCACGATCGACAGCAGGGAGTCGACACCGGAGAGCATGGAGGACTGCACCGGTACGCCAAGCACCGGCAGGTGGGTCTTGGCCGCACACATGCCCGGCAGGTGGGCTGCGCCGCCGGCGCCGGCGATGATCACTTCGATGCCGCGATCGGCCGCTTCTTCTGCGTATTGGAACAGCAGATCAGGCGTGCGGTGGGCGGAAACCACCTTCACTTCGTAGGGAATGCCCAGCTGTTCAAGCATGTCGGCCGTATGGCTCAGGGTGGACCAGTCGGACTTGGAGCCCATGATCACGCCAACCAGTGCGGTCATCTGTAGTGCCTCGCTCATCAGGGCCGCCTCGGCGGCAGAAACCAACAAGCCACGGCAGCGAACTGGCGTGGCTTGCTTGGAGAGTGCAGGCTTATCGAGGGCCTGCCGCTAAACAGACGGCGCAGTATACCTGTAATTGCGTAAATACAGTAATGCGCCCGTCGGTTAGCCCGCGTTGCGGCCGGGGTAGCGCGCGCGCGGTGTGGCCATCGGCAGGGGGCCTTCGCCGATCTGGCGGAACTTGTTGGTTTCCGCGTCGTAGGCACGAATGTGCGCGGTCTCGATGTCATACACCCAGCCGTGAATGAACAGCTCACCACGGGCCAGACGGGATGCAACCGAGGGGTGGGTCGCCAGGTGCTGCAGTTGGGCGATCACGTTCTCCTCGGTCATCATCGAGAGTTTGTCGTCGCAGCAGTCGCAGTTGTCTTCGACCACAATCTTGGCGACTTCGGCGTGACGTAGCCAGGCCTTGACGGTCGGCAGCGAGTCGAGGGTTTCCGGGGCCAGTACCGCCTTCATCGCGCCGCAGTCGGAGTGACCGCAGATAATGATGTGCTGCACGTTCAGCGCCAGGACCGCGAACTCGATGGCGGTGGACACGCCGCCCATCATCTGGCCGTAGGGCGGTACCACGTTGCCGACGTTACGGGAGACGAACAGATCGCCTGGCGCGCTTTGGGTGATCAGCTCCGGCGCCACGCGCGAATCCGCGCAGGTGATGAACATGGCGCGCGGAATCTGCTCGTGGGCCAGCTGCTTGAACAGTTCCTGCTGCGCCGGGTAGACCTCGTTGCGGAAGCGGTTGAAGCCGTCGACGATTTGCTTGAGGGCTTCTTCGGCACTCTCATTGCGTCTGGAGTCGTTATTCATGTCGCAGTCTCAATTTCGGGTTGGGCTGTATGGATAGACGATCAGTATTCCTGTGACGACACCGGCCTCTGGTGACGCCGGTGCACAAAGGGTCAGCGGGTGTTGCCACCCGCTGCAGTGCGGCAACTCAGGCTTCGATCTCGATCAGGATCTCGCCCGGATTGACGCGATCGCCCTTGGCGACGTTGACCGCCTTGACGGTGCCGGCGATGGCCGCCTGGATCTCGCTTTCCATCTTCATGGCCTCGCTGACCAGCACGGCCTGACCGGCCTTGACGCTGTCGCCGACCTTGACCAGCACGTCGACCACGTTGCCCGGCATGCTGGTGGTCACGTGACCCGGCTCGCTGGCCTGCTTGCGCTTGCTGCCACCGTCACCGACAAAGGCATTCAGCGGCTCGAACACCACTTCTTCCGGCATGCCGTCGAGGCTCAGGTAGAAGTGACGCTTGCCGTCGCCCTTGACGCCGACGCCGGTGATATCGACGCGGTAGGACTCGCCGTGAACATCAATGATGAACTCGGTCGGTACGCCTTCGCTGGCGGCAGCCGGAGCGCCCTGGCCGGGCGCCGGCAGCAGTTGCTCGGGCTTGAGGGTGCCGGCTTCGCGTTCTTCGAGGAATTTGCGGCCAATGTCCGGGAACATGGCGAAGGTCAGCACATCTTCTTCCGACTTGGCCAGCGCGCCGACTTCGCTGCGCAGGCGGTCCATTTCCGGCTTGATCAGGTCGGCCGGGCGCACGTCAATGACCTCTTCGCCGCCGATGGCCTGACGACGCAGCTTCTCGTTGACGGTACCCGGTGCCTGACCGTAACGGCCCTGCAGGTAGAGCTTCACTTCGTTGGTGATGGTCTTGTAGCGTTCGCCGGCCAGCACGTTGAACACCGCCTGGGTGCCGACGATCTGCGAGGTCGGGGTCACCAGCGGCGGGAAGCCGAGGTCCTCACGCACCCGCGGGATTTCCGCGAATACGTCCTGGATGCGGTCCAGTGCGCCTTGTTCCTTCAGCTGGTTGGCCAGGTTGGACATCATGCCGCCCGGTACCTGGTTGACCTGCACGCGGGTATCCACGCCGGTGAAGTCGCTCTCGAACTGGTGGTACTTCTTGCGCACGGCGTGGAAGTACATGCCGATTTCCTGCAGCAGCTCCAGATCCAGACCGGTGTCGTACGGGGTGCCTTTCAGCGCGGCAACCATCGACTCGGTGCCCGGGTGGCTGGTGCCCCAGGCCATGGACGAGATAGCGGTGTCGATGTGGTCGGCACCGTTTTCGATCGCCTTGAGCTGACACATGGCGGCCAGGCCGGCGGTGTCGTGCGAGTGAATGAACACCGGTAGGTCGAGTTCGGCTTTCAGCGCCTTGACCAGATCGCCGGTGGCGAATGGGGTCAGCAGACCGGCCATGTCCTTGATGGCGATGGAATCGATGCCCATCGCTGCCATGTCCTTGGCCTGCTGCACGAAGGTTTCAACCGTATGCACCGGGCTGGTGGTATAGGCGATGGTGCCCTGGGCGTGCTTGCCGGCCGCCTTGACTGCTTCGATGGCGACCTTGAGGTTGCGCACGTCGTTCATGGCATCAAAGATGCGGAATACGTCAATACCGTTTTCGGCAGCCTTGGCAACAAAGGCGCGAACCACGTCGTCGCTGTAGTGACGGTAGCCAAGCAGGTTCTGGCCACGCAGCAGCATTTGCAGGCGGGTGTTCGGCAGCGCCTTGCGCAGGGTGCGCAGACGCTCCCAGGGATCTTCTTTCAGAAAGCGCACGCAGGCGTCAAAGGTCGCGCCGCCCCAGACTTCCAGCGACCAGTAGCCGACCTGATCCAGCTTGTCGCAGATCGGCAGCATGTCTTCGGTACGCAGACGGGTCGCCAGCAGAGACTGGTGGGCGTCGCGCAGGATGGTATCGGTAACGGTGATTTTGCGTGTGTTGCTCATTTTCTGTTCCTCATCAGCTTCAAGCGCCAAGCTGCAAGCGGTGTGTCTTGTCGCTTGCGGCTTGAAGCTTGCCGCTAGTGTCATAGTCCGGCGTGGGCGGCAATCGCGGCTGCGATGGCGAGCGCCAGCTCCTCGGGTTTGCGTTTGATCGAGTAGTTCAACAGCTCGGGGTGGGCTTCCACGAAGCTGGTGTTGAACACGCCGGAGCGGAACTCGGCATTACGCAGGATTTCCTGGTAGTACGGGGTCGTGGTCTTGACCCCCTGCAGGCGCATGTCGTCCAGCGCGCGCAGGCCACGGTCCAGCGCCTCTTCCCAGGTCATGGCCCAGACGATGAGCTTGAGACACATGGAGTCGAAGTTCGGCGGAATGGTGTAACCGGTGTAGATCGCGGTATCGACCCGCACGCCCGGACCGCCCGGTGCGTAGTAGCGGGTAACCTTGCCGAAGGAGGGGAAGAAGTTGTTCTTCGGGTCCTCGGCGTTGATCCGGAACTGGATGGCAAAGCCCTGGTGCTGGATGTCTTCCTGCTTGATCGACAGCGGCAGACCGGAGGCGATGCGGATCTGCTCGCGGACGATGTCGACGCCGGTGATCTGCTCGGTAATGGTGTGCTCGACCTGAACCCGGGTATTCATTTCCATGAAATACACTTCGTCGTCGGCCAGCAGGAACTCGACGGTGCCGGCGTTCTCGTAACCGACCGCCTGCGCGGCCTTGACCGCCAGATCACCGATGTAGGCGCGCTGTTCCGGGGTCAGCTGCGGGCTGGGCGCGATCTCGATCAGCTTCTGGTTGCGGCGCTGGATCGAGCAGTCACGCTCGAACAGGTGCACGGTGTTGCCGAAGCTGTCGGCGAGAATCTGCGCTTCGATGTGTTTCGGGTTGACGATGCACTTTTCGAGGAAGACTTCCGCGCTGCCGAAGGCCTTGGTGGCCTCGGAGATGACTCGCGGATAGGCCGATTCCAGCTCTTCGCGGTTGTTGCAGCGACGAATACCGCGACCACCGCCACCGGATGTGGCCTTGAGCATGACCGGGTAACCGACGCGCTCGGCTTCGCGCAGCGCCTCGTCGAGATCCGCCAGGTTGCCTTCGGTGCCGGGGGTGACCGGGACGCCGGCGGCGATCATGCTGCGACGCGCTTCGGTCTTGTCGCCCATGCGGGTAATGACCTCGGCGGCCGGGCCGATGAACTTGATGCCGCGCTCGGCGCAGATCTTCGCCAGCTCGGCATTCTCGGAGAGAAAACCGTAGCCCGGGTGCAGGGCATCACAGCCGGTTTCTACCGCCAGGTTGACCAGCTGGCGCGGGTTCAGATAACCCGCCAGCGGGTCGCTGCCGACGTTGTAGGATTCGTCCGCACGCTTGACGTGCAGGGCATAGCGGTCGGGATCGGTATAGACCGCAACCGAGGTAATGCCCATCTCCGCGCAAGCGCGGACGATGCGAACGGCAATCTCGCCCCGGTTGGCAATCAGAATTTTCTTGATCACGTACGCGTTCCTCGTGGTGGTGATCGAGTGGATGCGGTGAACATCTTGCGTGTCGGGGTGCGTGGCCCCGGGCAACACATTGCAAAATGTGTCCTGCATACCCTAAGGGGGCCGGCAGTATTCTGTGAAATGAATAATACTTGGCTTATCTATAAGTGATTGCTTATATATACTGCGATCATGCAAAGCCGCCCCGTCCATCAAGGCTAGACCATCATGCGCAAATCATTGCTGCGAATGACCCTGCGCCAGTTGCAGGTATTCCGCGCTGTCTGTGAGTCCCGCTCCTACAGCCGCGCGGCCGAAGCCATGGCGCTGACCCAGCCGGCGGTCAGTCTGCAGGTTCGCCAGTTGGAAGAGCAGGTGGGCTTGCCGCTGTTTGAATACGTCGGCCGCAAGCTTTATCTGACCGAGGCGGCGGAGTCGCTGCTGGCTGCATCCGCTGACATCTTTGATCGGCTGGACAGCCTCGACATGAACCTGTCGACGCTGGAAGGCAGCTTGCGTGGCGAGCTGAGGCTGTCGGCGGCGAGTAGCGCGCAGTATCTGCTGCCGCATCTGCTGGCCGCGTTTCGTGAGCGCTACCCGCAGGTCACCTTTCGTCTCGACGTGACCAGCCGGGCGCAGATTATCCAGCGCCTGGCAGACAACCTCGATGACTTGGTGATCATGGGTTTGGTGCCTGCCGATCGGGCGCTGGAGTTTTTTCCCTTCCTTAATAACCCGATTGTGGCAGTTGCCCGCCCGACCCATCCGCTGGCCAGGCAAACCCATATTCCGCTGGCTAGACTGGAAGAGGAAATGGTCCTGCTGCGCGAGGCCGGGTCGGGTATCCGCAAGGCCTGTGATGAGTTCTTGCAGCTCAAGCGTGTGCACCTGGGACAGACCATGCAACTGGGGTCGACCGAGGCATTGGTACAGGGCGCCATCGCCGGGCTGGGCGTCGCTCTGGTACCGGGGCACGCAGCGGCGGCGTGGATTCGGCGTGGTGAGCTGGTCTGCCTGAATATCAGCGAGCTGCCGCTGATGCGCAGCTGGTGCGCAGTGCATGCGCGAGGCAAGCGCCTGAGCCCGGTCGCAGAAGCGTTTTTGGCTTTTCTGCGCGAGGAAAAGGCGCTGATCCGTCAGTTGGCGGAACCCTTCGAACCCACCGTTGCCGATCAGTAGAGACGATGCGAACGATGAAAGTCGGTCTGACCAAGCAGTTCGGGAAAGTCACTGAAAGACGCCTGCAGCGCCTGACTTTCGCGGTAGTCTTCAATGGCGCGGCGATAGGCCATGCGCTTCTTGTCTTCCTGGCGGCGGCGTTCGCGGCGCTCGCTGGAAGCGGAGTGAGTGTCACCTGCAAAATCCGGATCAAAGGCCATGTTGGCGTCTCCCGAGTCGTGATGGGTGCGGTTTCACGGGGGCATGATGCGCTGCCCTGCATGACCGGGTGATGACACAGGAGTGAACTATGTTTGAACTGGACCGGCATTTGGCCCAGGACATTGTCGACCGGGCGATGGCGATCTTGCCCTACAACGTCAACGTGATGGATCGGCAGGGCGTGATCATTGGCAGTGGGGACGCCCAGCGCGTTGACTCTCTGCATGAAGGCGCCCAGCTGGTGCTCGCCAACCAGCGCGTGGTAGCGCTGGACGAACAGGCCGCAGCCTGCCTGCAGGGTGTCAAACCCGGCATCAACCTGCCGCTGCTGCACGCGGGGCGGCTGGTCGGTGTGCTGGGCATTACCGGCGACCCGGAACAGGTACGGCCCTTTGCCGAGCTGCTGCGCATGACCGCCGAGATGCTGGTCGAGCAGCGTGTGTTGCAGGCCGAGCAGCACTGGCGTGGTCAGCAGCAGGAGGCCTGGCTGGTCAACCTGCTGGAGCGGGGCTATCCGCTGGCCAGCTTGGAGGCCGACGCCGAACGTCTGCGCATGCGCTGGAAGTGGCCGTTGCAAGGCTGCCTGCTGTGTCTGGCCAGCGAAACCGATCACGAGTTGGCGCAGGGCCAGTTGATCAGCCAGATGCGTCTGCGCCATCCGCAGGACATCATCTTGCCGCTGGGCCTGCACGATGTGCTCTGGCTGCGCAGCGGCAAGGCCGAGACGGTGCGGCGCAGCTGGCTGGAGCAGGCCGATCAGCGCGGCTGGCCGGTCGGTCGTTTGTTGCTGGCCGAAGCGGTGGAGTCGCTGGCGGACCTGCGTGAAGCGACCGAGGCGCTGATCAACCTGCGTGATTACGCCCAGGAAATGCGTCTGTCCGAGCGGTTGGTCGGGTTGGGGGATTACCGTCTGGCGGTGCTGCTGCATCAGCAACAGGGCAGTTGGACCGTGCAACGTCTGCTGGCGCCGCTGCAGCCGCTGCGGCGGGCCGATGGCAATGGTCAACTGGTCGCCACCCTGCGCAGCTGGCTGCAGCATAACGGCCATACCCAGGCTTGCGCCGTCGCTTTGCAGGTGCATCGTAATACCTTGCGCTATCGGCTGGACCGGATTGCCGAGATTACTGGGCTGGATCTGGATCGGATGACGGATCGGATGCTGTTGAGTATTGGGTTGGCGTTGTTTCCGGAGTAGCTGGGCGGCGGCTGCCGCTCCGTTCTTACTTGAACACGCGCTCCGCGTTGGTTTTTTTGTGCTTAGTACGGGCTGTAGCACTGCCTGATTGTCCGCTTTTCGCCTTTTACGGCGAGCCAAGGGGGGCCGCTTGCCCGGCCCCCCTTAGCGATCCCCCGGGGCACCCGACTACGCGGCCCTGCGGGTTCGCTGCGTTGCTCGGGCTAACGGGGGCCGGCAGAACTCGTCGCTGCGCTCCTCAGACATGCTGCCGTCCTATTTCCCGCCAGCCCTGCGCTACTCGCCCGCGTAAACGGGGAGTTGATCCGTGCATCCATCATGTCTTGCCGACATAGACCTTATCGCTCCCAGGCTCTTGCGTGGAAGCGCCTGTCAGGATGCTCCTCGTCCGGGTCAGTGCTTTATGTCTGCTGATTTGTTCTGCGCCAGAAGCGGCTGTTAACGCACGCCTAATTATCGCGCTCTGGCAAACTGTCAAACACTTGGATGGTGGAGTGTGCACCGGGTATCGTCCCGTTTACGCGGGCGAGTAGCGCAGATTTATCGGGAAAAAGAGTCATAGGCTGTCTGAGGAGCGCAGCGACGAGTTTTATGACTCCCCGATAAATCGAGCAACGCAGCGAACCCGCAGGGCCGCGTAGTCGGGTGCCCCGGGGGATCGCTAAGGGGGGCCGGGCAAGCGGCCCCCCTTGGCTCGCCGTAAAAGGCGAAAAGCTGATTTGGCAGTCGCACTCATGCTGTAGCCGGTTCGCTGCGACTGATGGTTTCCAAGCTTTCGTGCGCGTGTCCTCCGACTGGTCCTGTTCTCCGCCACAGTTCCATAACCAGAGCGGATCCACCCAGTTTCAGGTTTATTGCTATTGGGCGAGCGAACAAGAATGCGTTGCTAATTCCCGTCTATTGTTGTGCCAGGGCATAAGGCTTTTGTCCCGCAGGCTGGGTGACAATGGCTGCTTTCTGGCTGCCCATTGCGGCAAACACAATAAAAAGGAGTTCAGCATGGGTCTGGTACTGATTCTGGTCGCCCTGATTGCCTTTATCGTTCTGGCGACTTCTCGTCTGAAGTTACACCCTTTTCTTGCCCTGTTGGCGGCGGCGCTGCTGGCCGGCTTTGCCTATCAGGTGCCGACCATGGAGATCGTCAAGACGATCACCGGTGGCTTTGGCGGTATTCTCGGTTACATCGGCATCGTTATTGCCCTGGGCACCATTATCGGTGTGATCCTTGAGCGCAGCGGCGCGGCGATCACCATGGCCGAGACGGTGATCAAGCTGCTAGGCGAGCGCTTCCCGACGCTGACCATGTCGATCATCGGCTATCTGGTGTCGATCCCGGTGTTCTGCGATTCGGGCTACGTCATCCTCAACTCGCTGAAAAATGCCCTGGCAGCGCGCATGAAGATTTCGGTGATCGCCATGAGCGTGGCCTTGGCGACCGGCCTCTATGCCTCCCACACCTTTGTGCCGCCGACCCCCGGCCCGATTGCCGCTGCCGGTAACCTGGGGCTGGAATCCAACCTGGGCCTGGTGATCCTGGTCGGTCTGGTGGTGTCTCTGGTAACCGCGGTCGCTGGCATGCTCTGGGCCAACCGCTTTATCGGCAAGGATATTCCGCTGGAGGACAACGGCGCCCAGGTGATGGATGCCGAGGACTATGAGCAGATTCGCGCCAAGTACGGCGTGCTGCCCAGCCCGGCCAAGGCGTTTGCGCCGATCTTCCTGCCGATTGGTTTGATCTGTCTGGGTACCCTGGCCAATCTGCCGGCCAAACCGGTTGGCGACGGCTTCCTGTATACCCTGCTGGCCTTCCTCGGTCAGCCGGTGGTGGCGCTGGCGGTGGGTCTGGCACTGGCCTGCACACTGTTGCGCTCGGACAACAAGCGGCAGGAGTTTCATGATCGCGTCGTTGAAGGTATACAGGCGGCCGCACCGATCCTGCTGATCACCGGTGCCGGTGGCGCTTTTGGCGCGATGCTCAAGGTCACGCCGCTGGGCGACTATCTCGGGGCGACCCTGTCGGCGCTGGGTATTGGTATCTTCATGCCCTTTATCGTCTCGGCCGCGCTGAAATCGGCGCAGGGCTCGACCACGGTGGCGCTGGTGACGACCTCGGCGCTGGTTGCACCGCTGCTGCCGGAGCTGGGGCTGGACAGCGAAATGGGCCGCGTGCTGTGCGTTATGGCCATCGGTGCCGGCGCGATGACTGTGTCCCACGCCAACGACAGCTTCTTCTGGGTGGTGACCCAGTTCAGTCGCATGAGCGTCAGCACCGCCTACCGTGCACAAACACTCGGCACCCTGATGCAGGGCATCGCCGGCATTATCACCGTCTGGCTGCTGAGTCTGGTATTGCTCTGATGAAACTGGTTATCGCCCCCGATTCGTTCAAGGAAAGCCTGAGTGCCCGCGCCGTTGCTGAAGCCATAGCAGCGGGCTGGGCACGCGTTTACCCCGATGCCGACCTGCTGCTGTGCCCGATGGCCGACGGCGGGGAGGGCACGGTTGATGCGTTGTTGAGTGCCACTGGGGGCACGCTGCAGCAGACCCGCGTCAGCGGGCCTCTGGGCGATCCGGTCGAGGCGCGCTGGGGGTTGCTGCAGGATGCCCAGGCGATCATCGAGATGGCCGAGGCCAGCGGCCTGCATCGGGTCGAGCCGGCGCGTCGCGATGTGCTGGCGGCCAGCAGTCATGGCACCGGCGAGCTGATACGCGCGGCGCTGGATGCCGGCGTGCGGCGTATCGTGCTGGGCCTTGGCGGCAGTGCCACCAACGATGGCGGCGCCGGCCTGCTCGCCGCTCTTGGGGTGCGCTTTCTGGATCGCGCAGGACAGGAACTGGCACTCGGTGGCGCGGCGCTAGCCAGCCTGAGCCAGATCGATCTGACAGGTCTGGATACCCGGCTGGCGCAAGTCGAGGTGATGGTTGCGGCGGATGTCGACAACCCGCTCTGCGGTCCGCGTGGCGCTTCGGCAGTATTTGGCCCGCAGAAGGGCGCGAGTCCGGCGCAGGTTGAACAGCTGGATGCTGCGCTGGCGCATTACGCTGACGTGATGGCGGCCACCCTGGGTGAGGATCTGCGCGATTACCCGGGCGTGGGCGCAGCGGGTGGTCTCGGCTTTGCCGCCCGCGCAGTGTTGCGTGCTGCCTTTCGGCCGGGCGTCGAGCTGGTCGCCGAGCTGTCCGGCCTGGCGGCGGCAGTCGAGGGTGCGGACCTGGTAATCACCGGCGAGGGCCGTCTGGATGGCCAGAGCCTGCACGGCAAGACCCCTGTCGGCGTGGCACGCATCGCCCGTGCCGCCGGCGTGCCGGTGATTGCGCTGGCTGGCAGTCTGGGTGAGGGCTATCAACGGCTCTACGCTGAAGGCATCGGCGCCGCCTTCAGTCTGGCACCGGGACCGCTCAGTCTTGAGCAGGCCATGCAGCAGGCCGCCGACCAGCTCAGTGCCCGCGCCGCCGACCTGGCGCGGCTCTGGCAGATTGCCGGTACAGCGGCGCTGCGCGCCCGCTGAGCCGCAGCGCCTGCGTTTACGCACATAGCGCTGTTCGGTGCAGCAATGGCCGGCGCTGTGTGGCCATGCGCTTCACGGACGCGACATGTGGTGGCCGAGCGGCCGAGAACCCAAGCCGATGATCTAATTCGCCGGTTCTCTGCCTCCGCGTTTTGCTTTAGGATGCGACTGATTCTTATCTGCAGCCGCCATCCTGGAGCCGTCGGTGCCCAATACCTCGCAACAACAACTGTCAGGCCTGTACAGCGACCATCACGGCTGGCTGCAGCGCTGGCTGCGCGCGCGCCTGGGTGATCGCGAGCAGGCGGCGGATATTGCTCAGGACACCTTTGTTCGCCTGCTGGTGAGCCAGCGGTTGCCCTCGGTTGGGGAGGGGCGGCGTTTTCTGCTGCAGATCGCCCGTCATCTGGTGGTCGATCACTGGCGGCGGCAGCGCATCGAGCAGGCCTACCTGGAGAGCCTCGCCCAGTTGCCGGCGCCTGAGACACCCTCGCCGGAAACCCGCATGCTGATCATCGAATCCCTCTTGCAGGTCGACGCCATGCTCGACGCCATGCCGGAGCGGGTCCGCAGCGCTTTTGTGATGTCACAGTTCGAGGGGCTCAGCTATGCGCAGATTGCCGCGCGGCTTGGTGTCAGTGTCAGCGCGGTGCAGAAGTATATGTTGCGTGCCATCGGCGCCTGTTATCAGGTGGTTTACGGTTCATGACAGCGTCCGCTGAGCGCCCCATTGCTGCCGCTGTGGTGGAGCAGGCCAGCTATTGGCTGATGTTGCAGTGGGACGGCGGCTTGAATGCCGAGCAGCGTCAGGCCCTGCAACATTGGCAGGAGGCCGACCCTGAGCACCGTCGCGCATGGACCCGGCTGCAGCACCTGCAAGGGACCCTGCAGATGGCGCCGCAGCAGACGGTGCGCCAGGTACTGTCGCGCCGTGGCCAGACCAGCCGCCGTGAGCTGATCAAGTTGCTCGGGTTGGCGCTGATGGTGGGTTCCACCGGCTACGTGGCGCAGCAAAGACTGCCCTGGCGTGAGGCGCTGGCCGATCAGCGCACGGCTCCCGGCGAGCGTCGGCAACTGCAGCTGCCGGATCAGAGCCTGCTGGACCTTAACTCCGACAGCGCCGTCAACATCCGCTTTGATCAGCACCAGCGGCGCATCCAGCTGGTCAGCGGCGAACTGCTGCTGACCAGTGTGCAGCGCAGCGTGCGTGACCCCAGGCCCCTGTTGGTGGAGACGGTCGCCGGTGAGCTCGAAGCGTTGGGCGCTCGCGTTGCCGTGCGCCAGCGCGAGGCTGTCAGTCAGCTGGATCTGTTCCAGGGCGAGCTGGACGTTCGCCCATGGGAGGCCACGCCGCTGCGCTTGTCCGCTGGCAGCGCATTGGCCTTTTCCGCCAGCGGGCCGCTGGCCAGCGGCAACGCAGACCTGCGTCGGGTAGCCTGGCAGCAGGGCAAGCTGATTGCCGAGCAGCAACCCATCGGCGACTTCCTCGCTGAACTCGCTCGCCATCGCCGCGGCGTGATCCACTGCGACCCCGACGTCGCCGCGCTCCCGCTCAGCGGGGTATTCCCCCTGGCCGACACCGACCGTGTGCTCGCTACGCTGACCGACATACTGCCGGTACGCATTCATTACTACACCCGTTATTGGGTGCGGGTGACGGCTGTTTGAGCGTTTTTTGGGGTGTTTCTTCGTTTGACCCCGACGGTCAAGCGTGCACGTGGTTTCGTCCCGTTTACGCGGGCGAGTAGCGCAGATTATTCGGGAGAAAGAGGCGCAGCATGTCTGAGGAGCGTAGCGACGAGTTCTGCGACTCCCCGATTAATCGAGCAACGCAGCGAACCCGAAGGGCCGCGTAGTCGGGTGCCCCGGGGGATCGCTAAGGGGGGCCGGGCAAGCGGCCCCTCTTGGCTCGCCGTGAAAGGCGAAATGCGGGCTATCCAGCGGCACATGAGCGAAAAACACACCACCACAACCGGGCGCAGAGCGTCCTTACCGGCGCTCCCACGCAGGATCTTGGGAGCGATCAGAGCAAAAAAATCACCTCGCGCCTTGTCGGATTGGCGATCTCGTTCGGGATATCCGGTGATATCTGCCAACTACAAGGAGTCACCCCCATGCCAACCCGCTTGTTCACCGCCCGCACGCCGCTGGCGCAAGCCCTGCGCTGCGCTCTGTTCGGCGGCCTGCTGGCCGGTCCGGCACTGCTGCTGGCGTCGCCGGCCGTGGCGCAAACACCGGCGGCCGTCAGTGCCGAGCTGCACAGTTTCAATATCGCTGCCGGCCCGCTGGACCGCGCGCTCAGCCAGTTTGCCGACCAGCTCAATCTGCTATTCGCTGCCGATGCCCGGTTGACCGCCGGCAAGACCAGCCCCGGCCTGCGCGGCCAGTACAGCCAGCAGCAGGGTCTGCAGCAACTGCTGCAAGGTAGTGGCCTGAGCGCACAGACTCGGGCCGACGGCCGGGTGGTGCTACTGCCGTTGCCGGAGGCGGGGGCGGACCTGCAGCTGAGCCCGATCACCGTGACCGGCCAGCAGTTGTCTGCGACCACAGAAGGCACCGGGTCCTACACCACCGGCTCGACCAGCACCGCGACCAAACTGCCGCTGTCGATCCGCGAAACGCCGCAGGCGGTCAGCGTGCTGACCCGGCAGCAGATCGACGATCTCAATCTCACCACCCTGGACGACGCGGTGCAGAATATTACCGGTCTGACCATGCAGAAGGGGTACTACACGGGTGACTCCGGCAGCTTTATGGCGCGTGGCTTTCCGGTCTCCAGCATCCTGCTGGACGGCCTGCCGACCAGCACCGGCGCCAACGGCACCTTCAATGCCGACAACGATGCACTGGAGATCTACGACCGGGTCGAGGTAGTCCGGGGCGCAACCGGCCTGACCACCGGCGCCGGTACACCGTCGGCGGCGATCAATCTGGTGCGTAAACGCCCGACCGCCGATCCGCAGGCCAGCATCACCGTCAGCGCCGGCAGCTGGGACAACTACCGCAGCGTGCTCGACGCCGCTGGCCCGCTCACCGACGGCGGCGTTGTTCGGGGTCGCACCGTGGTCAGCTGGCAGGATGCCCAGCGTTTTTACGACTACGCGCGCGACCGCAATCATCAGTTTTACGGCATTCTCGAAGCGGACCTGACCCCCGATACCCTTGCCTCCATCGGCTTTCATTACCGCAAGGTCGATAACGACGGCATTCTGGCCAGCCAGCCGACCAATACCGATGGCAGCTTCCTGGAGGGGCTGAGCCGCTCCATCAACCTGATCAATGAGTTCGACTATTGGCGGCAGACCGACAAGACCCTGTTTGCCGACCTGACCCAGCACCTCGCAGGTGGCTGGCAACTGAAGGCCGCGGCCGTCTGGAAACGTCCCGAGCAGGATATGCTGTTTACCGGCCTGAACCGCACCGCCGGTGTGTTGCGCCAGAGCTCCCAGCGCTATCGACTGGACAACAAGCAGGACAGCTATGACCTGTCTTTGACCGGCCCATACCGCCTGTTCGGTCGCGAGCACGAGCTGGTGCTGGGCGCCAGCTACCAGCAGCGGGAGAACCGCAACTGGGGTGGTTGGGCGGCCTACAGCTGGACCGCCGCTGCACCCGCCGCGGACCCTTACAACTGGGATGCCTCGGCGGTGCCGCGCCCGCCTATCGACATGAGTCTGTGGACCCATGCTTTCGACGATCAGCAAAAGGCGGTCTACGCTGCCACCCGTCTGCAGTTGGCCGATCCGCTGACCCTGATACTGGGCACGCGGGTGACCTGGTATGAGCGTGAACTACTGACCGGCAGTGGTGATACGCTGAAGATCAACGCTGAGGCCGTACCCTATGCCGGGTTGGTTTTTGACCTGGATGACAACCACTCGGTGTATGCCAGCTGGACCGAGATCTTTGAACCGCAGACGGTCACGGATCAATATGGCGATTTTCTTGAGCCGATCACCGGCACCAACTACGAGCTGGGGATCAAGGGCGAGTACTTTGATGGTCAGCTCAACGCCAGTCTCGCGACCTTCCTGATCAAACAGCAGAACCGGGCGGTCTCCGACCTCGCCGGTCCCAACCCCTGTCCGGGCAGCTGGGGCTACTGTTCTCGCGCGGCGGGTGAAGTGGAAAGCCAGGGTGTCGAGATGGAAATCAGCGGCGCGCTGACCGCCAACTGGCAGTTGACGGCCGGCTATGCCTTCATCGATGCCGAGTTCAGCAAGGATACCGACCCGGCCAACGTAGGCGAGCCCTATGACACGGACATTCCGCGTCATCAGTTCAAGCTCACCAGCAGCCACCAGCTGACCGGTACCCTGCAGCGCTGGCGCGTCGGTGGCAGCCTGTATGCGCAAAGCGACATCCAGGCCAGCGACGACAGTCGTATTCAGCAGCCCGGCTATGCCACCGTTGGCTTGCACGCGGCCTATCGGCCGACCGAGCAGACCGAGGTGCGGCTGAACGTCAATAACCTGTTGGACCGCGAGTACTATCAGAGCCTTGGCTGGACCGAGGGCGGTAACAGCTTCGGCGCACCGCGCAACTATATGCTGAGCCTGCGCTATCAACTGTAGTGCCTCCGGGGCAGGGCGGCAGACTCTGTCCCGGTCTTTCTTGTGTGTTGTTGAGAGTTGTTTTTATTTAGATTAGCATCCGTCGCCTCATTCCTATGGAAAAGGAGGTTCCCGACGTGTCTCGTTTACCCCAGCAAACCCCGCACCGTTTTCCCCGCTCGCTGCTGAGCATTAGCTTGAGTCTCGCCGCCGTGCACGCCGCGCCGGTCTGGTCCCAGGAGTCGGCCGTCCCGGCGGAAGAGGAGCGAATTCAGCTTGAAGCGGTCACTGTGACCGCCGAATCCGCGGGCGCATCGCCGGTGACCGAAGGCACCGGCTCCTACACCACCGAGGCCACTCGGACCGCCACCCGTCTTACTCTGGCACCGCGCGAGACACCGCAGTCAGTCTCGGTGATCACCCGTCAGGTGATGGACGACTTCGCGGTGGAGTCGATTACCGACGTGGTCAACATGACCACCGGGGTCTCCAGCAAGGCGTTCGACAGCTCGCGCAACGGCTTCTCTGCCCGGGGCTTTGACATCACCAATCTGATGATCGACGGCGTGCCGACCACCTGGAGCGCCGGCTGGGCTGCGGGCGAGACGCAGATGGACACCTTGCTGTATGACCGCGTGGAAGTGGTGCGCGGCGCCACCGGGCTGGTGACCGGCGCAGGCAACCCGTCGGCCGCGATCAACATGGTGCGCAAACGCGCTGACAGTGTGCAGCCGCGCGGGTTTGTCAGCGGGCAGGTGGGCTCCTGGGATCGCTATCAGGGCACAGTGGACCTGTCCGGTGCCCTGCACGACAGCGGCAAAATCCGCGGCCGTGTGGTTGGCAGTTATCTGGAAGAAGGCTCCTATATCGATCTGGCGGAGAATGAGAAACAAGTCCTGCTGGGCACCCTGGGTATCGACCTGACCGATAGCACGCTGCTGAATCTGGGCGCCAGCTACCAGGAGAACAGTCCGACCGCGTCTATGTGGGGTGGCTTGCCGACCTGGTTCAGCGATGGCACGCGCACCGACTGGAGCTCCTCCAAGACCACCGCCCCGGAGTGGGCCGAGTGGGCCTCCACGCAGACCACCTACTACGCCAACCTGGAGCATACCTTTGACTCTGGTGTGCGCCTGTACGGGGCTTACAGCCGGGCGACCAACGAGGCGGATCTGCGCTTGCTGTACCTGTCCGGCGCGCCGGACAAGACCACAGGTCTGGGCATGAGTGCCAGCCCTACCTGGTACGACGTCAGCCGCGAGCAGGACACCCTCGACCTGTCCGCCACCATTCCGTTCTACTTTGCCGGTCAGGATCACGAGGTGGTAATCGGCTCCATGTACAGCCAGCAGGAGCTGGTTACCGATCGCCGCGCGCCGCTGACGCGTCCGCCGGTGGGTAACTATTTCGAGTGGGATGGCTCCTATCCCGAGCCAGAGTGGGGGCCGTCTGCGGTGTACACCACCCAGGACACCGACGAGCTGGGCGCCTACGCCGTGGCACGCCTGCGGCTGGCCGATCCGCTGCAGCTGATTATTGGTAGCCGCATCAGCAACTGGGAGACCAGCGGCATGAAGTGGGACGGTTCGACCTATAAGTTCGAGCACGAGCATGAAATCACGCCCTATGCCGGCCTGATCTACGACATCAATGATCAGTACTCCACCTATGTGAGCTACTCCGAGATCTTCAACCCGCAGGACTACCAGGACCGCAATGGCGATTATCTGGACCCGCTGGAAGGTCAGAATTATGAGGCCGGTATCAAGGCCGAGTATTTTGGCGGGCGCCTGAATGCCTCGCTGGCGGTATTCCGCATCGAGCAGGACAACCTGGCGCAACCGGACATCGGCCAGGTGGTGCCGGGTGGTATAGCCCAGGCGTATTACGCGGCGCAGGGCACGACCAGCGATGGTTACGAGATTGAAGTGTCCGGGGCCTTGACCGAGAACTGGAATCTGCTGGTGGGCTGGGCGCAGTTCAGTGCCGAGGACGCCGATGGGGAGAAGGTCAATACGCGTTACCCACGGCGCAGCGCAAACCTGTTCACCACCTACCGTATGGGGCGTCTGACCCTGGGCGGCGGGGTGAACTGGGAAGACGGCAACTACACTATCGCGACCAACCCGCTGGGCCAGCGCGACAAGCTGGAGCAGAGCTCCTACGCACTGGTCAACGTCATGGCACGCTACGCGCTCAGCGATGAACTCAGTCTGCAGCTGAACGTGGATAACCTGCTGGACAAGAAGTACTACAGCCAGATCGGCTTCTACCAGCAACATGCCTTTGGTGAGCCGCGCAACGGCAAGCTCGAGCTGCGCTACAGCTTCTGAGTGTGTGCAGCGGCGCCAGCTGGCGCCGCTGCTGCCTACCCCTACTCCGGCACGTAGATCATGCGTCCGTCATCCAGCCGGTAGGTCACACCGGCGCGGGCGCCCTGGCCTTCGCCCATCTCCCCGCTGGACTCGTAGCGGGTCAGCTCCTGGCCGTCCTTGACGGTAATGCGCATGTTGTCCTCCCCCGGATTTTCCACCACGACCACCCGCTCCTCGGAGAAGGGGTTGAGCGGATTCTGTGCGATCACCACCATCAGCATGCCGATGATGACCAGAAACAGGTCGATCAGGTTGACTACCGAGAGCATCGGATCGTCGTCATCTTCGTCCAGAAAACGCATCAGCTGGCCTCTGCGCGAGCGCGTTGTTGTTCCAGTTGGCGCAGGTCTTCCAGCAACCAGCGACGGCGTACGGTGAGCATGAAGTAGCAGAGGCTGGCGGCCAGCAGGGCGAGGATCACCGCCGAGAAGGCCGCGACCATGTTGCGGCCGACCGCCTGCGCATCATTGTTACCCAGCGCGAGCAGTGCCGGCCCCATGGGAATCATGGTGGCGATCAGCCCGAGCATGGGAGCGGTCCGCGATACCACGCGCAGCCACTCCAGCCGGCGCATGATCCACAGTTCCAGATCATCGCTGGCTACCGGCGAGCCATCGGCGGCAGTCGCCTGTTGCAGCAGCGCAGCCTGGTGACGGTTACGGCTGCGTTGCCAGGCCTCCACGGCAAAGGCGCCGAGGGTGACCAGCGCATAGGCCAGCGCCAGGGCAATCAGCAGCATCACCGGGGCGAGAAACAGGCGGGATACGGCGTATAACAGGTGTTCAATGTCGTTAAAAAAGCTCATATCACTCAGTCTTGTCAGGGTTGTGGAAGGTACGCGAGCGCCGCGCCTGCTGTAGCGCGCCGCCGCCGATCAACAGCAGCATGAGCGCCAGCGCCCAGTAGGCGGTGTAGTCCGGTTCGGATTTTTCGCCGACGGCTTCGAGCACCTGGCCCTGCACCGGCTGAGTCGCTGCAGGTTCGCTGGCGGCATCGAGCTGCTCGGGCATCTCGGGCCGTGCTGCCGACGGCTCGCTGCTGGCTGGCGCCTCGAAGCCGGCGCCGCGCGCCAGCTCGGCGATAAAGGCGCTGGTTACCGGGTTGCCGGGTGCTACGTCAAACTCGTCCTGCAGCTGCTGCCAGCGCTCGGCCAGCTGCGCGCGGGTCTGCTCGGAGGCGTCCCAGTAGTCCTTGCGAATGGCCTCGGCCATGCGTTCCAGCATTTGCGCCTGGGCGGTGGGGTTGTGCTGCTCGAACCATTCTTGGGTGCCCAGCTCCTGACTGTCGTTGACGTAGGTGTCGAACAGCGCCTGCCATTGATCGTCGCGCACGGTCGACGGGTCCACTGCCTGCCAGCCAAACAGATTGTTGGTGACCTTCAGCACTTCCAGCGTGCCGGCATAGCCCTCGGCTTGCATGCCTTCGATCCACTGCGGGTTGAGATAACGCACGCGCAGCTCATCGGCGAGGAAACGGTCCAGACCGGTGGTGCGGGTCTCGCTGCTGCGCAGGTCAGAGATCAGCAGTTGCGGCGCGGCGCCATCGAGGTGACGCACGGCAGCCGACAAGCCGCCGAGAAACTCGAACGGGTGGTCGGTGGACAGCACGCCATGCAGGTTGGAGGAGCGTGACATGATGGCCGCCTGGGTGCCGCGCAGTTGCGAGGCCAGCAAATTGATGTTGCCACTGGCCTCGCCCCATTGCCGATTGCCAAAGGCGTAGCCGTTGCTGGCGAGGAACTGCTCGGCCAGCACGGCATCGTCATCCCACTCGGTCGAGGCCATGGTCAGATCAGGCACGCCGGTGCCGTATTCGCCGGGGGCGTTGCCAAAAATGCGGTAGCCGGCGGCTTCAGCGGCCTGTTCGGCGCTCATGCCCTGGGCCTGGAGCTCGGTGGCGATACGGCGGTTGTTGGCGGCAATCGGGTTGCCGGGTTCATCCAGCTCGGCCAGCCGGGCGATGGCATCGTCCAGCAGGCGCATGAAGTGGTCAAACTGGTCGCGGTAGACGCCGGTGACCTGTACCACCACATCGCTGCGCGGGTGGCCCAGCTCGCTGGCCGGGATGATCTCCAGCGCGGTGACCCGGCCACCGTCATCCCAGATCGGCCGCAGCCCCAGCGCGTGCAGCACCTGGGCTTCGGTCACGCCGAGGTGGCGGATGGCCTCCGATGACCAGAGGCTGAAGGCCAGCTTCTCTGGCCAGGCGCCGTCGTGTTCAGCGCGGAAGGCGTCGACCAGCTGCTGGTAGGCGACAGCGCCGCTGTCCCAGGCGGCGCGGGCCGGAATCTTGTCGGCCTCGAAGGCATAGAGGTTGCGGCCGCTGGGCACATCCGGGTTGCGGATCGGGTCGCCGCCCGAGCCCGGCGCGACAAAGCGACCGGCCAGCCCGGCCAGCAGCGCCTCATTCTCGCCGGTATTGCGCAATTGCCGGTCCAGCTGGCGCGCGCGTTCGGCAAAGGCGGCGACCTCGGGAGGCAGGTCAGTGCTCGCCTGTTCATCCAGCAGCTGCTCGACCGCGCGGTAGGCCGGGGTGGCGGTGAGCGCCTCGTGCTCGACCGCAAACAGCTCCAGCCGATCGGTACCCAGTGCCGCATAGAAGGGCGCGCCCAACTGCTGCATCAGGGTAATCATGCGGTGTTCGGTGCTGGCCGGTTGACCGAAGGTATGCAGCCCGAGGGGCATGGCGGTGCGCGCCAGCTCGTGCAGATGATCGTGCAGGGCCTGCAGAAAGCCGTCGAAATCGGCGGCGATTTGTTCCTCGCTCCAGCCGAGATCGGCGTGCATGTTGGCTTCGATGGCGCTGGTGCGGATCTGCTCGCGCACGGTGTCCCGCACCTGACCCTCATCCAGCTGTTCGTGCTCGTGGATCAGGTGGTGCAGGTCGCGCATCTGGTCATACAGGCCGGCCGGGGCAAAGGGCGGGGTCTGGTGGCTGATGGTCACAGCGCGGCCGCGGCGCTTGGCCTGGATGGCTTCACCGACGTTGTCCTGAATGTAGGGGTAGAAGATCGGCAGATCACCCGCCGCCAGCCAGGGATAGTCATCCGCTGCCAGGCCGCGGTCCTTGCCCGGCAGCCACTCCTGGGTGCCGTGGGTGCCCAGATGGATCAGCGCATCCGTGCCGGCGCGGGTTTGCAGGTAGCGGTAGGCGGCCAGATAGCGGTGATCCGGGGTGCTGTCCTGGCTGTGATAGTTGCCGGGTTCGCCGCCACGCGGCATTTGCGGCATCAGCAGCAGCTGGCCCAGCTGCCAGGCCGGTAGGATAAATGCCGGTTCGCCGTTCACTTCGCGCACGGCCGGGTGCTGCTCGGGCGGGCCTTGCGCGGCCAGTGCCTGCTGGCGCCGGGCGGGCAGGCTGTCCAGCCAGGTTTGGTAGTCAGCAACCGGGTAGCTGACGGCCAGCCCCTCGGCCAGCAGCTGCTCGGGGGTGACACTGCCGTACAGGGCGCCGAGCAGGCGTTGGGCATGCTCGATCACCTGTTGCTCGCTGACCGGCTCGCCTACCTGATACCCCTCGGCCCGCAGCGCCCGCTGGGTCGAGACGATGCTGCGCGGCACATTGAGGTTGGAGGCGCCGAGGTTCTTCTCCCCGGACGGGTAGTTCCAGAACAGCAGCGCCAGCCGTTTGTCCGCCGCCGGGGTGTGGCGCAGGGCAACCAGCCGCTGCAGTTTGGCGATCAGGGCATCGGCCTGCGCGGGCAGCAAATCGTCGACGCCCTCGGTGGTGGCCGACAGCACCAGCGGATCACTGACGCCCCAGCCTTCAGGCCCGGCCAGAAACACCGCCGTGGTGCGCGCAGCGACACCGCTGACCGCGCCAGGCCAGTCGGCTGCTTCGCCCTCGCGAAAACGCAGGGTCTGGATCACCGGCACGTCGAGGGCGAGAAAGTCGGCGCTGCGCGCCGAGCTGTTCTGCATATGGGTCAGGTTGACCAGTGCGTCGATCGACTGGCCGGCGAACAATTCGGTCAGGCCGCCCTCGGCGTTGCCGTCGAACCAGAACATCACCGGCTGAAGACCGGCGGCCTCGCTGCGGCTGACCAGCTCATCCAGCTCGCGGGTCAGCATATCGCCGACCATGCCCGAGTGGATCAGATAAGCGATGCGTCCCCTGGCATTGGGAAGCCGCTGATCAGCCCAGACAAGATAGTCGGCCAGGGTGCTGAACAGCGCGGGTGCCTGCGGGTGATAAAACCCGGTAGCCGGCAGCTGCTCGGGCGGGGCAAGTAACTCAGGCGTGACCGGCGCGCCGCGTTGAATGGCGGCAGCCAGGGCAAAGAAGCGGCTGAAGTTGGGCTGCCCGCCGGCGGCATAGAGCGCCACCAGCGGGCCAGCCACGCTGGGCGGCAGCTGATCCCAGAGTGGACGGCCACCGCCGATGGTCAGCTGTGGCGGCAGGTCTTGCCGGGCTTCAAGTGCCCGACTGACTTGTGCACGGTCACTGGGGCGAGGCACGTCCAGAACCACCAGCGCACTGTTCTCCAGCGCCTGTTGCAGCGCCTCGCTGTCTGCGCTCTCGACGTTCAGGTGCTGCAGCGCGATATCGCGCTGCGCCGCCAGAGGTTGCAGCCACTGGAATTTCTCGCTGGAGACAAAGCTGTTGTGCAACACCAGCACGCTGGCGCCCGGTGTCTGCGCTTGTGTCATGCACGCGGCCAGCAGCCACAGCAGCGCGCAGAGGCTGCTGCGGACACCACGATTGAAGTGCATCAGAAGCTGACCGTCAGGCCGACGAAGTAACGGCGGCCGGGATCAACGCGGTCATAGTCGTCCGGGTCGTCGTTGGCCAGACGCTCGTTGCCGATATTCTCGATGCCGGTGTGCAGGCTCAGATTGCGGGTCACGGCGTAGTCCAGATACCAGTTGACCAGGGTGTAGCCGGGGCTGTCCGGTTCGGTTGCCGAGCGCAACTGCGAGCTGTGGTACTCAGCCTGCAGGCGGGTACCGAGCGCCGGGGTCAGATCCCAGTTGACGCTGGCGTTGGCACGGTGGCGCGAGCGGTCAGCCAGACGTTCCTTGGTGACCCGGTTTTCGGCGTCCAGATAGGTGTAGTTGGCGCTCAGACTCAACGGGTCGAGCAGGGTGATGCGACCACTCAGTTCTAGGCCCTGCAGACGTGCTTCGGCGATGTTGTCGTACTCCAGGCAGACGCGGCCGGGCACGTCGCAGGTAGGCAGACGGATGGTTTCGATCAGGTTGTCGACATCGTTGCGGAACAAGGTGGCGGCGACCATCCAGCGGCCCTGGTCCAGCTCGGCGCCCAGCTCGAAGGACTGGTTGGTTTCCGGCTCCAACTCGGGGTTGCCACGAATGATGCCGCGCCCACCCATGGCCGCGCGCGACTCGTACTCGGGCGACAGCTGCTTCAGCGTCGGCGCCTTGAAGCCGTGGCCCACGCCGGCGCGCAGGGTCAGGGCATCGCTGGGGTGGTACATCAGATAGCCGCGCGGGCTGGTCTCCCAACCAAAGTCCTCGTGGCGGTCGACGCGCGCGCCGAGCACCAGCTCCCACTGCTCGTTGAACCAGATTTCATCCTGGGCGAAGGCGGCGTAGTGGTCCTGTTCGGCCTTGCCGCCCCGGTTGACGGTGGGGTCTTCGAGTTCCTCGCGGCGGGTTTCTGCGCCCAGGGTGAGCAGATGGTGCTCGCCCAGCGGCAGGCCGACACGGCCATCCAGCACGGTATCGGTGAAGGTGTTGGGGCCGCTGGCGTCGCCGCCGTCGCTGCGGTAAGCCTTGCGCTCCAGCTCAGAGCGATACAGGCGCACCTGACTGTCGCCCCAGCCCCAATCGCCGTTGTGCGACAGCGAGTAGCGCCGACGGTCGACGTCGTAGTGGGTCTGGTACAGCGGGCTGGCAGTGGAGCTGCGGTCGCCGTCCTGCTCCTCGTTGCCGGCGTCGACCGAGAGGTCGATGCGCTGATTGTCCAGCGGCGTCCAGCTCAGGCCGAGGTGCCCGGTGCGCGCGTCCTGCTCATCCAGCTGGCTGAGCGCCGGGTTGGCGGCATCATGCAGGGCGTCGCGCTGGCGAAACTCGCCCCACAGGTTGAGCCCCAGTGTGCCATCGACCAGCGGGCCGCCCAAATAGAAACCGGTCTTGCGCTGGTCGCCATCCAGGCTGCTGTCGGTAAAGGTGGCGTTGCTGCTGAGCGAGCCCTGCCATTCATCGGTGGCGGCGCGGGTGATCACGTTGACCACGCCGCCAAGGGCTTCGGAGCCATACAGCGAGGACATCGGCCCGCGCACGATCTCGACTCGTTCGATGGCTTCGGTGGGCACCCAGCCCAGTTCAAAGTCCGAATGAGCAATACCCGAGGCCGAGGCGTTGATGCGTTGGCCGTCGACCAGCATCAGGGTTTGTTCGGAGTCCATGCCGCGGATGGAGATGCCACGGCGACCGAGGCCCAGGTCCTGCAAATCGACACCGACGGTATTGCGCACCGCGTCGGCCAGGTCATTGACCGGTCGGCGGCGCAGCTCATCACCGCCCACCACGCTGACACTGGCCGGCGCATCGGCGGTGCTGCGCTCGGTGGTGGTGGCGGTGACCACCATGGTCGGAAGGTTGGTTGTGGCGGGCGCTGCCCAGGCGTTGCTCCCCAGCAACGCGAGCGCGAGCAGGCCGCCGCTGGCGGCTTCAATTCTGTGTTTCATGGTTGGTCCTTGCGATGATTCTGCGACGGCCTGCGCTGCAGGCTGCCAGGAGAGGGTGTTGGTTCGTTATTATATTTGTAGTTATAACATAACGTTTAAGGCTGCGTCAGGTGTTGCAATAAACCGGTATGATGGCGACCTCGAGTGGCGGCCGACGGTCCGCTGGGGGCACTGGCGGCCAACGGGAGAAGCAGGGATGGAGCAGGGCGGCAAGCTGGTCAACTGGAACGATGCCAAGGGCTTCGGCTTTATCCAGCCCGATGACGGCAGTGACAGGGTATTTGCCCATATCTCGGTGATGCGCGGCGACGCGCGACCGGTGGCGGGCATGGCGGTGCGTTTTGTCGGCGCGCGGGATGCTCAGGGACGCCTGCGCGCCGAGCATATGCGGGGCACTGGGTTGGCGCTGGATCGTCCGGCGATTCGCCGCAAGCCACAAGCGGCCCGTGGCAGTAACGGCAAGACCAGCACCAAGCCTGCGCCGCGGCGGCAGGCAGCGCCTTCCCGGCCTGCGCAGCCGGTGCGTTATGCCGGGCTCAAGCTGGGGATTCTGGCCCTGCTGTGCGCCCTGCCGCTGGCCGGCAGTCTGCAGCTTTGGCTTCAGCAGTATCTGCCCTGGCCGCTGCTGGCTTATCTGCTGGTCAGCATCGTCAGTTTTATTCAATACGCGATGGACAAGCGCAGCGCCGAGACCGGCCGCTGGCGCACGACCGAAAACACCCTGCACATCACCGAGCTACTGGGCGGCTGGCCTGGCGCGCTGGTGGCCCAGCAGTTGTTTCGCCACAAGACCCGCAAGGTGTCCTTTCAGGTGCTGTTCTGGCTGATTGTTGCCGTGCACCAGTTGGTCTGGCTCGACTGGCTGGTGCTGGACAGCAGCCTGCTGGGCGGGCTGCTGCCAACCTGAGCAGCACCCGCACGACCGGCCTAGCGGTTAGAACGTCAGGTTGGCTGACAGCCAGAGCCGGCGTCCTTCCTCCAGCACACCGGTGGTCGATCGACCGCTGACAATGTAGTCGCTGCCAAAGGCGGTGCCGTCCACGGCGCCAGCGTTGGTGTAGGTGGTGTAGGTCTGGCCCTTGAGGAAGTCCTTGTCGAACAGGTTGTAGATGCTTGCGTTCAGGGTCAGGTTATCGGTTGCCTGGAACGAGCCACCCAGATGGAACAGGGTGTAGGCCTTGGTCTTCGCACCCAATGCGTCGTACAGCGACTGGTTGCTGGAGTAGCTGCCGTTGCCGTTGGCCAGGTTGGCATAGCTGGACGAGAAGCGCGCACGTTCGCCGCGATACTCGCCGCGTAGCCACAGGTTCAGGCGGCTGGAGGTTTGCCAGTCGAGCTTGGCGTTGGCCAGATGCGCCGGTGTGTTGGTCAGCGGCTGACCCTTGTCCGCGCCACTTTTTTGCTCGCTGTCGGTATAGGTGTAATTGCCGCTCAGCGTCCAGGCGGGAATGAATTCCCAGCTGGCTGCCAGCTCCAGGCCGCGGGTGACCGCCTCGTCGATATTCACCAGCTGTGAGCAGGTACCGCCAGCGTTGCCGGCGCACAGCGGATCCGCCACCGGGTTACCGCTGGCGATCTTGTCCTCAAACTCGTTGTGGAACAGGGTGGCGTTGGCGTTAAAACCAGCCAGGCCGTTGTAGTACACGCCAAACTCGGTACTGGTGGTGGTTTCCGGGTCCAGGTCCGGGTTGCCGATGGTGACTACGGTGCCCTGACCGCTGATACCGTTGATGCCGTCATGCAGTTCGTTCAGGTCCGGGGTGCGGTAGCCACGGCTGACGCCACCCTTGATCGTCCAGCTGTCAGCGGCGTTCCAGACCAGGTAGGCGCGCGGGCTGATATGGCCACCAAAGGCATCGTGATCGTCATAGCGGGCGCCGAGGGTCAGTGCCAGGTCGTCGCGCAGCATCCACTCGTCTTCGGCAAACAGCGCCCAGGTTTTCTGCTCGAAGTCTTCGACCGCAATGCCGTCGGTCATGTCCGCCTTCCACCATTGCGCACCCACGGTGGTCATGTGGTTTTCGCCGACCGGCGCGACCAGCTTGGTATCAAATACCAGGTTGGTGGTTTCCAGCTCGCGATCGTCACCGGCCAGGCTGCCGGGAATACCGGAGGGGCTGCCGATCGGGTCGCCGGGCAGGGTACGGCCAATGGTTTCGGTCTGGCTGCGCATCAGGCTGGAATCCAGCGTACCAATGCCCAGACGGGCGGTATGAGTCAGCGCAATCTGCTCGCGCTCAAAGCGCAATTCGTCGGCATAGCCGTTGGCGGTGGTGGATGGCGCGGTGCAGGCACGGTTGAGGCCATCCAGTGTGCCCAGCTGACACTCGTCGTTGTTGTAGCGCTGGCGGCCACGCTCAAAGTCCAGGCTGAAGTCGTGGTCGTCATGGGGTGTCAGAGTCAGACGAGCGCCCAGGGTGTGGTTGCGGCCATCGACCGGGGACGGGCCGCGTTTGCTCACATCGCTGCCGTCGCCGAAGCTGAGATCCGACTCCTGGCGGTCAAACACACTGGCGCGCAGCTGCAGACCAAGCAGGTCTTCGACCAGCGGGCCGCTGGTGTACAGGCTGGCGTTGCTGGTGGCCCCGTAATCGCTGTTTTCCTGGAAGGTGTGGTCCAGGGTTACGGAGCCGGTCCACTCGCTGGCGACCTTGCGGGTAATGATGTTGATCACCCCGCCCATGGCATCCGAACCGTACAAGGTCGACATCGGGCCGCGAATGACTTCGATGCGCTCGATGGCCGACAGCGGCGGCATGAAACTGGTGGAGGTCTCGTTGAAGCCGTTGGGCGTGACGTTGCCGGCGGCGTTCTGGCGCCGACCGTCGATCAGGATCAGCGTGTATTCGCTGGGCATGCCGCGGATGCTGATGTTGAGCCCGCCGGTCTTGCCGGTGCCTTGCCCGATATCGATCCCTTCTACATCCCCCAATGCGTGCGCCAGACTGTTGTAGCGCTTCTCCTGCAGATCCTGTTGGCTGATCACGCTGATGCTGGCCGGGGCGTCGGTGAGCTTCTGTTCAAAGCCGGAGGCGGTAACAACCAGCCGATCAAGGGTAATGACGTCTTCGGCGTGAGCGGCGGTGGCTGCCGACAGGGCGACTGCGCTGGCCAGCAGCGTGCGATGGCGAATCGGGGACATTCAGAGGCTCCAGTGGAAAATTTCGCAGATGATAATCAGTTGCAAATGAAATAGTTTCATCGGCAATGTTTCTATCTGTGAAAATCGTCTGGAGGGCGCGTGCAGCAAGGGGTAGAGGGAGGTGTAAATTCTGTAAAGCGCCGACCAGAGAGCAGACTCTGCTGGTCGGCGGTGTTGATCAGACCAGCACGCCCTGACTGCGCAGATAGTCGTCGTAGCTGCCGGAGAAGTCGGTCACGCCGTTTTCCGACAGCTCGATGATGCGGGTGGCCAGCGAGCTGACGAACTCACGGTCGTGGCTGACGAAGATCAGCGTGCCCGGGTAGTTCTCCAGCGCCAGGTTGAGCGCTTCGATCGATTCCATGTCGAGGTGGTTGGTCGGCTCGTCCATCAGCATCACGTTGGCCTTACCGAGGATCAGCTTGCCGAACAGCATGCGACCCTGTTCGCCCCCGGAAATCACCTTGACCGATTTGCCGATCTCGTCGTTGGAGAACAGCATGCGGCCGAGAGTGCCGCGGACCAGTTGTTCGCCACCCTGGGTCCACTGTGCCATCCATTCGAACAGGGTGCAGTCGTCCTTGAAGTCGTCGGCGTGATCCTGCGCGAAGTAGCCGATGTCGGCGCTTTCGGCCCATTTTACTTCACCGGCCATGGGAGCCAACTCGCCGACCAGGGTGCGCAGCAGGGTGGTCTTGCCGATGCCGTTGGGGCCGATGATGGCGACCCGCTCGCCGGCTTCGATCTGCAGGTTCAGGCCCTTGAACAGCACTTCGCCGTCGTAGCCCTGGCTGACGTTCTGCAGGGTGACCGCCTGACGGTGCAGTTTCTTGAACTGCTCGAAGCGGATAAACGGGCTGACGCGGCTGGAGGGTTTGACCTCTTCCAACTGGATCTTGTCGATCTGCTTGGCGCGGCTGGTGGCCTGCTTGGCCTTGGAGGCGTTGGCCGAGAAGCGGCTGACGAAGGTCTGCAGCTCGGCGATCTGCGCTTTCTTCTTGGCGTTGTCCGACAGCAGACGCTCGCGCGCCTGGGTAGCGGCGGTCATGTACTCGTCGTAGTTGCCCGGGAACAGGCGCAGCTCGCCGTAATCCAGGTCGGCCATGTGGGTGCAGACCGAGTTCAGGAAGTGACGGTCGTGGGAGATGATGATCATGGTGCTGGTACGCGCCGTGAGGATGCTTTCCAGCCAGCGGATGGTGTTGATATCCAGGTGGTTGGTGGGCTCGTCGAGCAGCAGTACGTCCGGATCGGAGAACAGCGCCTGGGCCAGCAGCACACGCAGCTTCCAGCCGGGGGCGACTTCGCTCATCGGGCCGAAGTGCTGTTCCAGCGGAATGCCGAGACCGAGCAGCAGTTCACCGGCGCGGGATTCGGCGGTGTAGCCGTCCATTTCCGCGAACTCGCCTTCCAGTTCGCCGACTTTCATCCCGTCTTCTTCGCTCATTTCCGGCAGCGAGTAGATGCGGTCGCGCTCGGCCTTGACCTTCCACAGCTCCTCGTGACCCATGATCACGGTGTCGATCACGCTGAACTCTTCGTAGGCAAACTGGTTCTGGCGCAGCTTACCCAGACGCACGTTCTGTTCGAGCATGACCTGGCCGCCGGAGGGCTCCAGCTCGCCGCCAAGGATCTTCATGAAGGTCGACTTGCCGCAGCCGTTGGCACCGATCAGGCCGTAGCGGTTGCCGTTGCCGAATTTGACGGAGACGTTTTCGAACAGCGGCTTGGGGCCAAACTGCATGGTGATGTTGGCGGTGGAGATCACGGAAAGTCCTGATGTTGAGAGCGAAGAAGTGGGCGCGCATTGTAGCGACTTGGCGGCGCGGGTGACAGGCGAGTGCGACCGGAGGTGTTTGCCGGACGGTGGTGGATGCAGTATGTTTGCGGGCGTTTATGGTTCTCATTCTTGGTGCGACGGGTGCAGGTATTTCAAGCACGCATATTGGCGGTGGAGGACGACCCGGTGCTGGGCGAGCACTTGCTGCAGTCGCTCGGCAACAGCGGGCACGATGTCGTGTTGGCTACCGACGGTCAGCAGGGCCTGGCGCAGGCCAGTCAGGGCGCGTTTGATCTGATCCTGCTGGATGTCATGCTGCCGGGCCTCAGTGGCATGGAGCTGATCAGCCGCCTGCGTCGGCTGTGCGTCACGCCGGTCTTGATGATGTCGGCACTGGGCGATGAAGAGAGCCGAGTCACCGGCTTTGATCGCGGCGCCGACGATTATCTGCCCAAACCCTTCAGCAGCCGCGAGCTGGAGGTGCGGGTCAATGCGATTCTGCGCCGCATCAGCTATGAGCGGGGGCAGGGAGTAGCGCAGCCCGCGGTCGACGATGCCGAACTGCACTTTGACGAAAAAGCCTCGCGTCTGCGTTATGGCGACATTGCCGTCATCTTCACGCCGACCGAGTATCGCCTGCTGGAAGTGCTGCATGCGCACGCCGGCGAGGTGCAGAGCAAGGCCTTTCTGTATCAGCAGGTGCTGCATCGCGGTTTTACCCGGCATGACCGGGTGCTGGATATGCATGTCAGCAATCTGCGCCGCAAACTGAGTCAGGCCGGGATAGATTGCCTGCGTCTGGAAGCTGTCTGGGGGCACGGCTACTTGCTCAGCCGGGACCCGTGCTGATGCTCGGCCGCCGCTCGCTCTACTGGCGCATGGTGTTGTTGGTCGCCGGCTTTTGCCTGTGCATGATTGCGGTAACCGACTACGCGGCCCAACGGGTGGACAGCTACCTGGCGCACCTGCCCGAATCGACCCTGCGCGAGCTGCGTGGTTATGCCGCCGATGCCGCCAGCGCGCTGGATCAGGGCGTCGACGCACTGAATGCCTGGCGAGACCAGCACGCAGAGCTGTCCCCGGAAATTCTCGTGGTGGTGGATGCTGCCCTACAGGCGTTGCCCGGCCAGCCGCTGAGTGACGAGCAGCGCAACATGCTGACCTTTCTGCGCAGCTATACGGCGCCGATGAGCATGCGTGGCGGTGGCCGCCAGGTGATCTATGTACCCATGCAAGGTCGGGACGAGTCGCTGGTGCTGCGCCTGCCCGAGTCGCTAACGCCCTGGGCTGTGCGCCCGCTGCTTAATGCCCTGGTGCTTTATTTGATGCCGGCGCTGCTGTCGCTGCTGTTTTGTGCGCTGCTGTACATGTTGCTGATCTCGCCGCTGGAGCGCTTGCGCCGTCAGGCCAACGCCATGCGCGCCAACCCGCTGGAAACCCTGCTGCCTGCCGAGTTGGCCGGGCGCCGGGATGAGCTGGGCGAGCTGGGCCGGTCGCTGGATTACCTGACCCGGCGCCTGCGCGATTCCATCGGGCAACAACGGCAGTTGCTGCGGGACGTGTCCCATGAGTTGCGTACCCCGCTCAGCCGGTTGCGCGTGGCGGCTGAAAGCGACCTCAGCCAGCGTGAGCTGCGCGAGCGTCTGGAGCATGAGGTTGATCGCATGCAGGAGCTGCTCGACGGCACGCTGGAGGTCGCCTGGCTGGACAGCCAGCCGGGTCAACTGCAACTGGAAGCCGTTGACTTGAATGCGCTCTGGGAAGTGCTGCGCGAAGACGCGCTGTTCGAGTCTGGCTGGGCGCCCGAGCGCATCAGCGCCGAGCTGCCTGATGACTGTCGGGTGCAGGGCCACCTCAACGGCCTGAGTCAGGCTCTGGAGAATGTATTGCGCAATGCGATACGGCATTCACCGGATAACGGCCTGGTGCAAATGCGTGCGCAGCGCGAAGGCGCCAACTGGTTGCTGTGCCTGGCTGATCAGGGCCCGGGCGTTGAGGAGGCCCAGCTGGAGCAGATTTTTCGACCGTTTTCCCGCCTGAACAGCGCGCGCCCGGGTGACGGCGGCTTCGGTCTTGGTCTGGCTATCGCCGAGCGCCAGATTCGCCTGCAGGGCGGCAGGATCTGGGCGCGCAATGGCCATCCTGGCTTGCAGCTCTGGTTCAGTTTACGCGCTGTATAGAATGTAAATGCGCTTTACTCTTAAATGGCAATCAATATCATTTGTGCCGATTTCACCACATTGGATCGGCCTGACGGGAGCGGGTCGTTGCTGATGCATTCGATCATTATCTTGTCAGGGAGTCGAGAGTATGCGGATTTTCAAACGCCACCAATTGGCCTGTGCAGTCGCTGTGGCCAGCGTCGGACTGACCGCCAGTGCGCTGGCCGCCGAGCCGGACACCGATGGGGAGGTGGTGACGCTGGACGAGATCACGGTGGTCACCGCGGCTGGCTACGAGCAGAACATCGCCGATGCGCCTGCCAGCATCTCGGTCATTACCCGCGAGCAACTGGAGAAGCAGTCCTACTCCGACGTCACCGATGCCGTGCGTAACATTCCCGGCGTGTTTGTCACCGGCGGCGGCAATATGCAGGACATCAGCATTCGCGGCATGGATGACACCTATACGCTGTATCTGGTCGATGGCAGGCCGATTTCTGCCGGCCGCATGGTCAACACCAACGGTGCCGATGGCGGCAAGCAGATCGGCCTGCCGCCGATCTCGATGATCGAGCGGATCGAGGTGATCCGCGGGCCGATGTCCTCGCTCTATGGCTCTGAAGCCATGGGCGGGGTGATCAATATCATCACCCGTCGCGGCGGTGACGAATGGGCCGGCAGCATCTCGACCGAGTACACCGGCGCCATGAACGATATCAGCAGCGACGCGCAGCAGGCTGATTTCTATCTGGCCGGCCCGATCATTCAGGGCCTGCTCGGTGCGCAGTTCACCGGCACCTATGTCGGCACCGACGAGAGCGATTACATCGGTGGTGGCGATGCCGCCGCCAGCATGCCGGAGAGTACCCGCAAACAGGGTGGCGCCGAGTTCTACCTGACGCCCAACGAGCAGAATCGCTTCAGCCTCGGCTACACCGCATCCGAGCTGAAATATACCCACACGCCGGGCAAGAGCATCGCTGCGGACGCTGATCCGTCGACCTATCGCTATGAAAAGGACGTCTATGTCTTCAGCCATGATGGCAATTATGGCGACCTGATCATCAACAGCTTCCTGCAGCACGATGTGTCCGACAAGCCGGGTACCGGCAGCACCAAGCAGGAGGAGGTCAGCCTGCTCAATACCCAGGCAAGCTACTTCTGGGGTGATCACGTGGTGACCTTCGGCGGGCAATACAAGCAGGAGGAGTTTGTTGATGAAACCAACGGCCTGCTGACCTCCAACATTCCGGGAGCGGTAAAAAGCGTCGATCGCTGGATTGCGGCGCTTTACACTGAGGTGGACTGGGCTCTCACCGACGATCTGTCTGTGACCACCGGACTGCGCTACAACGACGACGAGTTGTTCGGCGGCGAGCTGTCGCCACGGCTCTACGGCGTCTACCGGCTGAACCCGGAGTGGGTGATCAAGGGTGGGGTGTCTACCGGCTACCGTCAGCCGACTCTGTCCGATGCCACCGAGGGCTTCGGTCGCGGTACCGGCGGTGGCGGCTCGCCGGCCCCGCATCCCCGTGCACTGATCATCGGCAATCCGGACCTGAAGCCGGAAACCAGCACCAACTACGAGATCGGTTACGTCTACGACAACGCTGCGCTGGGGCTCAATACCAGCGCCATGCTGTTCCATACCCAGTACAAGGACAAGATTGCCGAGGATCGGTTTTGCGAAAGCCCGAACGGTGATCGCGGCGATCCGGCGACCTGGACCTGCGGGTTTGGCGGTAACAATTACTACTTCCTCAGCACCCGCAAGAACATCTCCGAGGCCGTTATGCAGGGCGTCGAGCTGACGCTCGACTACCGCTTCCAGCCGAACTGGAACCTCTCCAGCAGCTACACCTTTACCCGTTCCGAGCAGAAGTCCGGCGAGTTCAAGGGCGAGCCTCTGAACCGGCAGCCACGGCATATGCTCAACGGCCTGCTGGAATGGGACGTCAATGCGCGCCTGAACGCCTGGCTGCAGGGTAACTATCGCAGCAAAACCTCCGATTACATGGGCCGCACCAGCATGTCGGACGGCACGCCCGGATACGGTTTTGTCGATATCGGCGCGGGCTATCGCCTGACCGACAACGTCAACGTCAAGGCCGGCCTCTACAACGTCGCCAACAAGGAAGTGACCAACGACAGCTACGGCGTGGTACTCGATGGCCGCCGGTTGACGGTGGGCATGACGGTCGATTTCTGATCCGCCGGTCAGACTGTCTGGTAGCCCGCCCGCTGAACCCGCTCAGCGGGCGGACTGCGTTCTGTCTCTGGGCATTGGCCCTGTTGGAGAGTGTTGGATGAGTAAGCTGGTTTCTCGTGGCGGCGCTGTCTGGCCGAATGCCCTGGCCCGCATCCTGTTCGCAGTGCTGGGTGGCTATGTGTTCACCTATAGCCTGACCGCAGCGCTGGCACGGCTGCTGCCGCTGGCGCGGATTGATGCGGCGATCAGTGCGACGTTGCTGTCGTTCGCGGTCTACACCGTGTTTGTCTTGTGGGTGTTCGCACGCCCGCTTCGTCAGGCGCTCTGGGCGCTGCCGGTGACGCTGGTATTGCTGCTGATCGGCTTTGGCCCGCAGTGGTTTGCAGGGGGGGAGGTATGAGTCGCCAACCCTCGTTGACCCAATCAATGTCGGGGCTGCATACCTGGACTGGCCTGGTGCTCGGCTGGTTGCTGTTTGCGATCTTTCTGACCGGCACCCTGGCGGTGTTTGATCGCGAATTGAACTGGTGGATGCAACCGGAACTGCAGGACCGGCAGGTCGATCAGGCCAGTGCCGTGCAGGTTGCCCAGCGCTGGCTGGAAGCCAACCATCCGGCGGCGAGTGCCTGGAATATCGGCCTGCCGACGGCGCGCGATCCCTCGCTGAGCGTCTCGGCGGGTGAACAGCGGCGTGGCCAGCGCACGCTGATCGACGCCGAGAGCGGCGAGCAGATAACGCCGCGAGAGACCGCAGGAGGCAGTTTCTTCTTCCGTTTCCATTACACCCTGCATATGCCGCGCTTTCTCGGTATCTGGGTCGTCGGGTTTGCTGCGATGGCGATGCTGGTGGCGATTATCAGCGGCATCATCATCCACAAGAAGATCTTCAAGGACTTCTTTACCTTCCGCCCGGGCAAGGGTCAGCGCAGCTGGCTGGATGGTCACAACGCCAGCGCCGTGCTGCTGTTGCCGTTCCATCTGATGATTACCTACACCGGTCTGGTGATCTTCTTCCTGATCTACATGCCGGCCGCAACCGATGCGCTGTACAACGGCGATCGCGATGCGCTGCTGCGCGAGCTGCGCCCGGGTGCCCAGCAGCAACAGGGCGCGGCGCGCGGGGGCGAGGGCGGTCGGCCATCGCGTGAGGTGCCGGCGGCGAGCGCCGCCATGCTGCCGCTGGAGCAGTTCATTGCCCTGGGCGAAGCCCATTACGGTGCGGGCATGCTGTCTTCGCTGTCGGTCGCTCAACCGGGCCGCGTCAATGCGCGGGTCGAGGTGCGGCCGCTGCTTGGCAGTCGTCTGGAGCTGACCAAGGGCGAGGCGCTGGCCTTCAATGCGATCACCGGCGAGCTGCTGCGCGCGCCGCCGCCGACCCGCACCAGCCTGCTGGTGCAAAAAGTGATGGCGGGGCTGCATTTTGCCCAGTTTGGCGGTTACCCCATGCGCTGGCTGTATTTCTTATGTGGTCTGGTCAGCAGCGCCATGATCGCCAGCGGACTGGTGCTGTATACCGTCAAGCGGCGACGGCAGTCTGCGGCACAGGGCGTCTGGCTGCGTCAAGTGGAGTGGCTCAATCTGGCCTGCGTGGGCGGACTGATGCTGGCCTGCGTGGCGCTGCTGTGGGCCAACCGCCTGTTGCCGGCGGATCTGGCCGAGCGTGAGGGCTGGGAGTTGCGGGTATTCTTCGGCGCCTGGCTGGCAGCACTGCTGCATGCACGGCTGCGCGCGCCGTTGCGTGGCTGGCTGGAACAACTGGCGGCGAGTGCGGTGCTGCTGCTGGGCTTGCCACTGCTGGATCTGCAAACCGCGCTTGCCGTTCCTGACCGCATTCGACTGGGGGTTGATCTGACCGGGTTTGGGCTCGGAGCCTTGCTGGCGCTGGCGGCGTGGAAAGTGTCAAAGCGGCCGGCGGCAACGGCTCGGGCTGCGCGACGAGCGCCTGCGGTGATGGCGGAGGTGCAGTCATGAACGCCAGTCTGCTGTGTCTGGCGCTGAGCGCCAGCTATGCCGGCATGCTGGCGCTGTGTCTGGGCACGGAGCGGCACTGGAAGCAACTGGCTGCAGCGGCGCCGCCGAGTTTGCGAGCCTGGTGCCGCCCGCTGGGCGTGTTGCTGCTGTTGCTGGCACTGCTGCTGAGTCTGCAGATCTGGCCAGCCAGCATGGCGCTGGTCGGCTGGCTGGGCATGCTGTCGCTGTGCGGCCTGGTTCTGTTACTGCTGTTGCCCTATGCGCCAAGGTTGGCGCTAGGCTTGCCACTGCTGGGCGTGCTGCTGGCGCCAGTGTTCATGTCGGGGTGAGTTCAGCCGGGGCGGTGCATGCGAAACAGCGCGCCCGTCTCGACGCGGAAGTAATCGGCCGGGCCGCCGCCGCGCAGAATCGGCTCGGCGGCAGCGGTCTGGTAGACACCGTCGACCAGCAGGCGGCGGTCGATATGGACGCCAATCACTTCGCCGAGCACCAGCCAGGTATTGAGTGCATCGCCCGCCGCGCTCTGCAGCTGGATGATCTGGGTCTTGCGGCATTCGAAGGAGACCGGGCTTTCGCCTACCCTTGGTACGTCGATCTGGCGTGATGGCAACGCGGTCAGCCCCGCCAGCGCAAACTCGTCGACCTCGGGCGCCACCGCGGCGCAGCTTTGGTTCATCGCCTCGGCCAACGGCAAGGTAGCGAGGTTCCAGACGAACTCGCCGGTCTGCTCGATATTGCTCAGGCTGTCCTTGTGGCCAATGCTGGCAAAGCCGATGATCGGCGGTATGTAATTGAACGCATTGAAAAAACTGTAGGGAGCGAGGTTCAGGATACCGTCGCTGCTGCGGCTGCTGATCCAGCCGATCGGGCGGGGGCCAACGATGGAATTGAACGGGTCGTGGGCCAGCCCGTGGCCCTGCGCGGGTTCATAGTAGTAGCTGTTGTCCTGCATGTTGCCCCCATCCGGTTATCTGATTGGTTGCCTGCCATTGCAGCGCGCCGTGGCGGCGCGCGCAAGGGGTGGCTGTGGATCAGTAGCGTTCCAGCCAGTGGGCATAGGGTGCCGGCATGACCCAGGATGGGCGCTCCACCTTCAGTTCGCGGGCGGCGTGGTAGGCCCAGTGCGGGTTGGCCAGATGCGCCTTGCCGACCATGACCAGATCCAGTTGACCGTCCTGTACTGCTTTCTCGGCGATATGCGGCTCGCCAAAGCCCCAGGCCGAGGAGACCGGCACGCCGGCTTCATCACGCACGCGCTTGGCAATCGGGCCCATGAACGCCGGAGCCCAGGGGATTTTGGCGGTGGGGATGTTAAATCCCATGCTGACGCTCATCATGTCCATGCCGGCGGCCTTGAAGCGGCGGGTGAGGTCGATCGACTCGGTCATGGTCTGCTCGTCATTGCCGTCGAACTCGATGACGCCAAAGCGGATGGTCAGTGGCAGATGTTCCGGCCAGACTTCGCGCACGGCGGCCAGGGTTTCCAGCAGGAAGCGGCCGCGGTTATCGGCATTGCCGCCGTAGGCATCGGTGCGCTGGTTGGCGTGCGGTGAGAAGAAGCTTTGGGCCAGATAGCCGTGGGCAAAGTGCAGCTCCAGCCACTCGAAGCCGACGGCCAGTGCGCGGCGGGCGGCGGCAACGAAATCCGCCTTGACCCGCTCAATGTCCTGCAGCGTCATGGCCTCTGGCACTTTCGGCAGGTGCGCGCCGAAGGGGATGGCGGAGGGGGCGATGGTTTGCCAGCCGTTGGCGGCGTCGGTGGGGATGTGATCGTCACCTTCCCACGGACGGTTGGCGCTGGCCTTGCGGCCGGCGTGGGCAATCTGAATACCGGGTACAGCACCGTGCGCCTTGATGCCGCGCACGACAGGCATGAACGCCTCAGCCTGGGCGTCATTCCACAGTCCGGCGCAGGCCGGCGTGATGCGGCCTTCCGGTGCAACTGCCGTGGCTTCGACAATCACCAGTCCGGCGCCGCCGCGGGCCTGAGCGGTGTAATTGGCGACGTGCCAGTCGTTGACCACGCCGTCGGTGGCCGAGTATTGGCACATCGGCGGTACGGCGATGCGGTTACGCAGGGTGATGTCTTTGAGAGAGAAGGGTTGAAACAGCGCTGACATGGATAGCCTCCGGCAGCTGATTGGGTTATTCAATAGTTCGATAATATTGGAACTATGGATCAGAAGTAAACCCCTGTGTATCATCAGCGTCATGCGACCCTTCAAACACCCCCCTGCCAACGAGCTGCTGCTCGAACGTGTGCTCTACGCCCTGAGTGATCCGGTGCGGCTGGAAATCGTGCGCCGCCTGGCCGAGGTAGGCGAGGCCAGTTGCGGTGATCTGGATGGCGGCAGGCCAAAGTCGAGCATGTCTCACCATTTCCGCGTGATGCGCGATGCCGGCCTGGTGTGCACCCAGAGCGTCGGTACCACGCACATGAACAGCCTGCGACGCGCTGACCTGGATGCCCGTTTCCCCGGCCTGCTGGATGCTATCCTGAATCAGCCAGGCTGATTGTCGATCTGCCTGAGCGCTACCGCTGCGTTGCGGCGCGGTCTTTACCTGATCGGTGACTGCGACTATCGTTGCAATAGTGCTGGCAAGGAGCCAGCTTCAGGAGTTACGGATGACTGCCCGCCGCCCCCTTACCCCTTTGGAAACCCTGCTGCAGAGCCGTTCCCAGGTTCCCTGGTGGCTGTATCTGCTGTTGGCGCTGCTCAGTGGTTTGCTGCTGCACTGGCTGGGCTATCGGTTCTGGCAGGGCAGCGTTCCGGCGACCGGTGGGACCTTGCTGCACGGCTTTACCCTGGTCGGTCAGGTGTTGTTGCCGCTGGCGCTGCTGTGCGCTGCGGTGGCCGATCTGTTCAATCGTCTGTCGCGTCGTCGGCGTGTCAGTAGACTGCAGCAGGAAGCGTCACCCGACCATCTGCTCCAGCAGCTCAGCCGTCAGGACGTGCGCGCGCTGGTGCTTTGGGCTCTGCAGGCGGAAGGACTGCTGCTGCAGAACGGCTGTGCGGCGGATGGCGGCATCCTCCTGCGCCAGGGCGAGGAGGACGTTGTGCTGGACCTTACCTGCTGGCGCGCCCCCCACCTGCGGCGGGCCGATCTGCTGGCGCTGCGTGAGCGGATGACCAAGCAGGGCGTTGATGGTGGCTTGCTGGTCTGTCATGGGCGTATCGATGCCGATGCCCGGACGCTGGCGCGGCGCTCGGGCATCCGCTTGATTGATCGACGCCTGCTGCAGCAGTGGTTATGCGCGTCGGTCAGTCGAACAGCGCCACAGCCTTGATCTGCACCCACACCGGCAGCCCCGGTTGCAACTGCAGTTGGTCTACCGAGTAGCGCGTAAGGCGTGCCAGCAAGACGTTGTCACCCAGCGCAAGGCGCACCAGCGCCTGTGCCGGGTGGCTGCCGGGTTCGATGGCCTCGATGTGCGCAGGCAACTGGTTGAGCACACTGCTGTGTTGCGGCTTCTCCAGCGCCAGGCTGACATCGCGGGCCTGGACCGCGACCCGCACGCGCTGCCCGAGCGGTAGCGCCGAGTGCGGCAGGCGCAGCTGCAGCGGGCTGCCATCGAGGGTCAGCTCCAGCAACTGATAGCGATCATCGCAGGCGCTGACCTGCCCGTGCAGCACGCTGCGCGCGTCGTCGCTGTGCGCCATGGGCAGATCCAGACGCGGCAGCAGCGTCTGCAGCGGGCCGCTGGCGCGCAGTGTGCCGTTGTCCAGGAGGACGAGGTGATCCGCCAGTCTGGCGACCTCGTCCGGGGAGTGGCTGACGTAAAGCAGCGGCATGTCCAGTTCTGCGTGCAGGCGCTCCAGATACGGCAGGATGTCGGCCTTGCGTTGCGGGTCCAGCGCGGTCAGCGGCTCATCCAGCAGCAACAAGCGCGGGTTGGCCAATAGCGCGCGGGCGATGCCGACGCGCTGCCGCTCACCGCCGGACAGCCCGCTGGTACTGCGCTGGAGCAGCTGCGCAATGCCGAGCAGCTCGATGATCTGCGTTGCCTGCTGGTCGCTGGCCGGCTCTGCGCTGCGGTGTCTGCCGTAGTTCAGATTGGCCTGCACGTTCAGGTGATCGAACAGGCTGGCCTCCTGAAAGACATAACCCAGCGCGCGCTTGTGCGGCGCCAGCCAGAGGCCGCGCTGGCTGTCCTGCCAGCAGTGGCCATTGACCTCGATAAACGCCTGTTCCGCCCTTTCCAGGCCGGCGATACAGCGCAGCAGCGTGGTTTTGCCCGAGCCGGACGGGCCGACGATGGCGCTGATCCCGCGCGCCGGCAGCGTCAGATCCAGGTCCAGCGTAAAGGCAGCCAGCTGCTGTTTGAGCCTGATATGGATCACCTGCGTGCCCCCGGCATGACCGTCAGGCGCCCGCGCCGATTAAGCAGCAACAGAATCACGAAGGAGCAGATCAGCACGCCGCCAGCCAGCCAGTGGGCGCTGGCGTAGTCCATCGCTTCGACGTGGTTGAAGATCTGCACCGAGACCACGCGCGTGCGCTCCGGGATATTGCCGCCGATCATCAGCACCACGCCAAACTCGCCGAGGGTATGCGCAAAGCCCAGCACGCTGGCGGTGATGATGCCCGGGCGGGCCAGCGGCAGCGCGACGGTGAAGAAGCGGTCCAGCGGGCTGGCGCCGAGGGTGGCGGCTACTTCCAGCGGGCGTTTGCCGATGGATTCGAAGGCGTTCTGAATGGGTTGTACGACAAAGGGCATGGAGTAGCAGACCGAGCCGATCACCAGGCCGCTGAAGCTGAACGCCAGGGTGCCCAGCCCGAGCTGCTGAGTCAGCGCGCCAATCGGCCCGTGCGGACCCAGCGCAACCAGCAGGTAGAAGCCCAGCACCGTCGGCGGCAGCACCAGGGGCAGGGCTACCAGCGCACTGATCGGGCCTTTCAGCCGCGAGCGGGTATGGGCCAGCCACCAGGCCAGCGGCGTACCGATCAGCAGCAGGACCAGGGTCGTCAGCGACGCCAGTTTGAGCGTCAGCCAGATGGCTGCCAGGTCGGCGCTGTCCAGCGGCAGGGACATGTCAGTGACCGTAGCCGTAGCGGCTGATGACCGCTGCCGCCTGCTCGCCTTTGAGGTAGTCGAGCAGGGCGGCAGCGGCGTCGTTGTCAGCGCCGGTGTTGAGCAGCACGGCATCCTGGCGGATGGGTTGGTACAGCGCCGCCGGAACCTGCCAGGCTGAGCCGCTGGTGATCTCCCCGTCGCGGGAGACCTGCGACAGAGCAACGAAGCCGACTTCGGCGTTGCCGCTGGCGACAAACTGGTAGGTCTGGCCGATACTCTGGCCTTCGACCAGCTTGGGTGCCAGCGCTTGCGTCAGGCCCAGCTGCTGCATCACCTGTGTGGCGGCCAGCCCGTAGGGCGCGGTTTTCGGGTTGGCGATAGCCAGATGCTCGAAGTTGCCGCTGCGCAGCAACTGTGCGCCGTCGCTGATCAGACCGGCATCAGCGGACCACAGCGCCAGCGCGCCGGTGGCGTAGGTAAAGCGCGAGCCTGAGACCGCCAGCCCGTCGCTTTCGGCGCGTGCCGGGGTAGTGTCATCGGCAGCCAGAAATACCTCGAAGGGGGCGCCGTGGCTGATCTGGGCGTACAGCTGGCCGGTCGAGCCGAAGGCCGCGATGACGCGATGGCCGGTATCCTGCTCGAACGCCTTGGCGATGTCCTGCATGGGGGCGGTGAAGTTGGCAGCGACGGCGACCTGGACCTCGCCGGCCAGGGCAGGGTGGCTGATACTGATGCAGCAAGCGGTGGCGAAGAGCAGCGGCAAGCGCATGGAAACTCCTGGGCAGCGAGGAAGGCAGGTTGTCGTTATATTATTCGTTATATAGCGCTTGGGGTAGTGTGCAATGAAGCTTGAAGGACAGTTCTGGTTTTCCCACCAGGGCCGACGGTTGGCCGGGCAGGATCGCATCGAGTTGCTGGCCTGTATCGCTGAAACCGGCTCGATCAGCAAAGCGGCCAAGGCGGCCGGCATGAGTTACAAGACCGCCTGGGATGCCGTGGATGCAATGAACAGCAGCAGCGATCAGCCATTGGTTGAGCGCGCGGCGGGCGGGCGCGGCGGTGGCGGCACGCGTCTGACGGCGGCAGGGGACCAGCTGGTGAGCGCCTTTCGCCGTTATCAGCAGGAGCACGCCGTGTTCCTGGCCAGGCTGAGCGAGGACGCCAGCCTGGACCCGTATCTGCAGGTCATGCACCGGCTGCGGCTGCGTACCAGCGCGCGCAACCAGCTGTTTGCCCGGGTGGCCGCTCTGCAGTCTGAGGGGCTGAACGAGCGGGTGGCGCTGACGCTGGCTGGAGGTCAGGCGCTGACGGCCGTGATCACGCGCAGTAGCAGTGAACGTCTTGGATTGAGCAAGGGCGTGGAGGTATTTGCGCTGATCAAGGCGCCCTGGGTGAAGCTGGCGAGCGACGGTGCGGAGCAGAACCGGCTGACTGGCACGGTGCTGGGCCGGGAGCAGGTGGGTGACCAACTGGCGCTGGAGGTGGAACTGAATGCGGGTGTGCAGCTGGTAGCGACGCTGGCTGATGTCCCCGCTGTGCCCGGCATCGGCGAGCCGGTGACCTTGTGGGTCGATCCTGACCAGATCATTCTCTGCGCACTATAGTGCCGATAACAGAGGCAAGGAGCGTACGTATGGCTGCACCCGAGCAAGACAACAGGGGATCAATCAGCCCGGCGACACCCGCCGCAGGCCGGCATCATTTCCGCTTTCTGCGACCGAACATGCACCTGGATTCGGTATTTGGCGACGGCTGGTTTGCGTTGCGCGCGGAAGCCTTCGCGCGGTTTTTTGGTACGCCGGTTTTTCTCATCGCGCAGACCTTGATCGTCGGTCTGTGGATCACCATCAACGTGACCGATCTGGTCAGCTTTGACCGCTATCCCTTCATTCTGCTGAATCTCGCGTTCAGCTTTCAGGCCGCCTATGCCGCGCCGCTGATTTTGTTGGCGCAGACCCGTCAGGCTGATCGGGACAAGGCCTCGGCGCAGGCCGATGCGCTGCATCGCGAAGCCCTGGCGCAAGCCAGCGAACAGCGCGCCGCCCACGCGGCGGAGCAGACCGAACAGCTGCTGCAGTTGATGGAGCAGAACACCCGGCTGACCGAGACGGTACACCAGCTGAGCCAGCGCATTGAAGCGCTGACCTGCGAAATCCATCGCGGTGTGTGTGAGCGCCCGGCTCAGCCCTGACGGCGCGGCAGGCGCAGCACCAGCAGGCCGAGCAGCAGACCCCAGAAGGCGCTGCCGATACCCCATAGTGCCAGCCCGGAGGCGGTGACCAGAAAGGTCAGGAAGGCTGCTTCGCGTTGCGCCTCGTCGTGCAGGGCGGTGGCCAGTGCGTTGCCGATGGTGCCGAGCAGCGCCAGGCCGGCAATGGCCATGACCAGCGCCTGCGGAAAGGCGGCAAACAGGCTGGCGACCGTGGCACCGAACAGCCCGGTCAGCAGATAGAAGAAACCGCCCCAGGCACTGGCGCGAAAGCGCTGGGCTGGGTCCGGGTCGGCATCTTTACCGGCGCAGATTGCAGCGCTGATCGCGGCCAGGTTGAAGGTGTAACCGCCAAACGGCGCCAGCAGCAGGCCGGTGATGCCGGTGGTGGTCATCAGCGGCGACGCGGGCAGCTGATAGCCGTTGGCGCGCAGGACCGCCATGCCCGGTACGTTCTGCGAGGCCATGGTGACAATGAACAGCGGAATGCCGACCCCGAGCAGCGCCTGCAGCGAGATGGCCGGCGTCGTCCACACGGGCTGTGCCAGCGACCAGTCGAGCTGCTCCAGATGCAGCTGGCCTGCCAACGCCGCCACCAGTACGCCCACCAGCAAGGTGACCGGAATCACGTAGCGCGGGAACACCAGCTTGCTAGCCAGATAGCAGGCCAGCATCAGGCCGACCAGCAGCGTTTGCTCCTGCAGCGCGCCAAACAGGTTGAGGCCAAACGGCAGCAGCACCCCGGCCAGCATGGCGCCGGCCAGCGACGCCGGCACCAGGCGCATGATGCGGTCAAACCAGCCAAGCAACCCGCACAGGGTGATCAGTGCGGCATTGAACAGAAACACGCCAATCGCCTCGTTCAGACTGAAGCCGGGCAAGCCAGTGGCCAGTAGCGCGCCGCCCGGTGTGCTCCAGGCAATCAACACCGGCGCACGAAAGCGCAACGACAGGCCGATGCTGGTGACCGCCATGCCGATACCCAATGCCCACAGCCAGGAGCTGATTTCCTGTGGCGAGGCACCGGCAGCCTCGGCGGCCTGGAAGATGATCACCGCTGAACTGGTATAGCCCACCAGCACGGCGATAAAGCCGGCGGCGATGTGGGACGGGTTAAACCAGGCTTTCAGCATGCGGTAATCCTCGATCGATGGTCGTGCGCTATAGCGCACGAGTGGCTGATCCTAGCACTGTGCGCTATAACGCACAAAAGGAAATTGCTATGCTGTGCGGCCTTTCGATGAGCGGACCTGTGATGCAGGAAATCAATCAGTATCTGGCAGCCACCCTGCGGCAGTGGCGCAGCGACCGTGGCTGGAGTCTGGATCGGGCCGCCACCGAATGTGGCGTGAGCAAAGCGATGCTCGGCCAGATCGAGCGCGGCGAATCCAGCCCTACGGTGGCGACGCTGTGGAAGATCGCTACTGGCTTCGGTACCTCGTTGTCGACCTTTCTGGAGCCCTCGCCCGCCGAGCAGGGCGGCATGACACTGCGTAGCGCCGACGCCGTGCGTCAACGACCCGCAGCGGACCAGATGTTGATTGCGCCGCTGTTCCCCTTTGATGCGCGTTACGGCTTTGAGCTGTTCGAGCTGACGCTGTTGCCCGGTTACGAGCGTTTGTCCGAGCCGCACAGTGAGGGTGTGGTCGAGCACGTGGTGGTGGTGCGTGGCGAGATGGAGTTGCTGGTGCGGGACGTCTGGCAACCGCTGAAAGAGGGAGAGGCGGTACGTTTTGCCGCTGACCAGCCGCACGGTTATCGCAACCCGGGCACGCTGCCAGCGGTATTTCATAACCTGATCTACTACCCGCCGGGCAGCGCGCGTCAGTCGCGGTAGAACACCTGCACCAGGTGATAGCCGAACTGGCTCTTTATCGGGCCGTGCACCACTTTCAGCGGCTTTTTGAAAATGATCTGGTCGATCGCACGGACCATTTGGCCGGGACGTACCTCACCCAGATCGCCGCCGCGTTTCTTTGACGGGCAGGTGGAGTGTTTCTTGGCCAGCACGTCAAAGGCTTCTCCGGCAGCGATGCGTTTTTTCAGCGCGGCGGCTTCGGCTTCGGTTTTGACCAGAATGTGGCGGGCCATGGCGACTGGCATAGGGGGTGCTCCTGGGGCTGGTACTAAGGCGGCTGCTGGGTTACTCGTTCAGCTCGCCGCGCTGGCTCTTGTTCGACAGGCGCAGGCCGCGCAGGCTGCGCTTGACGCTCTTCAGGTGGTTGACCAGCTCAGGCCCGCGACGCATGGCCATGCCCATGGCCAGCACGTCGATGACCACCAGGTGGGCAATGCGCGAGGACAGCGGTGTATAGATATCGGTGTCCTCGGACACATCAATCGGAATGTGTACCTGGCTGACGTCGGCCAGCGGCGTGCGGCTCGGACACAGGCTGATCAGGGTGGCGCCGGTTTCGACTACCAGACTGGCTGAATGCAGCAGGTCCTTGGTGCGCCCGGTCTGCGAGATGGCAACGGCGACATCCTCCGGCCCCAGGGTCACTGCTGACATGGCCTGCATGTGCGGGTCGGAGTAGGCGGCGGTGGACACCAGCAGGCGGAAGAACTTGTGCTGGGCGTCGCTGGCCACCGCACCGGAGGCGCCAAAACCGTAGAACTCGACACGGCGGGCATGGGTCAGTGCGCTGATGGCCTGTTCGATGGCCGCAGCGTCGAGGCGCTCGCGTACCTCCATCAATGTTGCCAGGGTTGTGTCGAAGATCTTGTGCGACAGGGCATCGACGCTGTCGTCCTCGTTGATCGAGAACTGCCCGAAGCTGGCGCCGGCGGCCAGGCTTTGCGCCAGCTTGAGCTTGAGGTCCTGAAATCCGCTGCAGCCAATCGCGCGACAGAAGCGTACGATGGTGGGCTCGCTGACACCGACCTGCTGCGACAGGTCCGCCATGGATGAATGCATCACCTGCGCCGCCTGCGCCAAGACAAAATCGGCGACCTTGAGCTCTGACTTTCTGAGCAGGTCACGGCTGGCGGCGATGTGCTGGAGCATGTTCACGGTGGCATGATGTCGGCAGCAGGTGAGGGCAGCATGGCTGCCAGTTTCCCGTCGGCGGGTGGGGCCGGCGGGCGTATAGCTTGTAGTTATACTACAAAAAGGCCCATCGTGTGATGCAGGGGAGGGCAGAGCGTGGCTCAGGCGGGTATCAGTTGTGACATCGTGGTGTTCGGCGGCACGGGTGATCTGGCCATGCGCAAGCTGTTGCCGGCGCTCTACTATCTGCACCGTGACGGGCACCTGCATCCGGATACCCGCATTCTTGCCCTGGCCCGCGCTCAGCACAGCCTGGAGAGCTACGGCAAGCTGGTCAGACGGCATGTCAGCCAGCATGTTGCCCGTGGTGACTTTGACACGGCGCAGTGGGAACGTTTTGCCGAACGGCTTGACTACCTGTCGCTGGATGTCAGTCAACGCGTTGCCTTTCCGCGCCTGACCAAGGTCCTGAGCCCCGGCACCGGGCGTGTGCGGGTGTTCTATCTGGCGACCATGCCGGCTCTGTTTGCCGCCACGGTGCAGCATCTGTCCTCGGTCGGGCTGGTCGATGAGCACGCGCGGGTGGTGCTGGAGAAGCCGCTGGGCGAAAGCCTGGAAACGGCTAACGAAATCAACGACCGCATCGGCAAGGTATTCGACGAATCACGGGTGTTCCGTATCGATCACTACCTCGGCAAGGAAGCGGTGCAGAACCTGCTCGCCCTGCGCTTCGGCAATGCCCTGTTCGAGCCGTTGTGGCGCAATGCGCATATCGATCATGTGCAGATCAGCGTGCTGGAAAGTGTCGGGGTAGAGAACCGCGGCGACTACTATGACCGCGCGGGCGCCATGCGCGACATGGTGCAGAACCATCTGTTGCAACTGCTCTGCCTGGTGGCCATGGAAGCGCCGGTGCATTTCGAGCCCGAGGCCGTGCGTAACGAAAAGCTGAAGATCCTCGAGGCCCTGCGGCCGATCACCGGGATGGATGTGCAGGACCGCACCGTACGCGGTCAGTACGGCGCCGGGCAGCACGCGGGCGAGCGCCTGCCCGCCTACTACTTCGAGAAGAAGGTCGACCATGACAGCAATACCGAAACCTTTGTCGCGCTGAAGACCGAGGTCGATAACTGGCGCTGGGCTGGGGTGCCGTTTTATTTGCGCACCGGCAAGTGTATGGCCCAGCGCAAGTCGGAGATCGTCATTCAGTTCAAACCGGTACCGCATCGGCTGTTTCCGCGCAGTGGCGACAACCCGGAGAACAACCGCCTGATCATCAGCTTGCAGCCGGACGAAGGTATCCGCCTGTCGTTAATGGCCAAGTCGCCCGGGCGCGGCATGGGGCTGCAGAACGTGGATCTGAACCTGGATTTCGCCGCCGCCTTCACCCGGCGCCGCTGGGACGCCTACGAACGTCTGTTGCTGGATGTGATCGAGGGTGATGCGACGCTGTTCATGCGCCGTGACGAAATCGAGGCGGCCTGGCGCTGGGTTGATCCGATCATTGAGGGCTGGGGCGACTTTTACCGTTCACCCAAGCCCTATGCCGCCGGCAGCTGGGGCCCGGACGCCGCCGACAGCCTGCTGGAGCGCCTGGGCCACAGCTGGCTCGATTCGCGCTATTGATCGAGCAGTTGGCAGCTGTTCTGTTCCAGTAACCGGGTAAAGGCGCCGGCCTCGATCGGCCGACTGATGAGGTAGCCTTGGACTTCGTCACAGCCGTTGGCCTTGAGGAAGTTCAGCTGGCCCTCGTGTTCGACACCCTCTGCGACCACCTTGAGCGACAGGCTGCGGGCCATGGCGATGATGGCCAGCACGATGGCGTTGTCGGCATTGGCGGCGTCCAGCTCGGCGACGAAGGCGCGGTCGATTTTCAGCGTGCTGATCGGGAAGCGCTTGAGGTAGGCCAGCGATGAATACCCGGTGCCGAAGTCGTCCACCGACAGGCTCACACCCAGCGCTCGCAGCGCGGCAACGTTTTCGGCGACCTGGTCGCTGTGTTCGGCCAGCATGCTTTCGGTCAGTTCCAGCTCCAGCAGGCGGGCAGGCAGGTTGTGGCGCTGCAGGGTCATCCGCACGCGCTCGGCAAAGCCTTCCTGGCGCAGCTGCTGTACTGACAGGTTGACCGACACCGCGACCGATTGCGGCCCCTGGTGGCACCAGAGCGCGGCCTGCTCGCAGGCGATATCCAGCACCTTCTGCCCCAGCGTCACGATCATGCCGGTTTCCTCGGCGATGGTGATGAAGTCGCCGGGCATCACCAGCCCTCTGTCCGGATGCTGCCAGCGCACCAGCGCTTCCGCGCTGCAGATACGGTCACTGGCCAGGTGCAGCTTGGGCTGAAAGTGCACCACCAGCTGGTCTTCGTCGATGGCTTTGCGCAGCTGGTTTTCCAGCTGCAGACGGTCCAGGCTGTAGGCGCGCAGCTCACGTGTGTAGAACTGCCAGCGGTTGCCGCCCAGGTGCTTGGCGTGCTGCATCGCCTGGTTGGCCTGGGTGATCAGCAGCAGGCTGTCGCGCGCGGTGGTCGGGAATACGCTGATGCCGATGGAGGCGGTGGTGACCAGCTCGTGCTCGGCCACCAGCATGGGTTTGCGCAGGGCTTCCAGCAACTGGCTGGCCAGGACGCCGAGCTGCTGTTCGTCGTCGGCCTGCTCGACAATCACCACAAACTCGTCTGCCGACAGCCGCGCCAGGGTGTGCCGGCTGTCGACTTCGGTGCTGAGCCGGCGTGCAACCTCCTGCAGCAGGCCGTCTGCCACGGCGTGGCCGAGGGTCACGTTGATGTGCTTGAAGCGGTCCAGATCGATATGCAGCAGCGCAACCGCGTGGTGGTGCTGGCGGGCGCGGGCAACCGCGTCCTGCAGGCGGTCGGTGAACAGGCTGCGGTTGGCCAGCTGGGTCAGCGGATCGTAGTTGGTCAGGTATTGCAGCTGTTCTTCGGTCTGGCGGTGGGTGGTCAGGTCGGCGAAGAAGCCGACGTAATGCGTCAGCTGTCCGCCGGCGCTGCGCACGACCGCGAGCTGCAGCCAGATCGGGAACAGCTCTCCGTTGCGGCGCCGGGCGGTCATTTCTCCTTGCCAACGATCCTGATTGTTGAGCAGTTGCTGCAGATGGAGGAATTGCTGGCGCAGATCGTCGCTGCCGCTGAGATCCAGAATGTTGTGGCCAACGGCGTCTTGCTGTGACAGTCCGGTGATCACGGTGTAGGCCTGATTGACGGCGAGGATATCCAGTGTCGGGCCGAGGATGAAAATGCCCTCGCTGGTCGCCTCGAACACGGTAGACGCCAGCTGCGCCTGTTCGTCTTGATGCTTGCGTGCGCTGATATCGCGGCGGGTGCCGATCATGCGCAGTACTCGGCCATCGGCGGCACGTTCCACTGCACGGCCGCTGTCCTCGACCCACAGCCAGTGGCCACTGCTGTGACGTACGCGGTACTCCATGCGGTAGGCCGCGGTCTGGCTCTTCATATGCCGAACCAGCGTGCGGCGCACCATGGTGACATCAGCCGGGTGTACCAGCGGGCGCAGATCCTGGCGCATGCTGGGCACGTATTCGTCCGGCATGCCGAAGAGCGCGTTGAGGCGCGAGTGGTACACCTTGTCGGTGGTCAGATCCCAGTCCCACAGACCGAGCTGGCTGGCCTCCATGGCCAGGGTTAGCTGCGCCTCGCTGGCCTGCAGATCGTGGGTGGCCTTTTCCAGCTCGGCGGTGCGCTGGCGCACCCGTTCTTCCAGATCGTCGTGGCTGTCGCGCAGGGACTGCTCGGCGCGGCGGCGCTGGTTAATCTCGCGGGTCAGTTGCTGGTTAAGCTCTTCGGTGTGCTGGTGGGCGCTGCCGAGATTGCCCAGCAGGGCTTCGTTGCGCAGGTTGCTGATCAGCGCGTTGCGCATGGTCCGGTGGATCAGCGCAGCGGCCAGCAGGATAAAGCAGAACATCATGGCGCCGGTCTGCGCCCAGACCAGGCTGCTGGGCGTGCCGTCGGCCAGCAGCCAGATGACCGGCGGCAGCCAGGCGGGCAGCATGAAAGAGGCGAACGCGCTGTAGCGCGGCGCGTAGAGTACGCCAACGCAGATGCTGACGCCGCTGGCGATACTGTACATCTGCGCCTGCAGGGCAAAGTTGTCCAGCGGGGTCAGGGCGATATGTACCCAGCTCAGACAGAGTCCGGAGGCGAGGTTGCCGAGATGGAAAAACAGGCTCCAGCGACGCTGCAGGCGCTCCCGTGCCGAGGCCTGCCAGTAACGGCCTACCAGCACCTGACGGGTTGCCACCAGCAGGCCGAGCAGGGCTATCCACACCAGCAGGCTGCTGCGGGTGCTGTGGGCCCAGGCGAGCGGGGTGATCAAAACGGCGGTGACCAGCAACAGCCATTGCGGCAAGCGGGACTGGGCGTACAGCTGGTTCAGCTGCTGCAAGCGCAGTTCATCGCGGGGAATCGGGCTGAAGGCCGCTGGACTGGCGCTCATGCGGCTGCGCTGCTCCATGGTCCGTTGACGTTGTTTTTTGTCATTGTTGTGTCTGTCGGGTCGGCTTGTGTGCCTGCCCAACCATACACCAGGGGACGTGCCCGGCACAGTCCCTGGTGCGCAAAAAACAGCTTGCCAAGGTCTCTATCTCGGGAATCCGACGCAGACGCTCAGCCGTTGGGCGGATGACCGCAAGGTCCGCCAGTGACGGGCCCGGCGACGGGGCGGCAGTAGCGCGTGTGCGCTGTACTGAAATGGCCTATTTGAATTGAGCAGGCAGCCCCGCACGGCGGGCGCCCAAGCATGCAGAGGGCTTGTGGAATGGATCAGTGCTTCCCTAGAATGCCGCGATGGATATTTCCCACCTGCTTAATTCGCTTAACGAAGCCCAACGCCAGGCGGTCAGCGCCGCAGTCGGCCAGCAACTGGTGCTGGCCGGGGCCGGCTCCGGCAAAACCCGAGTACTGGTGCACCGTATCGCCTGGTTGGTTCAGGTGGAACAGGCGTCGCCCTGGAGCATTCTCTCGGTTACTTTCACCAACAAGGCTGCCCATGAGATGCGCGCGCGGATCGAGCAGCTGCTCGGCATCTCGCCGCAGGGTATGTGGGTCGGCACCTTCCACGGGCTGGCGCACCGTCTGCTGCGCGCCCACTGGCGAGAGGCCGGCCTGGCTGAACAGTTTCAGATCCTCGATAGCGATGACCAGCAGCGGTTGATCAAGCGCGTGATTCGCGAGCTGGGCCTGGACGACAACCAGTGGGCGCCCCGGCAGGCCCAGTGGTGGATCAACTCGCAGAAGGATGAAGGCTTGCGCCCGCAGCACATCCAGCCGGCGGGTGACCTGTACATGACCACCATGGTGCGCATTTACGAAGCCTACGAGCAGGTGTGCAATCGTGCCGGCGCGGTGGACTTTGCCGAGCTGTTGCTGCGCTCGCTGGAGCTGTGGCGCGACAATCCGGCCCTGCGTGAACAGTACCGCGCGCGCTTCCGGCATATTCTGGTCGACGAGTTTCAGGACACCAATGCGGTGCAATACGCCTGGTTGCGGCACCTGGCTGGCAACAATCCGAGCCTGATGGTGGTGGGTGACGACGACCAGTCGATCTATGGCTGGCGCGGGGCACGCATCGAAAATATCCAGCAGTTCCAGACCGATTACCCGAACGCCGAGATGATTCGCCTAGAGCAGAATTACCGCTCTACCGCGACCATCCTCAAGGCCGCCAACGCGCTGATCGGCAATAACGCCGGGCGCCTGGGCAAAGAGCTGTGGACCGATGGCAACGAGGGTGAGCCGATTGCCCTGTATGCCGGCTTCAACGAGCAGGACGAAGCGCGCTACATCGTCGAGCGTATCGAGCAGGGCATTCGCGATGGCCTGAGCCGCAGTGAGATCGCCATCCTGTATCGCTCCAACGCCCAGTCGCGAGTGCTGGAAGAAGCGCTGCTGCGCAGTGGCATTCCCTATCGCATCTATGGTGGGCAGCGCTTTTTCGAGCGGGCCGAGATCAAGAACGCCATGGCCTACCTGCGGCTGATGGGCAGTCGTGGCGACGATGGCGCGCTGGAACGCATTATCAACCTGCCCACCCGCGGCATCGGCGACAAGACCGTCGAGTTGCTGCGTCAGCAGGCCCGGGAGCAGGATGTCTCGATGTGGCAGGCGGCCTGCGACCTGCTCGATAACAAAGGCTTGCCGGGCCGCGCTGCCAATGCCGTGCAGGGCTTTATGGTGCTGATCGAGGAGATGGCCGAGCGCGCTCAAGGTCTGCCGCTCTACAGTCAGGCGCAGATCGCCATCGAGCACAGCGGCCTGCTGCGCTTTCATGAGCAGGAAAAGGGCGACAAGGGTCAGACCCGGGTGGAAAACCTGGAAGAACTGGTGTCCGCCGCGCGTGGCTTCGAGAACGACATGGCCGACGCGGAAGAGGACGGCGACGTGCTGCTGGCCTTCCTCGCGCACGCTTCGCTGGAAGCGGGCGAAACCCAGGCCGATCGCTTTGAAGACAGCGTGCAGCTGATGACCTTGCACAGCGCCAAGGGGCTGGAGTTTCCGCTGGTATTTATGGCCGGGGTGGAAGAAGGGCTGTTCCCGCACAAGATGAGCCTGGAAGACCCGGGCCGGCTTGAGGAAGAGCGCCGCCTGGCTTACGTCGGCATTACCCGGGCGATGCAGCAACTGGTGATCACCTGGGCCGAGACGCGCCGCCTGTATGGCAGCGAAACCTTCAACAAGGTCTCGCGCTTTGTACGTGAAGTCCCGGGTGAACTGATTCAGGAAGTCCGGCTGGGCAATCAGGTCAGCCGCCCCTTTGGCCCGGCCAAGGGTGGTCTGTTTGCCAGCGAAGCGTCAGAGAACACCGGTTTTGCCCTTGGCCAACGCGTCGAACACGCGTTGTTCGGCGAAGGTGTGGTGCTCAACTACGAAGGCCAGGGCGCGCAAGCGCGCATTCAGGTCAACTTTGATGACGAAGGCAGCAAGTGGCTGATGGTGGCGTATGCCAAGCTGCAGGCGCTGTAGCGCCAGCAGCTCGGAGCCGCAAGCTTTAAGCCTCAAGCTGCAAGCGGTTTGTGCGTGCGGGAAGCACTTTGCCAGGTTGCACGACGTTGTGGTTGACGGCGCGCGGTTGTCGACAGGCTAATCCGCGACCACGCGGACAGCGTGTGGCTTTGAATATTTTGCGGTTTGGGTAATTCGCCGGAGAGGAGGGCGCGTGTCGACGCTGCCTACACCCCTATAAAAGTCAGCAGCGGACAGCTTGCCGCTTGAAGCTTGGAGCTATAAGAATGGATAGACGTAACTTACTGACCGCCGCCGGACTGGGTTTGGGGGCTGCGGCGCTGGCCGGGTGCAAGGACGATAGCGCGCCGGCGGGTGGGGCGAGTGCTGCGCCGGAGCAGCGCTTTCGCTGGAAAATGGTTACCTCCTGGCCGGAGAACTTTCCTGGCCTGGGTACCACCGCGCAGCGCTTTGCCGACACGGTAGCGCGGCTGTCCAACGGCCGCTTGAGCATTCAGGTTTTTGCTGCTGGTGCGCTGGTGCCGGCGCTGGAAGTGTTTGACGCGGTATCCAGTGGCACCGCTGAGCTGGGCCACAGCGCGGCCTATTACTGGAAGGGCAAGAGCGCCGCTGCGCCTTTTTTCACCGCTGTGCCCTTTGGTATGAACGCGCAGGAAATGAACGCCTGGCTGTACGAGGGTGGCGGGCTTGAGCTGTGGCAGAAGGCCTACGATCCGCTGGGCGTGGTGCCGCTGCCCTGCGGCAACACCGGCGTGCAGATGGCCGGCTGGTTCAACAAGGAAATCAACAGCCTGGATGACCTGCAGGGCCTGAAGATCCGCATGCCCGGCTTTGGTGGCGAGGTGCTGGCACGGGCCGGCGCGACCACCGTCAACCTGCCCGGCAGCGAGATCTTCACCTCCCTGCAGACCGGCGTGATCGACGCCAGCGATTGGGTCAGCCCCTACAACGATCTCGCCTTCGGCCTCTACCAGGCCGCCAAGTACTACTATTACCCCGGCTGGCAGGAGCCCTGCGCGGTGCTGGAGTTGACGATCAACAAGCAGAAGCTGGCCGAGTTGCCAGATGATCTGCGTGCCATCGTCATCGAGGCCGCGCGCTCGACCAACCAGGCCATGCTGGATGAGTACGGTCGACGTAACGCCGAAGCCCTGCACACGCTGGTTAACGAGCACCACGTCCAGCTACGCCGCCTGCCGGACTCAGTGCTGGACCGCTTGCGTGACATCAGCGGTGACGTGCTGGAAGAAACCGCCGCCATGGACCCGCTCAACCGTGAGGTCTGGGACTCGATGCAGGCTTTCCGTGAACGCATTCAGGCCTGGCACGCGCTGGGCGAGAAGGCGATGTACGATTTGCGCAGCTGAGCGCTGTCAGGGGTAAGTCGGCCTGTTCGCCGATGATCGCTGCCGTAGTATTTGTTTTGACCACACAGGGCGATAGTGGGTAAGGTGATTGGCCGTTAACAACAATCACCTGTCCCACTGGCGCGGTCCTTGCAGTTCGACGTCAGACAGTGCGTGACGACAGCGAGGCATAACAATATGAAAGACAAGGCGCATCCCGCGTTCAGTGACTGGTGGGCCCGGCAGGGCGACTGGGTAGAAGAGCCCAACGAGCGCCGCGACGGCAACAGCGGCGTGCAGCGGCTGACCGATCAAGACGTCACCCTCTATCTCAAACGCCAGATTGGCCACCTCAGCCGCTCGCTGCGTTATCCCCTTGGACGGCCCACTGTGGTGCGCGAAGCCTGGGCTTTGGAGGCTTATCGCGCCGCTGGTGTGCGTGTGCCGCAGATCCGCTTTGCGGGTGCGCGCAAGCAGCAGGGCCAGTGGCAAGGGCTGCTGGTGACCCAAGAGCTGCGCGACTTCATCAGCCTTGATGAGTGGTATGCCGGCGATGCCAGAGCGCAGCATGGCGAAGCCGTGCACCGCCACATGTTGCGTGAGCTGGCCAGCTGCCTGAGTCTGGCGCATAACGCCGGCCTGCAGCATGGCTGCCTGTACTCCAAACATATTTTCATCCGGGTACGCAGTCGGGGGGTGGAAATCGCGCTGCTCGACCTGGAGAAATGTCGCCGCCGCTGGCGTCGCAGCGCCGCCGTGCGCCACGACCTGAAGCAGCTTTACCGCCACCGTGGGCCGATGCCCGAGGCAGACTGGTTCCAGTTGCTGGAGGATTATCGTCAGGTCGCTGAGATCGCACCCAGCGAACGCCTGTTGGGCCGCAAAACGCCGGTCCGGCCGCGTCAGGCCTAGGCGTTGTCTCTCTGGTGAATGACATGCGCATTGGCCTCGCCACCGCTGCCGACGCCGGGCGGGTGGGGCGACTGTTTGACCTGTACCGTCAGTTTTATGAGCAAGCTGCCGATCTAGCGGGCGCGATCGCCTACCTGCATGCCCGCCTGCAGAAGGGGGAGTCGGTGGTGCTCATCGCCGAGACTGCAGAGGGCGAGCTGGCGGGCTTCTGCCAGCTGTACCCGACTTTCTGTTCGGTGGATATGGCCCCTATTTGCGTTCTGTACGATCTGTTTGTTGCCGCTGACTTTCGTCGTCAGGGCATTGCCGAACAGTTGCTGACGGCAGCCGGCCAGCAGGCCGAGGCTCGCGGCGCGGTGCGCATGGAGCTGGCAACGGCGATCACCAATACGGCGGCCCAGCGGCTCTACGAGTCGACCGGCTGGGTCCGTGATGAGGTCTTTTTCCATTACGCTAAAACGCTGCCGGCGCCAGCGAACTGAGCTGCGCCAGGGGGGGCCGCTCTGTGCCGACGCCGCCTTGTCCTTGCTTAGTCTGTCGCGTCGGCAAACCGGGCAGCGGCACTCAGCACCGCCAATACCGATGCCGTCGCTATATTCGGGTGTCGACCGACGCCGAAGCGTGAGCCGGGCACGCCGGGCATGGCGGCTTCAACTATGGCGACGGCTGCGGCCTCTGACCCTGCAGCCAGACTGCGCTCTTCAAAGCTGTCGATACGCAGCGGCAGCCCCAGGGCCGCAACGGTGGCGGCTATCGGGCCGTTGCCCGATCCGGCGATGGTCCTGACGGCACCGTCGCTGTCTGCCAGCTCCAGTGCGATGCCTTGACCGTCCAGATGCTCGAACAGACGATGGTTGCGGTAGATGAGGCTTGATCGCACCTGCGTTGGTGCGAGATAGGTCTGCTCGAAAATCGCCCAGATCTGCGCACTGCTCAACTCCGTCTCACTGGTGTCAGCCAGCGCCTGCACGATGGCACTGAACTCGACCTGCATGCGGCGTGGCATGCGGATGCCGCTGTCGCGTTGCAGCACAAAGGCGATGCCGCCTTGGCTGGTGGTGCCCGTTGCGCTGCAGGCGCATGGTCTGTTCGTGCGTGAGGACCTATGCGCGCGCCTGCCTGCGGTCGACTGCGTGGTGCATGTCTCGGGCTTGCTGCGGGAGCTGATCATGGCGCTGACCCAAAGCGATATCCCTGGTGGTGTCCGGCGCAGGCAGTTGCTTGGCGAGCTGCTGGTTGAGGAGCTGCACGCTCAGCCGCTGCTGCCGCTGCATTTGCCGTGGCCGGCTGGTGGCGCTGACAGCGCCCTGCAGCAGGTGTGTCAGGCACTGGTGGACGATCCGGGCGATAGCGCCACGGCTGCCGAGTGGGCGAGCAGGCTGGCCATCGGCGACAAGACGTTCCAGCGGCGTTTTTTGCAGGCCACCGGCATGACGTTCGGCAGGTGGCGACAGCAGCTGCGGTTGATGTCGTCGCTGACGCTGTTGCTGCAGGGGTTGCCGATCACTCAGGTCGCGCTCGCCTGCGGCTATGACAGCCATAGCGCCTACAGCACGGCCTTCCGTAAACAGTTCGGGCAGACGCCTTCGGCTTTTGTTGCGACCCGATAGATGTGGCGCTGCCATGCGCTGGCTTGACAGCGCGCGGAGCGCACACGGCGCAGGCCAAGCCTGATATGCTCGCGGGATTCTCATCTGCCCAAAGGACTGACCATGAGCGAACCCCAATACGCCGGTTTCTGGCTGCGTTTCGGCGCCACCATTATCGATTCTGTGATTTTCGGACTGGTGCTGATGGTGCCGCTGGCGCTGATCTACGGTGAAAGCTACTGGATCGATGAAACCATGGTGCATGGCGTCTGGGACGTCCTGCTCAGCTATATCGTGCCCTTTATTGCCACGCTCTGGTTCTGGCGCCGCTTTCTCGGTACACCCGGCAAGATGTTGCTGCGCTTGCGGGTGGTCGATGCGCGCACCGGGGAGCCATTGCCGCTGGGCCAGTGCGTGCTGCGCTATATCGGCTATTTCGTGTCTGCCTTGCCGCTGTGCCTGGGCTTTCTCTGGGTCGCGTTCGATGCACGTAAGCAGGGCTGGCACGACAAGATCGGCGGCAGTGTGGTGATTGTCGAACCCCGTGAGCCGGTGCGCTTCGAAGGCCGAGACTAAGGAACGCCGTCATGACCGTTGCCGAGTCGCCGGTGATTCTGTTCGACGGGGTCTGCAAGCTCTGCAGCGCCTGGGCCAACTTCATCATCGCGCATGATGCTGAGCATCGCTTCCGGCTCTGCAGCGTGCAGTCGGCGGCTGGCCAGCGGCTGTTGGCGCAACACGGTTATCCGACCGATACCTTTGAAACCATGCTGGTGAGCGATGGGCAGCGCTGCTTTGAGAAAAGTGCGGCGTTCTTCTTCGTGATGAAGCGGCTTGGCTGGCCGTGGCGTGGACTGCTGGTGTTTCGACTGATTCCGCGGCCGCTGCGCGACTGGCTGTACGACCGTATCGCGCTGAATCGCTACCGGCTGTTTGGCCGCTACGAGCTGTGCCAGCTGCCGTCGGCTGATCACGCGGGGCGCTTTGTCGATGAGTAGGCAGGACGCGCTGACGATGGCGCGCTGGTGTCGCTGGATGCTGGCGTTGGTCTTTATCTACCACGGCCTGGTGCCCAAGCTGCTGTTTCTCAGCCCGGTTGAGGTGCAGATGGTCGAGGCGGCCGGGCTGGGCCTGGATGCGCGGGTGGTGTCGCCTCTGGCCGGCTTGGCAGAAGTGGTGTTGGGGCTGGTGATTCTGTTTGGTTTGTTTGGCCGCTGGCCGGTACTCGCCGCTGGGCTTGGACTGGTTGGGCTGCTCGCCTACGTCGCGGTGTTCACTCCGATGCTGCTGATCGAGGCGTTCAACCCGGTATCGACCAATCTGCCGGCCCTGCTGCTCTGCGTCCTGATCTTCCGTCTGGAGCAGAGCGCAGAGAGCTGAGCTCAGGCAAAACCGCCGTTGGCGCGCAGCACCTGACCGTTGACCCAGCCACCGTCCTGGCTGCAAAGAAAGGCCACGGTGTTGGCGATATCCTCCGGCTCGCCCAGGCGCTCCAGCGGATTCATCGCCGCCAGCTGGGCGATCTGCTCCGGCGTTTTCCCCTTGAAGAACAGCTCGGTTGCTACCGGCCCCGGAGCGACTGCGTTGGCGGTGATCTGGCGGCCGCGCAGCTCGTTGGCGAATACCCGAATAAGCCCCTCAACCCCGGCTTTGGCGGCGATGTAGGGCCCGTAGCCGGGGAAGTTGCGCGCCAGCACGCTGCTGGACAGCGCGACAAAGCGGCCGCCCTCGCTGAGCTGCTCACGGGCGTGGCCCATCAGCAGAAAGGTGCTGCGCAGGTTAACTGCCACACATTGATCGAAGGACTCAAGGTGCTCCAGAGCGATGTTGGCCATCGGCAGAATGCCGGCGTTGTGCACGATGGTGGCGAGCGGACCGGCGGCCTGAACGGCATCGCTGAACAGCTGCTGCAGTTGTTGCGGGTCACTGACGTCGGCCTGCAGGGCAACGGCCTTGCCGCCGGCTGCTGTTATCTCGGTCACGGTATCCGCTGCAGCGGCGGCGTCACGTGCGTAGTTGACGATGACGGTGAAGCCGTCGGCAGCCAGACGCTGGGCAATGGCGCGGCCGATGCCGCGGGATGCGCCGGTCACCAGCGCGGTGTTTGGCGTTGTCATGGTGGTGTCTCCCGTTGAGTGGTGGCCTAGTATTGTTGTTGCGTGCATATGGATAAATGCCGCTAAACTGCCAAGAGAATTCAATCAGGAACAACAATCCCTATGGATCGTTTTGACAGCCTGCGGCTGTTCGTGCGTATCGTCGAACAGGGCAGCTTTACTCGGGCGGCGGCGGACCTGAGTATTCCGCGAGCGACCGCAACCCACGCGATCAAGGCGCTGGAAGAACGTTTGGGCGCGCGTCTGCTGGAGCGCACCACGCGCAAGGTGACGGCCACGCTGGATGGTCAGCAGTACTACCAGCGCTGCCAGCGGATTCTGGCCGAGCTGGAGGCCGCCGACGAGGATGTGGCCAGGCGTGCGCGTGAGCCCGAAGGCACGCTGCGGCTGGATTTGCACGGCTCCCATGCCTCGCGCATCGTGCTGCCGCATATCGACAGCTTTCAGCGCCTGTACCCGCGGATTCATCTGGTGGTCGGCAGCGGCGACCGGCTGGTGGATCTGGTCGCCGAAGGCGTGGATTGTGTGGTTCGCAGCGGCATGCCTGAGGATTCGTCGCTGAGTGCCAGGCCGCTGGCGCTGATCCCCGAGGTCACCTGCGCCAGCCCGGACTATCTGCAGCGCTACGGCCGTCCGCAGCATCCGGATGAGCTGGCCGCGCACCTGGCAGTCGGCTTTTTTGCCCGTCATCAGGATCGCCGCTACCCCTTCGAGTTTCTGGTCGACGGCGTGGTGCGGCGGGTTGAGCTGGCCAGCCGTATCGATGTCAATGACGCAGACAGTTATGTCGCCTGTGCGCTGCGCGGCTGCGGGTTGATTCAGCTGCCGCGCTATCGTGTCGAGCGCGAGCTGGCCAATGGCGAGCTGGTCGAGGTGCTGGCTGGCTACCCGAGTCCGGGCTTGCCGGTGCACGCCCTGTATCCGCGCCATCGCCAGCCGTCGCGGCGGGTTCGGGTCTTTATCGACTGGGTCAGCGTTATCTACGCCGAGCGTTTCGGACCGCTGGACAGACATCAGCTGCAACCCTGAGCCGCCGCCGCGGTCCAACTCCGGATTGGGCCGTTGGGGCCCGCTTTCCAAGGAGTGGTTGTGCCGGCATCCTGGTCCCCCCGAATCTGGCTCAGCGTGGTGCTGGGCATCTTCCTGCAGCCCTTTGTCTTCCTGTACGTCAACCGGCCAGGGCTGTTCTGGCTGTACCTCGTCGCCAGCCTGGTGTGCGCCGGAGTGGATTGGTACTTCGGTTGGGCGCTGACGCTGTTATTCAGTGTGTTGTGCCCGCTGCATGCGGCGCTGATCGCGCGTCGTTATGATCCGACCCAACCTCGGCGCTGGTACTGTCGTGCCTGGGTGCCGGTCGGGCTTTACCTGCTGCTGATGGCGATAATCCTGGGTACGCGCACCTACCTTTACGAGCCTTACTCGGTGCCGTCCGCCTCCATGCATCCCACCCTGCGCGAAGGTGACCTGTTTATCGCCCAGAAGTGGGGCTTCGCCCATCGCAGCCTGTTCGGCCTGCGCCTGCCGGGCAGTGGCCATGTGGATACCGCACGCCTGCGCCGTGGTCAGGTCTATGTGTTTTATCCACCGGGGCATGAGATGCTTTACGTCAAACGCCTGATGGCCCTGCCGGGCGACATTATCGCGCTGACCCCGGACGGGGTTGTGATCAACGGCCAGACCCTGGCGCGTACCGAGCTGGTATCCGCTGCGGGCCTGCATGTCTATCGTGAGGACAACGGCCCGCAAAGCTATCGTATCCAGCAGTTGGATGATGCGCCGCCCACCGAGGTCCGCACCTTCAAGGTGCCGGCCGGACATTACTTCTTTCTGGGCGATAACCGCGACAACTCCAATGACAGTCGCTACTTTGGCAGCGTGCCGGCTGACCAGATTGTCGGAGAGCTGGTCTGGCAGGGGCTCGAATGACGCAGCGTCAGCCCCCTTCCATGGCCATACGCTGATCAGGCAAAGGGTCGGCTCGTTGCCATAGCGCGCGCAGCTGACACAGTGCCATGGCGTTGGTGCTGCATGCGCCGCTGGCCACGGCGTCGCGTACCGCAGCTACATTCACGCGGTTGAGGTAGCCGACCGCATCGCTCATCAGCTCGCCGTCGCCAAAGCCGCCCTCGAGCATTTCCGCCATGGCCTGTTCGCGGCTCCAGCCATCAAACACGATGCGGTACATGGCGGCCATCAGGCCGGTGCGGTTCTGGCCGTGCTTGCAATGGATCAGCACCTTGCCTTGTTGCTGACCAGCGCGAATCTCACGCAGCACCCGAATCACGTCGGCGTCGGTCACCCGGTCGGCGTGCAGTGGCTCGTGGACGGCGGTCAGGTTGCTGCCGCTCAGCCAATCGTCGTTGCGCTGGTAGAAGTTGATAACGGTACTGATGCCCTGGGCCTGAAGGGTCGGCAAGTCTTCACCATCCGGCAGTGCGCTGCGGTACAGGTTGGGCGCGATGCGGTAGAGCCGCAGTGCCGGGTCGACCGGAGTGGCCCAGTCGGCAGGGCGGGCTTGGCCCGCAGCGAGGGTAGCAGCGGGCATCTGGACCTGATCGCTGCGCAGCACGTCCGGGCGGGCCAGTGCAACGACAGTAAAGGCCAGCAGCGGCAGGCCGGTGGCCAGCATCAGATTACGCAGTTTCATGGCGCAGCTCCCCTAGTTGAGTAATTGTGTTTGGCTGTGGGGCCGGGCGGTACAGCAGCAGCCGGTAGCAGAGCAGCGCGATGCACCAGTCGAACAACAGGGTCCAGACGTTGTGCGAGAGGAAATGCGCGCCCTGCATGGTGCGCCCGAGTGACAACACGCTGCCGAGTGCCAGTGCGCCGATCAGGGCGCCGCGGGCGGCTCGCGGAAAGCGGTCACGCAGGGCAAAGAACAAGGCCAGCAGCGAGAACCCGGAGGAGGCATGACCGCCGGGCCAGCAGCGTCCGGCCTTGTTGCTGTCCGGGCGGGCCGACAGCAGCGGCGTGTGAATCTCCGTGCCGCCGTACTGCACCAGACTCCAGGGGCAGGGCACGTTGGTCAGCTGCTTGAGCGGCGTGACCAGACTGGTAGCCAAGGCCAGCGACAGCACCAGATAGCCCAGCTCCGGCCGCCAGCGCCGCAGCCGGGCCGGCAGCAGGCTGAGGAGAAAGCCAATGATCGCCAGCACGCCGATCAGGATGACGGCCTGCTTGACCCGGTCGTGCAGGATGTCCTCGAGGAAGAAGCTGTGGCGGCCGACGAAGCCGTCGCCCGGCACGTAGAACAGGCCGGAGAACCAGAAATCCAGCGCGCTGGTGTCAAACACCAGCATCAGCGCCATGACTGCTGCCGGAATCAGCAGCCAGCGACCGACCGGAAAGGGGCGCGTTGGGCGCGCGCTGCGGCTCATCGCTGGCTTACCTGACGGACAGGGTGGCTGCTGGAAGGTTGCCACGCCAATAGCTGGTGGCCGTAGTCGTAGCTGGCGCCCTCGTAGTAGGCGATGGCGCGACGGACCAGCGGATCAGTGGCCTGCGCCGCCTTTTCTACGCTCAGGTCCATGGCGTCGTCGTGCCGACGGATCAGGCCGCGCGGGCTGAGGATCGCCAGATCCTGACCGTCAAACAGGCCCAGATGCTGATAGTTACCGATCAGCGCCCGCCCCGGGCCGGTATCCGCGCGCAGCAGGTTGTGGCCGAAGAAGGTCGAGGTGTAATCCATGTTCAGCAGGCCCATCAGCGTCGGTGCCAGATCGATCTGGCTGGCCACGCGGCTGTCCTCGCGGGCGTCGATCAGGCCCGGGGCGTAGACGAACAGCGGGATGTGGTAGTTGTGCACCGGCAGGTCTTCCTTGCCGGCGCTGCCGGCGGTGTGGTCGGCAACGAACACGAAGACGGTGTCCTTGAACCAGGGTTTCTCACGCGCTTGCTCCAGAAACTGGCCAATGGCGTAGTCGGTGTATTTCACCGCACCTTCACGACCGGTGCCGGAGGGGATGTCGATGCGGCCTTCCGGGTAGCTGTAGGGGCGGTGGTTGGAGGTGGTCATCAGCTGCAGCAGGAACGGCTTGCCGGCGGCAGCATCGGCGTCGGCCAGCTTCAGGGTCTGGTTGTAGAGGTCTTCGTCGCTCATGCCCCAGGCGTTGGTGAAGGTCACTTCCTCGTCAGGCACGCTGGCCTGATCGACTACCCGGTAACCGTTGCCGGCGAAGAACGCATTCATGTTGTCGAAGTAGCCACGACCGCCGTAGACGAACACGCTGTCGTAGCCCTGCGCGCCGAGTTGCTGGCCGAGGCTGGCAAACCCGGTTTCGCGGCCGATGCGCTTGACGATCGAGCGGCCGGGGGTCGGCGGGATCGACAGGGTGATGGCTTCCAGGCCGCGGGTGGTGCGGGTGCCGGTGGCGTAGAACTGGTTGAAGTAGAGGCTCTGCTTGCGCAGGGCATCGAGGTTCGGTGTCAGGTTACGCGCATCGCCTTCGCTGCCCATGTATTTGGCGCTGAGGCTCTCGATGGTGACCAGAATCAGGTTCAGCTTGCGCGGCTGGCCGGGGTTATCGATCTGCCGGCGAATGCCCATCGGGTCGGTGTCGACAAAGCGGGCGTTCGGCTCGCTGACTTCATCACGCAGGCTCTTGGCGGCGGTGGCCTCGGGCAACTGCGGGTAGAACTGGGTGTAGTCCAGTTCGTTGTTCCGGAAGGCGGCAAAGAACTGGTACGGCCCGTTGCTGGCCAGCTCATGCTGGTAGGCGTTACCGCCCGGGCTGCGCGGGAAGTTCTGGCCAATGATGACAATGCTCAAGGTGATCGTGGTCACGGCGCCAGCCAGGCTGACGCCACGCTGGGGCCAGCTCAGCAGCGGAGCGGCAGCGATGCGGCGCACCCGTGGTTGCAGCAGCGCGGTGGTGATCACGGCGATGACGGTCAGCGCTGCCAGCAGCGGATAGACCGGGTAGGACTCAAGGATGTTGTTGATCACCTCGTCGGAGTAGACCAGATAGTCGACGGCGATAAAGTTGAAACGCACGCCGAACTCATCCCAGAACAGCCATTCGGCCACGGCGGTAAACAGCATCAGGAACACGCCGATGGTCATTGCCACCTGCAGTACCCGCAGATGCCAGCGCTTTCGCCAGAGCCAGCCTGGGCACAGCAGCAGGTAAAGCGCCAGCGGTGCTAAAGCGTAGAGCAGAAAGCTGACATCGTAGATCACACCCTCGCCGTACAGGCGCAGCACGTCGCCCAGGCTGAGCTGGGCTTCGCTCAGATGGGTCATCAGCAGCAGGGTCGAGCGGGTAACGAAGAAAACACCGAGCCAGAGGGCTGCGAGCAGGCCAAGAAAGCGGGCTTGGACGGATTTGAGCAGGGGCATGTGACGGTCCGTAGTTGAAATCGACCGTCGCAGTGTGGTGATCTTGCTGTCGGCGCAGCGTCAACGCGCTGTGAAAATTTTGTCAAGCTGCGCTGTTTCCGGAGAGCCCCCTGCATGCGTATTCTGGTCATTGAGGATAACCGCGATATCCTCGCCAACGTGATGGACTACCTGCAGCTCAAGGGCTACACGGTGGACTGCGCCCAGGATGGGATTTCGGGGCTGCATCTGGCGGTCAGCGAGCACTACGATCTGATTGTGCTGGATATCATGCTGCCGGGCATGGACGGCTATCAGCTGTGTCAGCGTCTGCGCGAGGACGCAGGCCGTGACACGCCGATTATCATGCTGACCGCGCGTGATGCGCTGGACGATCGGCTCAAGGGCCTGAAGGTTGGCGCCGATGATTACCTGCTCAAACCCTTTGCGCTATCCGAACTGGTAGCCCGTATTGAAGCCATCCTGCGCCGCAGCAGTGGTGGCGGACGCCACCGGCTTGAGGTGGGTGATCTGAGCTATGACCTGGACACCCTGCAGGTCAGCCGCGCGGGCAAAGCGCTCAAGCTCAACCCGGTCGGGCTCAAGCTGCTGGAAGTGCTGATGCGCAAGAGCCCGGCGGTGATTCGCCGTACTGTGCTGGAAGAGGCGCTCTGGGGCGACGAACTGCCCGACAGCGATAGCCTGCGCAGCCACATTCATCAGTTGCGGCAGATCGTCGACAAACCTTTTGAAACGCCGCTGATTCATACCGTGCACGGGGTTGGTTACAGCCTTTCGGAGCCGGCGCAATGATCCGTAAGCAGCCGCTGCGGCGGCGGATCGTAATTGCCTTCACGCTGATGACGCTGGCGGTCAGCGGGGTGTTTTCGCTGGGGATTGTCGGCATTGTGCATTTTGTCGAGGAGCATCTGGTCTCCCAGGAGATGGGGGAAGAGCTCGATAGCGTCCTGAAGCAGGACCTGGCGCACGGGCTGCCCCCTCGACTGGACGCCAAGACCCGCTTGTATGCCTCGCACATGCCGGGCTACGAGATCCCGGCAAGCCTGCGCGACATGGAGGAGGGGTTCAGCGAACTAGTTGACGACGACCATGCTGCTTACGTGTACGTGCGCCAGATGGGTCAGCAGCGTTTTGTGCTGGTGCAGGAGCAGGCTGAATTTGAAGCGCGCGAAAGTATCCTGTTCGCCGTGGTCTTTGCCGGATTTCTGCTCAGTGTGCTGCTCGGGGCGCTGCTTGGCTGGCTGATGGCGCAAAAGATTTTGGCGCCGATTATCCGCCTGGCAGGCCAGGTACAGCACCGCGACCAGCTGCTGCCACTGGCCCCGCCGCTGGCCTCGGACTACGCCGATGATGAGGTCGGTCACCTGGCCGAGGCGTTCGACGCGACCCTCAGCCAGTTGCGTCGTACGCTGGAGCGCGAGCGCCTGTTCACCGGCGATGTCAGCCACGAGCTGCGCACGCCGTTGATGATCATTGCCACCTCGACCGAGCTGCTTGAGGCCAGCAATCTGGGTGAGCGTGAGCGTAGACAGGTGGATCGCATTGCCCGCGCCGCAGAGGAAATGAACGAGCTGGTGGGCACTTTCATGTTGCTGGCACGTGCCAAGGATCAGGCAGTGCGTCTGACCGGTAGTTCACGGTTGCTGGATATCGCGCGCGAGCAGGCCGAACGCTGGCAGCGAGGTTTTGCTGACAAGGGGCTTTCTTTTGATCTGATTGTCGAGGCAGAGGACGCGGGAAACTACCATCCGGGGCTGCTGGCAACGGTGATGTCCAATCTGTTGCGCAATGCCTTGCACTACACCGAGCAAGGGCACGTGCGGTTGGTGTTGCAGCAGAGCGGATTTCGGGTGGAGGACACCGGTCCCGGCGTACCCTCTGAGCAGCAGAGCGAGATATTCGAGCCGTTTGTGCGGGGCAGCGAAGCGCGGGGCGAAGGGCTGGGGCTTGGCCTGTCGCTGGTCAAGCGTATCTGTGCCCATCAGGGCTGGTCGGTGACCATGCGTTCGCCGGCCTCTGGCGGCAGCTGCTTTGAGGTCAGTCTCGGCTGATGCCGGATGGAATAACCCCGATTGCAGAGCGATTAACCGCTGTTTTCACGAAATTTTGACATCCCTTTGACGGGGCCTTGATCCGCCGGTCAATACCCTGACAGCACTTATCACTGTCAGGGTCACCGTCATGTCCGAAGTCAAACCGATCGAACTCGCCTTCTCCGACAAGTACGACCGCGCTCACTCTCAGCAGTATCTCGACAAGCATCAGACCGGCCTCTCGCGTCGGCTCTCCAGCTGGCGCGACATGCAGCTCGCGCGCCGTGCGCTGAAAGACGCCGGTGAGCCCAACCTGGTACTGGACCTGCCCTGCGGTGCCGGTCGCTTCTGGCCGTTACTGGCTGAAGCACCGAACCGGATGATTCTGGCGGCCGATAATTCGGCCGACATGATCCGCACCGCCGTCGCTGGCCAGCCAGCGGAGGTGGTGGCGCGGGTCAAGCCCTTCCAGACCTCGGCCTTTGACATAGACCTTGGCGACAACGCGGTCGACAGCATCTTCTGCATGCGCCTGATACACCATGTGGCTGACCACGAGCACCGACTGGCGCTGCTGCGTGAGTGCGCCCGGGTTACCCGGGACACGCTGATCATCTCGCTGTGGGTCGATGGCAACTACAAATCCTGGAAGCGTGCCCGGCTGGAAGCACGCCGGGCGCAGAAGGCGCGCGCCGGACAGAACCAGAACCGTTTTGTGGTTGCGCGTGATGTGATTGAAGCCGAGTTCCGCGAGGCCGGTTTCAGCGAAGTCAGCCATCACGATTTCCTGCCGGGCTATGCCATGTGGCGGGTGTACGTGTTGCGCAAGGTGAACGCATGAGCGCCGTTATCTCGGCCCAGGGCCGACTGCCGTCATTTGGTCAGGCGCGTTTTGAGCGCTGGTGGGATCTGGATGGTAAATGGGTTGAAGCGCCCAATCAGCGTCGCGGTGGCGAGAGCGGTGTAAAGCTGCTGCCGGCGCAGGGCCGCGATATGCCGAGGCTCTACAGCAAACGTCAGGTAGGGCATATCTACCGCAGCTGGTTGCATCCCTTTGGCCGCCCGACGGTGCTGCGTGAAGAGCTGGCGCTGCGTGCCTGCGAGGCGTTGGGTGTGCCGGTACCCAACCTGGTGTTCTGTGCCGCTCGTCAGCATCAGGGGCGCTGGCAGGGGCTGCTGGTGACTGAGGAGCTGAGTGGCTACGTCAGTCTCGGCCAGTGGTATCAGCTTGGTGCGACCACTGCTCAGCGCCACGCAGTGTTGCAGCAACTGGCGTGTGTGCTCAAGCGCTTGCATCGCGGGCGTCGGCAACATGGCTGTCTCTACGCCAAGCATATCTATGTCCGGGTTGAGGGCGAACAGGCCGAGGTTGCCTTGCTTGATCTGGAGAAAAGCCGTCGACGCCTGCTGCGCAGTCGGGCGGTACGCCATGACCTGGACCAGCTGAGCCGCCGCCGTGAAGGCATGCCGGAGAGCGACTGGCAGTACCTGCTGGCCTGTTATCACAGCCTGGCTGACGGCAACGGAGGCAGTCGTCATGCAGCATGAGTCGCTGGCGGGCGCGCAGGACGCGCTGAAGCTGAAAAGCCGGGGCGGTGTGGTGCGGGTCTTCAAGGCCGCTGGCTACTCGTTGGCCGGACTGCGCGCCGCCTTTATTTTCGAAGCTGCATTTCGCCAGTTGCTGGGGCTGGCAGTGGCATTGATTCCTCTGGCTTTCTGGCTACCTGTCAACCGGGTAGAGCGCGCGCTGATGGTCGGGGTGGTGTTGTTGGCGCTGATCGTCGAATTGATCAACTCCGCCATCGAGGCGGTGGTTGACCGTATTTCGCTGGAACTGCATCCGCTGTCCAAGCGCGCCAAGGATCTGGGCAGTGCCGCGCAAATGCTCGCGCTGCTGCTGATTACCAGCGTCTGGAGTCTGATTCTTTTCTCGCCCGCCTGAGCGGGCCTGTCTGTGGAACCTGTTTGATGACCCTGTCTACTGCCTCGGCCAGCCGGCCGGTGGTTGGCCTGCGTGGCCAACTGTTGTTCATCGTCGGTGCGCTGGCGGCACTGGCCCTGATGCTGACGCTGTGGCGTGGCGCCCTGCTGGCCTGGAACTGGGAGCTGGCTGCCGAGGTAGCCCGCGCTGATTTGCTGGAGGCATTTTTCAACGGTCTGCGCTTCGACCTGCGGGTCGTCGTCATCGTCGGCGCGCCGTTGATGCTCACCGTTCTCAGCGCGCGGCTGATGGCCATGCGCACGTTGCAGTGTCTGTGGCTGGCGCTGGCGACCGTGCTGCTGTGTCTGCTCGGCGCCACCGAGTTGAGTTTTTACCGCGAGTTTCATCAGCGCCTGAACACGCTGGTGTTCCAGTATCTGCAGGAAGATTCGGCGACCGTGCTGAGCATGCTCTGGTATGGCTTCCCGGTGGTGCGGCTGCTGCTCGGCCTGACTCTGGTCAGTTGGCTGATGTATCGCAGTTACCGCTGGCTGGATCGCCGCACCTGGCTGCCGGCGACCGCGGCGAACCGGCAGCACAGCCGGCTGGGAGCGCTGGCGGCACGGGTTTCGGTGCTGCTGCTGTTGCTGGTCAGCTCGACGGTACTGGCCCGTGGCACCCTGCGTCAGGGCCCACCGCTGCGCTGGGGGGACGCCTTCACCACCGAGTCGACCTTCGCCAATCAGCTCGGCCTGAGCCCGGCGCTGACGCTTTATTCGGCCGCCAAGGCGCAGTTCTCTGATCACCGTAACAACGCCTGGCTCGGCCTGATGGATGACGCCAAGGCGACCGAGATCGCCCGTGACCTGCTGCTGACCGAGCATGACCAGTTGATCGACGCCGAACAGGCGCCGGTGCGCCGTGTGTCTGACCCCCCTGTCGATGGCGTGTTGCCGGTGCGCAACGTGGTGGTGGTGCTGATGGAGAGTTTTTCCGGTTACTACACCGGGGCGCTGGGTTCGCCGCTGGGGATTACCCCGGAGTTCGACAAGCTGAGCAAACAGGGCCTGCTGTTTACCCGTTACTTCTCCAACGGCACCCATACCCACCAGGGCATGTTCGCGACCATGGCCTGTTTCCCCAACCTGCCCGGCTTTGAGTACCTGATGCAGGAGCCGGAGGGTGGCCATGCGTTTTCCGGTCTGCCGCAGTTGCTGAGCAAGCGCGGCTTTGACGACCTGTATGTGTATAACGGTGATTTTGCCTGGGACAATCAGAAGGGTTTTTTTGGCAAGCAGGGCATGCGCCACTTCATCGGTCGCAACGAGTACGTCAACCCGGTGTTTTCCGACCCGACCTGGGGCGTATCCGATCAGGACATGTTTGACCGGGCGGTAACCGAGCTGAACGCGCTGGATCATGACCGTCCGTTCTATGCACTGCTGCAGACCCTGTCCAATCACACGCCTTATGCCTTGCCGAGCCCGCTGCCGGTGCAGGCGGTCACTGGCCAGGGCGCCAATGATGAACACCTCACAGCCATGCGCTATTCGGACTGGGCGCTAGGCCGATTCTTCGATCAGGTGCGTAACCAACCCTGGTACAAGGACACCCTGTTTGTGGTGATCGGTGACCACGGCTTTGGCACCCCGCGGCAACTGACGGACCTTGATCTGCTGCGCTTCAACGTGCCCATGCTCCTGATCGCCCCGGGCATCACTGGGCGCTTTGGCGCGCGTAACGACACTGTCGGTACCCAGGTGGATGTGGTGCCGACCATCATGGGGCGGCTGGGGGGCGAGGTGCAGCACCAGTGCTGGGGCCGGGACCTGCTGGCGCTGCCGGCGGACGACCCCGGCTTCGGGATTATCAAGCCGTCCGGTGGCGGTCAGACCGTGGGTCTGCTGCGCGGCGACGAACTGGTGCTGCAGCCGCGTGGCGAGCAGCCCCGCGCGTATCGCTACCAGCTTGGGCCGGAGGCGGCTGTGACCGAACAACCCGGGGTTTCGGCGGAGCTGCGAGACGCGCTGAAGGCATACGTGCAGACCGCAACCAGCGCGCTGCTGGACGACAAGGTGGGTGTAGACGTGGCGACCGGCAAGCGCGGTTGAGCGAGGCAGGCGGCCGGGCAACGCCCCAGCCGTCTGGTTGTCACTGAGCCAATACGCTCGGTAGCCAGGTCACCAGACTGGGCCAGCAGGCGGCAATGGCCAACATCAGCAACTGAATGACAATAAAGGGCAGCACGCCACGGTAGATCGCCGACGTGGGGACCTGCGCGGGTGTGACGCTGCGCAGGTAGAACAGCGACAGGCCAAAGGGCGGCGTCAGGAAGGAGGTTTGCAGGTTGAGCGCGATCATCACGCCCAGCCAGACCGGATCGACGCCCATGCTCAGCAGCACCGGACCGACAATCGGCACCACCACGAAGGTGATTTCGATAAAGTCGAGAATAAAGCCGAGCAGGAAGATCGCCAGCATCACCACCAGCACGGCGGTAAAGGTGCCGCCGGGCAGCGAGTGGAACAGCTCATGAATCAGCTCGTCGCCACCAAAGCCGCGGAACACCAGCGAGAAGATGGACGCGCCCAGCAGAATCATGAACACCATGGCGCTGATTTCGGCGGTCGCCTGGGCCACCTCACGCAGTTTGCCGACACTCAGCTGGCGCTTGAACAGGGCCAGAATACCGGCGCCTAGTGCGCCGACGGCAGCGGCTTCGGTGGGCGTCGCAACGCCGCCCAGAATCGACCCGAGTACCGCCATGATCAGCAGTAGCGGCGGCAGCAGGCTGCGCAGCAACTGGCTCAGCGAGACGCTGCCTTGATCATCTGGACTCGGCGCAGGCAGCTTGTGTGGCTGGCGCCAGGCGACAAAGGCCAGATACAGCAGGTAGAGCACCACCAGCAGCAGGCCGGGCAGCAAAGCGCCGACGAACAGGTCGCTGACGGTCACGGTCTTGGGCGAAAAGATGCCCAACTTTTGCTGCGCCTGCTGGTAGGCGTTGGCGAGCACATCACCGAGCAGGACCAGAATGATCGACGGCGGAATGATCTGCCCCAGCGTACCGGTCGCCGCCAGCGTGCCGGTCGCCAGTGACGAGTCATAGCCCCGGCGCAGCATGGTCGGCAGGGCCAGCAGGCCGAGGGTGACCACGGTGGCGCCAACGATCCCGGTACTGGCCGCCAGCAGCGCGCCGACGATGCAGACCGAAAACGCCAGGCCGCCGCGCAGTCCGCCGAACAGCCGGGCCATGGCATCGAGCAGGTCTTCGGCGATGCGGGATTTCTCCAGCATCACGCCCATGAACACGAACAGCGGCACCGCCATCAGTGTCTGGTTGGTCATGGTGCCGTACAGACGGCTGGGCAGGGCGCCGAGAAAGCTCGGTTCAAACAGATTGAACAGGATACCGATGCCGGCAAACAGCAGGGATACGCCGCCCAGGGTAAAGGCCACCGGGAAGCCCGCCATCAGGGCCAGACACAGGCACACAAACAGGGCAATGGCCATAAATTCGCCGCCCATCACAGGTGCTCCTCATGGCTTGCCGGCAAATGCGTGCTCTGGATGCCACCCAGCACCGCCAGGGTCTTGAGCAACTGCGCCACGGCCTGCAGCAGCAGGCTGGCGACCAGCAACAGGATGAAACTCTTGTGCACATAGACCCACGGCAGGCCACCGGCGTCGGCGGAGCGCTCCTGACGCTGCCAGGACATGGCCACATATTCCCAGCAGTTCCACGCCAGAAACAGGCACATCGGCAACAGAAACAACAGGCAGCCGAGCAGGTCGATCAGCGCCTTGCCGCGATTGCCCATGCGCCGGTAAAAGATATCCACGCGTACATGAGCATCGCGCTGCAGTGCCCAGGCGGCTGCGCCGAGAAAGACCAGCGAGTGGGCGTAGAGGATGATTTCCTGGGTGGCGGTGGCGCCAATGCTGAAACCGTAGCGCAGCAGGACCACGGCGCAGGTCAGCAGCACCATGAACAGCGTCAGCCAGGCGACTGCGCGGCCGAGCAGGCTAGTGCCACGGTCGATGTGCCTGGCAAGGCCAAGCCCGGCGGAGAGAAAGCGTTGGGTCATGTAGCAGGTGTCCGTCAGGGGGTTGGGGATGCCAACCTGCTCAGGACGGAATCACCCGGGTACGACCGCGGTCATCAATGGCGACGAAGACAAAGGTGGCTTCGGTGACCTTGCGGCTTTCATCGTGGGCCAGGTCTTCGCTCCAGACTTCGACCAGGATCTTGATCGAGCTGCGGCCAATATCCAGCACCTCGCCGTGGAAGGCCAGCTGCGCACCCACCGGAACCGGGACCATGAAGCCCATGCGGTCGATGGCGACCGTGGCGACGCGGCCACGGGCAATGCGTGCTGCGATGCTGGTGCCGGCGGCGTCCATCTGTGCCACCAGCCACCCCCCATAGATGTCGCCAAAGCTGTTGCAGTCGCGTGGCAGAGCGGTGATTTTGAGAGCCAGTTCACCCTGCGGCACGGGATCGGTATCTAAATCGTGCATTGGTAGACTCGGTAATGGTCTATTGTATTTGTTGTGCCGTGCCCCGGCGCGAGCCCGTTACGCGGCAAGCCGCCTATGGTAAGGGATTGCCGCCTGCCTCTCAATCATTGTCTGGCAGCGTTCTGCTGCAAATTCTGCGCTTCACACAATTGTCATAATTCGTGAATAGAGTTGTCACAACCCGCTCTGATACTGAGTCGCGTGTTGCAAACACTACCTCAACAGGAGAATGACATGAAACTCAAGCGCTTGTTCGCTGCCGTTACTTTCGCTGCTACCGGCCTGGTCGCCGGCACCAGCTTCGCCGCCGTTGACCCGGCGCTGGAAGACTACCAGCGCGTTGGTGGCGTATCCGGCAACCTGTCCAGCGTTGGTTCCGATACTCTGGCCAACATGATGACCCTGTGGGCCGAAGAATTTAAGCGTCTGTACCCCAACGTCAACGTGCAGATCCAGGCTGCTGGTTCTTCCACTGCGCCGCCGGCACTGACTGAAGGTACGTCGAACCTGGCTCCGATGAGCCGCATGATGAAAGACAGCGAAATCCAGGCTTTCGAAGAGCGCTATGGCTACAAGCCGACCGCTATTCCGGTTGCCATCGATGCCCTGGCTGTCTTCGCACACAAAGACAACCCGATCGAAGGCCTGACCATGGCTCAGGTTGACGGCATCTTCTCTGCTACCCGTCTGTGCGGCGGCGAAGATCTGGACACTTGGGGCAAGCTGGGTCTGACCGGCGCCTGGGCTGACCGTGACATTCAGCTGTACGGCCGTAACTCGGTTTCCGGCACCTACGGTTACTTCAAAGAAAACGCACTGTGCAAAGGTGACTTCCGCAGCGGCGTGAACGAGCAGCCCGGTTCTGCCTCTGTTGTTCAGTCTGTCAGCCAGTCGCTGAACGCCGTTGGTTACTCCGGTCTGGGTTACAAGACCTCCAGCGTTCGCGCTGTTCCGCTGGCAGCTGAGGAAGGCCAACCCTTCATCGAAGCCAACGAAGAGAACGCCATCGCCGGTACCTACCCGCTGTCGCGCTTCCTCTACGTTTACGTGAACAAGGCGCCGAATGGCGAGCTGGCTCCGCTGGAGCGCGAGTTCGTCAAGATGATGCTGTCCAAGCAAGGCCAGGAAGTGGTCTTCAAGGACGGTTATGTGCCGATGCCCAAGCGTGCCGTGGACAACGTCCATCAGGAACTGGGCTTCTAAGCAGCAGCTTTTCGGCACGGATGCCAGAAAAAGGGGTGTGTCGACGACACGCCCCTTTTTTGCCGTCACCTGGCTGTAACCAATCCGTCATATTGACCCTGTAGGGTGTGCGCCATGACTACTCAATCCCCACCCAAGACCTCTCGCCTGGACTTCAATACGCCAGCGATGCAACGCCACCGTGCAGCGCGTCATTTCAAGGACCATCTCACCCGCTGGTATGTTGCGGTGGGTGGTCTGGGCGTCATTGTGGCCGTTCTGTTGATCTTCCTTTACCTGCTGTACGAAGTGCTGCCGCTGTTTGGTGGTGCCGAGATTGAAGAGCGGGAGCGCTACAGCGCCAGCTGGGTGCAAGCCAACGACCCGCCGTTGATGCTGGCGATGGAAGAGCAGGGTGAGGTCGCTATCCGCGTGGCCCGCAGTGGTCAGGTGAGTTTCTTCAAGGCGCAGGACGGGCAACCGGTTCTGCAGCAGCAATTGCCGATTCCGGCTGGCGTGGAAGTGACCAGCTTCAGCGTCGAAACCCCCAATTCCCGTCGCTTTGTCGTCGGCCTGAGCAATGGCCAGGTGCTGATTGCCCAGCACAACTACAAGGTGACCTATCCCGATGATGTGCGCCTGATTACTCCGAGCCTGGCCTTTCCCTATGGCGATGCGCCGATCACCCTGGATGAGCAGGGCCGCGCGCTGAGCCAAGTGGCCATGAGCAGCGACAGCGATGGTCTGGTGCTGGCTGCCAGCGTCGGCCGTGAGCTGGTGGGCACCACGGTAAGCGTGACCCGCAACCTGATGACCGGTGCGGAAACCCGCAACGAGCGCGCGCTGACGCTGGAAGCGGCGAGCGGCGACGTACGCCAGATTCTGATCGACCCGCTGCGGCAGTGGATGTATGTGGTCAATGGCGAGCAGTATGTTGACGTGCTGGCGCTGCGCCAGGGCGGCGAGCTGAATGGCCGCTACCGCGTGCTGGAAGGCACCGGCAAGTCGGTGACCTCGGCCAGTCTCATGCTGGGCGGCATCTCGCTGATTATCGGCGACAGCAGTGGTGGCCTGGCGCAGTGGTTTATGGTGCGTGGCAATGGCAACCCGCAACTGACCCGGGTGCGCGGCTTTGACCAGCAGGAGGGCAACGCCATTGCCCTGATCCAGCCGGAAGAGCGCCGCAAGGTATTCCTCAGCCTGGATGCCGAGGGGCAACTGGGCGTTTACAACTCCACCGCACACAATAACCTGCTGGTCGAACCGCTTGGCGGTGAGCAGGTACAAGCCTTTGCCATCGGTCCGCGTGCCGACCACCTGCTGGTCGAGCATGACGATGGCCAGCTGAGCTACTGGGACGTGCACAACGAACACCCGGAAGTATCCTGGAGTTCTCTGTGGGGCAAGGTCTGGTACGAGAGCTACCCCGAGCCTGATTACGTCTGGCAGTCCACCTCGGCGACCTCCGAGTTCGAGCCCAAGCTGAGCCTGGCGCCGCTGACCTTCGGTACGCTGAAGGCCGCGTTCTACGCGATGCTGCTGGCGACCCCGATTGCCATCGCTGCAGCGGTCTATACCGCGTACTTCATGGCACCGGCGATGCGCCGCAAGGTCAAGCCGGTGATCGAGCTGATGGAAGCGCTGCCGACGGTGATTCTGGGCTTTCTGGCCGGTCTCTGGCTGGCGCCGCTGCTGGAAGACAACCTGCCGGGCATCGTTTCGCTGCTGATTCTCACGCCGATTGTCTTCATCCTGTTTGCCTACCTGTGGAGTCTGGCGCCACCCAAGCTGCGCCAGCGCGTGCCCGACGGCTGGGAGGCGGCGCTGCTGATCCCGGTGCTGATCGTGCTGGGCTGGTTCTGCTTCACCATGAGTGTGTATATCGAGGCCTGGTTCTTCGGTGGTGACATGCGCGTGTTCCTGACCCGCGACATGGGCATCAACTTTGACCAGCGCAACTCGCTGGTCGTGGGTCTGGCCATGGGCTTTGCGGTGATTCCGACCATCTTCTCGATTGCCGAAGATGCGGTCTTCAGCGTGCCGCGCCACCTGACTCAAGGCTCGCTGGCGCTGGGCGCCTCGCCCTGGCAGACCCTTAGCCGCGTGGTCATTCTGACCGCCAGCCCGGGCATCTTCTCAGCGGTGATGATCGGGATGGGTCGCGCCGTGGGTGAAACCATGATCGTACTGATGGCCACCGGCAACACGCCGATCATGGACTGGAACATCTTCGAGGGTATGCGCACGCTGTCGGCCAACATCGCGGTAGAGATGCCGGAGTCCGAAGTGGGCAGTACCCATTACCGATTGCTGTTCCTCGCTGCGCTGGTGCTGCTGAGCTTCACCTTCCTGATGAACACGGCCGCAGAACTGATTCGTCAGCGTCTGCGCAAGAAATACGCGTCACTCTAAGCAGGGGAATCGAGACAGTGAAACAAGGTAACTTCACAACCTGGTTCAAATCCGGCGCCCCCTGGATCTGGATGAACGGCGGCGCGGTCGCGATTGCGGTGATCATGACGCTCGGTCTGCTGGCGATGATCGCGGTGCGTGGTCTGAGCCACTTCTGGCCAGCCGATGTGGTCGAAGCCGAGTACACCATCCCGGGTCAGCCCGCCATCACGCTGATCGGCGAGGTAACTACCCGTGAGCAGGTGCCAACCGAGCGTCTGCACAGTGCCGGCCTGCCGGTGGACCCGGAGAAGACCGAGTTCATGGAGCGCGAATTGCTCAAGGTGGGCAACCGTGACCTGAATGGTGCCGATTTCCGCTGGATTGTCGCCGATTGGCTGACAGACGAGCGCTATCCCGAAGACATCGTGGTGGTTGAGCGGCGTGAGTGGGGCAACTTCTACGGCTACGTCCAGCAGGTCAAACAGGACGGCAAGGTGATCGCCGAAGGTGATCAGGCCTGGCAGGCGCTGCAGCCGGCGGTGGACCGTGCGCTGGAGATCTACAGCGATATCCACGCGTTGGAAACCGGTGCCATTGGCAAAATCAACTCCCAGCTGGAGCGCATCCGTCTGCGCGAGCGTGGTCTGGAACTGGACAACGCTCTGACCCCGGAGCTGCAGGCTGAGCTGGACGCCGAGCGCAAGGTGCAGCACGACCTGTACGCCGAGCTGGAAACGCAACTGGTGGGCCTGTACCGCGAGTTCAACCGCGACAGCGTGCATCTGCGCTCGATGGATGGTCGTGAGGTTGACGTCAGCCTGGGCAAGATCGTGCGCGTGTTCCGACCCAATGCCATGGGCGTGGGCGCGAAGATCGGCCACTACTTCAGCAAATTGTGGGAGTTTGTCAGCGACGAGCCGCGTGAAGCCAACACCGAGGGTGGTGTGTTCCCGGCGATCTTCGGCACCGTGATGATGGTGCTGCTGATGTCGATCATCGTTACCCCGTTCGGTGTACTGGCTGCGGTTTATCTGCGTGAATACGCCAAGCAGGGTGTGGTGACTCGCACCATTCGCATCGCGGTGAACAACCTCGCCGGTGTCCCCTCAATCGTTTACGGCGTGTTTGGTCTGGGCTTTTTCATCTATCTGCTTGGTGGCAGCATCGACCAGCTGTTCTTCCCGGAGGCGCTACCGTCGCCGACCCTGGGCACGGGCGGTATGCTCTGGGCGTCGCTGACCCTGGCGCTGCTGACCGTGCCGGTGGTGATCGTGGCCACCGAAGAAGGCCTGACCCGGATTCCGCGCTCGCTGCGTGAAGGCTCGCTGGCGTTAGGTGCGACCAAGTCGGAAACCCTGTGGAAGGTGATTCTGCCGATGTCCAGCCCGGCCATGATGACCGGCCTGATTCTCGCCGTGGCTCGCGCCGCCGGTGAGGTGGCACCGCTGATGCTGGTGGGTGTGGTCAAGCTGGCACCGACCCTGCCGGTCAACGGCAACTACCCTTATCTGCACCTGGACCAGAAGTTTATGCACCTGGGCTTCCACATCTATGACGTCGGCTTCCAGAGCCCCAACGTCGAAGCGGCTCGTCCGCTGGTGTACGCCACCGCGCTGTTGCTGGTGGGTGTTATCGCTGCGCTGAACTTTGCAGCGGTCTCTATCCGCAACCATCTGCGCGAAAAGTACAAGGCACTGGAAAACTGATAACCCTCTCTATGCGGACGCACGACTATGTCTAATACGACCAAGACCCATGCAATGGATATGAGCGCCCTGGGCCGCTCCCAGCAGGAGCTGAACATGGACAAGGAGTCCATCGCGCTGGAAGTGCCTGGCCTCTCGCTGTTCTACGATACCAAGCAGGCGCTGCACGACGTCAGCATCAAGATTCCGCGCAACCGCGTGACCGCGTTTATCGGCCCCAGCGGCTGCGGCAAGTCCACCCTGCTGCGCTGCTTCAACCGGATGAACGATCTGGTCGACAGCTGCCGCGTGGACGGCCAGATTCTGCTCGACGGCAAGGACATCTACGGCAAGGACGTCAACGTGACCGAGCTGCGTCGCCGCGTTGGCATGGTGTTTCAGAAACCCAACCCCTTCCCCAAATCGATCTACGAAAACGTCGCCTACGGTCTGCGCATTCAGGGCGTAAACAACAAGCGCACGCTGGATGAAGTGGTCGAATGGGCGCTCAAGGGCGCGGCCCTGTGGGACGAGGTCAAGGACCGTCTGAACGAGTCGGCCCTGGGCATGTCCGGTGGTCAGCAGCAGCGTCTGTGTATCGCCCGCACCATCGCGGTCGAGCCGGAAGTGCTGCTGCTCGACGAGCCGGCCTCGGCGCTGGACCCGATCTCCACGCTGAAGATCGAAGAGCTGATCAACGAGCTGAAAACCAAGTTCACCATCGTCATCGTGACCCACAACATGCAGCAGGCAGCCCGCGTGTCGGACTACACTGCCTTTATGTACATGGGTGAACTGATCGAATTTGGTGACACCAACACGCTGTTTACCAACCCGTCGAAGAAACAGACGGAAGACTACATCACCGGCCGTTACGGTTAACCCGGGAGCGCTGCGCCATGCCCTCAGATAAAGAATTGTTCAATCAGCACATTTCCCAGCAGTTCAACGACGAACTCGAGGAAATTCGCACCCAGTTGCTGGAGATGGGCGGTCTGGTCGAGAAACAGATCAATGACGCCATCGTTGCCCTGATCGAGGGCGATGCCAAGCTGGCGCAGCAGGTGCGCGAGAAGGATAACGCCATCAACCAGATGGAGCTGGACATCGACCAGGAATGTCTGCGCATCCTGGCGCGGCGTCAGCCGGCGGCCAGCGATCTGCGCCTGGTGGTCAGCATCAGCAAGATCATTGTCGATCTGGAACGCATCGGCGACGAAGCCTCGAAGATCGCCAAGCGCGCCCGCGATCTGGCAGAGGACGGTCAGGCGCCGCGTGGCTATGTCGAGTGCCGCCATATTGGCCACCACGTGCGTCGCATGGTGCAGGAGGCGCTGGATGCCTTTGCGCGCATGGACACCGAGCAGGCCTTCTCGGTTGCTCGCGAAGACAAGGCGGTGGACCAGGAGTACAAGACCGCCATGCGTGAAATGGTCACCTTTATGATGGAAGACCCGCGCTCCATCGGCCGGGTGCTCAACATCCTCTGGGTGCTGCGTTCACTGGAGCGGGTCGGTGACCATGCGCGCAACGTGGCCGAGCACGTCATCTACCTGGTCAATGGTACCGATGTGCGTCACATCGGCCTCAAACGCATGGAAGCCGAAGTCAAAAAAGAAGGCAATGCCGACGAGTGAGTCGGGCATCAGCCAACAAAAAACCCGCCAATCGGCGGGTTTTTTGTTGGAGTTTTGTTATTACTGGCTGAGCACCCACTCGGCCAGAATACGGGCTTCTTCGTCGGTTACCTGGTTGGCCGGCATGGGAATCGGCCCCCAAATGCCGGACACGCCGTTCTTGATGTGGCCGGCGACGGTTTCCACCGCACCGTCCTGCCCGGCATACTTGGCAGCCACGTCCTTGTAGGACGGGCCGACGACCTTGGTATCGATCTGATGGCAGGCCACGCAGGCCTTGGTCTTGTACAGGGTCTCGCCGTCTGTGGCGAACAGGGAGCCAGAGCTGAGCAGCGCGGCAGCGCTGAGGGCAGTGATCATAAAGCGTTTCATCGGTGTTCCTCACGGGCCATGGTTGCAGGTGGTCCTGCTTGTGTCGTTGTGAAGGTGCTGTTGCTTTCATCAAGATGGACCGGCCATGGTGCTTTGACAAGTGTCTATTTGTCGCAGAGTGTCAGCACAAAAGTCGTAACTTTGAGTACATTGCGGGACATAATTTCATTTTGTATCTTGTGTCTGCCCGCAACCGAAGATTCACACAAGAATGCGGGCCGCGACGCGCACCTGCACCCACAATAAACCTGAGAGATTCGGAGATAGCATGGAGATCAAGTCCTACAGCATGAACTGGCACTACCCTACCGGCATACGCGTAGGGGCCGGTCGTATCAGTGAGCTGCCCAAGGCCTGCCGGCAGTTGGGCATGACGTCTCCGTTGCTGGTCACCGACCCAGGGCTGGCCGCGTTGCCGATGGTCGAGGCGGCGCTGCAACTATGCCGTGATGCGGGCCTGCAGGTTGGCCTGTTCAGCGGCGTGAAGGGTAACCCCACCGGCGGCAACGTAACGGACGGTGTCGCCGCGCTGAAAGCGGGCCAGCACGATGGTGTGATTGCCTTTGGCGGCGGCTCGGCGATTGATGCGGCCAAGGCCATCGCGTTGGTCGCGCATCAGGAATGCACGCTGTGGGACGCTGGCCCCGGTACTGTCGACGCCAGCAAGATGCTGCCGGTGGTGGCGGTGCCCACCACTGCCGGTACCGGCTCCGAAGTAGGCCAGGCGGTGGTCATCACCGACGATGAAAGCCACGTCAAACGCGTCATTTTCCACCAGAAGATGGTCCCCGCCATCGTCATCCTGGACCCGGAGCTGACTGTCGGCCTGCCGGCCAAGCTGACCGCTGCGACCGGTATGGATGCGCTGGCACACAACGTTGAGGCGTTCTGTGCCCCGGTTTACCACCCGATGGCTGAGGGTATCGCGCTGGAAGGCATGCGCCTGGTCAAGGATTTCCTGCCACGCGCCACCAAGCAGGGTGATGATATCGACGCCCGTCTGCAGATGCAGGTGGCCTCCAGCATGGGTGCGGTAGCCTTCCAGCGTGGTCTGGGCGGTATCCACGCGGTATCCCATAGTCTGGGCGCCGTTTACGATGCGCACCACGGTCTGCTGAACGCGATTGTCATGCCTTACATGCTGCAAGCCAACCGTCCGGTGATCGAAGACGAAATGGCGCGTGCCGCTCGCTACCTCGACCTGCCGAAGCAGAACTTCGATGGCATGCTGGACTGGATTCTGGATCTGCGCTCTGAACTGGGTATTCCGCATACCCTGGCCGAGATCAATATCGATGACGCCCAGGCCGAGACCATCGGTGCCATGTCGGCCAAGGACGTGGCCGGCAAGACCAACCCGCAGCGTTATGACGCCGCCCAGTATCAGGCGATCTTCCTCAAGGCGCTGCGCGGCGAGCTGTGATGGCTCCGCGCTGAGTTGATTGGGCGGGCCTGTGCCCGACCGTTAAGATGCAAAACCCGCTCGCTGCCGAGCGGGTTTTTTATGCGCGTCCACTAGGGGCTGTAGGCCCTAACTACAGCTCGACCTGTATGACCGCGCCGGCGAGCATGATTTCCCCTGCCTCCGGCTGCTGGGCGCTGATCTTGGCGTTGGCCGCAGGGTTGGCTACCGGGTCGCCCTGCTGGTCGACGACCTCCAGACTGATGTCCAGCTGGTTGCCGAGCTGTTCGGCGGCCGCCAGTTGCATCCCCGTCAGATTGGGCGCCACACGGATGTCGCTGGCCTGGCCGGGGGCCGGGATGGGGACAATCTTGAACTGAATCTTGGCCGCGGCATTGGCCTGAAAGCCGTAGCGGTTGGTCAAGTCGGCATTGACCGGGGCGGCGTACACGCGGGCGGTCGGCAGGCTGGTACGCAGGTGGCTGGCCAGTGAGCGTGTTTTCAGCTGTTTTGGCGCCGGGCTGGCTGTCGGCGTCTGCTGTCCGCTGAGACTGAGGGCGACCTGAATCTCGCCGGTGGTTTCCGGCAGAGCGTAGAAGGTCGGTTGATAGCCGATCTGCTGCAGCAGTTTGAGTTCGTCGCTGTCGGCGTGGCTGTAGATGTCCAGTATTTGCGCCAGCGAGCCGCGGTCCAGCGCCTGCTGCGCTTCGGCAACGCCTTGACCGACGGCAGCAATAAGCTCGCCGATAGGGGCTGCCATGACATCGCTGACCAGTTCCTTGATGGTGGGCATGGGGCTGTCCTTCAGGGTTGAGTGAATACCACCAGTACACGTTCGCCGAGTGTCACTTCAGTGCCTTTGGCCGGCACCTGGCGGATCGCCTGACCGACCGGCTGGCCGCTGTCGCCGATGCTCTGGTAGGCCGCTTCCAGCTCCAGACCCAGGTCGCGGGCTAGGCGTCGCGCCAGGGTTTCGGTCAGGTCGCTGAAGTCCGGTACGGTGATGCCTGACGGGACGTCGTCGGCTGGCTGGTCGCCGTCCGGCAAATACTCCAGCGACACATCGGTGAACAACCCTGAGCTGCCTTTGCTCTTCAGGTCGGAGAGGGTGGGCAGGGTCAGGCTGTTGCCGGTGACCAGGGTCTTGAGATTGAGCGAGACGCGACCCAGGCGATAGGGCACGCCATCCTTGCTGAGTTGGCTCTGGGCCTGCTGCAGCTGGCGGGCGATGTTGCCGTACAGCTGGTCGGCGTCAACCTGGGTGTCCAGCTGCGCCTTCAGGTCCTCGCTTTCCTCGCGAGCGCGGGCTGCTTCCTCAGCCGCTTCGCGCGACGCCTTGGTCAGGTCGCGAATGCGCTCGGAGAACTGGGCTATCTCCAGATTGCGCAGGTTCAGGGTGCGCTGCAGGTCGCTCTCCTTCAGCTCGAACTCGGTGGCTTGCCTGAGAATCTGCTCACTCAGGTTGAGCCGGATTTGCTGGGTTGCCAGTTCAATCTGTTCGTTGCCGGCGGCGGCGGGCTTGTCCTTGAGCTGCTTTTCCAGGGTGCGGATCTTCAGCTGCGCCTGTTTCAGCTCGTTGGCATGGCTTTGCTTCTCGCGTTCCAGGTTGTTGATCAGCAGTACCTTCTGGTTCAGCTCAACCGATTGGGCTTCCAGCTGTTTGCTGAGTGCGGCCTGGGTCTTGAGTTGTGTACTGGCCGGCTGGGCGCGGACGGCCAACTGCGGACTCACGCGCAGCGCGGCCATGTTGACGGCGAGCTGGGCCACGGCGCGGGGCGTACCGGCCAGCAGGTAGTCGTCTGCGGCGCTGAAGGGCGCGCTGCGTTCGCGCCGGGCAATCGCCTCGTCGCCCAGGCGTTCGATATCGCCGAACGCCAGGTGAATGCGTCTGCCGGGTTCGACCTGCACCAGCGCGCCTTCGGCCAGTACGCGAGGCGTCTCCCTGGCCTTGACTGTTTCGCACAGGCGCACGGCCGGCAGTTGCGGGCCGTCGCCGAGGTTGAGATTGATGGCAAAGTCTCCCTTGGCATCAAGCCGCGCCTTGGCGACGGTGCGCCATTGGCTGCGGGCCAGCTCGAAGGTTTGAATCTCCACCTGACCGCTGGCGGCCTTGCCGTCGGGCTCGAAGAGGGTGCCGGTAATGCTCCATTGCATGGGTTGAATCCTATGGGGTCAGGATGAGCTGGGTCAGGGTGGCGCCGCTGCTGACCAGCAGCACCAGCTGGGTGCTGGCAGGTAATCCGGCTGCTAGCGTCAGGTCGCAAGTGGCGCTGCCCTGCTGGTCGGTCATCAGCAGCCGCTCGTTCAGCTGCAGGCCGTTGCGCACCTGCTCGGCGGTCAGGCCGCTGGCCCCGGCAGCCTCGCTTAGCGCCAGGCTGGCGTCGATGTCCAGATTGAGTTCGACGGCGGCATCGCTGATCAGCTGGCCGGCGCTGTTGGACAGGGTGACCAGCAGTTGTTGCTCGCGCGGCTTGGTCGGCTGTTTGACCAGACTGCGTGCAGCCAGGCGCACCACCGGGAGCGCATTGCTGGGTGGTATCGACACCAGCCGGCCGCTGAAGGTGCTGATCAGCTCGGTACTGCCGCTGGCGTCGTTCGGCGCTTTCCTGGGATTGGGCAGCGCCAGCTGCAACTGCGGGATGGGTCTGGCCTTGCGTAGGCCTCCAGGCAGCACGGCCAGGCCGCTGCTGCCCTCGGGCGCGTCCAGCTGTGCCTGCACCGTGGCCTTGATGTTGAAGTCCAGGTACGGCAGGTGATAGCCCGGCTGGGGCCGGCCAAAGGCGTCGGTCGGCGGCAGGTCGTCCAGCACCGCCTGGGCGTCGCGCAGGCCGCGGGCCAGCCCGAGCAGTATCTGCTCAACCGAGTTGGCGACGAATTTACTGGATTGGGTCATGGTCAGGGCTCTTGATCAGTCGGTACTCAGGTGGGGGCGCTGGCGGCGGCGTTCGTCGGCACGGGCCTTCTGTCGTTCCTGTTGTTGCTCGGCCTTGCGCGCCTCGCGGCGCGCCTGCTGGCGGCGCTCGGCCAATTGCTGGGCGCGCTCCTGCAGGTTCTCCAGCGAGCCGGTGTCAACGCCCAGCAACCGTTGCTGGCGGCGTTGGTAGCGGTTGTCGAAATCGCTCAGGGAGGTGCCGGCTGAGGGCGCCTGAAAGGCCTTGTCCAGGCGGTCCTGCAGCGGGCGCAGCAGCGGTTCAGCGATGGCCTCGCGCGGCCGTTCGCGAGCGGTGCTGCGCGCCTGCTCGACCCGCTCGTCCAGCCGCTGCATGAGTGCTCGCTGCTGCCGCAGCGCTTGACCGGCGCGGCTGCCGGCCTGTTGTTGCTGGCGTTCGCGCTGTTGCTGCCAGCGGCGCGCGGCGCCGGCAGCCTGACGCACCTGAGCCAGTGCTGCCGGGGCGTTCTGGCCATCGCGCTGGCGCTCCCAGGCGGCGTGCTCTGCGCGCCGCTCGCTGGCGCTGGGCACCGGGTACACGCGCTCGACGGATGTGCTGTCATCACCCTGGCCGCCGAGGCGGCGCATCTGTTGCTGCAGGGTGTCGCGTTGCGCCAGCAGGCGTTGCAAGCCGGGTACCCGGCCTGCCAGCTGCTGCAGGTCAGGGCTGGGGGAGGCCGGCTCCGGACGTTTTTCCTGCCGGGCCAGGTCGCGCCAGGTCTTGCGACTCATTCGTCGGCCTCGGCGTCGATCAGGGCGCGGATACGTTCCTCCAGAATCGCCGGTGCGGGCACCGGCACCAGCTTGGTGCGCATCACCGAGCTGCCCTCGGCCGAATACTGGTACTTGCTGGCGTAGCTGGCGCTGACCGAGCTGGCGCTCACTGACCCGGCGGCGAAGAAGGGTAGCCCGACGCCCTTGGCGCTGGATTTGACCTGGCTGCGCTTGTGGGTCGAGCTGCGCTCACTGTTGATGCTGATCGACAGCTTCAGCTCGATCACGGTGTCGACAAACTGGTAGAAGCTGGGGGTAAAGCCCAGCTCCAGCAGGCTGTAGGACTTGCCGTTGCTGAACTCGACCTTGTAGGGGGCCTCCGGGCCGTCTTCTTCTTCGTCGCTGCCGGTGGGAAAGCCGGCCATCATGCGTGCGATGCGCAGCGACACCAGGTCGAGCTCCAGCTGGGCCTCGGCGATCCCCACGCCGAGGTTGCGCACGATCAGCGGGAAAGGCGCGTTGAGCAGTTCTGATCCGACACTCATGGTGCGTCTCCTCAGTCGTCATCTTCCGGCGCGGGCGCCGGTTGCCGGCGGGCTTCGGCCTCTTCCATCATGGCGCGAATGCGCTCTTCGAGAATCGGCGGCGGCGGCACCGGTGACAGCTTGGTGCGCAGCAGGCTGGACCCTTCTGCTGAATAGGAGTACTTGGAGGCGTAAGTGGCATCCACCTGGCTGGTGGAGACGCTGGAACGGTTGCTGTCGCGACCACCGAACACCTTGCCGAACAGGCCGCTGGCCTTCTTGCTGTTGCGGTTCTTGGTGGTCTTGTTGCTGGAGGTGTGGGTGCGCTCACTGCTGCGCGTGATCTTGATGGCGATTTTTACCTCGATGATGGTATCGACAAAGTTGTAGAACACCGGGGTAAAGCCCAGCTCCAGCATCGACAGCCGGGTCGGCACGCGAATCTGGCCGTTCTCGGTCTGGTGTTTCTTGGCGGCGGTGACGATCTCGCCGTAGCCGGGGTCGAGGGCGACCAGCGAATCGGCCTCGGAGGGCGTCATGTACTCGTGGCCGAAGAAGATCCGGCTGTCGTCAAAGGCGATGTTACCCTCGTCGTCGTACACGGTGCGCAGGCCGCCCATCATCTCGGCGACCTCGATCGAGCTTTCATCCAGCTTGACCTGGGCCTCGGCAATGGCGAAGGCCATCTGGCGAATCATGTCGCCCATCGGCACGTTCAACAGCTCTCGTCCAATACTCATGGTGTTGCTCCTTGTGGGGATATCGACGGATCAGTTGTCGGCTCCGGGCAGCCCGTCGTCGTACAGGCGCCGCAGGACTTCATTGAAAGCCTCGGGAGCAGGCAGCGATACCAGGCGAGCGGCTATCGAGCTGGACCCTTCGGCGGAAACGGAAAACTTGCGGGCGTAGGACACATCGACGCTGGCAGCGACCATGACGACGCCGTAGTTGACCTTGGCGGTGACCCCGGCGGACACCGAGGTTTCGGTGGTTTCAGACATGCTGAACGACAGCTTGGCCTCCACCGTGGCCTCGGTGAAGGCGTAGAAACTGGGGGTAAAGCCCAGCGTCAGCAGGTTGTAGGTCTGGCCGCCCAGCTCGACCGGCGTTTCGGCCATGGCCTGGGCGACCTTGACCGAGTTGTTGTCCAGCGCGGCCTGGGCCTGGGCGATCGACAGGCCGAGGCGCTCGATGATCTGCGGTAGCGGCGCGCTGACCAGCGAGCGGGTAACGGTGGTGGTCTCGCTCATGGCCTAGCTCCCCAGATAGCTGCGGATGGTGTCGAGGAATTCCGGCGGCGCGGGAATCGACACCAGTCGGGCGGAGATCGACGAGTTGCCGGTGACGTCCAGTTCGAATTGCTTGGCGTGACGGACATCCAGGGTGGCGCCGAAGGCAACCGTACTGTTGCCGGTGCGGCGGGTGGTCTCGCGTTCGCTGCTGCTGTTGGCAAACTGCTCGCTGATGGTGATGCTCTCGCTGCTGGTCATGCGCAGGTCGCGGCTGGAGCTGCTGATCAGGTGCAGCTGGATCGGGTCGCTCTTGCGCGCCAGGTTGCAGACTGCGCCACCGGCCGACGCACTGATCTGGCTGTCTGCGTCGGCGTTGATGCTGTTGGCCAGGTTTTTTGCAAAGGCCTGCGGGCTGTCTGCGGCGTGACCGTCGACGGCGCTGCCGGACAGCGTCCAGCTGCGCCCCTCGGCGCTGACCTGCTTGCCGTTGACGCCGCTCATGTCATTGGCGTCAAAGGTGTGAATCCAGCCGTTGCTGGCTGACTCGGCGTGATCCCGGCGGTCGGGCTCGACGCCGCTGATCACCTGGCCGTCGGCGCCCTCGATCACCAGCAGGTCGACATCCAGCAAGATCTGCACCCGACGGTGGGCCTGATCGTGAGGGATACCTTCGTCGCCGCCGGGATTGGCGGCGGCTTCGCCTGCGCCGACCGCCGAGGTGATCTGTGTCCGGTCGACACCGTTGGCAATCAGTTGACGTTCGACCTCGTCCACCCGGCGCTGCGACAGCCCCAGGTTGTAGCCGGGACTGGCCGGTGCGTCGGCGTGGCCGACCAGGCGGAAGGGCACGCCGGCGCGGGCCAGCATCTGCGCAGTCTCTTGCAGGCCGTCGCGCTGATCGGCGTGGATATGGTTGCGGTCGATATCAAACAGCACCTCATGGATCACCTCGCCCGGCGGCCAGTGGGTGACCTCGAAGCCGGCGTCTTCGAACGCGGTTTTCACCTTGCGCGCATAGTTGGCGACGCTGTTGGAGCGGCTGACGCTGAGGCTGGTGTCGGGGTTGGCGACAAAGGTGGTATCGCTGTTGCTGGCAATGCGGATGACGCCGCCAGCGTAGCCAAAGGCGCGGAAGGCCACGGCATTGGGCGAGACGATGACCTGCTGTGCACTGGCATCGGTGGTCGGGTTGATCGGGGTTTCGCTGCGCTCAAAGGCCACGGCGCTGATGTCGGCGTTGCCGGCCAGCCCATCTACCAGACTGGTCAGCCGGCTCTCCAGGTCAGCGCCAGTGAGCGTTACCCGGCTGTCGTTGAGGCGCACCTCACCGGCCGACCGTGCCGTGATCTGCAGACTGGCTTCGCGGTTGCGCGTCTCGCTGCGACTGCCGCTGCTGCTGCTGGATGAGCTGCTTTCGCTGTCGTCGTTGCTGGTTTCGGCGTTGTTATAGGCGCCATTGATGCCGAAGTCGACGCCGGTGGACTCTTCCACGCGCAGGTGCAGGTTCATCGAGCAACTGATATCGGCGTGCTGGTAGTGGTAGAAGGCGGGGCTGAAACCCATCTCGATCAGCGTTTTGCCGCCCAACCCTGGAATCGGCTGAATAAAGGCGTCCAGCTGTTCGATGGAGTTGGTATCCAGCGCCTGCTGGGCGCGGGCGATGCCGAGCCCGAGGCTGGAGATAAAGTCGGCGACGCTGGCGTCGGCCAGTACCTGCCCGGGGCGAAGACCGTTGTAGTCACTCATGCCTGGCTCCTGTTATTCAAACAAGTGAGGCCGCATGGGCGCTGCGCAGGCGCTCGGGCGGCAGGGGGATGGCCCGTTTGGGCTCGACCAGCCCCTTGCGGACGATGAAGTAGTCGTGGCGTTGCTGCGCGTCGCGTAACTGCCGCTCACCGATGCTCAGACCGCGGGCGGCCCAGCCGACCAGTGCCCGGGCCAGCGGCAGCTCCGGCGGCTGCACCAGAGCGATGGCCTGCTGCAGACTGGCCAGTGCCGCTTCCAGCCGGCCCTGGCGCAGCTGGATACAGCCACGTCGTTGCAGGTTCTCGGCGCGGTCACGGGCAACCAGCGGCAGCGGTGAGTCCAATCGGGCGTAGTGGGCCTCGGCTTCATCGCAGTAGCGCAGCACGCTGTCCAGCTCGCCGCTCAGCTCCAGGCTTTCCATCACGCATTGGGTGTAGTGGCGGAAGAACACCTCCGGTGCGCGGCTGCTGACCGCCATGCGCAGGGCTTCCTGATAGTGTTGCAGGGCGTCGGCATGGCGCCTGGCCAGGGCCAGCACCTTGCCCTGCTCGGCGATACCCAGGTGCAGCTGGTGGGCTTTGTCATTGCTGCTCATGATCCAGCTCCTGCCATTCAACGGGGATGTCGAGTTGCTCGAAGCTGTGCTGCAGCCAGCGTGGCAGCAGCTCGCCATGCAGCACGGGGGACTGCCATGGCAGTCGGGGCAAGGCGCTGTCGGGTGGCAGCAGGCCGCTTTGTTGCAGCAGGCTCAGCGCCGGCCCAAGCTGGCTGCCGGCTGGCACCCGCAGGCGACAGCGACGCAGGCTGGCGACCTGTGGTCGTACCGGCATGCCCGCTGCCTGCCAGGCTTGCAGACGCGCGGGCAGCGCCGGGTGGGCCACGCCTTCTTCGACCACCACCGGCAGATTCTCCAGCACGCAGTCGATAAGCGCTGCCGGCAGGCCGGCGAGTTCGGGCAGACGCTCGGTCTGGCTGTTGGCGTCGACGGCTTCCAGTGACAGGTCGTAGCGCAGAAAGGCGGTATCGAGCAGACGCAGCCCCCCGCCGGCCTGGTGGCGGCGCCACAACTGCTGGGCGTTGGTGTGGTTGAGGGTACCCTGTGGCTGATCGTTCGCCGGGTCGAGCGCGATTCCCAGCTGGCGCAGGTCGTGCAGCAGACTGTCGAGCTGCGGACCGGGCGCGCGCTCGATCAGCAGTTGATAGCGGGCTTCATCGCGTCGCGAGCAGACCAGCTCTACGGAGAGATCGGCCAGTTGCTGCTGCAGCGCTGCGCAGGTGGCGGCGCTTACGTCGCCGATGATGACGCCGGGCGGGCTGCTCAGCAGGCCCAGTACGGCGGCAGGGAGGCAACCGAGAAAGCGTGCAAGCCGCTCGCAGCAGGCCGGCAGATCGGCCACCTCGGTGACGTACAGGGCAATGTCGAAGGTCGCGGCAGCGGCGGGGCGTGGCACGCTGTTGGGTTCGACCCGCACCGCCAGGCCTGCCTGCTGCAGAATGGTGGCCAGGCCACAGGCCTGCTCCTGCGGCAGCGCCTCGAGCAAAACCGATGGGGCCTTGTACAGGGCGTTGGCCACCTGGTTGGCCGGCAGCCCCAACTGACTGGCCAGCAGGCCGGCAAGGGCCGGTCGCGCGGAGCCGATGGATTCGACCACCACCCGCTGTGACGGCGTCTGGGTCGTCGGGCTTGGCGTTGGCATGGTGTCGCTCCGTCAGGTCAGAGGCGCAGTGGATAACCACGGCAACTGCTGGCTGGCCGTATTGGAACAACGTAAGGATCGGGGTAAGGCTGATGGGCGGCTATCGGCCGCGCACCACTGCATTAAATTCGTCAAAACCCACACCTCCGTGTTGGGTATCGACGACTGCGACACCGCTGGGGGTGTCCGACGATTCAGGATGAAAGTAACTGCTCGGATCTTACGTTAGCTCAGGTCGCTACACTGTCAATGGTGGCCATTTGCACGTCGATTGTCGCGACGCTGGCTCTCTGGGGTACAGTACGCCTAACAATTGAGGATAACGCCCTTATGTCGAATGTATCGGTCCTGATTGTGGATGACGCCCCCTTCATCCGCGATCTGGTCAAAAAGGCCCTGCGCAGCCACTTTCCCGGTTTGCAGATCGAGGAAGCGGTGAACGGGCGCAAGGCACAGCAGCTGCTGTCACGCACCGGGTTTGACCTGATCCTGTGTGATTGGGAAATGCCTGAAATGAGTGGCCTTGAGTTGCTGCAGTGGTTTCGCACCCAGCCGGAGCAGGGCTCGACTCCCTTTGTCATGGTGACCAGCCGGGGCGACAAGGAGAATGTGGTTGAGGCGATCCAGGCCGGTGTCAGCGACTATATCGGCAAGCCGTTCAGCAATGAGCAACTGATTGCCAAGGTCAAAAAGGCGCTGCATCGGACCGGCAAACTGGCCCAGCTGCAGGCGCCGCGCCCGCGGCCCAGTGCCGGTGCGGCGATCGGCTCGGTGGCTAGTTTGACCGGAGGCCGGCAAACCGGCTCACCTCCAGCTCCTGCGGCAGCGCCAGCCAGCGCTCCGCGTGCAGCCCAGCCAGCGCCGCCGCCCGATCAGGACAGCGGTCAGCGTGTACGAGGGCAATCCCAATTGCGTCTGGCCGGGGGGCAGTTTGCCTGTGTGATCAAGCACCTGAGCCTGCGCGACGCGCTGGTGGTTGTGCGCCGTGGCGAGCGTCTGCCGCAGGTGTTTGAAAGCGGCGTGCTGGATCTGGAGCAGGACGCGGATCGCTCGGTCGCGCGGATCAACGGCTACGTGCACGCGGTGGCGGCGCTGGAAGCCAAGATGGATTGCGACTGGGTGAAGGTGACGCTGAAGTTTGTCGACCAGGACCCGGAAAAGCTCGACTACCTCTCCCGGCTGATTGCCTCGGGCACCGCCCAGGCGCACTACTCGCCGAGCGCCTGAGTTAGGGAAGCTCTGATCAATTCCACCCGCCTGTTGCTGTCTGTAAAGCCGTCAATCAAGGAGCGGGGAGCCTAGTTTGTTCAGCGCATCCCTGCGCTTCAGCGTCCGCCGTGCCTGGCCGAAAGTGGCCTCGGCAGACGGATGACTGCAACATCATCAGACCCGAGGCGCGCTGCGTGCTGGCGGGAAGTGGCAACTGAAGCAGCTGCCCTTGCCGACATCGCTTTTGATCTCCAGTTTGCCCTGGTGGCGCAGCAACACGTGCTTGACGATGGCCAGGCCCAGCCCGGTCCCGCCAGTGGTGCTGTTGCGGCTGGTATCCACCCGGTAGAAGCGCTCGGTCAGGCGCATCAGGTGTTGCGGAGCAATGCCTTCGCCGTTGTCGATCACGCTCAGATGCTGACCTTGGGCGTCGCTGTGCCAGCGCAGGGTGATATCACCGCCATCCGGGGTGTACTTCACCGCGTTGAAGGCGAGGTTGGAGAAGGCGCTGCGCAGTTCTCCTTCGATCGCATACAGGCGTGTATTGCCGTCGATCTCCAGGGTGATGCGGTGGCCGCGCTCGCCGGACAGGGCCTCGGCGTCCTTGCGGATGTGCTCCAGCAGCGGACGCACATCAACCAGTTCGTCTTCACTGGGGTTGTCCGAGGTTTCCAGGCGGGCCAGCAGCAGCAGGTCATTGAGCAGTGCCTGCATGCGGTTGGCCTGCTGCTGCATCTGCTGCAGCGGCCGTTTCCAGCGTGGGTTGAGGTCGTCGTCCAGGTCGAGCATGGTCTCCAGGTAGCCCACCACCACGGTCAACGGCGTGCGCAGTTCATGGGACACGTTGGCGACAAAGTCCTTGCGCATCTGTTCCAGGTTATGCAGCCGAGTGACATCGCGCACCACCATCAGGCGGTCGCCCGGCCCGTAGCGGGTAATCGCGTACTGCAGCTGGATGTTGATGTCCGCCGGCGCGGGGATTTCCAGCGGCTCGCGGAAGTCGCCCTGCTCGAAGTATTCGATAAAACGCGGATCGCGGATCAGGTTGGCAACGTGCTGGCCGCTGTCGTCCGGACTGCGCAGACCGATCAGCCGCTCGGCAGCATGGTTCCACCACTCCAGGTGACCGTCCCGGTCAACCATGACCACCGCTTCGCGCAGGGCGGCAGTCGAGGCCTGGATACGGTCGATGACGGCTTGCAGACGCGCCCGCATGCGACCGTCGCGGCGCTGCATGTGGTAGATACTGTCAAAAATCTCGCCCCAGATGCCGCGCGCCTCGGGTGGCGGGTCATTCGGGTGGCTGCTCAACCAGTGGTAGAAGCGCGACATCTGGCGCAGGGTCCAGGCCAGGTAGCAGCCCAGACCGACGACCAGCACCCAGGCGGGCTGGCCGACGATCCAGCCGACCAGCAGGCAGACCAGCACCAGCAGCAGCAATTGACCGAGAACCCGGCTGAAACTATGTCTGGTCACTGAATACGCTCATCTAGGGTCTGTTGATATGTCGTTTTGATTGGCGACTTTACCGGCAGCAGCAGGCGGGTGGGCGAAACGCCAACAGACCAGATCCTCGCCACTTCTCCGAGCAATGCCTCAGGCCTTGGTCGAAAACCGATAGCCGGTTCCGCGGACGGTTTGTACCAGATGCTCGTACTTGTTGCCCAGTGCCTTGCGCAGGCGACGGATGTGCACATCGACGGTGCGCTCCTCGACGTAGACATTGCCACCCCAGACCTGATCAAGCAATTGTCCGCGGGTGTAGGCGCGTTCCTGGTGGGTCATGAAGAACTGCAGCAGACGATACTCGGTGGGGCCCATCTCGGCAGCGGATTCGTCGATGGTCACCCGATGGCTGACCGGATCCAGCATCAGCCCGGCGACCTCGATCGGTGCTTCGCTGTCGACCGGGCCGGCGCGGCGCAGTACGGCTTTCAGGCGGGCGACTAGCTCGCGTGGTGAAAAGGGCTTGGTGATGTAGTCGTCGGCGCCGACTTCCAGGCCCTGGATCTTGTTGTCTTCCTCGCCCTTGGCGGTGAGCATGATGATCGGAATGTCCGCGGTCAGCTCGTCGCGCTTGAGTCGACGGGCCAGCTCGATGCCGGTGGTGCCCGGCAGCATCCAGTCGAGGAGAATCAGATCGGGTTTGCGGTCGACGATACAGGCGTGGGCCTGCTGGGTGTTTTCGGCCTCAAGGCAGGTGTAGCCGGCCATTTCCAGCGCCACTGCGATCATTTCGCGGATGGGCGCCTCATCATCGACGATCAGAATGCTTTTACCTGACATGGGTTTCCGTCTCGTTGCAGATATGAGTCATGCGCCGATTAGATAACACTTTTATTTCAGTTGTATTACGTCGCGAGGGCAAGTCTGTTGCAGCACGGCTTGATGGCATCAGCGCAGCGCATAGTCCAGCGCCAGGCCGATAAAGACCAGCATGCCGGCCCAGTGGTTGGACAGAAACGCCTGCAGGCAGGCAAGGCGCTCGCGCTCACGCATCAGCCAGTGCTGCCAGGCAAAGCCCAGGGTCATGCCGAGCAGTCCCAGGTAGTAATACAGGCCCAGGCCGAAGCGCGCGCCGACCAGCAGCAGGCAGACCAGGGTCAGCCCCTGCAGCAGGCCGATGATCAGCCGGTCGGCGTCGCCAAACAGGATCGCGGTGGATTTGATGCCGATGCGCAGGTCGTCTTCGCGGTCGCACATCGCGTACTCGGTATCGTAGGCCACGGTCCACAGCAGGTTGGCGATAAACAGCAGCCACAGCGGCATCGGCAGGCTGTTGGCCTGGGCGGCAAAGGCCATGGGAACGGCCCAGGAGAAGGCTGCACCGAGCACCACCTGGGGGTAGAAGGTAAAGCGTTTGCAGAAAGGGTACAGGGCGGCGAGACCGACGCCGACAAAGGCCAGCTGAATGGTCAGGGCATTGGTCAGCAGCACCAGCAGGCCGCTCAACCCCACCAGCACGGCAAAGGCGATCAGCGCCTGACGAGCGCTGATCCGCCCGGTCGCCAGCGGTCGCTCGCGGGTGCGTTCAACGTGACCATCGAAGTCGCGGTCGGCATAATCGTTGATCACACAGCCGGCGGCGCGCATGAGGATGACGCCGAGCACGAAGATGATCAGGGTGTCGAGGTTCGGCACGCCCTCGGCGGCCAGCCACAGCGCCCAGAGTGTCGGCCAGAGTAGCAGGTAGGTGCCGATCGGACGGTCCAGGCGCATCAGCTCGATGTAGTCCTTGGCCCGTGGATGCAGGCGTACCAGGGGTTTGATCAGCAGGCTGAGCAAGGGAGTTCTCCAGTCAGGGGCAGGGGCTCAGGTGCCGGCGGCGGGCCAGCCCTGCAAGAATACTTCACACACCAGCAGCTGTAATGCACCGTCGGAGAAGTGCGAGCGGCGGGCCCACAGGCCCTCGGCACGCCAGGTCGCCGGTAACCAGGCCGCCGGGTAGCGGCTGATCTCGATGGGGCCGCGCTGGATCTGCGGATTGCGAAACAGCAGGTGTCCCAGGCTGGTGGTGCCCAGGTTGTCCAGCGCCACCTCGGCGTTGCCAAGGGCGCTGGGCGGCGCCACCGAGCGGGCGTAGACCCGCGGTGCGCCGGCGGTGTGCAGCAGGACCTCCCGGGTCCAGACGGGGGCGCCGGCGGCCAGGCCCAGGGCCTGGGCTTCGTCTTCGCGCGCCGGCTGGGGGGCTTGCTGCAGCAGCTCGACGCGAAAGTCCCGGTTGCCCGCTTCGGTCAGCCGCTGGGTCAGCGACCCCTCATGGCAGAGCCAGTTGAACAGCGGCTCGGGCGGCGGCGCGGGGTGTCGGTCGGCAGGGTACCAGTCGGGCAACATTCGGTAATCGCAAGGTCTGGGCAGAGGGTCAGGGTGTCGGCAAGAGTACCATGAAAGCCCTCTGTTTCGGGCGTTGCTGTGCCGGGGGTTGGCCTTGGACTTGCAGGGCGTTTACGGTAGGGTCTGTTTGCGTCAGGCTGGCGTGCCGTTGCCAACAGGTGCCATTTTCAGGCCGCACTGCGCTATTGTCCTGTCTGAGCTGACCCCCAAAGAACAACATCCGAACACCGTGAGAAGCAAGTATGAAGAAGTGGCAATGTATCGTGTGTGGGTACATCTATGACGAAGCCGAGGGCTGGCCGGATGACGGTATTGCCCCGGGTACGCGCTGGGAAGATGTCCCGGCGGACTGGATGTGCCCCGATTGCGGCGTAGGCAAGGAAGATTTCGAGATGATCGAGATCGGCTGATTGTACCGCGTTGATTGATACCCCCTGCAGGAGACCCTACCCGTGGCAGACACCGCCCCGCTGGTTATTGTCGGAACCGGCCTGGCCGGCTACAACCTGGCCAAGGAATTTCGCAAGCTGGATAACCAGCGCCCGATGCTGCTGGTCAGTGCCGATGACGGCCGTTTCTATTCCAAGCCGCTGCTCTCGACCGGTTTTGCCAAGGGCAAGGAAGCCGATGAGCTGGCCATGCAGGACGCCAACGCGATGGCCGCCCAGCTCGGCGCTGAGGTGCTGACAGGCGTGTCTGTCAGCGCCATTGATCCTGCCGCGCGCACCCTGACTCTGGGCGATCGGCAGCAAGCCTACAGCGATCTGGTGCTGGCACTGGGCGCCGAGGTTCGGGCCTTGCCCTGGCGCGAGCAACTGGGTGAGCGCCTGCTGTCGATCAATGATCTGGCGGACTACGGGCTCTTCCGTGCGGCGCTGACCGGACGCAAGAAGGTGCTGATCATCGGCGCCGGGTTGATCGGCTGCGAGTTCGCCAACGATCTGAGCCTGGGCGGCTTTGAGGTGACCGTCGTGGCTACCGACCCCTGGGTGATGCCCCAGCTGTTGCCGGAACCGGTAGCAGCGGCGCTGCAGCGCCGCCTCGAAGCGCTGGGCGTGACCTTTCATCTGGGGTGTGGCATCCGTGAACTGGCCGCCAGCGAGAATGCTCTGCTGGCGCTGCTTGATGACGGCAGCGAAGTGCACGCCGATCAGGGCCTCTCTGCCATCGGCCTGGCACCGCGCACTGACCTGGCGGCTGCCGCCGGGCTCAGCGTTGGGCGCGGCGTGCGGGTAGATGCGCAACTGCGCAGCAGCGACCCGCACATTTATGCGCTGGGCGACTGCGCCGAGGTGGCGGGGCTGAACCTGATGTACGTGATGCCGCTGATGACGTCGGCCCGTGCGCTGGCCAAGACGCTGGCGGGTACGCCGACGGCGGTCAGCTATCCGGCGATGCCGATCATGGTGAAGACGCCTGCGTGTCCGCTGGTGGTTGCGCCGCCGCTTGCCGGTGTTAGCGGCGAGTGGCAGATCAGCGGCGAAGGGGAGGACCTGCGCGCGGTCTTTATCGATCAGACAGGGCAGCTGCAGGGCTTTGCTCTGACTGGCGCGGCGGTATCAGAAAAGGCGCTGCTGACCCGGGAGTTGCCGGCCTGGTTGTCCTGACGGGCCATTTGTCGGGAAATTGCGTGATAGGCTGCCGCTTCGGGGCTGAGACGGCTGGCGTATCTGGCTCAGTCGTGCCATGCTGGCCGGGCTTCGATGGAGCCTGTGGCATTGACGCAGATGCTCTGGCAAGCCCGCTGTGAGGACGCGGCGGTCAAAACAAAAACAACAGACAATGAGGCTTCATATGCGTAAACCAGATCTCGCGGCGGCGATCGCCGATAAGGCCGACCTGAGCAAGGATCAGGCGAACCGGGTACTCAACGCCGTGCTGGACGAAATCACCAAGGCCCTGAGCGAGAAAGACTCGGTTACCCTGGTTGGGTTCGGCACCTTCCTGCAGCGCCACCGTGGCGCCCGTACCGGCAAAAACCCCCAGACTGGCGCGCCGGTCAAGATCAAGGCCAGCAATACCGTTTCCTTCAAACCCGGCAAAAGCCTGCGCGACGCCGTCAACTGATTCTGCAGTCTGACAGGGGCTCGTCCGAGCCCCTGTTTATCTCTGCTCCTGGTACTTGTTGACCAGCGAGCGCAGCGCATCGCGCGCATCCAGTACCTTGTCTACCGCCGCATCGGCCTGCGCCCTGTCCAGCCCCAGCCGGGCGAGCAGTGTGTCGGGGATCGGCACGCGCGGGCCGCTGCCAATATCGTGCTGTCTGAGCAATGCCAGACTCAGGTAGATGAGGTTGGCATAGATGTGATCCTGACCCTGATACAGCGGGTTATGCTGCTGGCGCAGGGCGGTGCAGATCTCCTCCGGCATGTCCCAGTAGTGCATCAACCAGCTACCGACCTGATCACGGCTGACGCCGATCAGGTGCTGTTCGATCAGGTGCGGGGGGACGTGGGGGTTGGCTTCGATATGCCGACAGATCAGCTTGAAGTAGGGTGGGAAGATATAGGCCAGCACCAGATAGCCGAAGTTGTGCAGCAGGCCGCCCAGGTAGTTCAGGCCCAGTTCGGGACGGCGGTCGCGCGGCATTGCCTTGGCTAGCCCCTCGATCACCGCAGCCGTGTAGATGGCCTGCTCCCAGTAAGGCGTGCTGCGCTCCGGGGCGTCGCCCGGCAGGCGGAAGGTCTTGCCCAGGGCCAGGCCGACGGCCAGATTGATCACCAGATCAAAGCCCAGCACGCGGCCGATGGCGTCTTCCACCGAGCGAATCTTGCCGGGGGCGGCGTAGTAGGGGGAGGCGGCCCAGCTGACGACCTGCGCGGCCAGGCTGGGGTCGGTTTCGACCACGTCGGCCAGGTCGGCGATGTCGGCATCGGGATCTACCCGCAGTTTCATGATCTTCTGGGCAGATTCAGGCAGCGGCGGAATCTCGATGGTCTCCTCCAGCCGCTGTTTCATGCGCAGTGCGGTGAAGTTCTGCACGGCATCGCTCAGGTCCTGCCCGTCTTGCTCAATGCCGCTGGAAACCGCGCTCAAGCCGGCCAGGGGGACGGCAAAGCGCGCCAGACTGGCCTTGCCCATCAGGGTGCGGGCGCCATCCTGGCTGATGACCAGGCTCCAGCCGGTCAGGCCGCTGTCCAGACAGACTTCGCTCTGCTCCAGCAGGCTTTGTTCGCAGACGCAGGGGGAATTGAACAGGATCGGCAGACCGGGCAGCTGGTTCAGCTGGTGCTTGCTGAGGATGCGTTGCAGCTGCTGGTCGCGCACCGGCTCAAGTTCGCGCCCGAGCAATGCGCCCAGTACCTTCAGGTCCAGCAGGTGATTCTTGGGAATCAGTGTCAGTACCGTACCGACGGCATCACACACCAGACTGGCCTGAATCTGCTGGGCGGCTGGCCAGCTGTCGCTGGTCGGCCTGAGCTGGTAGGCGATGCCTTGCTGCTGCAACAGCTTTTCGATCAGATCGGGCAGGGTGGCGGCGTGCTGTTCTGGGGCCGTTTGGCTATTCATGAACTCTTCCTTGCGCTGACGGCGGTCTGCCTGTTTCAGCGTAGCAGTCTTGCATGTGAACTGGGCCTGACAGCGTGAGCATAGCGGCTGTCATACCTGGGCAAAATGCTGGCCTTGGGCTATCCAGCGGTCAAGTAACGGTTGTACATGGTCCGGGTACTGCTGGGCCAGTTGCTGGGCGGCCTGCTGTACATCGGGCAGCAGGTCGGCGTCGCGCACCAGGTCGGCCACGCGAAATTGCACCACGCCGGTCTGCCGAGTACCGAGCACCTCACCGGGGCCGCGCAGGGCCAGGTCCCTCTCGGCAATCACAAAGCCGTCTGTGCTCTCGCGCATGATGCCCAGGCGCTCGCGCCCCAAAGCGGACAGAGGTGCGTGATACAGCAACACACAGTGGCTGGCGGCGCTGCCACGGCCCACCCGGCCACGTAGCTGGTGCAGCTGGGCCAGGCCGAGGCGCTCGGGGTTCTCGATAATCATTAGACTGGCATTGGGTACATCGACGCCGACCTCGATGACCGTGGTGGCGACCAGCAAGTGCAGGTCGCCAGCCTTGAAGGCGGCCATGATCTCGGCTTTCTCTGCCGCTTTCATGCGGCCGTGGATCAGCCCGATGGACAGCCCCGGCAGGGCCTCGCACAGCGACTCCCAGGTGGCTTCGGCGGCCTGCGCCTGCAACTGCTCGGACTCCTCGATCAGGGTGCAGACCCAGTAGGCCTGTCGGCCCTCGGCGCAGCCGGCGCGCACCCGCTCGATGACCTCGGCGCGGCGACTGTCGGCAATCAGCACGGTATTGACCGGGGTGCGGCCTGGCGGCAACTCATCGAGTACCGACGTGTCCAGGTCGGCGTAGGCGCTCATTGCCAGGGTGCGTGGTATGGGGGTTGCCGTCATGATCAGCTGGTGTGGTGAGACGCCGCTGGTGGCGCCCTTGTCGCGCAGCGCCAGCCGTTGCTGCACGCCGAAGCGGTGCTGCTCGTCGATAATGGCCAGGCCCAGATTGCGAAACTGCACGTCGTCCTGGAACAGCGCATGGGTGCCGACAATCATGGCGGCTTCGCCACTGGCAATGAGCTGCAGCTGGTTGGCGCGTGCTTTGCCCTTGAGCTTGCCGGCGACCCAGGCCACCGACAGGCCCAGCGCACTGAACCAGCGCTGGAAGTTGTTGAAATGCTGCTCGGCAAGGATTTCGGTCGGCGCCATCAATGCTACCTGCCAGCCGGCCTCGATGGCCTGCAGCGCGGCCAGCGCGGCGACCACAGTCTTGCCGGCGCCGACATCGCCTTGCACCAGGCGCAGCATCGGGCGGGGCTGGGCCAGATCCAGCAGGATCTCGTCGGCCACCCGGCGCTGGGCGCCGGTCAGGGCAAAGCCCAGTTGCTGGATGAAGGCGTCGGCCAGTTCGCCGGCGGCGCGCATCGCAGGAGCTTTGTGTGCGCGCATCTGGGCGCGCAGGCGCAGCATGGCCAGCTGGTGCGCCATCAGCTCTTCAAAGGCCAGCCGGTGCTGGGCCCAATGGCGACCATCCTGCAGCGCTTCCAGATCGATATCCGGCGGTGGGCGGTGCAGTAGCTGTACGGCCTCTCGCAGCGGCGGTAGCCGATACGCGTCGGCCAGTGGCGCGGGCAGCCACTCGGTCAGGTGATTGCCCTGTGCCAGCCAGGCCAGGGAGCCGTCGGTCAGGCTGCGCAGACGCTGCTGGGACAAGCCTTCGGTGGCCGGGTAGATGGGCGTGAGCGTGTCGCTGACCGGTAACGCCTGGGCGGTATCGAGGTTGTGCAGTTCCGGGTGATAGATCTCCAGGCCCGACGCGCCGGGACGCACTTCACCGTAGCAGCGCCAGTGGCTGCCGCGGCTCAGGCTTGCCTTGAGCGCAGCGGAAAAGTAGTAAAAGCGCAGGCTCAGCGTGCCGCTGCCGTCCTGCAACCGGCACAGCAGGCTGCGCCGCCGGCCCATGACCACCTCGGCGGCCAGCACGGTGCCTTCCACCACGGCGTCCAGGCCCGGTTGCAGGGCACCGATGGGGGTCACCCGGGTGCGATCCTGATAGCGCAGCGGCAGGTGAAACAGCAGGTCCTGTACCGAACTCAGGCCCAGTCGGTCGAGCTTGTCGGCCAGCGCTGGCCCGATGCCCTTGAGAACGGTCAGCGGGGTGTATTCGCTCACTGGGGCGGCTGGCCTACCGAGCATAGACGGATTGAGTCGCTGAGCAGTTCGATGGCCTTGGGCCGCGGGAAGCTGGCACGCCAGGCAACGGCCACGGTGCGATAGGGCGCCGGCGTCTTGAAGGGCTTGGTGACCAGCAGGTCCGAGCTGTAGTAGCGGTCATCCGCGGCGGACATGGGCAGCACGGTCATGCCGATCCCTGAGGCGACCATATGGCGGATGGTCTCCAGCGAGCTGGATTCGACCGTGGTCTGCCGGTGTTGCTGATCGCCCTTTTGCAGCGTCGGGCAGGCTTCGAGCACCTGGTCGCGGAAGCAGTGCCCCTCGCCCAGCAGCAGCAGCTTGCTGTCATCCAGCTCGTCGAGGGTCACGGCGTCGCGTTTGGCCCAGGGGTGGCTGGCCGGCAGCAGCAGGCTGAAGGGTTCGTCGTAGAGCGTCTTGGTCAGTACGTCTGGCTCCTGGAACGGCAGCGCGATGATGATCGCGTCCAGCTCGCCGTTGCGCAGCTTGTCACGCAGCACGTGGGTAAGGTTCTCTTCGATATACAGCGGCATCTCCGGCGCGACCCGGTGCAGCTGCGGCACCAGATGCGGAAACAGGTACGGGCCAATGGTATAGATGGCGCCGACCTTCAGCGGTGCTGCCAGCTGGTTTTTGCCGGCGCTGGCCAGCTCGCGAATACCCAGGGCTTCTTCCAGCACCTTCTGCGCCTGGGCGACGATGCGCTCGCCGATTGGCGTAACACGCACCGCGCTCTTGCTGCGTTCAAAGATCATCACGCCGAGCTCTTCCTCCAGCTTCTTCACGCCGACACTGAGGGTCGGCTGTGAGACGTGGCAGCGCTCGGCCGCGTGGCCGAAGTGCTGTTCCTGGGCGAGAGTGACGATGTAGCGGAGTTCGGTCAGAGTCATCGGTGGAAATCTGCATTGGCGTGGAAACAGGCTCTAGCATAGCCCGTTGTCTAATAGAGTAAAACAATCGCTGGCGCCACAGGATAGACCTAATGGCGACACGCCTGGCGGCGTTGATCGAGCGAAGGGTGACGCCATGCTCATCTCAGTGCATCGCTGGCCTGTCGGCCTGTTAGAGTAGACGGCCAATGAACCGAGAGGAGGCGCGAGTGCCATGCCGAGTGTGATGATTGCCGGGTGCGGTGATGTGGGAAGCGAGCTGGGTCGGCGGCTGCTGGCGGAGGGCTGGCAGGTCTATGGCCTGCGCCGCGATACCGCCGCCTTGCCAGCGGGCATTGTGCCGGTGGCGGGTGACCTGTGCTCGCCGGAGCGCCCGGCAGACTGGCCAGCGCAGCTCGATTATCTGGTTTATTGCCCGGCGGCTGGCAAGCGCGATGCCGCTTTGTATCAGCGCCTCTATGTTCAGGGGTTGCAGCATGCGTTGAGCTGGCTGGGCGAGCGCAAGCGCCCGCTGCGTCATCTGTTGCAGGTCTCCAGCTCCGGCGTTTACGCGCAGCAGGACGGCGAATGGGTGACTGAAAACAGCCCGGCGCTGGCTGCCAGTGAGACCGGCAGCGCGCTGCTGGCGGCAGAGGATGTCGCGCTGCGCAGCGGCCATCCGGCGTCCGTAGTGCGCTTGGCAGGTATCTATGGGCCGGGCCGCAATCGGCTGATTGAGCAGGCCAGGGCGGGTATGAACGTGCCGGCCGAGCCGCCGCAGTACACCAACCGTATCCATCGCGATGATGCCGCGGGTCTGCTCGCGCACCTGCTGGCCCAGGCCGAGCAGCGTGAGTTGCTGGCGCCCTGCTATCTGGGGGTGGATGACGAGCCGTCCCCCTTGCATGAGGTGGTCGGCTGGCTGCAACAGCAGCTTGGTGTCAGCGCCCAGGCCGATGGCCCCGGCAGTACCCGGATGGGCAGCAAGCGCTGCAGCAATGCACTGGCGCGCGAGTCCGGCTGGGTGCCGCAGTATCCGAGCTACCGCGAGGGCTATGCGGCGTTGCTCGACTAGCGGCGTAAAAATTGAGGGGAATTATCTGCCTGCCGTGTGGGTCGCAAGGTGAGTAGCACAAACCTGTAACCGCACACGAGGAGGCGCAGATGAAAAAATCAGCATCCGCTCATTGGGAAGGTTCACTGAAGGAAGGCAAGGGCACTATCTCGACCGAAAGTGGCGCCCTCAAGGCCAACCCCTACGGGTTTAATACTCGCTTCGAGAACCAGCCCGGCACCAACCCCGAGGAATTGATTGGTGCCGCGCATGCCGGCTGCTTCTCGATGGCCTTTTCCATGCTGCTGGGCGAAGCTGGCTACACGCCTGACAGCATCGACACGCAGGCCGAGGTGACGCTGAGCAAGCAGGACGATGGGTTCGCAGTGACTGCTGTGGCACTGACCATGAATGCCGCCATCCCCGGTATTGACCAGAGCACCTTTGAAGAGATCGCCGACAAGGCGAAGAAGGGTTGCCCGATCTCCAAGCTGCTGAATGCTGATATCAGCCTCAAGGCTTCGCTCGGTTAGCCGAGCTAAGCCAGCGGCAAGCCACAAGCTTCAAGCCGCAAGAAAAAAACCGCGCGGTGTCTAATCGCGCGGTTTTTTATGGGCTGCTGGCGGCCCGGAAACCGTAAAACAGTTGACGGTGTGGTCGCCGAGCAGACACTGACCAAGCTTGCAGCTTGCAGCTGGGCTTCAGCCCACCACCATAATCCCGTCCATCTCGACCGGCACGCCCTTGGGCAGTGCGGCAACGCCGATGGCGGCGCGGGCCGGGTAGGGCTTCTCGAAGTAGCGCTCCATGATCTCGTTGACGGTGGCGAAGTTGCCCAGGTCGGTGAGGAAGATGTTCAGTTTGACGATGTCCTGCAGCTTGCCGCCAGCCGCTTCGGCAACCGCGCTCAGGTTGTCGAATACGCGGCAGACCTGCGCTTCAAAGCCTTCAACGACCTCCATGGTGGCCGGGTCCAGCGGGATCTGGCCGGAGAGGTAGACGGTGTTGCCAACCTTGATGGCCTGCGAGTAGGGGCCGATAGCGGAAGGCGCCTGATCGCTGGTGATAACTTGCTTGTTCATGTGTTCTCCGACGAAATTCAGTTCTTGAGACGGGTAATGCGCATCACGCCCTTGAGGTTGCGAATGCGCTTGATCAGTTGCGACAGGTGCAGGCGGTCGCGGACGCGTACCACCAGTTGTACTACGCTGACCCGGCCGTCGCGCTCATCGACGCTGATCTTGTCGATGCTGGCGTCGGCCACGGTAATGCCGGTGGCAAGCTGGGCGATGATGCCGCGCTGGTGCTCCAGCTCGACGCGCAGCTCGATGGTAAATTCGCCGCTGACATCCTTGTCCCAGGTCAGGTGCAGAGTCTTCTCGCTGTTGTGGCGCAGCTCGGCCAGATTGCGGCAGTTTTCCTGGTGAATGACCATACCCTTGCCCGATGACAGATAGCCGACAATCGGGTCGCCGGGGATCGGGTTGCAGCAGCGTGCAAAGCTGACCACCAGGCCTTCGGTGCCGCGGATGGCCAGCGGTTTTTCGCTGCTGTCTGCGGCGCTGGCCGGCTGATCGACTTTCTGCGGTTCGTCCTCGCTGGCGCCGTCGCCGCTGGCCAGCAGGCGGCGGGCGACCACGTAGGCCATGCGGTTGCCCAGGCCGATGTCGGCCAGCAGGTCTTCCATCAGCTCCATGCCGCAATCGTTCAGCACAGCCTGGATGCGGGCCTCGGGAATGGCGCTAAGCTGGGTATCAAAGCTGGCCAGCACTTTATCCAGCAGGCGCTCGCCGAGGGCAATCGACTCGGAGTGGCGCTGATGCTTGAGGAAGTGGCGGATGTTGCTGCGCGCCTTGCCGGTGATCACAAAGCTGAGCCAGGCCGGGTTGGGGCGGGCGCCTGGCGCGGTGATGATCTCGACGGTTTCGCCGCTTTCCAGTGGTTCGGACAGCGGCGCCAAGCGGCGGTTGACCCGGCAGGCGATGCAGCTGTTGCCGATGTCGGTGTGTACGGCGTAGGCGAAGTCGACCGGTGTGGAGCCCTTTGGCAGCTCCATGATGCGGCCTTTTGGGGTGAAGATGTAGACTTCGTCGGGGAACAGGTCAATCTTGACGTTCTCGATGAACTCCAGCGAGTTGCCGGCGTTCTGCTGCAGCTCCAGTACGCTTTTCAGCCATTGGCGGGTACGCGCATGGTTGCCGTTGATCACGTCGTCCTTGGACTTGTAGACCCAGTGCGCGGCAATGCCGTTGTTGGCCAGCTCTTCCATCTCGTCGGTACGGATCTGAATCTCGATCGGTACCCCGTGCATACCGAACAGCGTGGTGTGCAGGGATTGGTAGCCATTGGCCTTGGGGATCGCGATGTAGTCCTTGAAGCGGCCCGGGAAGGGCTTGTACAGGCTGTGCACGGCACCAAGCACGCGGTAGCAGGTGTCGGGCTTGTCGACGATGATGCGGAAGGCGTAGACGTCCATGATTTCATTGAACGACTTCTTCTTGCCGCGCATCTTCTGGTAGATGCCGTACAGGTGCTTCTCGCGGCCCATCACCTTGCCCTGCAGCCCTTCGCGCTCGAGGCAGGCCTGCAGCGATTCGAGAATGCGGTTGAGCAGCTCCTTGCGGTTGCCCCGGGCGTTACGCACGGCGCGGTCAATCAGCATCGAGCGCATCGGGTACATGGCCTTGAAGCCGAGATCTTCAAACTCGGTGCTCAGGCTGTGCATGCCCAGACGGTTGGCGATTGGCGCGTAGATCTCCAGGGTTTCCTTGGCGATGCGTCGGCGTTTTTCCGGCGCCAGTGCGCCGAGGGTGCGCATGTTGTGCAGGCGGTCGGCCAGCTTGACCAGAATCACGCGGATGTCGCGGGCCATCGCCAGCGCCATTTTCTGGAAGTTTTCGGCCTGCGCTTCGGCCTTGGTCTCGAAGGTCATCTGGGTCAGCTTGCTGACCCCGTCCACCAGCTCGGCGACGGTATCGCCGAACTGCTCGATCAGTGCGTCCTTCGGAATGCCGGTGTCTTCAATCACGTCATGCAGCATGGCGGCCATCAGGCTCTGATGGTCCATGTGCATGTCGGCAAGGATGTGGGCTACCGCAAGCGGGTGGGTAACGTAGGGCTCGCCGCTGCGGCGGGTCTGCCCGTCATGAGCCTGCTCGGCGTAGAAATAGGCGCGCCGGACCAGGTTGACCTGCTCCGGCTCAAGGTAGTTACCCAGGTTGTCGGCAAATACTTCTATCGCAGACATGCAGCTCTCCCGCACCCGCCAGCGCGAGTGGTGACCTCAGGGATGCCCGGCCTGCGCAACAGCAAACCTGTTTCTTACTCGGCCGGCTCGTCGGTCGCTTCCAGCGAGTACAGCGGCTCCTGCTGATCCTGCAGGGCTTCTTCAGCCATGATGGCGTTGGTGACCAGACCTTCGGCCACTTCGCGCAGTGCCACCACGGTCGGTTTGTCGTTTTCCCAGGCTACCTTGGCGTCTTTGCCACCGGTGGCCAGCTGACGGGCGCGCTTGGAGGCCAGCATGACCAGCTCAAAACGGTTTTCTACATTTTCCAGGCAGTCTTCAACGGTAACGCGAGCCATGGGGTACTCCGGAAAGGATAAACAATTGAACGCAAGGCGCCCCGAGCAGGGGCGCAGGACCTGACAGTCTACCGGGTGGTGCCTCAGTCTGACAAGAGCGCCTGCAGCAGCTCGGTGTGGCGTGCCTGTTGCGCGCCGGTTTGCAGACGGTAGCTGCGTACGATGGCGCGCAGGTCTTCCAGCGCGTGTTCGAAGGTATCGTTGATGACCAGGCTGTCAAACTCGACGTAGTGGCTCATCTCGGCCTCGGCCTCGGCCATGCGCTGGTCGATCACCTCGTCCTGGTCCTGGCCGCGCTGGGTCAGGCGCTGGCGCAGCGCTTCGCGGGACGGCGGCAGAATGAAGATCGAATGGGCCTGCGGCAGCTTGCGACGCACCTGCTGCGCGCCCTGCCAGTCGATTTCCAGAATCAGGTCGCGGCCTTCGGCCAGCGCCTGCTCGACCGCACTCTGGGAGGTGCCGTAGAGGTTACCGAAGACTTCGGCGTGTTCCAGAAAATCACCGGCCTCGACCAGCTTGAGGAAGGTCTCGCGGTCGGTGAAGTGGTAGTTCACGCCGTCCACCTCGCCCGGACGCATGGCGCGGGTGGTATGGGACACCGACACCTGCAGGTTGGGGGTCAGCTCGATCAGCGCCTTGACCAGGCTGGTTTTGCCCGCGCCGGAGGGGGCGGAGACGATATACAGGGTGCCGGTGGCGTGGCTCATCGAGGTGTTTCCTGCGGGTAAGGGTAAAGCGCGCCATTATAGGACGTCTGCCGTGTCGCGTCATGGGTGCGGTAAGCTGTGGGCTTCACCGGTATAGGGGTGTGGGATGATCTCGAAATGGCAATGGCTGCTGGCGCAGCTGACACGGACGCTGTGGATTCGCGCCACGCTCTACGTAGTGCTGGCGCTGGCGGCGGCGCTGCTGGCGGTGCTGATCGAGCGCCTGCTGCCCGGGCCGCTGCCGGTGGATATCGGCGCCGACGCGGTGGATCGCATTCTCGACATCCTCGCCTCCAGCATGCTGGCGGTCACCACCTTCTCGCTGAGTGTCATGGTGGCGGCTTACAGTACCGCGACCAGTAACGTGACGCCCCGCGCCACCCGACTGCTGATGCAGGACACCACCACGCAAAACGTGCTGGGTACCTTTATCGGTGCCTTTCTGTTCAGCCTGGTGGGGCTGGTGGCGCTGAGCACCGGGGCCTACGGCGAAAGCGGCCGAGTCGTGCTGTTTGCGATCACGCTGCTGGTCATCGCCTTGATTGTGGTGACCATTCTGCGCTGGATTGATCACCTGTCGCGCTTTGGCCGGGTGGGCGACACCACCGAGCGGGTCGAGCAGGTCACCACGCGAGCGCTGCGCGAGCGCATTGCCAACCCCTGCCTCGGTGCCCATTGCTGGGATGGGGAGGTGCCGGCCGGCTGCCGCCCGCTGTATCCGGATGACAGCTTTTATCTGCAGCATCTGGATGTGCTGACCCTCTCCGAGCTGGCTGAGGAACACCAGCTGGCGCTCTACGTACCGGTACAGCCCGGCGCCTTTGTGCATCCGGCCGAGCCGCTGCTGTGGGTGCACGGGCGACTGGATGAGGACCTGCAGTGCGCGCTGTGTGACTGCTTTACCCTCGACAGTCTGCGCTCCTTTGATCAGGACCCGCGTTTTGGCTGTTCGGTACTGTCGGAGATTGCCTCGCGGGCGTTGTCGCCGGCGGTCAACGACCCGGGTACCGCCATCGACATTCTGGGGCGCGGAGTACGCCTGTTTGCCCCCTGGGCGAAGGGGCCGTCGCCGCAGGAAGCCGAGGTGTCCTGTCAGGGGGTCTGGCTGACGCCGCTGGCGCTGGATGACCTGTTTGATGACCTGTTTGGCCCGATAGCGCGTGACGGCGCGGGGCGCATCGACGTGCAGTTGCGGCTGGTCAAGTCGCTGCAGGCGCTGGCCGCACAAGATGCCTGCTTTGCCGCGCCGGCGCGCCGTCTGGCGCGCGAGGCGCTGGCTCTGGGTGAGCAGGCGCTGGTGCTTGATGCGGACCGCCAGCGCCTGCGTGAGCGGGTAGAGACGCTGCTCGGCTGAGGCGTGCTATGGTGCTTGGCCAAGCACAACAACAACAGGAATTTGATGCCATGATTCGCGTGACTGTCAGCTATCCCGCCCAGGAAAACGCCCGCTTTGACCACAGCTACTACCAGCAGCACCACGCCCAGTTGATTCATCAGCAGCTTGACGCGCATGGTCTGCTGAAGCTTGAGATAGACCAGTGTCTGGCCGACGGTGCCGGCAAGGCGCCGCCGATCGTGGCCGCAGCCCACCTGTTCTTTGCTGATATGGCGCAGTTTCAGGCGGCGTTTGCGGCCGGCGGCAAGGCGCTCAATGAGGATATCGTCAACTACAGTGACATTGTGCCGGTCGTTACCATCAGCCAGGTGATCGCCTGATCGTCGGGGCGGCGGCAGCACTGGACGCCCCGAACCCGCTACAATAGCGTGCCTTACCCTTCACCAGACCGAGGAACTCCCCGATGACTGCCCGCCGGGTCGCGTCGGCGTTGCGCGCCGCAGCCACTGCCAGCCCTGTCTCCGACGCCGGAGCGCAGCGCCATGAGCGCATTTATCAGGCCATCAGCGCCGCCATTATCGAGCATCGCCTGCAACCGGGCGCGCGCTTGCGTGAGGATGCCCTGGCCGATGTGTTTGGGGTCAGTCGCACGGGCATTCGCAAGGTGTTGCAGCGGCTGGCAATGGACCAGTTGATCACCCTGACGCCCGGCAAGGGCGCCAGCGTTACCCGACCCTCGGCCGAGGAAGCGCGGGAGGTATTTGAGGCGCGACGGCTGGTTGAATGCGGGGCCATGTTGCCGCTGGCGCAGACCCTGGATGCCGCCGGGCTGACCCGGCTGCGGGCTCTGGCAGCGCAGGAGCAGCAGGCGTTGGAGGCTGGAGAACAGAGCGCAGCCATTCAGTGCTCCGCGCAGTTTCACGGCACGCTGGCGGCGTTGGCCGGCAATCAGACCCTGGCCACCTTTGTGGTCCAGCTGTGTTCGCGCTCGTCGCTGATCCTGGCGGTCTACGGCAACGCCGGCAATTTGGGCTGCGACTGCACGGACCACCAGCAACTACTGGAGCTGCTGGAGAAGGGCGATGGCAAGGCGGCGGCGGCCTTTATGGCAAAGCACCTGGAGGACATCGAAGCGTCGCTGTCGATCGGTGATGAGCCGCAGGCCGTGCCTGATCTGCAGGATGTGTTTGCCGGTTATCGCCGCTGAGTTAATCAGTGCTTCCTTAAATCAACCCAGCGGCGATACCAGGGCTCACTGTCTGAAGCGCGCGCAGGCGGGCCAGTACTGCATCAGCAGGTAGTAGCTCAGGCCTGCCGGGATCAGGCTGGCGTACCAGGAAATACTCGACAGGCTGAGCGCAGCCACCACACCGATCGCTGTGGCCACCAGCGCCGCGTAGTTGACGCCGCGATAGGGGCCTTCGGCATCGTACAGGTGCTGCAGGTTGAGGGTGCGCTTGCGAATCAGGTAGTAGTCCACCACCAGAATGGCAAAGATCGGCCCGAGAAACGCCGAGTAGGTCTGCACAAACACCTGCAGGCCCGCAGCCGAGTCCGCGCTGACCAGCTTCCAGGGGAAGGTCGCAAAGGCCAGCAGCCCGACGATCACCGTGGCCGGACGGAATTTCAACTTGAACACGTCCATCAGCACATAGGTCGGCGGCACCACGTTGTTCAGCACGTTGGTGGTGACCTGGGCAAAGGCGATGAACAGCAAGGTGCACATCAGCAGCGGGGTGTTGTCCACGGCGTTGGCGAACACCTCGATGGGGTCGGCAACACCGGTGGCCTCGGAGACCATGTAGCCGATCAGGCCCATGAACAGCGTGCACGGCAGAATCGACATCGAGTACAGCGTGGTCAGCAGGCCCGGGCTGGAGCCGTGTTCGTGCTCGCGCGAGTAGTCACTGACATTGAGGATCATGGTGCTGTAGATGCCGAGGAACAGCATGGTCGCGCTCCAGAACGGCAGCCCCCAGGAGCCTTGCATGGTCAGCAGGCTCATCGACAGCTCGTCACCGTAGCGCTGCACCGTGCTGTAGAACATGTATACCAGCGAGGCGAGGATAAAGGCGCTGCCGACGTTCTCCAGCCACTTGATGCCTTGGAAGCCCATCACCGACAGGCCAATCTGCAGAAACTGGAAGGCGATGAAGAAGAACACCAGATTGTCGAAGCCGAACAGCGTGGCCGAGACCATGTTCAGCGCGCCGGCACCGATCCAGCTCTGGAAGCCGTACCAGACGATCGCCGGCACGGCGCGAACCAGGCCTGGTAGCCGGGTGCCGGTAAAGCCGAAGGCGCTGCGCGCCTGCACCACGAAGGGAATGCCGTACTTGTAGCCGGCGGCGCCGTTGAGGACCAGGGCTACGCCAATGACGAAGCAGCCGATGGCGATGGCGACGGTCGCCTGGATCAGGTTGAGGGTGCCGACCACGCTGGAGCCCATGGTAAAGGTACCAATGGCGACACAGCCGCCAAACCAGGCCAGCAGGTAGGAAAAGCGGCCCATGATGCGGACCTGTTGAGGGGCCAGGGACTCTTCCCCTGCAGCCTTGCCGTCATGTGCCGGCAGTTCGCTGGCCGTTGCGCTGCTGATGTCAGTGCTCATACGGCCTCCAGTTGATGTGTGATGCGCATTATTGTCTCCCGCGATTCTGTGATCGATCGGTGGTTGTCATCCACATCCGGGGCCGCCCACGCCGGCCCCGGCGTGGTGTGCTCAGTCGGGCGTCAGGTTCGAATACTCGGCAAAACGTCCGGTGAAAGGTTTGGGCGGCGGAAAGTCCAGGTCGCCGTGCTTGCTGGTCTGCAGTCCTAGGCCAACCAGCGCCTCGGCCAGCTTGACCGCAGCCGTCACGCCCTCAACGATCGGCAGGCCGACGGCGGCGCTGATCTGCGGCGTGAGGTCGGCCATGCCGCCGCAGCCGAGCACAATCGCGCCGATGCCGTCTTCCTGTTTGGCCTTCAGACATTCCTCGATAATGCGTTCCAGCGCCAGATCCGGGTTGGCTTCCAGCTCCAGCACTGGAATGTCGGCGGCGCGTACGCGGCGGCAGCGGCTGGCCATGCCGTAGCTGTCGAGCAGATGCTCGGCAATAATAGTCGTGCGCGGCAGCGTGGTGACCACGGAAAAGCGCGTGCTGATCAGCGTTGCGGCGTGGAAGGCGGCTTCTGCAATGCCGATGACCGGCGCTCGGGTCAGCTCACGCGCGGCGTTCAGGCCGGGGTCGCCGAAGCAGGCGATGACGTAGGCGTCGACGCCATCGCGTTCGCCGGCGCGAATTTCATCGATCACGCCAAGTACGCTGACGGCTTCGTCAAAGTGGCTTTCGATGGACACGGGGCCGCTGCTCGGCTGGGTCGCGCTGATGCGTGTGCCGGGTGCTGCGACAGCTGTGGCGGCGGTGCCGATGGTATCGGTCATCGCCTGGGTGGTATTGGGGTTGATAACGCGTATATGCATGCTGGGAACCTATTTGTACACAACTAAACTGATTAATTGTATACAATCGTTGGCATCTACGACATCGAATCAGCGGCGGTTATGTCGATTAACAGCCGCCGCTGGTGTTTTTCTTTTAATTGCAGAGGTGATTTCTCATGGTTCAGAGCGCAGATTATCCCCGCGACCTGGTGGGCTACGGCCGCACCCCGCCGCACGCCAACTGGCCCGGTAAGGCGCGGATCGCCGTTCAGTTTGTGCTCAACTATGAAGAAGGCGGCGAGAACTGCGTGCTGCACGGGGATAGCCATTCCGAGCAGTTTCTCTCTGAAATCATCGGCGCTGCGGCCTTCGATGACCGTCATCTGAGCATGGAGTCGATCTACGAGTACGGCTCGCGTGCCGGTGTCTGGCGCATCCTTAACGAGTTCGAGCGCCGTGGTCTGCCGCTCACCGTGTTTGGCGTGGCCATGGCGCTGGAGCGTCACCCTGAGCTGGCGCAGGCGTTTGTCGAGCTGGGCCATGAAGTGGCCTGCCACGGCTGGCGCTGGATTCACTACCAGACCATCCCCGAGGCGGTGGAGCGCGAGCATCTGCAGCGCGCCATGGAGATCTTCCAGCGGCTGTATGGCGCCCAGCCCGAAGGCTGGTACACCGGCCGCGACAGCCCTAACACGCGGCGTCTGCTGCTCGATCAGGGTGGTTTTACCTACGACAGCGATTATTATGGCGATGACCTGCCGTTCTGGACCCGCGAGGCCGACAGCCAGGGCCAGTTGCACAACCATCTGATCGTCCCCTACACGCTGGATACCAACGACATGCGCTTTGCCGCGGCCCAGGGCTTCAACACCGGCGAGCATTTCTTCCAGTACCTGAAAGATGCCTTCGATGTGCTCTATGCCGAAGGTGAAGAGGCGCCGAAGATGCTGTCGATCGGTCTGCACTGCCGCCTGATTGGGCGACCAGGCCGTTTCCGGGCGCTGCAGCGCTTTCTGGACTACATCGAATCCCATGATCGGGTGTGGGTGACACGCCGTGTCGACATTGCCCACCACTGGGCAACCCACCACCCGGTTCAACATCAGGAGTAAGCATGGCCAAGCAATCGACCCCCCGCAGCTATTACGCGCCGACCGGCGGACATCCGCCGCAGACCCAGCTGACCACCGACCGCGCGGTCTTCACCGAGGCCTACGCGGTGATTCCCAAGGGCGTGATGCGCGACATCGTCACCAGCCACCTGCCGTTCTGGACCGGCACCCGTCTGTGGGTGTTGTCACGTCCGCTGAGCGGTTTCGCCGAGACCTTCTCGCAGTACATCATGGAGGTGCAGCCCGGCGGCGGCAGCGACAAGCCGGAAACCGACCCGACCGCCGAAGGCGTGCTGTTCATTGTTGAGGGCGGCCTGACGCTGACCCTGAACGGGACGGCTCACCAGATGGACGTGGGCGGTTACGCCTTCATCCCGCCGAACAGTGACTGGCAGGTACGCAACGACAGCGGTGCTGTGGTGCGCTTCCACTGGGTGCGCAAGGCCTACGAGAAAGTTGACGGCGTTGACGTGCCGGAAGCCTTCGTTACCAACGAAAACGACATTACGCCGCTGGAAATGCCTGGCACCGATGGCGCCTGGAGCACCACCCGCTTTGTCGACATGAGCGACATGCGCCACGACATGCACGTGAATATCGTCAACTTCCAGCCGGGCGGCGCGATTCCCTTCGCCGAGACCCACGTCATGGAGCACGGCCTCTATGTGCTGGAGGGCAAGGCGGTCTACCTGCTGAACAGGGACTGGGTCGAGGTGGAAGCCGGCGACTACATGTGGCTGCGTGCCTTCTGCCCGCAGGCCTGCTACGCCGGCGGCCCCGGCCCGTTCCGCTACCTGCTGTACAAGGACGTCAACCGCCATATGAAACTGCCGACCTTTGGCCGTTGAGGAGCAGGGGATGAGCACTGACGTATTGGAGCTGACGGCCCAACCCCTGACACCGGAGGCCTTCGCGGCCTTCGGTGAGGTAATCGACTCGCGCAGCTCCGAGTACTTCATGATCAACTCGGGCCGCACCCGTCGCCATCACGATCTGGCCAAGGTCGAGGTGGCCGGCGAGTCGCCACGAGTGCTGATCAGCATCTTCGTCAGCCAGCCGGTCACCGTGCCGTTGGAGCTGACTTTTCTCGAGCGGCATCCGCTCGGCAGTCAGGCCTTCATGCCGTTGCACGAGGAGCAGTTCCTGATCGTGGTGGCGCCGCCGGGCGATGCGATTGACCCCACAGAAGTCCGCGCCTTCATTACTGACGGCCGCCAGGGCGTCAACTACCGTATCGGTACCTGGCATGCGATTCAGTCGGTACTGGAGCGCGAAGGGGAGTTTCTGGTGGTCGATCGCGGCGGTGCCGGGCACAACTGTGATGAGTATCCGATCGCCATCCGGGTTTCCTTGGAGTAACCCTGCGCAAAGGTGATGCCGTTCCGCAACGGAGCGGTATCGGCTTACTCGATATTCTGAATCTGCTCGCGCATCTGCTCGATAAACACCTTCAAGTCTACTGCTGCCTGGGTACTGCGGGTATCGATGGCCTTGGAGCCGAGGGTGTTGGCTTCGCGGTTGAATTCCTGCATGAGGAAGTCCAGGCGGCGGCCGATGGCGTCTTTGCTGTCCAGTACGCGGCGGGTTTCGGCGACATGGGTATCGAGGCGGTCGAGCTCTTCGGCGACGTCGATCTTCTGCGCCAGCAGCACGATTTCCTGCTCGACGCGGGTGCTGTCCAGCTCCAGTTTGGCGTCGTTGAAGCGGTCGATCAGCTTCTGCCGGTGGGCGGTCAGCAGGGTCGGCATCATGTCACGGATCACCGCAGTGCGCTCGCTGATGCTGCTCAGGCGGTCCTCGATCAGTTGCTTCAGCTCGGCGCCTTCGCGGGCGCGGTGCTCCTTCAGCTCCTTGAGCGCGTGGTCGAACAGCGTCCGGGCCTGTTTGACCAAGTCGCCCTGATCCGCCTTCTCGCCAATCACCACGCCAGGCCAGGCCAGCAGCTCCAGCGGGTTGACCGGGCCGGCGTTCTGCAAGCGAGCGCCGAGTTGCTCGGTGGTGCGGATCAACTGGTCCAGCAGCGGCTGGTTCAGGCTGAGTTCGCTGGACTGCTGCTCGGCCGGGTTAAAGCGCAGAGTGCACTCGACCTTGCCGCGGGCCACCTGCTTGCGTAGCAGCTCGCGCAATGGGCCTTCCAGCTCGCGGAAAGCTTCGGGCAGGCGCAGGGTGACTTCCAGATAGCGATGATTGACCGAGCGCAGCTCCCAAGCCAGGTTGCCCTGATCGGTGCTGAGTTCACTGCGCGCAAAGGCGGTCATGCTATTGGCCATGGTGTCTTGCTTCCCTGTCGGTGGTCGATGGTTCGGCAGGCATTGTAACCTCGGCAGCGTGCGCCTGGGTAATCTCTGGCGCGCGGCTGAGACAGCGGTGGCAGACGTTGGCCTGCTATACTCCGCGCACTTCCTCCCCGCTGTACAAGGACCCAGATGATGAAACGCCCCAGCGAACGCGCCCCTGACCAGATGCGCCAGGTCAGCATGACCCGCCACTACACCAAGCATGCCGAGGGCTCGGTGCTGGTTGAATTCGGTGATACCAAGGTGATCTGCACCGTCAGTGTCGAGGCCGGTGTACCGCGCTTTCTGCGTGGCAGCGGCCAGGGCTGGATCACCGCCGAGTACGGCATGTTGCCGCGCTCGACCGGCTCGCGCATGCAGCGTGAGTCCAGCCGTGGCAAGCAGGGTGGTCGTACCCTGGAGATTCAGCGCCTGATCGGCCGCTCGTTGCGCGCGGCGGTTGACCTGAAGACGCTGGGTGAAAACACCCTGTATATCGACTGTGACGTCATTCAGGCCGATGGCGGCACCCGCACCGCCTCCATCACCGGCGCTTGTGTCGCGCTGGTCGACGCTCTGCGTGCCATGAAGCAGCGCGGTGCGCTGAAAAAGGTGCCCGAGGTGCAGATGATTGCGGCCATCTCGGTGGGTATCTATAAAGGCGTGCCCGTGCTGGATCTGGACTACCCTGAGGATTCGTCCGCCGATACCGACCTGAACGTCGTCATGACTGACAAGGGCGGCTTTATCGAGGTACAGGGCACGGCCGAGGCGGCGCCGTTCAGCGCCGACGACCTGAACGCCATGCTCGCGCTGGCACGTCAGGGCTGTGAGCAGCTGTTCAGCCTGCAGCAGGCGGCCTTGGCAGACTGAGATCGCGTCGGTAGGCAGTAACGCACAAGTCTGTTAAAACGGGCACTCTGTTCTTTACCGCACATGCAAGGAGTGCCCCATGACCGACCCCGTTGATCCCGCCGTAGAAGCCCCCGAGCCACCACCGGGCAAGCCCAGTTCGGAGGCGCGTCAGTGGGCGCTGATCGCCCACGTCTCTGCCTTGCTGGGCTGCGTGCTGCCGTTTGGCAACCTGATTGGCCCGCTGATTGTGTGGCAGCTGAAGAAGGACATGGACCCCTTTGTTGACGATCAGGGCAAGGAAGCGCTGAACTTCCAGATCACCGTTACCCTGATGCTGGTGGTCTGCGTGCTGCTGATGCTGGTGTTGATCGGCATTCTGCTGGCGTGGGTGGTTGGTATTGCGGCCCTGGTGCTGGTGATCATCGCCGCCATCAAGTCCAACGAAGGCACCGCCTACCGCTATCCGTTCTGCTGGCGCCTGATCAAGTAGACGAAAAAAGCCCCTGCAACCAACGGCTGCGGGGGCTTTTTCTGTGGCTGATCCTGCCGGTGCGCTTGCACTCAGGCCGGTACGCCTAGACTATTTCCAGCTGTCAGATACTCAGCGTCCAGTCGTAATCAATGATGACCGGAGCGTGCTGGGAGAAGCGGACATTGCGCGGGATCTTCGCCTGCTTGACGAAGCGGCGCAGCCCGGGCGTCAGAAACTGGTAATCAAAGCGCAGGCCGAGGTTGAGGTTTTCAGCCTGCTCGCTGTTCGGCCACCAGCTGTACAGCTCGGACTCGCGCGTCACCTCGCGGGTCGCGTCGACATAGCCCATGGTGCCGAAGATTTCATCCATCCAGGCGCGTTCTGGTGCCATGAAACCGGGCTCGTTCTGGCAGTCGCGCCAGTTCTTTACATCCAGCTTGAGGTGGGCAACGTAGAGTGAGCCGCAGTAAATGAACTCGCGGCGCTTGCGCCGTTGCTTGTTCAGGTAGCCGGCAAAGTCGTCCATGAACTTGAATTTCTGGTTCAGGTCCGCGTCGCCGTCGCGGCCGGAGGGCAGTAGCAGGGAGCCGATGCTGACCTTGTCGAAGTCGGCCTGCATGAAGCGGCCGTAGCGGTCGGCGGTCTCGAAGCCCAATCCCATGATGATGGCTTTGGGCGCGGTGCGGGTGTAGATGGCGACACCGCCCTGGGAGGGCGTTTCGGCTTCAAAGCAATACTGCCAGTAGCCGTCCAGCCAGTAAGGATCCTGCTCGAGTTCGGGGGCGGTAACACGGATGTCCTGCAGGCAGATGACATCGGCGTCTTGGGTGCGCAGCCAGTCAAACAGACCCCGCTCGGCGGCGGCCTTCACTCCGTTGACATTGAGACTGATGATTCGCATGCGTGGCTCCCCAAAAAAGCAGGGTGTATGATACCCGACCTTTATGTAGTTTTGTTAATGATGAGGGTGCAGATGCACGAATATCAGCGGGAATTCATTCGTTTTGCCCTGGATCGCAACGTCCTGCGATTTGGCGAATTTACCCTCAAGTCGGGCCGTAAAAGCCCCTATTTTTTTAACGCTGGCCTGTTTAACGATGGCGGCTCGCTGAGTCGACTCGGACGTTTTTATGCCCAGGCACTGGTGCATAGCGATTTGCCCGACGTGGATGTCATCTTTGGCCCGGCCTACAAGGGCATCCCGCTGGCGGCGGTGACCGCTGTTGCCCTGGCTGACAGCTTTGACCGTGATCTGCCCTATTGTTTCAACCGCAAGGAAGCCAAGGACCATGGCGAGGGCGGGACGCTGGTTGGTGCGCCACTGGAAGGTCGTGTGCTGATCATCGACGATGTGATCACTGCCGGTACCGCCGTGCGCGAAGTCATGCAGATCATTCAGCAGGCAGGCGCGACCCCGGCTGCCGTGATGATCGCGCTGGACCGTCAGGAGCGCGGCCAGGGCGAGCTGTCGGCGATTCAGGAAGTCGAGCGGGACTTCGGTATTCCGGTGATCAGCATTGTCAGCCTGAATCAGGTGATGGCGTTCATCCAGGACGATGCCGAGCTGCAGCAGCACCTGCCGGCGGTCCAGGCCTATCGGGCCGAGTACGGTATCTGAGCCTTCCGTCCGCGCAGGCGACAGCTATAGTGGTTTTGATCAACGCTGCCAACGGGCGATATGCTGCCAACTGGCCATTAACCTGATACGGTTCACGTTGAACGCCTCGGGAACGGAAAGGAACCGCCTGCGATGCAATGGAAGATAACAAACGCTGCGCTGGCGCTGACCCTGCTGTGGTCGGCGCAGACGATGGCCGAGCTTTATCGCTATGTCGACGACAAGGGTGTCACCGTGCTCGATAGTCGGGTGCCGCCCAAGTTCATCAGTCGTGGTTACGAAGTGCTCGACGCCCATGGGCGAGTCAAGCTCGTTGTGCCGGCGGCGCCGACCGCTGCTGAACGGGAGGCGCGCCGCGCGGCGCTGGAAGAGCAGGCGCAGCGTGACGCTGCCGATGCCACGCTATTGCGCCTGTACAGCAGTGTTGCCGACCTGGATCGCGCGCAGCAGCGCCAGTTGCTGCAGATTGACAACCAGATCACCGCAGCCAAAACCAATATTTCCGAATTGCGCGATGAGCGCGAGACCTTGCAGTCGCGCGCTGCCGACCAGGAGCGCGCCGGCAAGACAGTCGATCAGTCGATTCTGGATCAGCTGGCTGCCGTGGATGCCGAGACGGCCCGCCTGCAGCGGCTGATTCAGCGCCAGGAGGAGGAGGCAGTCAAGGTTCGCGAGGACTTTGCCCGCAAGCGCGAGCGGCTGGAGTTTTTGCTGGGCGACGACTGAGCCGCACCGCCGTCAGGCGGGCGGCTTGTCTTTTCAGCCCTGTACCGCCGGCGCTGCCTGCTCCGGCGCCAGACACTCAAACGCGCTCACGCTTTGTTTGAAACTGTCGGGAATGGGCGTTGGTCGACGGCTCGTCTGATCCGCATGCACGTAAACCACTTCGCCGGTCAGCAGCAGCTCGTCAGCGCGGTAGATCGCCGCGACAAAGCGCATGCTGCTGTTGCCGAAGTAGGCTACGCGCAGATGTACATCCAGCAGGTCGTCGAACAGCGCCGGCGCCTTGTACTCCAGCACGGTCTTGGCGGCGAAAAACTCGCTGCCATCCAGCCCTTCACCCGGTTGTGCCCCTGCCGCCGCGCGCAATGCGCGGTAGTACTCGGTCACGCCGACATCCACGTAGTTTAGGTAGTGACCGTTGAACACGATGCCTTGCGGGTCGGCCTCGGACCAGCGCACGCGCAGCGGCGTGCTGAAGCGGAAATCGCTCTTGAGCATCAGGCTTCGCGCTCCTGGTTGGTGATCAGGGTGCCGACGCCGGTATCGGTGAACAGTTCGAGCAGCACCGCATTGGGTACCCGGCCGTCGACGATGATGGCGCTGCCGACGCCGCCCTGCACCGCATCCAGTGCGCAGCGAATCTTCGGCAGCATGCCGCCGTAGATGGTGCCGTCGGCAATCAGGGCATCGACCTGGGTGGTGCTCAGGCCGGTCAGGACCTTGCCTTCCTTGTCCATCAGGCCGGCGATGTTGGTCAGCAGCATCAGCTTCTCGGCGCCCAGTGCCTCGGCGACCTTGCCGGCAACCAGGTCGGCGTTGATGTTGTAGGAGGCGCCGTCGGTACCCACGCCGATGGGTGCGATCACCGGGATGTAGTCATCGGAGACCAGGCGGTTGATCAGGTTGGCATTGACGCTGGAGACCTCGCCGACATGACCGATATCGATGATCTCGGGCTTGTCCATGCCGGGGGTGTGGCGACTGACCTTCAGCTTGCGTGCCTTGATCAGGCCTGCATCCTTGCCGGTCAGGCCGATGGCGCTGCCGCCGTGCTGGTTGATCAGGTTGACGATGTCCTTGTTGACCTGGCCGCCGAGTACCATCTCGACCACGTCCATGGTCTGGCTGTCGGTCACGCGCATGCCTTCAATAAACTGGCTTTCGATATTCAGGCGCTTGAGCAGGTCGCCGATCTGCGGGCCGCCGCCGTGGACTACCACCGGGTTGATGCCGACGGTCTTCATCAGCACGATGTCGCGCGCGAAGCTGTTCTTCAGTTCATCGTTTTCCATGGCGTTTCCGCCGTACTTGATAACGATGGTCTTGCCGGTAAAGCGCTGGATGTAGGGCAGCGCTTCGGTCAGTACCCGGGAAACCTGGGCGGCGGCGTCGCGACTCAACATGATGCTCTGATGTCTCCTGCGGTGGTTCAGAATGTGGGTTTGAGGTCAGGCGCTACCGCCTGCAGGCGCTCGCGGAACAGGGTTTTGACCCGGTTCAGTTCCTCGCTGCTGTCCGCTTCAAAGCGCATCACCAGCACCGGTGTGGTGTTGGAGGCGCGGATCAGGCCCCAGCTGTGGGCAAAGTCTACACGTATACCGTCCAGGTTGGTGACCTGGCCTTCGCCCCAGTCGGCCTGCTCGGTGAGCGCGCGAATAATCTCGAATTTACGCTCCTCGCCGACCGTCAGGTTGATCTCCGGGGTACTGATGCCAGCGGGGTAGCGGGTCATCACGGCATCGGCGCTGTCGGGCTGCATGGACAACAGCTCCAGCAGACGGCAGGCGCTGTAGAGGCCGTCGTCAAAACCGTACCAGCGCTCCTTGAAGAACAGGTGGCCGCTCATCTCGCCGCCGAGCAGGGCGCCGGTTTCCTTCATTTTGGCCTTGACCAGCGAATGGCCGGACTTCCACATCACCGGGCGTCCGCCGGCCTGGCTGATGATGCTGGGCAACTGGCGCGAGCACTTCACATCAAAGACGATGTCGGCCCCTGGGTTGCGGGTAACGATGTCTTCGGCGAATAGCATCATCAGACGGTCGGGGTAGATCAGCTCGCCCTTGTCGGTGACAAAGCCCAGACGGTCGGCATCGCCGTCGAAGGCGACACCCAGGTCGGCGCCGCTGCGCTCGACCATCTCGATCAGGTCGGTGAGGTTCTCCGGCTTGCCCGGGTCCGGGTGATGGTTGGGGAACAGGCCGTCGACATCGCAGTACAGCGGAATCACCTCGCAGCCGATACCTTCGAGCAGGCGTTCGGCAATGACGCCGCCAACCCCGTTGCCGCAATCGACGACCACCTTGAGTGGGCGGGCAATGACCACGTCGTCGACGATCTGCTGCAGGTAGCTGTCCAGCACCTCCAGCTGGTCGCGGCTGCCATTGCCGACGCGCAGGTTGTTCTGCTGCAGGCGCTGGTGCAGGGCGCTGATCTGATCGCCCGAGAGGGTCTGGCCGGCGACCACGATCTTCAGGCCATTGTAGGCCGGGGGGTTGTGGCTGCCGGTGATCATCACGCCGGAGGTGGCGCCGCTGGTGTGGGTGGCAAAGTACAGCACCGGGGTCGGCACCATGCCGATATCGCTCACCTGGCAGCCGCTGTCCATCAACCCTTGGATCAGCTGTTCACTGAGCGCCGGACCGGACAGGCGGCCGTCACGGGCGACCAGCACGCGCGCTTCTCCGGCGTCCAGCGAGGCACTGCCAATCGCGCGGCCAAGCCAATACACGCCTTCTTCGGTCAGGCTTTTGCCAACTACGCCGCGGATATCGTAGGCGCGGAAAATTTCTGCCGGCAGGGCCGGGATGGCCTGGGCGCTGTTCGCCTGTCCGTCGCCATCCTGCATTGCGAAGGGGTCGTCTTCGTCGAGAATGTCGATATCCAGGACTTCGTTGGGCTGAAAGATGGGGTTGCTCAGCTCGTTGTCGAGCGGTTGCGCCGGCTTGGCAGCGACGGGTTTGGTGGCGTCTTCGCGCGGGCTATTGGCGCCGACCGTCTGGCCGCTGCGCTTGACCAGCTGCATGATGTTCTGCGCGGGTGCTTCCAATGGGCCCAGTGTCAGGCCGCCAGCCTTGTGGCCCAGGGTGAGCTGGGTCAGGGTGTTGGCGTCGGCACGCACTGCCGCGGTCCAGCCGCGCTGCAGCAGCAGCAGCGCAAACAGGCCGCCCAGCAGGGCCAGCAGGGCACTGGCCACCAGCAGCAGGAGGTTCGGTGTCACGCTGGAGAGCCCCCGCCCGGGTTGAAAGTCGATGTGCCAGGCGGGATTGTCGGTCGCCAGTCGAATGCTGTCGCCGCGGCCCTCGCCCTGGTCAAACAGCACTTGTTCAGGGCCGCCTGGAAACTGCTGAATCAGACGCACGCGGCCATCACCGTCGGCCAGCGCGGGCAAACTGCCGAGCATCCGCGACAGCTGCATGACGGCGGTCAGGGTGCCATTGGCCGGCGCGTTGGGGGAGGCGCGCAGCGGCTTGACGCCGTACAGCAACCATTGGTCGCCAATCTGGTGGGCTTCGACCGGAACGGGCAGGTCCCGCTCGGCACGGCGAATCATGTCCAGCGCAGCGAAGTTGAGCGGTGCTGCGCCACTTTCAATGCGTTCTGCCTGGCCGGGAGCGTGGGTATAGATGCCCAGGGTGTCGGCCTGGTGATAGCTGAGCAGGCGGTCCAGGGTGGGGCTGCCGCCCTGGCTCAGGGCGACCTGCAGCTGCGGGTTGGCAGCGATGCGGGTAAGGTCGCGATCCAGTTGTGCCATGCCCTGATTCAGGCCGCTGACCTGCTGGCTGGCGTAGCCCTTGACCAGTGCCTGGTTGAGGCTGCTGGCGTAGCCGCTCATGGCGACCCAGAGCACAGCGGCGGCTGCGGCAATGCCGGCCATGGCCAGGCCGACCGGCAGGTTGACGCTGGGCAGCCCGGCGGGCTTGCTGGTGGTGGATGCTTTTCGGCTGAGTTTCATCTTCTTATTTGCCTCCCTGCGAACATGATCGGGTACGCCGGTCAGTGAGTCCCTGTGTGGCCAAACCCACCGGCGCCGCGCTGGCTGTCGTCAAACTCCTCGACAATCTGCAGTTGAGCCTGCAAGACCGGGACCAGAACCAGCTGTGCGATGCGCTCGCCCGGGTTGATGGTAAAGGCGCTGTTGCTGCGGTTCCAGCAGGAGACCATCAACTGGCCCTGATAGTCGGAATCGATCAGCCCGACCAGATTGCCCAGCACGATGCCGTGCTTGTGGCCCATACCTGAACGCGGCAGGATCATCGCCGCCAGTCCGGGATCGGCAATATGAATGGCCAGCCCGGTGGGCAGCAGCTCGGTCTGGCCCGGTGCCAGGGTCAGCGGGGCCTCCAGCATGGCGCGCAGGTCGAGCCCGGCGGAGCCTTCGGTGGCGTAGCTCGGCAGTGGCCATTCGTGGCCCAGGCGGGCATCCAGTACTTTTGCTTGCAGCGCGTGCATCAGGAGTCCTTAGTCGTTCAGTTGCCCGGCGAGCCGGGCGATGATTTGGCGGGCCAGTTTCTGCTTGCTGGCCTGCGGCAGGCTGTAGCGTTCCAGCTGGCGGTCAATCAGGGTGACGGCGTTGTCGTCACTATTAAAGCCGATCCCGCTCTGGCTGACATCATTGGCGATGATCAGGTCCAGCTTTTTACGCTGCAGCTTGTCGGCAGCATAGCTGAGCACGTCGTGGGTTTCGGCAGCAAAGCCGACGCAGCAGGCGGGACGCTGGCTGTGGTCTGCCAGGGTCGCGAGGATGTCCGGGTTGCGCACCAGCGTCAGCGTCAGGCCGTCTTCATTGGTGGCGTCCTTCTTCATCTTCTGCTCGGCTGCGCTTGCCGGGCGGTAGTCGGCTACCGCGGCGGAGGCGATGAAGACATCGGCCGGCAGCGCGGCCAGGCAGGCGTCGAGCATGTCCTGCGCGCTGATCACGTCGATACGCTGAACGCGGGCAGGGGTGGGCAGGTTGACCGGCCCGGCCACCAGGGTGACGCGCGCGCCGGCTTCGGCGGCCGCCTCGGCCAGGGCAAAGCCCATCTTGCCGGAGCTGTGGTTGGAGATGTAGCGCACTGGGTCGATGGCTTCGCGGGTCGGTCCGGCGTTGATCAACACATGACGCCCGCTCAGCAGTCCGCGCTCGAAGCACTCGCTGGCGCGGGCGGCGATATCGGTCGGCTCCAGCATGCGGCCGGGGCCGACGTCGCCGCAGGCCTGGCCGCCGTCACCGGGTCCAAACACCTTCACGCCGCGCGCCAGTAGCTGAGTCAGGTTGTGCTGGGTGGCGGCGTCGCGCCACATCGCCTGGTTCATGGCCGGCGCGATGGCGATGGGGGCGTCGGTGGCCAGCACCAGGGTGGTCAGCAGGTCGTCGCCGCGGCCTTGGGCCAGGCGGGCCATCAGGTCGGCAGTGGCCGGTGCAATCAGCACCAGGTCGGCCCAGCGTGCCAGTTCAATATGGCCCATCGCGGCCTCTGCTTCCGGGTCCAGCAGGTCGCCGTGCACGGGGTGCCCGGACAGCGCCTGCAGGGTCAGCGGCGTGATGAATTCGCGCGCGGCGTTGGTCATGACCACCCGTACCTCGGCGCCGGCATCGCGCAGGCGGCGAATCAGCTCGGCGCTTTTATAGGCGGCGATGCCGCCACTGACGCCCAGCACCACCTGCTTGTTGAATAACGACTGCATTGTGAACTCGCCCTCATGCTGCGCGTGGCGCCGTTGGAGGCCCCGCGAAATGCCCGCTACGATAGCACAGCCGCCATGTGTGGCGCTGCGCAGCACAGTGCTGTTGCACGACAGGGAGAGTCCATGCCGATTACCGATTGGCCGGTCAGTGAACGACCGCGAGAGAAGTTGCTGAGTCAGGGAGCGCCGGCCCTGTCTGACGCCGAGCTGTTGGCGATTTTTCTGCGTACCGGTCTGCCCGGCTGCAGTGCGGTGGACTTGGCGCGTCAGCTGTTGACCCGTTTTGGCAGTCTGCGCGCGTTGTTACAGGCCGATTTGCGTCAGTTCTCCGCCCATCCCGGGCTTGGGTCTGCCAAGTACGCACAGCTGCAGGCGGTGCTGGAAATGGGTCGGCGGCATCTGTTCGAGGACCTCAAGCGCGGCGATGCACTGACCTCGCCGGGTGCGGTGCGGGCCTTTTTGCGCAGCCAGCTGGCCGCGTTGCCCCATGAGGTATTTGCCTGCCTGTTTCTGGATAACCAGCATCGGGTAATCGCCTTTGAGGAATTGTTTCGTGGCACGATCGACAGCGCCAGCGTCTACCCGCGTGAAGTGCTCAAGCGGGCGTTGGCACACAATGCAGCGGCCTTGATCCTGACCCATAACCATCCGTCGGGTGTGGCCGAGCCGAGCCAGGCAGACCTGCAGCTGACCCGGCGCCTGCGCGAGAGTCTGGCGCTGCTGGATATTCGGGTGCTCGACCATCTGGTGATCGGCGATGGCGACCCGGTTTCCATGGCCGAGCGCGGGTTGCTGTGATGACATTGCGTAGGAAAAGTCGTTGCCTGTGTTGACGCTTTTTGGTATAAAGCTCCGCTCTTCTCGGGGCTGCGCCTGTTATGCATGTTTTTCAGGCGGGTTAAATCCGCTCGCCCCGGCTGGACAACAGATTCTTTTATGGCTTCCAACCAGTTCGGGTTGGGCAAGTGGTTGGAGAGGGTTAACCATGTCTCGAGTATGTCAGGTGACCGGCAAGGGCCCGGTTACTGGGAACAACGTTTCCCACGCTAACAACAAAACCAAGCGTCGTTTTCTGCCTAACCTGCAGTACCATCGTTTTTGGGTTGAGTCGGAAAAGCGTTTCGTTCGTCTGCGCACTTCCGCCAAGGGCATGCGCATCATCGACAAGCGCGGCATTGATGCCGTGCTGACTGAAATCCGCGCCCGCGGCGAAAAAGTCTAAGGAGCATCATCATGCGTGAATTGATTCGTTTGGTGTCTTCTGCCGGTACTGGTCACTTCTACACTACCGACAAGAACAAGCGCACCACTCCCGACAAGATCGAAATCAAGAAATTCGATCCGGTCGTGCGTAAGCACGTGACCTACAAGGAAGCCAAGATCAAATAAGATCTTCGCTTGCTGACAAAAAACCCGCTCTCGAGCGGGTTTTTTGTTGCCTGTAATTTAGGATCCAGTAGCTCCCAGGCTCAGGGCTCGCCGCCGATAGCGAAATTCGGCAGGCTGTCGACCGGTTGGGCAAACTCGAAGGGGATGGAGACGGTCTGCAGGCCAACGTTCTTCTGCACCACAAAGTGCAGGTGCGGACCGGTGCTGTTGCCGGTGTTGCCCGACAGGGCCAGCAACTGTCCTGGGTTGATGCGCTCCCCTTCGCGGACCTGCACCGAGCCGCGTTTGAGGTGCAGGTAGACACTCATGGTGCCGTCGTCGTGCAGCAGGCGTACAAAGTTGCCTGACGGGTTGGTGCCGCGGCCGCTTTGATTGTTCTCGATCTTCACTACCTGACCGGCGCGCGCCGCGACGATGGGTGTGCCCTCCGGCATCGCGATGTCGATCGCATAGCGGCCCTTGGGCCCGCTGTGGCTGTAGCGGCCACCGGGTCCCTGGGTCATGCGGAACGGGCCGCCGCGCCAGGGCAGCGGATAGTGAGTCAGGGTCTGTTCGGCTCGGGGGTCGCCTAGAGCGTGCTCCAGCCGGTAGTCGTAACTTGGTGCGCCGTCGGCGGTCGGTTGCAGGGTGACCAGGCGAATCTGTTGGCGTGGCGGCAGTACCCACTCGATGGGGGCAGCCGGCACCCCAAGCACATTCTGGGCGTTGCTGATGGTCAGGCGAATCTCCACCGGCGCGTACAGGTCGTTATGCACGATCAGCGTCTCGCCTCCGGCGTGGCGCTTCTTGGTGACGTACACCTCGCGGTCGACGTTCTCGACCATGGCATCGCGGAACACGATGACCTGGGCACCTTCGACCCGCTGGTCGGTATAGGTGGTGACACCGTTGGCGTCGGTGTACTTGTATATGTTGCCGGCCAGCACCAGGGGGCTGGCCAGCAAGAGGGTTGGCAGTAAGGCACGCATCCGCTGCTACCTTTGTTGTGATTGGTGCTGTCTGGCGAGTCTAGCGCTGAATGCGGGTCGTGGCGACCCGCGTTTGTCAGCTGGCCGGGCGCAGCGAGTAGGTGCGCAGCGAGTCGGCAAACTCCTGCAGCGCCTTGATGCCGCTTTCTTCGGCCTGGTTGCACCAGTCCTTCAGAGCCTGCAGCATCTCGTGGCTGTTGGCGCTGGTGCGCCCCCAGATCTGCTGCAGCGCCAGGCGCTTCTCGTAGATCACCTTGAGTGCCTGGCTGTGTTCCAGCATGGTCTGGATGCGCGCCTGGTGGCGGTCGTCCAGCAGGCTGGTTTCGCGGCTGAGCAGGCGCTTGGCACGGCGGAACAGGTGGCGAACCGACTCATCCATGCGCGCCAGTTCGCTGCGCACCGCGGGCTTGATGACCAGCTTGCGATACTGGGCCATGATCTGGAAGCGGTTGTTGAGAATCGCCATGGCGGTGTCCATATCGAGTGTCTGCTTGCCCTCGACGCGGTGGGCAATCGGCGCGGTGCGGCGCACCTCGGCCAGACCGACCAGGCTGAACAGGCGAATCCACAGCCAGCCCATGTCGAACTCCCACTTCTTCACTGACAGCTTGGCGGAGTTGGGGTAGGTGTGATGATTGTTGTGCAGCTCTTCGCCACCAATCAGGATGCCCCAGGGCAGGATATTGGTGGCCGCGTCGCGGCACTCGAAGTTGCGGTAGCCCAGCGCATGGCCCAGACCGTTGATGACACCGGCGGCGAGCACCGGGATCCACATCATCTGAACCGCCCAGACGGTGATGCCAAGCACGCCGAATAGTGCCAGGTCGATCAGTGCCATCAGGGTCACGCCAGCGATCGGGAAGCGGCTGTAGAGATTGCGCTCGATCCAGTCATCAGGGCAGTTCTTGCCGTAGATGCGCAGCGTCTCCTCGTTCTTGGCCTCTTCCATGTAGAGTTCTGCGCCTTTGCGCAGCACCGTGCCGAGGCCCTTGTGGACCGGGCTGTGAGGGTCGTCGGGGGTTTCGCACTTGGCGTGGTGCTTGCGGTGGATAGCTGTCCACTCGCGGGTGTTCATGCTGGTGGTGAGCCACAACCAGAAGCGGAAAAAGTGCTTGAGCGCCGGGTGCAGCTCAAGAGAGCGATGCGCTGAGTAGCGGTGCAGGTAGACTGTGACGCTGACGATGGTAACGTGCGTCAGGACAAGCGTGATTGCAATCAGTTGCCACACAGACATATCAAGTAAGCCGTTGTACCACATAAAGCCAGATTACCTCGTTAGAATACGCAGGCATCAGGCCTGCGTCGGGCCGATTATGGACCAACAGATGTACGATGAACATGACCGCGGGTCGCCCCGACCCGACTGCTTTAGTTACCGAATGTTGATTGCCCGCTGCGGAAGGCTGGCATGACCTCCACCGCGCGTGCCTGGGTCGTCACCCTGTCTTACCTGCTGGTTGCGACCCTGTGGGTGCTGTTCAGCGACGCTTTGCTGCTGATGTTGGAGCTTGAAGACCAGCAGCGTCTGCAGACGCTGAAAGGCATTGGTTTTGTGCTGGTTACCGGCACCTTGCTGTTCTTTTTCGTCCGTTACCACCTGCGCCGTCGTCGACAGCAGGAGGAGGCGCTGCGCCTTGAGCGCGAGCGCTTTGACTTGGCGCTCAGTGGCGGAAACGACGGTATCTGGGATTGGGATATCGACAACCAGAGCCTGTACCTGTCGCCGCGCAGCTGCGAGCTATTCGGCCTGCCGGTCGGCAGTTCGCCGTTGGGAGACTGGCAGCACCTGCTGGCCGCAGAGGATCGCGCAGCCGTGCATGCGGCCCTGGTGCAGCACCTGAGGGGCACCACCGAACGCTTGGACATTACCTATCGCCTGGCCCGGCCTGTGAACGGGGTCAGCTGGGTGCATGCAGGTGGGCGTGCTCTGCGCGACGCCGAAGGCCGCGCCACGCGGTTGGTTGGCGTGCTGCGCGATGTCAGCGAGCAGGTCGCGCGGGAGACACGGCTGCTTCAGGCCGGCGTGATGTTCGACTGCACCAGCGAGGGCATGCTGATCTGTGATGCCGGGCAGAACATCGTCGACGTCAACAACGCGTTCTGCAAGATTACCGGCTACCGTGCCGAAGAAGTGATCGGGCGCCAGCCGAGCCTGTTGGCGTCCGGCCGTCACGACAGCGACTTTTACCGCCAGATGTGGCAGCAATTGATGTGCTGTGGCCGTTGGTCCGGGGAGATCTGGAATCGGCGCAAGAATGGCGAAATCTATCCGCAGTGGCAGAACATTATCGCGGTGCGTGACCAGCGCGGTGAGCTTAGCCATTTTGTCGCCGTGTTTGCCGACATGAGCACGCTCAAGCGCACCCAGGAAGAAATTGACTATCTGGCCCACCACGACCCGTTGACCAAGCTGCCCAATCGTCTGCTACTCACCGAACGCCTGAACACCGCGATGGCGCGTACCCGTCGCCAGGAGAGCGAGCTGGCGCTGTTGTTTATCGACCTGGATCGCTTCAAGGGCGTCAACGACAGTCTGGGACACAACGCCGGTGACCAATTGCTGCAGCTGGTGGCCCAGCGCATTCTGCAGGTGTGCGATGACAGCGATACCCTGGCACGTTTGAGCAGCGATGAATTCGCCCTGTTGCTGGAGCGTCCGCTGGGGGTTGAACAGTTGGGTAAGCTGGCAGAACACATTCTGCAGCTGCTGCAGACCCCCTTTGACCTGGTGGGGCACCTGGTGCACATGAGTGCCAGCGTTGGTCTGGCGATGTTCCCCACAGACGCTGCTGACGGGGCTGAACTGCTCAAGAACGCCGACTCGGCGATGTCGGTGGCGAAACAACGCGGACCCAACAGCTACGCCTTTTATACCCAGGACCTGACCGAGCAGGCGCGACGTCGGCTGGCTCTGGAAACCGACCTGCACGAAGCCATTCAGCGTGGCCAGCTGTGCGTGCACTATCAGTTGCAAAAAGCCCTGGACAGTGGCCGCTGGGTCAGTGTCGAGGCGCTGGTGCGCTGGCAGCACCCGGTGCGTGGGCTGGTTTCCCCCGGAGAGTTCCTGTCAGTGGCGCGCCAGACTGGCCTGATCGCCGACATTGACGAGTACGTGCTGGATGAAGCCTGTCGCCAGCTGCGCAGCTGGCGGGATGGTGGTTACGATCTTCGCTCGGTGGCGGTCAACATGTCCGGGTTCTGGATGGAGCGGGGGGACATCGCCGCGCGCGTCCAGCACGCGCTGGAGCGCTGCGGGTTGCCGCCCGAGTGCCTGGAGCTGGAGGTTACCGAGGATGAAATGATGGACTTCGGTGAGCAGGGCGTGGCGTTGCTGGACCACCTGGCGGCACTGGGTGTGGGCTTGGCTATTGATGATTTCGGCACTGGGCATTCGTCATTGCTGCGGCTCAAGCGTATGCCGGTGCACAAGCTGAAGATCGATCGCGGGTTTGTGGTGGATCTGCCGTGCAGCGACAGCGACAGCGCCATGGCCCGCGCGATTATCGCGTTGGGCAAGAGCCTGCAGCTGAAGGTGATTGCCGAGGGCGTGGAAACCGCTGCCCAGGAGGCGCTGCTGCACGAGCTGGGCTGCGATCTGGGGCAGGGGTATCTGTATAACCGACCGATGCCGGCGGCGGAGCTGGAGACCATGCTGCAGCAGACTCGGCACCTCGCCGATTGATTGGCAGCGGCTTGAGCGCCTCGCTGGGTGGGCGCTCAAGCTGTCATCGGCGCCGGTCGCGGGTTACAGGAAGATCCACAGCAGCAGCGCACCCAGCACAATGCGGTACACCACGAAGGGCTGCATGCCGATGCGCTTGATGAAGGCCAGGAAGTAGTGGATGCACAGGTAGGCGCTGATGCCGGAGAGCACCACGCCGGCAGCCATCTGCAGCCAGTCCACGGCGACCTGGCTCTTGATCAGCTCGATGGTTTCCAGGCCGCAGGCCAGCACGATCACCGGGATCGACAACAGGAACGAGAAACGCGCCGAGGCTTCCCGGCTCAGGCCCAGCATCAGTGCCGCCGTCATGGTGATGCCCGAGCGCGAGGTGCCCGGAAACAACGCCAGTGCCTGCGCACAGCCAATGAACAGCACATCCTTCCAGTTCATCTGATATTCACTGCGGCTACCGCGAAAGCGCCAGTCCGCCCAGCCCAGCAGCAGACCAAAGCCAATCAGTCCGATCGACAGGTAGACGGGAGAGCGCAGCACCGTCTCCACGGTATCTTTCAGCAGCAGGCCAGCGAGGCCGACCGGAATGGTGCCCAGAATAACCGCCCAGGCCAGCTTGGCGTCGGCGTCCAGCTGGCGTGTATGCAGCGAGCGGGTCCAGCTCTGCAACATGTTGAGAATGTCGCTGCGGAAGTAGATCAGCACCGCTGACAGACTGCCCAGGTGCAGGGCGACGTCAAAGGCCAGGCCCTGGTCCGGCCAGTCGGTCAGGACCGGGACCAGAATCAGGTGGGCGGAACTGGAAACGGGAAGAAATTCGGTGATGCCCTGAACAATTGCCAGGATGACGACCTGCAGCCAATCCATGTTGACGCTGTTCTCCGTGAGTTGAAGGTAGCCGGGCGCGCTGGCGCGGCGGCTGAAAAAAGACGCGCAAGTAAAGCACGCCGACGGCCTGGACGCGACCCCCTGGGGCGGCCTTTGGCGCCTCTGTTTCTGATTATGCGGACACAACACGCTCATTGATCCACCGTTGCCGCGATGGTTCCGTGTTCACATTGCGTGGCATTGTCGAACAATCACAACAACAAACAGGAGAGGCGCATGCGCTGGACACATCGGCCGGAGGGCTCGAACTGGGGTGACTTTGGTGCTGACGACGAACTGGGGCGGCTCAATTTGCTGACCGCCGACAAGGTGCTGCAGGGCGTGGCCGAGGTGCGCGAGGGGCGCAGTTTCTGTCTCAGCCTACCGCTCGACTACCCCGGCGGCAATGCGCTTAACCGCCTGCGTCATCCGCCCCGGCGCTTTACCTCCGGGCGTGCCGACAAGCTCAACTACAACTTTGAACTGCAGCGTCTGAATCCGGACTTTACCGACGTGGTCAGTGACGATGCGGTGTTGCTGTATACCCAGTACTCGACCCAGTGGGATGCGCTGTCGCACGTCGGGGCGCTGTTTGATGCGGACGGCGATGGTGTGCCCGAGCCGCTGTATTACAACGGCTGGAAGGCCGGGGAGCACATCTGTGGCCCGGCCGGCCACGAAGACGCGCTGGAGGGCGTCAACGCCGCGCGGCTGGGTATCGAGAAGATGGCCGAGACGGCGGTCAGCGGCCGCGCGGTGCTGATTGATCTGGCGCGCCACTGCGGTCGCGAGCGGGTACTGGTGGATTACGCGCGTCTGCAGCAGATCATGCAGGCCGACGGGGTGATGGTGGAGCCCGGCGACATGGTTTGCCTGTATACCGGGTTTGCTGACGTCATTCTGGAGATGGCGCGCGAGCCCGATGCGCAACGCCTGGCAACGAGCTGCGCGGTGCTCGACGGGCGCGATCCGGCACTGTTGCAGTGGATTACCGAGTCAGGCCTGAGTGTGCTGATTGCCGACAATTACGCGGTCGAAGCGTATCCCGCGCGGGCGGGCGATGGCTGCTGTGCTGCGCTGCCGCTGCATGAGCACTGCCTGTTCAAGCTGGGTATTCACCTGGGCGAACTCTGGTACCTGACCGAGCTGGCGCAGCAGCTCCGCAGCAGCGGGCGCAACCGCTTTCTGCTGACCGCACCGCCGCTGCGGTTGCCGGGTGCGGTGGGCTCGCCGGTATCGCCTGTTGCACTGATCTAGGGCGAGTTGTCGGCGGGTCGAGTGGGCCTACCGTCGTGCAGCCCGCAAAACTCGACCATTTGGACAAGATGGTAACCTTTTTGGTGCATTTGTACCGAGGTGCATCTTGGTGTGATCTATGTTGGTGCGCGATTGTTGCCCCCCTCCTGCTAAGGGGGGCGATGCAGCGATATGGCGGGTTGCCACTATGGCTGGTGCGCTTCTTGCAGAACTCAGGATCCGACTGACTCTGCGAGGCTGCCACCGTGACTCTTCGAAGCGATCAAATGAATCTGTCTGCAGCCGAGCGTCGCTGGCTGCCGTGGTTTGGTCCCAGCGGCAAGCTGGCCATGGGCTGGGCTTGCCGGGTCAACCAGAACCGCTATGCGCAGCTGGAATCGATCTTCAACAGCTTTGCCGCGACGCGGGTGCGGTTGCTGCAGCAATGGTGCGAAAACCAGTGGAGTGGCCTGCTGAGTGTTGCCCAGCAACTCGGTGAAGACCTGACGCAGCTGGATCAGGCGACGCTGTTGAAGCTGCGCAACAAGCTGCCCGACGCATCCGAGCTGTTTGTGCTCGACAGCACCGGTGTGCCGCTGTGCAGCAGCGCCGGTGAGCTGGCCGGTCTGCAGCCGGATGCCCAGGCGATCCGGGCCGGCCTGCAGCATCGCTTTCTCCACGGCCCCTTCGTTGATTCGCGTACCCGCCAGCTGGGGCCGTCCACCTCCAGCTTCCATGATGCGGTGACGCTGATGTTTTACCAGCCGCTGAGCAGCGCCGCCGGGGAGCCTCTCGGCTGTCTGTGCGCCCGGATACCCAACGACGTGCTGGGTGACTTGATTCAGCGCGAAGCCGGGCACATCTACCAGGAGTCCGGCGACAACTACATCTTCATGGTCGAGTCGCGCTTCAACCCGAGCATCGAGCCGGGCCGTGCGCTGTCCCGCTCGCGCTTCGAAGACAGTACCTTCAGTCACGGCGACAACCTGAAAAGCGGCATCAAGACGGCCTGGGGCACGGTCAGCGTACGAGAGCACACCGAGTTTGAGGTGCGCTTTACCGACCCGGCCACCGGTGAGCTGCATCCCGGGGTGCGTGAAACCATTCGCCACGGCGAAAACCTCTATGTGAAATACCCGGGATACTCCGACTACCGGCATATCCCGGTTATCGGCAAGGGCGTGACCTTCAGTTTGCCGGGCTCACCCGACCGCTGGGGCATGATGTGCGAGGCCGATCTGGAAGAGGTGTACCGTTATCGCTCGCTCAGCTTTTCGCTGATGACCCAGTTCTGGGTATTGGCGCTGCTGGTGTTTGGCGCTCAGCTGGGCTTTGCCTGGCTGGGCTTGCAAGGGTGGACAATGCATCTGGCGCACCTGGCGGTGCTGCTGGGCGCGGGCCTGTGGTTTCGCTTCGCCGCGACCCGCAAGCTCGCTCGCCGGCTGGGGCGCATGACGGAAATCATCCGCAATATCGCCGAGGGCGAGGGCAACCTCAGCCAGCGTATGGACACCACGCGTCTGGTTGCCGATGAGACCGGTGAGCTGGGACGCTGGATCAACAGCTTTATCGACAATCTCGATACCATCGTGGGCCGGGTCAAGCAGGCCAGTCGACACGCACTGCAGAACAGCGAGCAGATGCTGGGGCGCAATCAGCAGGCCAGTGACACCGCCGAGGAAGTGACCACCAATATTCAACAGATGCTCAGCATGATCGAAGCGCAGCTGCAGACGGTGACGGCCGCCGCTGAAACTGCCGCGCAGATGAAGGCCAACATGGCCAGCGTGGTCGATGCGGCGCGAGAGCGCCTGGATACCGTAAGCAGCGGAACGCGCAAGATACGCAACATTGTGGAAAGCTCCGCAGCCAGCGTTCAGGAGCTCGACAAGCGCACCGGCGACATCGTCGGCATGGTCTCGCTGATTACCGACATCACCAGTCAGACCAACCTGCTGGCGCTGAACGCCGCCATCGAGGCCGCGCGGGCCGGTGAGCATGGTCGTGGTTTTGCCGTGGTGGCTGATGAGGTGCGGGCACTGGCCTCACGCACGGCGAAAGCCGCAGAGGAGATCAGTCAGGGCATTACCACCATTCGTGATGCCACCCGGGAGACGGTGGTGGTGATGGAGCGGGGCGTGGCGGATGTTGACCATCAGCTGCAGCAAGCCGCCAGTGCGTCGGACGACAATGACATGCTGCACAAGACGGTGGAGGAGCTGTTCGAGGTGATCTCGGTGATGGACACCAACAGCAAGGAGCACGGCCGTCAGGCCGGCCATGTAGCGGTAGCCACCCAGTCCATGAGCCAGGTGATCATCGCGCTGCGCGCCAGCTCCGGGCAGGTCAAGGAAACCGCATCACGGCTGCATCAGTTGTCGGATACGTTTCAGGTTAGTGCGGACCGCTAGGCCAGCAACGCTGGCCTAGCGGTAGCGGCAAGCTTCAAGCCGC
>NZ_NTMR01000011.1 GCF_002307495.1 Pseudomonas abyssi | reverse complement strand
CCACTAGACGAAGGGGACGTACCCGGACTTCTCTATACCGAGGCATTACCTTGGCTGGCTTACCGCGAATTGTTCGCTGCAAGCGGCGCGAATTTTATGTGGCGACCGACAACCCGTCAACCCCAAGCTGATATTTTTTCAGGTTTTTTCGCATTTCTTAAGATGCCGGCAATAGCCCACATGCCGTCGTCCCGCGCCAGCTGCGGCGCCCACGGTGCTAGCTGATTTACTGACGTCAGAAAATAACTTGTCCCACGTACTCGTCTCGGCCATGATGCTAAAGTGATAGCCATCAATTCGGGCTGACTCTCTGGCGCCCGGACCTGATGCAAGGCCCCAATAAATAAGATGAGAGACATCCCGTGTCCCCACTACTAATAGGCGGTTTGCTGGCTGGCGGTTTGATCATTCTGGTGTGCATTGGCTTTATCAGTCACAGCCTGGAGCGCAATCGGCTGGAAAAGGCGCGACAAACCGCCGAATTGAATGCGCGTATCAAAGTCTGCCGGCAGGCCACTGGCGCCCTGCCCGGCCAGTTCTTACCTGCTGAGCTGGGTACGCTCATGCTGCAAATAGAAATCAGCCTGCTGGAGCGCCTGCAGCGCATTGGCAAATCTCAAGACGTGCAACAGCGCCTGGACCAGGCCCGCGCCGCACAGACCGAAGGCAAGGTGCCAAGCAACCCGCCGGTCGAGCTGGATAGCGAGGCGCGCGGCAAGGAAGCGCGCCTGCAGCTGGAGAACCTGTTCAAGCAGCTGCAGCAAGCCGAGCGCGACGGCCTGATCGATAACGCCACGCTGAAACACTGGGGCACTCATGTGCGGCGCTCGCTGATTACCGCCAACCTTGAAACCTTCAACGCCACCGCCAAGCAGGCCATGAGCCAGGGCAAGCCCCGCGTAGCCAAGCTGCAGTATGAGCGCGCCATCGCCTTTATCACCAAACTCAATAATCCGAGTCTGGCCAAGCACCTGGAGCACTATAAGCAATTGCTCAAACGTGCGGAAGCCGCCGTAATAGCGCAGAATCAGGCCGATGAAGGTCAACCCAGCGAGCTGGATGCAGGGCTGGCCGAAATGGAATCGGCCGATGAGCTCTGGCAGAAGAAGGCCGTTTACGACGATTGAGTACCGGCCAGCTGCCGGTGCTCAGCACACCCCAGCATCGGAACACCGCATGACAATTACCCTGTATGGCGCAAGCCTCTCGCCCTATGTGCGCAAGGTGCGCATCCTGCTTGCCGAGTTCGGCATCACCTACGAGCACACATTTATTCCACCGCGCGGGCAGCCTGACTGGTACTACGACATTAGCCCGCTAGGGCGTATTCCTGCTCTGACCGACGGCGATCTCAAGCTGGCAGACTCGGCCGTCATCGCCCAGTACCTGCAGGACACTCAGGGCGGCACCTCGCTCTACGGCAGCACGCCGGCCGAAGCGGCGCGGGTGCGCTGGCTGGAGAAGTACGCAGATTATGAGCTGGCACCGCACAGCACCTTTGGCGTGTTCTTTCCACGTATTGTTGCCCGTAGCGTCGGCGAGAGCGCAGACGAGTCAAAGGTACAGCAGGCGCTGCAGGACCATCTGCCGCCGCTGCTCGATTACCTGGAAAAAGAGCTGGGCGAGCAACCCTGGTTTCTCGGCAAGCAATTCAGCTTGGCCGACATCGCCGTGGGCTGTCAGCTGATCAACCTGGCTCACGCCGGTGAGCTGATTGACGAATACCGCTGGCCCGGCCTGTCGTCGCTATTGAGTCGACTGACTGCACGCAGCAGCGTGTCCTCGCTGCTGCCGGGCGAGCACGCTCTGGTAGCCAAGCTGACCGGCCGCCTCCAGGCCTGAGCACCGGTTACAGGGCTGCGTTGCCTGCGCAGCGCCAGCGCCAGTCAGGACTCCAGCAGCTGCCGGCCTACCCAGGAGCGGGCAAACTGATAAGCGCAGCGCCCATTGCGGTTGCCGCGCCCGGTAGCCCAGCGCACCGCCTCTAGCTGCAACGCCTCGTCCCATTGCCAGTGCAGCCCGTGCTCGCGGGCCAGCTGACCAAGCCAGTGCTGCACGACGGCCAGGTAGTGATCCTGACTGAACGGATAGAAGGACACCCACAGACCAAAACGGTCGGACAGGGCTATTTTCTCCTCAATCGCCTCGCCCGGGTGGATCTCACCATCGACCTGCTTGGCCGCCAGGTTATCGCTGTTATGTTCCGGCAGCAGGTGGCGACGGTTGGAGGTGGCATACAGCAGCAGGTTTTCCGGCGCCGCCTCAACGGTGCCATCAAGCACGGTTTTCAGGGCCTTGTAGCCGCTGTCGTCCGCTTCAAAGGCCAGATCATCGCAGAAGAGGACATAGCGCCAAGGCTGCCCTGCCAACTGAGGCAGCAGTGCCGACAGGTGCACCAGGTCAGCCTTGTCGACCTCGATCAGGCGCATGCCCTGCTCCGCGTACTCACTCAGCAAGGCGCGCACCAGCGAGGATTTACCTGTGCCGCGAGAGCCCCACAGCAAGGCGTTATTGGCTGGCAGCCCGCGTACAAACTGTCCGGTGTTGGAACCCAGCAGTGCTTTTTGGCGCTCTACACCAACCAGATCATCCAGGCGCAGCGTCAAGCTGACCTTGAGCGGACGCAGGTAACCTTGCTGCCCATCGACCGTCCAGCGCGCAGCAAAGGTGCTCGACCAGTCGATCGGCTCGACAGGTGCAGGCAAGGTCGCCTCAAAGCGTTCAATAAAAGTGACGACGCGCTGCATGAACTGATCGGTGCTGACACCCGCCATGGGTTTCTCCTCTGGGCAACAAACGTGCAAGAATGCCACGCGGCGAAGGTAGCCACCACCATGAACACCGACACAGACTGTTGCCCGGACTGCTAAGCTCAATCTGGTGTCACCTCTGTTAGCCTCGCCGCCAGTCTGCTGCTGACTGCGCAGGCAGGAGCAGGCGCCACGGTGCCATCATCATCAAGGCCAATAATGGACATACGCCTTACCAATCGACTGTCATTCAAACAAGCACGCCTGAGCGTTCTGGTCGCCTTCACCCTGGGCATTCTGCTCGGGCTGGCGCAGGTCATTGTCGACTACCGCTCTGAAGACGCCCTGATCGATCAGGAGGTTCAGGCGCAGATCAACGTCAGCCTGAGCCCGGCTGCGCGCATTGCCTACAACATCGATGCGGAACTGGCGATGGAGCTGGTCAGCGGCCTGCTGGAAGCTCCGCAGGTTGTCCGAGCAGAAATCATCGACAACAACGGCATCGCGCTGGCCAGTGTCAGCCGGCCAATGGCGACCAGTCGCTATCGCACAGTCAGTGATGCGCTGTTCGGTCGACGCCGTGATTACTCCCAGCCGCTGTATGTCGAACACGCCCCTAACGAGCTGCTGGGGCACCTGGTGATTGAGGTCGACACTTTCTACCAGGGCGCCAGCTTCTTGCGCCGCGCCGGGCTGACCATGCTCTCGGGCTTTGTTCTCAGTCTGGTGCTGTCGCTGGTACTCATGGTGCTGTTCTACGCCATGCTGACCAAACCTCTGGTGCGACTGATCAACGACTTGCTGGACATGCGCACCGAGGGCGAACGGAGCAGGCTGCCCTGCCCTGACGGCCACGAGCGCGATGAAATCGGCGCCCTTGTCGAAGTAATCAACCGCCAGTTGCAAAGCATCGACGTCAACCTGCGACAGAAGCTGCGCGCGGAGGAGCGCCTGCGCAAGTATCTGGAGGAGCTGGAAAATATCGTCGAAACCCGTACCACCGAGGTCCAGCTGACCAACGCCCAGCTGCGCGAATCCAACCGTGAGCTGGAAGCCTCACGCGAGGCCGCGCTGGATATGGCTCGCGCCCGCTCGGCCTTCCTGGCCAACATGAGTCACGAAATCCGTACCCCCATCAACGGCCTGCTCGGCATGATCGGGCTGACACTGGACAGCCAACTGAACGATGAGCAGCGCCAGCAGCTCTCCATCGCCTACGATTCAGGCAAGGTACTGGTGGCGCTGCTCAACGATATTCTCGACCTGTCCAAGTTTGAGGCGGGCAAGTTGCAGCTTGAGCAGATCCCCTTCGACCTCGGCGCACTGCTGGAGGAGACCGCCAGTCTGCTGTCACAGAACGCAGGCAAACAGGACATCGAGCTGATCTGCGAGATCGACCCGCACGTTCCCGGCTTACTGCTGGGCGATCCGACGCGGATACGACAGATTGTCAGCAACCTGCTGTCCAACGCGCTCAAGTTCACCGAGCACGGTCACGTCGCCCTGCGCCTGAAGCTCTACCAAAGCGATGGCGACATGCGCCGTGTCTGCATCCAGGTCAGCGACACCGGCATTGGCATTCCCGAGCAGGCATTGGGGGACATCTTCTCGCCGTTCACCCAGGCCGACGCGCAGATTTCGCGGCGCTTCGGTGGCACCGGTCTTGGGCTGGCCCTGTGCAAAAGCCTGACCGACGCCATGCATGGCGAGCTGCATGTCAATTCCGAACCCGGTCGTGGCAGCACCTTCAGCGTGTTCCTGCCGCTCCATTGTCATGACGACAGCCCCCGCTACCAACCACCAACCCCGCGCAAGGTCTTGCTATGGAATCGCTACGGCCAAATGCAGGGCCCGGTGCTGGAGCGCCTGTTGCGCAGCTGGAATATGCGCTGCACACCGCTAGACTATGACCCGACCACCCCTTTGCCCGATGCACCACCCGGCCACGACTTCTGGCTGCTGGACAGCCCGCAACTGGCGCAGCAGCTTGAGCAGGTGCAGCCCAGCACGCCGCGCCTGTTGTTGTGCAGTTACGGCCAGCAGCTGGACAATCAGCGCGCCAGTGCCCTGCATATCCGCCAGCAAGTCGCTACACCGCCACCTCGCAACCGGTTGGCACGGGCAATCGACGCCCTGTTCGAGCAGACACAGCAATACGACAGCAACCAGGGCGCGCAGCCTTTGGGACGCGGTCAACGCCTGCTGCTGGTCGAAGACAATGCGGTCAATCAGATGGTCGCCCGGGGCATGCTCAGCCGCCTGGGATTTGAGGTGGATCTCGCCGAGCACGGTGAGGCGGCCCTGAGCAAGCTCGCCGATCAGGACTACGCCCTGGTGTTGATGGACTGCAACATGCCGATCATGGACGGCTATGAAACCAGCCGGCGCATGCGCGCCGATCCGCGCTGGGAGAACCTGCCCATCATCGCGCTCACCGCCAACGCCCTGCAGGAAGACCGCCAGCGCTGCAAGGATGCCGGTATGGATGACTATCTGGCCAAGCCGTTCAAACGCGAAGACCTGCAGGCGATCCTGCTGCGCTGGTTACCCGGCAGCGGTCAGCAGGACACGACATCCTGAGTGCAGGCAACCCTACTCCCGCATGGCGCCAAGCAATTGATTGAGACCGTCGCGCAGTTCGCGCATCTGCGTTGCGCTCATGCCTGTCTGGCACATCAGCTGGTGCGGCACGCTGGCAGCGGCCTCACGCAAGTCACTGCCCGCCTCGGTCAGGCTCACTTGCAGCTGACGCTCGTCGCCGCCACGCACGCGCTCGCGGCGGATGAGCCCCTGACTCTCCAGGCGTTTGAGCAGCGGGGTCAGCGTGCCCGAGTCGAGCTGCAGCCGCTCACCCAGCGCCTTGACGCCCGGATGCTCCGGCGGCTCACGCTGCCACTCCCACAGCACCAGCATCACCAGATACTGCGGATACGTCAGCCCCAACGGCTCCAGCAGCGGACGATAGGTGCGCATCAGGGCGCGTGAGCCGGCATACAGGGCAAAACACAGCTGATTGTCCAGGGCGAGCAGCTGATCGACCTCGCTGGGTGTCGCTGAGCTCACGGCAACAACGCCTCGATATCGGCACGCAGCTCTTCGGGCTTGGTAGTAGGCGCGTAGCGCTTGATAACGCGCCCCTGTCCGTCAACCAGGAACTTGGTGAAGTTCCATTTGATCCCCTTGCTGCCCAACACACCCGGCGCCTGCTGCTTGAGCTCGACAAACAGCGGATGCGCATTAGCGCCGTTGACATCGACCTTTTTGAACAACGGGAAGCTGACGCCATAGTTCAGCTCGCAAAACTCGCTGATCTCGCCGCTGTCGCCCGGCTCCTGGGCACCAAACTGGTTGCATGGAAACCCCGCCACCCGCAGGCCGCGCTCGCCGTACTCCTGCCACAGCGCCTCCAGTCCCTTGTACTGTGGCGTAAAGCCACATTTGCTGGCGGTGTTGACCACCAGATAGGCCTTGCCCTCCAACGCGCTGAGCGAGGAATCACGGTTGTCGATGGTAGTACAGGGGATATCCAGCAAGGTGCTCATAACGCCTCCTTCAGGCGAACGGGTAATGACGCAAGGCTAGCAGCGCAAATATTTATGTCAATAAAATTGCGTACCACCTATACAACCTCCCGCGGCTCCAGACGCAAGCAAACCGAATTGATGCAGTAGCGCAGCCCCGTCGGCGGCGGGCCGTCGGGAAACACATGCCCCAGATGCGCATCGCAGCGCGCACAGGTCACCTCGGTACGATGCATTCCGTGACTGAAATCCTCATGCTCCTCTACCAGTTCCGGGCGGATCGGTTGGTAATAGCTGGGCCAGCCGCAGCCAGCATCAAACTGGGTCTCGGTATCGAACAACGGCGCGTCACAACACACGCAGTGGTACACACCGGGGGTAGTGTTGCGATAGTAGGCGCCGGTAAAGGGGCGCTCGGTGCCCCGCAGACGGCAGACCTGAAACTGGGTGTCGTCGAGTTGCTCTCGCCACTCGGCTTCGCTCTTGTTGATCTTGTTCATGATTTAACTCCGGATAAGCCCATTAGGACGTTCACAGTCGCCCGCGCTCAACGTATGATGGGCGTTTACTACCCGCTCTGGGAAGCCTTCGCCTGCTTCCCGACACCCTACTCAGCTCGGATCGACAAGGTAAGCACCATGCAGGTTAGCAAGTCCAACAAACTGGCCAATGTCTGTTACGACATCCGCGGACCCGTTCTGCGGCACGCCAAGCGCCTTGAGGAAGAAGGCCACCGCATTCTCAAGTTGAACATCGGCAACCCTGCACCCTTTGGATTCGAGGCGCCGGAAGAAATTCTCCAGGACGTCATCCTCAACCTGCCGACCGCCCAGGGCTACAGCGATTCACGCGGCCTCTTCTCTGCCCGCAAGGCGGTCATGCACTACACCCAGACCAAGAACATTCCGGGTGTGGGCATTGACGACATCTACCTGGGCAACGGCGTCTCCGAGCTGATCGTGATGTCCATGCAGGGTCTGCTCAACAACGGCGACGAGGTGCTGATCCCGGCACCCGACTATCCGTTGTGGACCGCCTCGGTGAGCCTGTCTGGCGGCAAGCCCGTGCACTACCTGTGCGACGAGCAGTCAGACTGGTATCCGGATATCGAAGACATCCGCAGCAAGATCACCCCCAACACCCGGGCCATGGTGGTCATCAACCCGAACAACCCGACCGGCGCCGTGTATCCGCGCGCAGTGCTGGAGCAGCTGGCCCAGGTCGCCCGTGAGCACAACCTGATCCTGTTTGCCGACGAGATCTACGACAAGATCCTGTACGACGGTGCCGTGCACGAGTCGCTGGCCGCGGTTGCTCCAGACGTACTCTGCCTGACCTTCAATGGGCTGTCCAAGTCCTACCGGGTCGCCGGCTTCCGTTCTGGCTGGATGGTCATCAGCGGGCCCAAGCACCACGCCACCAGTTATCTTGAAGGCTTGGAAATCCTCGCCTCCATGCGCCTGTGTGCCAATGTGCCCTCGCAGCACGCGATCCAGACCGCGCTGGGCGGCTACCAGAGCATCAACGATCTGATCCTGCCCGGCGGCCGTCTGCTGGAACAGCGTGATACCGCCTGGGAGATGCTCAACGATATTCCCGGCGTCAGCTGCACCAAGCCCAAAGGGGCGCTGTACCTGTTCCCGCGACTCGATCCCAAGGTCTACCCGATCCACAACGACGAGAAGATGGTGCTCGACCTGTTGCTGCAGGAAAAGATCCTGATCGTCCAGGGCACTGCGTTCAACTGGCCCTGGCCTGACCATTTCCGTATTGTCTCCCTGCCGCGCAAGGACGACCTGGAAATGGCCATCGGTCGTATCGCCAACTTCCTCAAGACCTACCGGCAGTAAAGGTAGCGCTGATCAATGTCACATGGCTGATCTGCATATCGAAGACTTCCACCAGGATGTAGCACGCATCCTGGTGGCGCTGTACAACCGCTTCCCGCAACCCGCCTGCCTGTTCGTCATCGACCTGATCGGCGAGCACGAGCCAGACCCCTTTGGTGTGCCGGCGCCCCGCCACACGGCCTGCTTTTCGGCCATGCTCTGGCTCGCCCAGGAAGGCTTTTTGCGATACACCGACACCATTCGCCAGGACGCCATCGATCAGGCCTGTCTGACCGAACGCAGCTTCACCCTGCTCTCGGCCCCCGACCCCGAACGACTGCAAGCCACACTGCCAGCCAGCGTTGCCCGCCAGCAGGCCACCCTGGCCCAGCGTCTGCGCGATGCGCTGCGCAGCGGCGCCAGCAACGAGATCTTTGAAGCCGTGCAACAGTGTTTCCGCCGCTGAACCGCGGAACCGGGGCACGACACGTTTTGTCATAGAGTCGCCGTTGAAAGCCGCCGGCTTTCGCCCAATATAAGCTCCAAGACGCGGCCGCCCGATGCCGGGCCAGAGCCGCTAGCACCCGCGTGATTACACTTGATAGGAATACCCTGAAGATGATGCGAATTCTGTTGTTTCTGGCCACCAACCTCGCGGTTATTCTGGTTGCCAGCATCACCCTGAGCCTGCTGGGCGTCGGCAGCGTGCACGACGGTCAGGGCGGCATGAACCTGCAGTCGCTGCTGATCTTCTGCGCCGTGTTCGGCTTTGCCGGCTCCTTTGTGTCACTGTTCATGTCCAAGTGGATGGCCAAGCGCAGCACTGGCGCCCGCGTGATCGAGCAGCCGCAAACCCAACAGGAACGCTGGCTGCTGAGCACGGTTGAAGAACTGGCCAGAACCGCCGGCATCGGCATGCCGGAAGTGGCTATCTTCCCGTCCCGCGCGCCCAACGCCTTCGCCACCGGCTGGAACAAGAACGCCTCGCTGGTTGCCGTGTCCGAAGGCATGCTGCAGCGTTTCAGCCCGGCCGAGGTGAAGGCCGTCATGGCCCATGAGATTGGTCACGTGGCTAACGGCGACATGGTCACCCTGTCGCTGATCCAGGGCGTGGTAAACACCTTCGTCATGTTCTTCGCCCGCATCATTGGCAACTTTGTCGATCGCGCCGTGTTCAAGAACGAGGGCGACGGCCCGGGTATCGGCTACTTCATCGCCACTATCTTTGCCGAACTGGTACTGGGTATTCTGGCGAGCATTATCGTCATGTGGTTCTCCCGCCAGCGCGAATTCCGCGCAGACGCCGCCGGCGCCCAACTGGCTGGTGCCGGCGCGATGATTGCAGCGCTGGAACACTTGAAGGCAGAGCAAGGTATTCCGGTGGAAATGCCGGGCGAAATGACCGCCTTCGGTATCAACGGCGGCCTGAAGAACGGCCTGGCCGGCCTGCTGATGAGCCACCCACCGCTCGACCAGCGTATCGCCGCCCTGCGAGCCGGCAACTACCGCTAAGCGGCTGCAAGCTGCAAGCTGCAAGCCAAGCGTAAAAAACAGAACGGGATCAGGTAACAACCTGATCCCGTTTTTTATTGCCAGCACGATAGCCAAAGCCCTCCTCGGGATGCCAAGACGATGGCATTTGTGGCTATACTGGCCACGGCTTGCCGCAGGACGGACCGGAGTATGGCTCGCGGCCCCTCCTAATCCGTTTGAACGAGATAGCCGCACCATGATGACCTTGAGGACCAAGGTATTATCAGCGTTATTGCTCAGCAGTCTCGGCGCCATCCTCGTGATCGCGCTAATCACGCCGCCGCTACTGGAGTACCGCTTTGTCGGCCAGGCCAGTGCGACCCACTTTGGCCACTTCACGCGGCTGATCCAACGCTATCAGAACTTGTCCGATGCCTTGCCCTGGGGCACGCGCGCGCAGCGGCCCTGGATTTCTATCAGCGTATTGTGACGCTTGACCGCAGGCGCCATGAACAAAGAGCGCTCGAGCAGCGCCCACCCAGAAGGCCGCCACGCGGCATGCCTCCGGCAGGCAACCCACTCCGCCCAGGCGGCAGCTCGCCTTTCGAGTCTACCGATATGCGGTTTGTGCTGGCCGACACCCAGGGCTACGTTATCCACCCCTTCTACGACTATCAGGCCGGTCAGCAACTCAGCCTGTTCGAGCGCTGGCGGGCCGCTCCCCTGACATTCAATGGCGAACTCGTCGGTTATGCCCTGGCAACTGGCGAGGCGCCACAGACACCGCTCGACGACAGTTATCGCACCCTGCTTTACCAAAGCCTGGCGGTCGCCGGGGCCATTGCCCTGCTGCTGTCGTTGCTGGTTGCCGCCCTGCTGACGCGCCCCATGTTGCGTCAGCTACGTCAACTGAGCCGCGCGGTAAATGAGCTGGAACCTGGCCAGCCGTTCACACCCGTCGTCGTCAGCGGCACCGACGAAATCGCCACCCTGGCCAAGGCCTTCAACCGTATGAGTGGCGAACTCACAGACAAATATCAGGCCCTGCAGGCGTCCAACGAAACCATTGCCCGCCAGGCCAAATCACTTGAAAGGCTCAGCTATACCGACGAACTCACCGGCCTGCATAACCGTCGCTACTTCAACGAACAGTTCGCCCACTAGTTTGAGATATGCACTCAACGCCAGCGCGCGTTAGCGCTGGTGATCGTCGACGTGGATCACTTCAAGCGCATCAACGATGGTTTCTCACACCAGGTCGGCGATCTGGTGCTGCAACAGATTGCGCACCTCATGCGCCAGTCGGTACGCACGCAAGACATCCTGGCACGTTTCGGCGGAGAAGAGCTGATACTGCTGATGCCCGACGCCAGCGTGCAAACCGCTAAGGAGATTGCCGAGCGCATGCGCCTGCAAATAGAACAGCATCCCTGGCAGCAGATTGCCGAAGGCCTGCGAGTCACCGCCAGCTTCGGCATCACCGGCCTGCAACACTCCCAGCACGACATGCTCAAACGTGCAGACGAACAGCTCTACCGCGCCAAGGACAACGGGCGTAACAGCGTTTGCATTGAGGCGTAGTCACCCCCGCCGCTAGCGACTGGTGCGCCCGTAGTGGTTGGCCATCCCAGTCCGGTGCAGGTCCACCCCGCCAGCCAACCGAGCACCGGGTCGCGAGCACATTATCGACCCCAAAGGCGGTATTGCCGGCGAACAGCGCCGCCGCCATCTCCGCACGCAGGCTGTCCAGGCGGTGCTGATCCAGCTGCAATCGCTCAACTTATCCGGTTCGATGCTGTGCATGCAGCATGTAGCAATAGGTTACTCCCAAGGCAAGCACCACAGCGCCCAGGGAGAACACTTCCAGGGCTTCGATTTTCTCGAAGTCCAGCACGATGATCTTTCGCGCCACCGCCATCAGGGCAGTGGCTACAACCAGCTTGACCGGCAACTCGTAACTGCTCAGGTAGATACGGATATTGACGAAAATCTCGATCGCCACCAGCACTGCCAGAAAGGCAGCAAAGGTTTCAAAGATGTCACTGATATCCAGCAGATACATGGGCTCGGAGGTCAGGCGCTGATACAGCACATAGACCACGTCGGCGATGCCGAAAAAGATCACCAGCACCATCAGGATGGCCAGCAATTTAACAGCAAAGCGAATGGCAAAATGACTGGCACGAATAATCGGGTCCGGATCATCCAGCGGCAACTCGTCATGGGGTTCTTTTTTCACGTCTGATCTCCTTCCAACCGCTGTTCGGCCTCCCATGATCAGCCACGTGCAAGGCCGAGGCAGGCGGCACAGACACCGCAACTAAGGCCAGGTCAGGCAACTGACCTAGTCAAAAGGGTTTTCTCCCGTTGTACCCTGAAATGCAATTCGCGCGCTGTCAGCCACTGCTGGTCGATATCAGACTCGTCACCGCTCAGCAGCCGCTGCCCCACATCAGCTGCCAGTGCCGATGCGGCGAAAAGATCTGGGTGTATTCCAGGCTCTGGCTGGTTGCTCGCGCCACACCAACGACCAGCGTCACGCCTGGTCATGTCACGCAACCAAGGCAAAGGATGCGTGCTGCCAACGTCAGCATGGTAGAGCGTGGTCAGAGCACCGAGCACAGGGAACGCAGTTGCGACCCGGCGAGGCCAGGAGGGGGAGCAAAGGATAGGCGCCGCGCGGTCGCGGCACCTAACTCACTCAAATGCAGGTGCTGCCGCCGTCCACGGGCAAGGCGATGCCGGTGGTGAAGGACGCCCCCTCGGAGCACAGATAAAGTACAGCGGCGGCAATTTCTTCAGCACGGCCTACACGACCAATCGGGTGCATGGCTGCTGCCGCGTCGGCCTTGCGCGGCTCAATGGCGACGGCGCGACGGAACATCTCGGTATCAATCACCGCCGGACAGACCGCGTTAACTCGCACACCCTGCTTGGCGTACTCCACTGCCGCCGAGCGGGTCAGACCCAACACCGCGTGTTTGCTGGCGGCATAAATGCTCATTTTCGGCGCAGCGCCCAGCGCAGCAACCGAAGCGGTGTTGACGATAGAGCCGCCGCCATTCTTGAGCATCAGCGGCAGCTCGAAGCGCATGCACTGCCAGACGCCTTTGACATTCACGTCCATGATGCGGTCAAACACGGCCTCGTCGCCGTCCGCCAGCTTACCCAGCTCGACCTCAATACCGGCGTTGTTGAAGGCGCAATCCAGACGACCGAATTCCGCATCAATGCGCTCGATCAGGCCTTTGACCTCAGCCGAATCCGCCACGTTGCAGGCAATGAATACCGCATCCCCGCCCGCTGCGCGGATGGCTTCAGCCACCGCTTCACCAGCAGACACATCAATATCAGAGAGCACAACCTGCGCCCCCGCAGCGGCAAATGCTTCAGCCGTTGCCTTGCCGATGCCTGCGGCCGCACCGGTGATCAGTGCTACCTTGCCGGAAAACTCACTACTCATGCGTCTGTACTCCTGTCATTGACCGCGTTGGCGGGCGTGTCTTTTTCAGGATATTAGCGCGGCAGCAGTCATGACTCGACCAAGTTAAGCCGTGTTGTTCACGCGTTATGTCATTCGTTGATACAGTGTTCTCGCAGCCACTCGATAACGGCCTGCTGTTCGCCACTGAACACCACTCGAGGGTGCTTGCTCTCGCGTTGGTACACGTACATCGGATCGTAGTAATGGGTCAGCAGGCCTTCAATCCAGCGGCGGTGCGCCTGCACATCACCACTGCGCTGCTGAATCTCCAGCGCCTCACGCATCAGCCTATCCAGCTGCTGATGACGCTCGCCACCCAGCCGCTTGTAAATGCGTTGCAAACTGCCGAGCAGATAGTCGGCGAAGGCACTGAAACCGGCGTCAGCGTCGTCTGGATGCAGCGCCGCGTACTCAGCCTGCATGTTGATGACGTAGTCGCCCAGAATGCGCGTGACACGGTTGTCGAAGCTGTCTTCCAGCCAGACCAGCGGCGCCTCCTGCATGACACGGTAGAGCGTCAGCGGCACCGAGCAGCTACCGACGATACGTCCCTCGTCCTCGAGCACCAGGCGGTTATAACCGGCATCCCGCACCTTCAGCGCTGCAATGGCCAGCCGGTTCTCAAAGTCGATCTGTCCCGGCTGGGGCGTGGCGTGACGACCAAAGCTGGAGCCACGGTGATGCGCATGGCCCTCCAGATCCAGGCTGTTGTCCAGTGCGCTGATCACCTCGGTTTTGCCAGTGCCAGTCATGCCGGCCACCAGTATCGGATTGCACTCCAGCGCTGCTGCATCCAGGGTATCGATAAGAAAACGCCGCATGGCCTTGTAGCCACCGATTACCCGCGGATACTGCACACCAGCCTCGCTCAGCCATTGCTGCACCAACTGCGAGCGCAGGCCACCACGAAAACAGTACAGATAACCCTCGGGCGCCGCCTGGACCTGAGCCAGCCAGGCATCGATACGCGCGGCCTTGAGCTTGCCGCGCACCAGCTGATGACCCAGCTCGATTGCCGCAGCCTGGCCTTGCTGCTTGTAGCGGGTACCGACCTTCTGCCGTTCGCTGTCATTCATCAGGGGCAGATTGACTGCCTGGGGAAAGGCTCCCTTGGCAAACTCGACAGGCGCGCGCACGTCCATCAGCGGCACATTCTGCAAAAACAGCTGACGAAAGTCCTCGGTGTTGTCGCGCATCAAAGCACCTCGACCCAGGGCCCACCGCACTGTTCGACCAGTTCTCCGATACAGCCCAGCGTCAGACCCAGTTCACCGGCCAGCGCCAAAAACGCTTCTACCGCCTCCGGCGCCACTGCCACCAGCAGCCCACCACTGGTTTGCGGATCGCACAGCAGGTGCTTTTGCGCGTCGCTCAGTGCACCGATCTTGTGCCCGTAGCTATCAAAATTGCGCAGCGTGCCACCCGGCACACACCCCTGCTCCAGGTAGTAGTCGACTGCAGGCAAGCGCGGTACCTGCGCACTGTTCAGGCGCGCCTGCAGGCCAGCACCTTCGGCCATTTCGGTCAGATGCCCGAGCAGGCCAAAGCCGGTCACATCGGTCATCGCCTGAACACCATCGAGGGCAGCAAAACGTTGACCCGGACGATTGAGCTGACACATCAGGTCCCGCGCGACGCCAGCGTCCTCGGGGCGCAGCTTCTTCTGCTTTTCGGCGGTGGTAAGGATACCGATGCCCAGTGGCTTGGTCAGAAACAGCTGGGCGCCAGCCAAGGCTTGATCATTGCGCTTGAGCTGGCGTTTCAACACATGGCCGGTCACTGCCAGTCCGAAAATAGGCTCAGGGGCGTCAATCGAATGCCCCCCGGCCAGCGGCATGCCTGCCTCGGTGCACACCTGCCGCGCCCCGGCCAGCACCTCGCCAGCCACCGCGGCAGACAGCAGGTTGACCGGCCAGCCGAGAATCGCAATGGCCATCAGCGGCGTGCCGCCCATGGCGTAGATATCGCTGATCGCATTGGTCGCAGCGATGCGGCCAAAGTCGAACGGGTCATCGACAATCGGCATGAAAAAGTCGGTAGTGCTGACAATGCCCTGTTCGTCGTCCAGACCGAATACCGCCGCGTCGTCGCGGCTCGCATTGCCCACCCAGAGCCGCTCAAAGGCCGGGCCAGGCTGGCCGACCGCCAGCATCTCGTCGAGCACCCGCGGCGCAATCTTGCAGCCACAACCGGCGCCGTGGCTGTATTCGGTCAAACGTATGGTCTGGGTCATGCTCAGCTCCGCGACAGTTACATGGAAAGGCGGATTCTAGCAGACACCCATCCCAGTTCAGTGCTGGCGACGTTCGAACTGGTCCAGCGTATCACTGGCCACCATCCGGCCCAGCTCGATCAGCTCCGGCGCACGATAGAATTCGAAGAACCGGCACAGACGCTTGGGTACGTTAAACACCACGTCTGGCGGATAGCCAGCAATCTTGTACTGGGTAAGCGACGCCTGCATCGCCTCAAACGACAGGTTGACCAGCTCCAGCATGCTGGCCGGCCCCACCGGTGGTTCGACCTCGACCGGGGCATCCTGATCTTCCTCACGCGAGTGCGGCTCCTCACCGTCCTCCGGCGACAGCGGCAACGCGTGTTGCCCGGCCTGTTCTTCTTCCTCTTCGGCCCGCCGGCCAAGCCAGGAGGGCTTGAGCGCTGCCATCCACTGCTCCCACTGCTGACGGATCGGCGCGGGCCGCTCGATAACAGGCATCTGATAGTGATTGCTTTCGATCGAGTTGAGGTTGACCGCCATGATCAGATCACAATGCGCCGACACCACCGGCACAATCGGCAGCGGATTGAGCAGGCCGCCGTCTACCAGCACACGACTGCCCTGGCGTACCGGGGAAAACAGGCTGGGGATCGCCGCCGAGGCGCGCATGGCCTGATGCAGGCAACCCGACTGAAACCACACTTCCTGCTGGTTGGTCAGGTCTGTCGCCACGGCGGTAAAAGGAATCGCCAGATCATCGATGTCGATATCGCCGAGTATCTCGCGGATGCGCCCGAACACCCGCTCGCCGCGAATCGCGCCCAAGGTGCCAAAGCCGATATCCAGCAGACGGATCACATCCAGGTAGTCCAGCCCGGAGACCCATTCGCGGTAATCAGCCAGTCGACCGGCAGCGTGAATGCCGCCTACTACCGCCCCCATGGAGCAGCCGGCGATGCAGGCGATTTCATAGCCTCGGCGTTCGATTTCTTCGATCACGCCTATGTGCGCGTATCCCCTTGCGCCTCCGCTGCCCAGTACCAGAGCGACTCTTCGTGCCATCGTGCTATTACTCCTTCACAAACTCGCGTGTCCCGATTGACGTATACCACCGCGCTGCGCATGATGCCCGGACGTTTTTCCGCTGCACAAGGCCCATCGTGAACGCCCGTCTGAATCGCCCGCTGAAGATTATCCTCTGTGTTGCCCTGCTACTGGCTCTGTGCGCCCTGCTGGTGACGTGGTTTGTCCACACCGCAGAGGCCAAACGCAGCGGCAAACTCCGGCTGGAGGGGCTCATGGCCCCCGTGTCCGTTTACTACGACGCCTGGGGCGTACCCCATATCGACGCCCAGAACGAACACGACGCTTACCTGGCACTGGGCTATGTGCACGCCCAGGACCGGTTGTTTCAGATGGACCTGCTGCGGCGTATTGGCGGCGGACGGCTGTCGGAGCTGTTTGGCGCCGAGTCCTTCGCCACCGACCGGTTCTTCCGCACTCTGGGTATCAGCCGCTACGCTCGCCAATACGCCGAGCGGTTGCAGCAGCAGGCCGACAGCCCCCACGTGCAGCTGATTCACGCCTATCAGGACGGCATCAACCAATATATTGACCAGGGTGGCCGGCCACTGGAATACCGCCTGCTGATGACCACGCCGGACTACTTCAGCACCCAGGACATCGCCAACACCATGGGCTACATGGCGTACTCCTTTGCCGAAGCATTCAAGACCGACGCCCTGGTCGACACCATTCGCGGTACCCTGAGCGAGCGTCATTACCGTGATCTGGTGCCCAGCTGGCCGGACCAGTTGCCGCCAGTGCGCTCCTCCGGGCAGCCCTACATCGAGCTGCTGACCCCCATGCTGGAGCAGATCAGCCAGGTAGAACAGACCCTGCCGGTAGGCCAGTTCCTCGGCTCCAACGCCTGGGTCGTGAACGCCGAACGCAGTGCCAGCGGCGCCCCGCTACTCGCCAACGATCCGCATATCGGCTTTGCCGCGCCAGCAGTCTGGTACGAAGCACACATCCGCACCCCGGACAGCGAAGTCTACGGTCATTTCCTCGCTGGCATCCCGTTTCCATTGCTGGGGCAGACTCGCCATCACGCCTGGGGCCTGACCATGCTGATGAACGATGACGTGGACTTCTACCGCGAACGCGTCAACCCGGACGACCCGGAGCAGGTCTGGGCAATCGATCGCTGGCAGAAGCTGCGTGTGCATGAAGAGGTCATCAAGATTCGCGGCCAGGAAGATCGCCTGATCCGCACCCGCAGCAGCCGCCACGGCCCTATCGTCAACGATCTGCCCGGCAGCATGGAGCGCGAACCTGTCAGCCTGTTCTGGAGCTTCCTCGACCCGGAGAACGATTCGGCCAGCGCCTTTTACGGATTTACCCGCGCCACCAGCCTCGACGAGTTTCAGGCCGCAGCCGCGCTGCACAGCGCGCCCGGCCTGAACCTGGTGTATGCCGACGTTGATGACAACATCGCCATGTGGGCAATTGGCAAGCTCAAACGCTGGCCACAGAGCAGCAATGGTTTTTCCCTGCTCAACGGCGGTTCGGGCCGGGATGACTTTCTGGGCTATCAACCCTTCGAGACCAACCCGCGCATCATCAACCCCCGCGAGGGTGTGATCTTCTCCACCAACAACCCTTACCCAGAGCGCAACCCGCGCCGCAAGCTGCCAGGCTACTACGCACCAACGGATCGGGCGCAGCGCCTGGAAGTCCTGCTCAACCGTGAAGCGCCCTTCGACCTGTCGGACTTCAAGGCCTTCCAGCTTGACGATCAGCGGCCACTGGCCCTGAGCATGCTCGCCGACGCCATGCCATTGCTGGACCCACAGCAGCTGCCGGAGGAGCTCCGCGAGACAGGTACTCAGGCACTCGCTCTGCTCGCCAGCTGGGATGGCCACTACCGACGCGACAGTCAGGCTGCCAGCATTTTCCAGCGCTGGCAGGATGCGCTATCCGAGGCCCTTTTTGCCGATGAGCTAGGCCCACGCTACAGCTACTTCCGCAACACCTTCATGGCCGAGAAAACACTGGCCAGCCTGTATTGGAAGCCCACTTCGCCCTGGTGGGACAATCGCGAGCATCCGAGCCTGGACGGTCGTCAGGCAGCCATCGGTCATGCCTGGAAGAACGCGCTGCAGGGGCTGGTGAAGGATTTGGGTGCAGACCCGCAACAGTGGCAATGGTCACGACTGACCAGCCTGCAACACAAGCATGCACTCAGTGAGCGCCTGCCCTTCGGAGCATTGCTGAGCAGCCAGCCGGTGGTGGTAGATGGCGGCAACGAAACCCTGAACAACATGGTCTTCGACCGCGGTACTGAGCAATATCAGATCAAGGCCGGCCCCTCGACCCGCCGCCTGATCGACCTGTCAGACCTGAACGCCAGCCTGGGTATCAACCCGCTGGGCCAGGCCGGTAACCCGCTGGACGTCCACGCCTGGGATCAGGCGGACATGTTCAACGAAGGGCGCTACCGTGCGCAGTTGTTCGACTGGCTATCGATTCGCGCCCTGCCCGATCAGCTGGAGCTAAGACCCTAGCGAATGCGCTGCAACACCACACCTTGGGCCGGCACCGGCTCACCCAGCTGCAGGCGCGACGCGGACACGCCGGCCGCTTTCATGGCATTGACCAGCTGCGGTGCATCGGCCCCGTCAAACTGCACGCGCAGCAATGAGTCCAGACGCATCATCCGCACCAGCAACCGCGTCCAGTCATCCTGAAGCACCTCGCTGTCCAGCGCCGGCAGCGCCAGGCTATTCTCGCTGCGCAGCACCTTGAGCAAGGTTGACGGCGTTGGGTATAGCGCCTGCTGGACTGCCTGATCCGGCGTCAGCTGGGTCATGTTCAGGTAGCTGCGACGGTTGCCCCGGGTGATGCTGTACAGGGTGATAAAGCGCTGCGGTTCGTTATCCAGGCGCAGCGCCAGGTAGCGCTGGTCTTCGTCTGGCCCGTACAGACGCGCGTTATGCAACACCTGATTGGCCCACAGGCTGCTGCTGCCGCATTCACGACCATCGCAGGCGTACAGCAGCGTATGCGGTTGCGCCAGCAGTTGCCCCAGCACATGACTGAAGGCAGCTTCAGGGGCGTAGCCGTCAAGGACTTCCCAGCTGACCGAAGCCAATTCACCACTGGCACGCACCTCTCGCTCGGCACGCAGCTGGTTGTTGATACGGCGGATACTGCCGATAACCACCGGCTGGTCCGCCTGGGACTGCAGCGTCTGGTCGACGAGCTGTGAATGGGTGAAAGGTTCGACAACCAGTGTCGAGACGGCGTCTTCGGCCTGCAGTACCCCAGCGGACAACAGGCCGGCGAACAGCAGCGGCGCACTTCGTGTTATGGACCCCATGCATCTCCTCAGCGCCCCCACCTGCGGGCGTCATTAAGCGGGCGCTCACGCGCCACTTCAGTTCCGAGGATACCGCGACTGGACCTGTGGGTCAGCTCAGGCTTGTGTAGAAGTCTTTCAGAATCGCCGCCACCTCCGGCGCCTGGGCTTCCAGATGCAGATGGTGGCCGCCGTCGATGCGGTGCACCGTCAGATTATTGAAGGCATCAATACGATCCAGTACGTCCGGATGCTTGTGCATCACACCTTGATTGGCCAGCACCAGGCACGCCGGCGCCGTGATATTTTCGATAAAAGACACGGCGTGGCGCTGAGTGAAGCGCAGTGGTGAGGGCAGCATCAGTTGGGGGTCGGTGCGCCAGGTCCAGCCGCCGTCGTGCGGCATCAATCCGCGCTCGACCAGAAAACCCGCCGCCTCGCGACTGATCGGCGTCGTTCCGCCCAGCACGCGTGCCGACACGGCCTTCTCCGCGCTGTCATAAATCGGTTTACGTTTATTGCCCAACTGCAGGCTGGAGTTGAAGAAACGCGCCATCTGCCGGGGCGCATCATCGGCTTCGGAGGTGAACGGCATCAGCCCGTCAATCATCGCGGCCCCGATGATACGATCCGGCAGACTGCCGGCCAGAATGCCGCTGATAATCGCGCCCATGGAATGCCCGAGCAACGCGAAACGCTCCCAGCCCAGGTCCTCCGCCACCTGCAGTACGCTGGCCGCTTGCTGCCAGAGGCTGTAACCGGTGGCCGGCATATGCCCCGACAGGCCGTGGCCAGGCAAGTCCAGCGCTACCAGGTGAACGCCCTCCAGCGCCGGCGCCACCCGGTCGAAGGTGGCGGCATTGTCGAGCCAGCCGTGCAGTGCAATAACCGGCAAACCGCCGGGCTCCCCCCAAGCCTTGCCGGCGACTTCAATATGCGGCAGGGAAAAACGTACTTCATGGCTTGTAAGGGGCATGCAGCCTCCGGTTGCTGAGTAGAGAACGGATGCTGCAGGAATCTACTGTCTTGGCACCGTGCGAACAAGCACCTGAGCGGCCGTGAATACAGCCACATACACGAGCGGATCGCCGGCTGTCAGTCCGTATTCAGTGGCACGATGGCCATGGTCAGCCGGGCGATACAGGTGGTCTTGCCCTGCTCATCACGCAGGCGAATGTCCCAGACATGCGTCGTGCGCCCCAGGTGCACCGCCGTTGCCCGGGCGGTGACTCGCCCCGTGCGCACCGCGCGCAGGTGATTGGCGTTCACATCCAGCCCCACGCAGTAATGGGTACGGGTATCAATGCAGGCGTAGGACGCCATGCTGCCCACGCTTTCGGCCAGCACCACCGAGGCGCCGCCATGCAGGATGCCGTAAGGCTGATGAGTGCGCTGATCCACCGGCATACTCGCGCTAATCCAGTCGTCTCCCGCCTCCTCGATACGAATATCCAGTAGCGTGTTGATATGGGGGCCGGGCGCATTCATGGCCTCGATATCCAGGGGGCGATGCCAAATGACACTCATACCTCACTCTCCTCCAAAACAATGCTCTTGCCGCTGACCAGCCAATACTGGAAATGGGCGTGATAGGTCGCCTCCACCACATTGCGGCGCAGCTTCAGCGTTGGCGTGCGGAACCCGCCGGCGATATCCCAGGCGCTTTGCACAATGACCAGGCAACCCAGGCGCTCGGTCTCCGGCAACGTCTGATTGACCGAATCGAACAGCGCCTGCAGACGACCACGGTTGGTCTTGTCGGCTGTCAGCCCGGGGGCCAGCCGAACCAGAGCCAGCGGCTGAGGTAGATCCTGTCCGACCACGCAGGCCTCCTCTATCAACACGTCGTCCATCAGCCGCTGCTCTATGGGGGCCGGGATGACATAGCGCCCCCGGGAGGTCTTGAAGATGTCGCGCAGGCGTCCGGTCAGACGCAGGAAGCCTTCCTGGTCAATCTCTGCGGCATCCCCGGTGTGCAGAAATCCATCCTCATCCAATACCTCCGCAGTGCGCACCGGGTCCTTGTGGTAACCCAGCATCAGCGTCTTGCTGCGCACCAGCAGCTCCCCCTGCGGTCCCAAACGGCATTCAACGCCTGGGTTCGGCAAACCGATATACCCGGGCCGCTGGCGGCTCGGACGCCCGAGATGAGAGTAGCCGCAGTTCTCGGTCATGCCGTAGGCTTCCACCACTTGCAGGCCAAGGGCGGCGAATCGACGCTGCAACGCCGGGTTCAGGCGTGCGGCACCGCTCACGGCATAGCGCACCTGATCCAAGCCTAGATAGGCAAGCGCGCGCCTGCCCTGAAGCGGCCCCAGTACAGGCAGGCTCAGCAGAGTTTGCAGCCAGCGCGCCGGCCAACGCCGATCGCAGGCGTCCATGCAATCCTGCCAAACCCTGGGCGAAGCAATAAACAGGGTTGGTCTTGCTCGACGACAATCCTCCAGGAAACTGGCAGCACGCTCGACAAAGAACACCTGCTGACCGCCAAGCAACGAAGTCATCTCGACAAACTGCCGTTCGCCAATATGGCTGAATGACTGACAGGACAACATGCGATCTGACGCAGAAATGGTAAACAGACGCAGGAAATTGCTGGCCGCCAGGTACATGCTGGCAAAGCTCAAGACCACCCCTTTGGGCACACCGGTCGTGCCGGAGGTGTAAATGATGGTAGCAGGCTGATCCGCGACGGGCTGTTGCGGCTCCAGCGGCGCCTGTTGCTGCAGCGCGGACCAGGGCACAACCCCTCTCTCCTCCGGCCCCTGCGGCAAGGCCAGGCGCACCACCTCATCAGGCAAACCCGCACGCTGAGCCGGCCAGCCTTCCAGGCGACCAAGAAACACCGCCCGCAGATCAGCGTGACGCGCAACCTGAGAAATAAAGTCGACAGTGAGGCCGGGATGCAGCGGGACAGAGACATGACCGGCCATCCAGATAGCCAGGTCAGCAATGATCCAGTGGGCGCAGTTACGCGCCAGCAGGCCAATACAGCTGCCGGCCGGCAGCTGCAAGCTGTCCAGATAACCAGCGACGCGGCGCGCCTGCTCGCCAACCTCAGCCCACGTCAGACGTTGAACACTGCCGTCAGGCAGCGGTTGAACCAGATAGGTAGTGCTCGGACGCAGGGCCTCCTGACGTAAAAAGGCCTCAAGCGCCGTCGCAGGCTGCGTTGCCAATGCACCCATGCCCTGCTCCGCCGAATCATTATTATTGTTGCGACGGTCGCCCTTGTGAGCGACCCGCCGGTAGGAATTGCCTTCACACTATCCCAGCGGGGAGGCGCCTACAAGGCCGGCGCAGAGCTAACGCGGCCAAGCTCACAGTCGGCGCTCAGTCAGCCAGCTGCGCCGGGCTTTGCAGCAGCTGCAATTGGCCAAGGCCGGCGGCAACCACGTCCATATCTACACAGGCCAGCCCGGCAGTAGGCATCGGAAAATGCCCTCCCCGGTGCCCCTCACACAAAAGACTCAGCAATTGGCTGACCAGCGGCTGGTGACTCACCAGCAGCAATTGCTGCTCGCTGCGTTCGCTCAGATACCGCAGCACATCAGCCGGCGCATCATCGGGGGTCAGCCAGGGCGCGGTGGCAACGCCCCGGGCAAAATTCAGCTGATCAGCTACCAATGACGCGGTCTGTTGCGCTCGCAGATAAGGGCTGGCGAGAATCGCATCAAGAGGCTGCCCGGCAAGTATCTGGCACATGCTGCGCACCTCTTGTTCACCGGCGCCGGACAACGGCCGCTCGGGATCGGTCGCGGCCTGAGCCGCAGCCTGACCATGGCGCAGAATCCAGAGTCTCATGGCGACTCCTGGTCGCGGGACTGGCGCACCCAGCGCGCGTCACCATTCGGCCACTCGCTGAAGGGCCAGGGCTTTTGCTCACTGCCGCCAGTCAGGTAGCGACCACTCTGCCAGACATACTGCGACAGACTGCTGCCCCAGCGGGCGCAATCGGCATCCGGTTCACCACGGAACAAACGGTAGGCAATCTGGATCAGGGTCAGAACAGCCAGAGCGACCTCAGCTACTTGCCAGGCCAGGGCAAAGAAAACGACATACAGCAACCGCAGCCAAAAGTCGGCGGAGCACAGGTTATTCAAAAACGTGTTCACAGAAACTCCTCAAGACTTGACCGGTGCCGCAGACATGAAGGCGGCAAATTCAACATCATTTTTCTGTTCAGCCGACATCAGTCGGGCAATCACCGCCGGCAGCGGCTTGTGCTCAAAGACAATCGCATGCAGGCCATCGACCAGCGGCATGTAAACGCCCTCTTCAGCCGCCTTCTGCTTGAGTACCCTGAGCGTATTGACGCCCTCGGCGACTTGTCCCAGCCGGGCTACGCCTTGCTCCAGGGTTTCCCCCTTACCCAAGGCATGCCCCACCTGGAAGTTGCGCGACTGAGGCGAGACGCAGGTAACAATCAGGTCGCCGACACCGGCCAGTCCAAGAAACGTCAGCGGATTGGCCCCCATGTGCACGGCAAAGCGGGTCATTTCCGCCAGCGCTCGAGTAATCAGCATGGCCTTGGTGTTCTCGCCCATACCCAGCGCCGAGGCCATACCGGAAATAATGGCGTAGACATTCTTCAACGCGCCCCCCAGTTCTACCCCGTAGCGGTCCTGACTGGCATAGACCCGCAGGTTGGCGCAGCCAAGCACGGCCTGCACATCACGGCACAGCTGCTCATCCTCGCTGGCGACCACAGTCGCAGTCAGCTCTCCTGCGGCAATTTCCTTGGCCAGGTTAGGCCCTGACAGCACGCCTACATGGGCCTCAGGTGCTTCCTGTTCGACAATCTGGCTCATCATCAGAAAGCCCGGCTGCTCGATACCCTTGGTGGTGCTGACAACCTGCTTGCCGGCCAGCTGCGGGCCGATCTGTTGGAGTACGGTACGGAAAGAGCTGGACGGGATCGCCAGAAAGACAATCTCTGCCGTCGCCAGCGCCGCATTCAGGTCGGTGGTTACCTGCAGCCGCTCATCCAGCGCTATGCCGGGCAGGTAACGCGGGTTTTCGTGCTGCTCGCGGATATGCCGGGCCATCTCGGGATCACGCAACCAGAGGGTTACCGGCACAGCCTCAGAGGCCATTAGGTTGGCCAGGGTGGTGCCAAAACTGCCCCCACCCAACACACAGACAGATGCTTTGCGATCGGTCATGCAACATCCTTAGACAGTGAATCTGGCGCCAGTATAAGCCGAGCACGCCGACGGCGCGATTTGCCGCTGGAAAAACCTGCTCGGCTGGTTAATATGGGCGCATTCGTAAAAAAGAATCCAAGTGCCATCACTATGCTCAAGCCGCGCCTCGCCGCTACCGCCGTCCTGTTCTGCTGCAGCGCCCCTCTCAGCGCCCAGTCCCTGAACGACCCATTACTCGACGACTTGCAGCTGCCCACCGTACTCAGCGCAACCCGCTTGAAGCAAAGCCCGGCAGAAGTGCCTGGCAGCATGACGGTGATAGACCGGCAGCTGATTCGTGCTTCAGGGGCCCGGGATATCCCGGAATTGATGCGCCTGGTGCCCGGCATGATGGTGGGCTATCGCTCCGGCAACCAGATGAACGTGAACCTGCATGGCACCAACATCAGCGAAGCCAGACGCATGCAGGTGCTGGTAGATGGCCGCTCCGTCTACAGACCAGGCTTTGCCACTGTCGAGTGGTCAGCCATTCCGCTAGCCATTGAGGACATAGAACACATTGAAGTGTTTCGCGGCCCAAACACCGCTGCGTACGGAGCAAACGCGCTGATGGGGGTGATCAACATCGTCTCGCGCCACCCTCGCGACTATTCGGGTACAACGCTCAAGTACACGGCGGGCAAGCGCGGCGTGAGAGACTGGTATGGCAGTCAGCATTTCAGTCTCGTCGACAGTGACTGGCGCTTAAGTCTGTCGGGCGCAGCCGATGATGGCTTCGACTTGCTGGAGCCGGGGGTGGATTACCGCGACAGCCGCCGTTTGGAACGCATCAACCTGAGCGGTGCCTTCACAATCAACAGCCAACAAACGCTGGAGCTGCAGCTTGCCGCCAGCCAGGCTCGCCAGCAGTACTATTACGATTACGAGCCTTTTTTAAAGCCATTGCGCCCCAGCCGGGACACCTTGGGTGCTTATGATTACGCCGTCGCAGCCCACCAGCCTGACTCAGACAGTGAAATCAGCGATTACTCCATCCAGGGGTTATGGAAAAACGACATCAACCCAAACCACAGTCTGCAGGTGTTGGCCTATGCTCAGCAGATGAACCGCGAGCAAGCATGGCGAGCATGCGACAGCCCTGTTGTATTCATCGACGAGTTGAAACAACTCTATGCCCTCAACCCCACCGCCGCGCGCCGAGTGAGCCGTTTTCTGGAATATGCAGACGCTGCCTATGATATGCGCACTGCCATGCAAATCAGCCTGGCAGACGAGTACACCCATCAGCTTGGCGACCTTGGCGAGGCAATCAAACAGGCGCGCAGCACCTACCGAAACAGCGCACCGGTATGCTGGGATATAGATCACAACCTTGAGGAGAGCCGGATTCATCTGGAGGTCCAGGACACCTTGCGGCTAAACGACCAGTTGCGCCTGATGAGCGGCCTCAGCTATCGCTATGACCGAGCCACCTCAGAGACACTGTTCGCCGGCACGGTCGACAATTACATCCTGCAGGGCTTTGCCAATATCGAGTACCGCCCTCATGACCGCTGGCTATTTCAGTTCGGGGGCATGCTCGAGGACGACCAACTCATAGGTACGTCGTTTTCTCCGCGTATTGCCGGGCACTTCTTCATCAATCCTCTGCACAGCGTGCGCGCAGTTTACTCCGAAGCAGTGCGCTCCCCTGACATGTACGAGAACAACGCCCACTGGACCTATCCCATAAAAAACGCCAGCGGCCCGGTACCCCCGAATCCGGTCTATTACGCAACAGGCATCGGCCCAGGCGATCTTGAACAAGAGCGCATGCGTGCAGTTGAGTTGGGCTACCACGGAAACTTTCATCGCCAGGGCCTGGCGCTAGACTTGCGTCTGTTCCACGAGCGCATCGACAACATGAATAGCGAGCCGCTTAAGATCACCGACTTTTACCCCAACAATGACTCTCGGGTAGAGTTTCGCGGCGCAGAAGCGGAAATAGACTGGCGGCTCGGTTACGCCGACCGACTGAGACTGACCTATGCTCATATTGTCTTTGATGCCAGCAACAATCTGGACCAGCGCCTGACACCCAGGCACTCCGGAAGTGCCGGCTGGATTCACGAGTGGCCAGCAGGCTTTACCAGCAGCCTTTTCTACTACGGAGCTGATGAGCTGAACGAACGCCGGTTTGAGCGTGCCGACCTGCGGCTGGAAAAACGCTTCGAGTTGTCGGCCAACTCGGCATTGAGTCTTGCCCTGACCTGGCAACAAAGGCTGGATGATGAAGCCCTAACCTGGGATGAGAACCTCTATGACAGCCAGAGCCAATACTATCTGAGCGCAGAACTCTCGTTCTGAGCCCGATGCGCTTACCACCTAGCAGCGAATGGACAAGGAATGTCTGACCTACCCATGACCCAAAGTAGGCATTGGCTTTAATGAAAGCCCTGCGTCTATTGTTTGCCTGCCTGATCCTGGTGCTGACCATCCAGCCAGCTCGGGCCGACCAGGCACTGGTCGTGCTACCGACACAAAGCAGCCTCACAACCGCCTTTGTCAGCGAGCTGCAGGCCGCGCTGGGCACCCCCGTGGAGGTGATAACCACTGCCACCGCAACTCTGCCACCCGAGGCGCGCTACCAGTACATCATCACCATGGGTCAGGACGCATTGGACTGGCGCCTTCGCCAGCGTGCGCAAAGCCGCACCCTGGCGACCTATATTACATCGGAATACTGGCATCCCCGCAGTCAGACGGCTCCTCCCTGGCTATCTGCGCTCTACGCTGACCCAGAACCCGCACGACAGCTACAGCTCAGCCGCCTATTGGCGCCTCGTCTCGACCGCGCAGGCATACTGCTCAGCCGGGACAGTCGCTGGCAACGAGCGCGCTGGCAAGCGGCGGCCGACCAGCAAGGCATCACGCTCACCATCGCCGAAGTGGACGGCCCGGATGACCTGTCTCGACAGCTGTTGGGCCTGCTTGGTCGAAGCGACATCCTGCTCGGCACCGACGACAGCAGCATCTACAACGCCGACAACCTGAAAACCATCCTGCTGACCAGTTATTCGCGCAACAAGGTACTGATCGGCCCCAGTGCACCCTTTATCGACGCTGGCAGCCTAAGTACCACCTACAGCAGTCCCCAGGACATGGCGCGCAGCGTCGCCTACCTGCTTGAACAGGGGCTGCCTCCCCAAACCACATCCTACCCCCGCTATTTTTCCGTGCTGAGCAACGCCCAGGTCGCCCGCTCCCTGGGTATCCCGCTGCCAGACGACGCCACCCTCGCCCGCCGCCTGGCCGAGCTGGAGCAAGAGCCATGAATTTTCTGCAACGCGGCACCATTTACAGCCGCCTGATTCTAATTGCCACACTGCCGGCCCTGTTGATGGGCGTCGTGGGTTTCACCTTTTTCACCACCGCCCGTCTGGACGATGTGAATCGAGAGCTGCAGGTCACCGGTCAACTGATTGCCGACCAGCTTGCGCCAGCCGCCGAGTACGGCGTCATCAGCGGCAACCTGCGCACCCTGGAAAGCCTGGTCAAGGGCGCCCTCAACGTGCCGCACGTCCGCTATGTCGAGGTCTACGACCGCACTGGGCGAGCGCTGCTGCACCTGGGACAAGCGGATCAGGTTGAGCGCCAGGGCATGCAGGTGTTCGTTGCCGACATCCTGCGCGAACGTATTCCGCTGCAGAACGATCTGTTCCTCCTGGACGCACCCAGCGCCGGAGACAGCGACCAGCAACGCTATCTGGGTCAGGTGCATGTGGGCTTGAGCAGCACCGCCTTCATCGAGCGCCAGCAGAGCATCCTGCTGAAGACGCTCGCGCTGGCAGCACTGGTGCTGGTGGCAACGTTATTTCTTGCCATCCGTCTGGCCAAGGCCCTGGCTGATCCGATGGAACGCATGGGACACGCCGTTGCGCGCCTGCAGCAAGGGGAGCTGGATACCCGCCTGGAGGTCAACGACGAGCATGAAATCGGCCATTTGATGCACAACATCAACAGCCTGGCCGAGACCCTGGAGCGCGCAGAAACGCAGCAGCAACGCGCTATGCAGGAGCTGATCAGCGCCCGTGAAGAAGCCGAGTCCGCCAACCGTGCAAAATCGGAGTTCCTGGCCATGATGAGCCACGAACTGCGCACGCCCATGAACGGCGTGCTCGGCATGCTGCAGCTGCTCGAAACCACCGATCTCAACAGCGAGCAGAGCGAATACGTGCACATCGCGGGCGAGTCTACCGACCACCTGCTGAAGGTCATCAACGACATCCTCGACTTCTCGCGTATTGAGCGCGGCGCGCTGGAGCTAGAGCACATCCCTTTCAACCTGCCGCAGCTGATCCAATCGTCGGTCAATGTGTTCGAACACACCGCGCGCCAAAAGAAACTGCAACTGATCACCAAACTGGAAGGCAACGACAGCCACGCCGAGGTGGTGGGCGACCCGACCCGGATCCGGCAAATACTGGTGAACCTGGTCGGCAACGCGATGAAGTTCACCGAACAGGGGTCCATCGCCGTGCACGCGAGCTGGCAGCTGACTGGCACCGACGCCCTGTGGTTACGCTGCGCAGTAGCCGATACCGGTATCGGCATCGCACCGGAGCGCCTTGAACGCATGTTCGATGCCTTCCAGCAAGCCGACAGCAGCACATCCAGGCGCTTTGGCGGTACCGGGCTGGGCCTGTCCATCGCCCGTACCTTTGCCGAGAAGATGGGCGGCAAGCTGGTCGCGGAAAGCCACGAAAGCCGGGGCTCAGTATTTACCTTCGAGATACCGCTGGCGTTGCGCGAGAAGCCGTTGGGCAAGCCCAGCGAAACACCGGCTCACGCGCATCAGGGCAGTGACCGCCCGGTGCTGCTGGTCGAGGATAACCCGGTCAATCAGATGGTGATTGAAGGCATGCTCAATACGGCGGACATTCGCGTGGTCGCGGTTGCCAGCGGCGAGGATGCGCTACGCCATCTTGCCGACCGGTCGGCGGCCTATGCCGCCGTGCTGATGGACATCCAGCTGCCCGACATTGACGGCCTCGAGGTCTGGCGCCGCTACAACGAGCACTGCACCGAGAACCAGCTCAAACCGCTCCCCTGCATCGCCCTGACGGCCAGCGCCTTTGACGTCGATCGGCGCGATTGCGAAGCAGCAGGCATGCAGGACTTTCTCAGCAAGCCGGTCAACCGCCAGGCGCTGCTGCAGGCGCTCACCCCCTGGACGGCCGCGCAGTAGCACAGCCCAGCTGACCGGTCAGAGCACGCCGGCGTCACAGCCTAACGTCCGTACAGATCAGGCGGACAGCTGGCTGTGTCGCGCTGCCCGCCAACAAAACCATGAGTCATGGCAGAAAGCATCTGCACACTTGAGCGCTCGCAGACCTCATGCGGAGTCGATCAGTAATTCCTTAACATTTCCCCAACAAATTAAGGCCCTGCGACGCTGGATTCAGTGTCCTCAAACCGAGACACTAGGTCGCTTAAAAAAGGCTGTATCAGCTCGGCGCAGACAGCCTGCTCCCACAACCCCAATAATTTTGAGCATCCAGACCATGTCGACCATCACGCTAGAATCGCCCTTTTCTACTCTTCCTGTACTGATCGCCCAGCACGCGATTGACCGCGCAGAGCACCCGGCTCTGATCGAGGGCGATCAGCGTATGACCTACCGACAGCTGGATGCCGAAGCAAACCGTGTTGCCGCCGCCCTGCAGCGTGACGGCCTGAAAGCCGGCGACGCCATCGCCATCTGTGGCAGCAACTCGATCAACTATGCCGTGCTCTTCGTCGGTGCACTGCGCGCCGGCCTGACCGTCGCTCCGCTGGCCCCCTCTTCCAGCCCGGAAAGTCTGCTCGGCATGCTCGCCGACTCCGCCTCCAAACTGTTCTTCGTCGACGCCAGCGTCAACAAGGCCATCGCCGGTGTCCGTGACCGCCTGAGCATGCCGCTGCTGACACTGGACAACAGCGGCAGCGAGCGTCACTTCAATGACTGGCTGGCGGAAGAGGGTGCGCAGCCTGTTGCGGTAGAGATCACTCCGGAGATGACGTTCAACGTCATCTACTCATCCGGCACCACTGGCGAGCCCAAGGGCATCGTGCAGTCCCACGGCATGCGCTGGTCGCACATCCAGCGCGGCCTGACCATGGGTTATGGTCCGGACTGCCGCACCCTCATGTCGACGCCGCTTTATTCCAACACCACGCTGGTGTCCTTTCTGCCCACCATCGGGCTGGGCGGAACCGTAGTGATCATGGCCAAGTTTGACGCCGAGCGTTACCTGAAGCTGGCGGAAGAGCACCGCATTACCCACACCATGCTGGTGCCCGTGCAGTACCAGCGCATCATGGCTCGCCCTGACTTCGACAGCTACGATCTGAGTAGCTACATGATGAAGTTCAGCACCAGCGCACCCTTCCACGCCGAGCTTAAAGCCGACGTCATCAAGCGCTGGCCGGGCGGGCTGGTCGAGTTCTACGGCATGACCGAGGGCGGCGGCTCCTGCGCGCTGGCAGCACACACCTACCCGGACAAGCTGCACACCGTTGGTCTGCCGATGGAAAACCATGACATGCGGGTGATCGATGAAAATGGCGTGGAGCTGCCGCGTGGCGAGATCGGCGAAGTCGTCGGTCATTCACCGGCGATGATGGCCGGCTATCTGAACAAACCGGAGAAAACAGCTGAAGCCGAGTGGTTTGACAGCACAGGCAAGCGTTTCATCCGCACCGGCGACGTCGGCCGCTTCGACGAAGAGGGCTTTCTGACCCTGATGGATCGCCGCAAGGATATGATCATCAGCGGCGGCTTCAACGTCTACCCAAGCGACCTGGAAGCGGAACTGCGCAAGCATCCGGACTTGCAGGACGTCACCGTGGTCGGTGTCGCCTCTACCAGCTGGGGAGAAACCCCGGTGGCCTATGTTGTGCCCTTTGCAGGCCGCGGTGTGGATGCCGAGCAAGTGCTGGTCTGGTTCAATGAGCGCGTCGGCAAGATCCAGCGCCTGAACCGCGTGATCATTACCGATGAGCTGCCACGCAGCGCCATCGGCAAGGTCCTCAAGCGCGAGCTGCGTGATCAGTTCCAGACCGAGTTCGGCGTACTCGCCTGAAACCAGGCTTGATAACCAGCCTCCCCCCTTCTCTCCCACGCGCGGCGCCGAGGCGAAGAACCTTTGTCCTCGGCGGCCTTCGCGCGTATCCTCAACGCCTCGGATCCGATGTTGTGACTTTCTCGAAAAACGCGAAGTCAGAGCATAGGTCCACGTTGCCAGACCATTTGGTTACCGTCAGTTGGTAACCGAAAGTGCGGTACAACCTGAGGCGCATGCATCTGACTTGACCCAGGTCAGCCCGGTGCAGCAGTCAATCAGGGCAGGCTCGACTATCATGGACAGCCATGCGCCCTTTCGGATACTTGCTGACACAGAACAAGCCGAATCAACAGCCCCCTAAACGGGGATGAGCAGGAGCCACTAATGACACAACAGAATGCGTACACCCGGGAAGAGCTGCTCAAATGCAGCCGTGGCGAGATGTTTGGCCCCGGAAACGCACAACTTCCAGCCCCCAACATGCTGATGATCGACCGCATCACCCACATCAGCGACACCGGTGGCAAGTACGGCAAGGGCGAAATCGTCGCCGAGCTGGACATCAATCCAGACCTCTGGTTCTTCGCCTGCCACTTTGAAGGCGATCCGGTCATGCCCGGCTGCCTGGGTCTGGATGCCATGTGGCAGCTGGTTGGTTTCCACCTCGGCTGGCTCGGCTATCAAGGCCGTGGCCGCGCGCTGGGTTCCGGTGAGGTCAAGTTCTTCGGCCAGGTCCTGCCGACCGCCAAGAAAGTCACCTACACCATCCACATCAAACGCACCATGAATCGCGCACTGACCCTCGGTATTGCCGACGGCAGCGTGGCCGTCGATGGTCGCGAGATCTACAGCGCCGAAGGCCTGCGCGTAGGTCTGTTCACTTCTACCGATAGCTTCTGAGGATCTTCACTATGCGTCGCGTCGTGATTACCGGCATGGGCATTGTTTCCTGCCTGGGCCAGGACCTGGACTCCGTTTCTGCCAGCCTGAAAGAAGGCAAATCCGGCATCCGTTTCAATCCCTCGTACGCCGAAATGGGTCTGCGTAGCCACGTTTCCGGCTCCGTAGACATCGACCTCGAAGCCGCCATTGATCGCAAGGTCAAGCGCTTCATGGGTGATGCGGCGGCCTATGCCTATCTGTCCATGCAGCAGGCCATCGCCGATGCAGGCCTGGGCGAAGACCAGGTCAGCAACGTGCGCACCGGTCTGGTCGCTGGCAGCGGTGGCGCTTCCACGCTGAACCAGATGGAAGCCATCGATATTCTGCGCGAGAAAGGCGTCAAGAAGATCGGGCCGTACCGCGTACCGCGCACCATGGGCAGCACCGTATCTGCCTGCCTGGCAACGCCGTTCAAGATCAAGGGCGTCAACTATTCCATCTCCTCTGCCTGTGCCACCAGCGCACACTGCATCGGCCACGCTGCCGAACTGATCCAGCTGGGCAAGCAGGACATCGTCTTTGCTGGCGGTGGCGAGGAAGAGCACTGGTCCCAGACCATGCTGTTCGATGCGATGGGCGCCTTGTCGACTCAGAACAACGAGAACCCGACCAAAGCCTCCCGCGCCTACGATGCGAACCGTGACGGTTTCGTCATCGCGGGTGGTGGCGGCATGGTCGTTGTCGAAGAGCTGGAACACGCGTTGGCTCGCGGCGCCAAGATCTACGCTGAAGTAGTTGGCTACGGTGCCACCTCGGACGGCTACGACATGGTCGCGCCGAGCGGTGAAGGCGCGGTACGCTGCATGCAGCAGGCGCTGGCGACCGTTGAGGGCACCATCGAGTACCTGAACACCCATGGCACCTCGACGCCGGTTGGCGACGTTGCCGAGCTGAAGGCGATCCGCGAGGTATTTGGCGACAAGGCACCGAAGATCAGCTCCACCAAGAGCCTCTCTGGTCACTCGCTGGGCGCGGCCGGTGTACAGGAAGCCATCTACTGCATGCTGATGCTGCGTGACAACTTCCTGACCGCCTCGGCCAATATCGACGAGCTGGACGAAAACGCCGGTGATCTGCCGATTCTGCGTGAACGTCTCGACCAGGCGGTTGATCTGATCATGTCCAACAGCTTCGGTTTCGGTGGTACCAACGCCACCCTGATCCTCAAGCGCTGGGCAGCCTGATCTGAGCTAACCCGCAATACCGACAAGGCCGCAGCATATGCTGCGGCCTTGTCGTTCGTGGCGTCGATAACCGACTTGTCTAACACCTATCTAACACCTACCCCGCTAGCCGGACATCCGCTCGCCGAGCCAGTGCCGCCATGAGGACAGTCAACAGGCCACAGCTGGCCATCACCCCTGCCATAGGCACTGCGGTATCGTCGTGTAACACGCCGACCGCCGCTGAGGTGACCCCCGCAATGGCAAACTGCATCGTGCCCATCAGCGCAGATGCAATCCCCGCCTGGTGACCGTGGCCAGCCAACGCGCAGGCAGAGGCGTTAGGCAACACCTGCGAAATGATCGCTACGCTCAGTACGAGCGGAGGAAGGAACAGCCACAGACTCTCCACCTGCAGCCAGGCAACCAGCAGCAACGAGCCCGTCGAGAGCATGTAGACCAGCGTGGCCCCTCGAATCAGTGCCAGCTGACTCCAGCGCCGCAGCAGGCGGGAGTTGAGCTGGGCGGACAGGATAAAGCAGGCGGCAATACCGCCGAACAGCCAGGCATAACGCTCTACCGGTACCTGATACAGCTCCAGGAAAACGTAGGGGGAGCCTGAGATATAGGCAAACATGCCCGCCATCGCCACCCCGCCCGTCAGCGCATGAAACATAAACAGCGGCTCGCGCAGCAACTGCGTGTACCGGCCAAAGGCACTGCGCAGAGGCGGCACTGCCATGTGTACCGGCAGCGTCTCAGGCAGGAAGAAGTAGACCGCCAGTGCAAACAGGGCAGCAAATACCGCCAGAAACCAGAAGATGCTCGCCCAGCCAGCCAGGCCCAACAAGGCCGTACCGGCCAGCGGCGCCAGTATCGGGGCCACGCCCATGACCAGCATCAACTGGGAAAACGCCTTGGCCGCATCAATCGGCTCACACAGATCCCGCACCACCGCGCGGTTGACCACCATGCCCGCGCAACCGCCCAGCGCCTGAGCAAAACGCGCGACCAGCAGCCACTCCAGCGACGGCGCCAAGGCACAGGCAACCGAGGCCAGACAAAACAGTCCGATGCCAAACAACAGCGGCTTGCGGCGGCCAAACCGGTCAGCCAGCGGGCCGTACACCAGCTGCCCGCTGGCCAGGCCAATGAAGTAAACCGACAGGCTGAGCTGTACCTGCTCGCTGCTGGCACCCAGCGCCGAGCCGATGGCTGGAAACGCAGGCAGATACATGTCGATGGACAGAGGACCAAAGGCGCTGAGACCGCCCAGAATGAGCAGAATGTAGAGGGGCATTAGGCAGAGTTCCGTAATAACTGCAGCCGCGGCGAGCGGAGCGTATGAGGCTCATGCGGCGCGGTTGCTGCACGAAGGTCCAGTCGGACGCAACGCAAGACGATACACGCTCGACAGAAAGGGGTTCTGATCGGGTGCACAATAAGCTTAGCAGGCGAAATACCAACATGATGCCAGAAACCGGCGCTTGTGTCCCGGTCCGCCACAAACAACAACGCCCGGGTCGAGCCCGGGCGCTGGTCGAGGGAGAAAAATCAGCTGCGGTCGATCACATCCTTCAGTTTTTCTTTGGTCTTGCCTTTCAGCGATTCGGCCTTGCCCTTGAGGTTCTGCAGCTCGCCTTCGCCCTGCAGCTCTTCGTCATCAAGCGCACGGCCGGTTTCACGCTTGGCCTTGCCGGCGGTTTCGTCGTACTTGCCTTTCAGCTTGTCAGTTGTACTGGTCATGACAGATCCTCGCTCTATTGAAAAAAGAGGTTACTTGTCACAGGTTCGACATTATTACTGCTCGTGCAGGCGCGCGTTCAGCTCATCGACCAGAGGGGCCCATTCAGCGTCCTCGCGCATCTCTTCACGCAAGAAGGCGGCCTGGGATTCATTCCAGAACGGCGCATCGATCAATTTGGTGTCGTGGGCCAGCGAATGGCTGGCGAAAAAGGCGTCCATACTGGCCTGGTCTGCCGGCAGGCCCAGTTGCTCAAACAGGGTGCTCAGGTCTTTGTTGTGCAGCTCCATCGTGACTCTCCTTGCTCGACAGTTGAAAAAGGTGTCGTATCAAAACAGAGTGCAACCGCCCCGCCTGAGTTCCACATTTATTTATCGCGGTTCGCGGTCATAGCGCTCAGCGGCATCTTGCAGCCACGCCTCCAGTGCCTTGCGCGGCACCTTTTGCTGCTGCGCCTGTTGCAGGCACGCGAGCATGTAATCGCGTTTGCCGGCGTCTCCCCCGGCCATCGACAATGCCAGGTCGCGATCCGTCCAGCGCCGAATGCGACGATACAACCACCAGTGAAAATACAAGCCGCTTAAGCTCACCGCGGCGATGATGAAATAGTCCATAGCCCCTCCTCTGCTCCGCAGACTATACCCGCTCAACCTGCACCGGCGGCGTGGCAGAGGGTCGCGGGCGATGGAACAGCAGCAGGTTGCCGCCGATGATCAAGAGCAGACCGACCACGGCCATGCCGCTCCAGCGATAGCCCTCAAACAGCGTTGACATGCCCAGCGCAATCAGCGGAAACAGCACCGTCGCATAGGCCGCCGGCCCGGCGCCGATACGTCCTACCAGGGCGAAGTAAACGGCAAACCCGACAACCGACCCGACCACCGCCAGATACACCAGCGAGCCCAGGTAGGCGGGAGTCCACAGCAGTGCGAAGGCATCGCCGCGCAACCCTGCCAGCAGCAGCATGGCCAAGGCGCCGTAGCCCATCGCGTAAGCGTTGGTCGACAGCAAATCCAGCTGCCGAGCCTGGTGCCGGACAGTGATCATGTTGCCAAGGGAGAAGCCATAGGTCCCCAGCAGACTCAAACCGATCCCCATCAGCGTTTCGCGGCTCAGGTCGGCAGCGCTCAGGTCATGCCAGAACAGGCAGACTATTCCGATCAGCCCGAGCACGTTGGCACGTATCAGCCGGCTCTCCAGACGCTGGCCAAAGAAGATCACCCCGTTGATGGCATTGAACAGCGTTGCCATCGAAAACAACACCGCCTCCAGACCGCTGTTGATATAGGCGTTGGCACTGTAAAAGCAGTAGAAATTGAAGCTGAAGACGCACAGGCCCTGCAGCAGGCAAAACAGATGATCACGCGGCCCGATGCGACGCAGGCGGCGGCTGAGCAACAGGACCGCCAGCAATAGCAGGCTCGCCAGGGCAAATCGATAAAAGACCGACACCGCCGAGGGCACAGGACCGGACTGCATCGCGATGGCAATCCAGGTAGTCCCCCAAATCAGTACAGTGGCCGCATACAGCGTAGCGTTCATTTCCCATCCTCAAACAGATCAGCACATGCAAAGATGCAGTATTCCCCGAGCTGATCGCGGACGCTTGCACGGGCTTGCGCCGACTTGCAGATTGCTGCGTTTTTTTGCTCGACGTACGGGCGATCTCTTGGCGCCTGAGGCTGACAGGCATACCATGCATGCTGGGCAACAGCATGGCGGGTGAGGCAATGACAGACGACAGGTTTGCGGTTTTCGATAGCCTGCGCCAACACAACACCCGCTTGCTCGACAACGCGTACCTGGCGAACGGCACCGGCCTGGCAGCCTGGTATAACGAGCGGGACCTGATTGCCCTGGAGAATGCTGACCACCACACCCTCAGCCTGTACACCGCTGACGGTTACCAGTCCTACTTCAAGGCAGCCGATGGCTGGCACAACGGCGGCGGGCCAGATCGCCTGTGTCTGCTACCTCGACAGTACACCTCCACCTGGAACATTCGCGGGCCACTGTCGTTTGTCCATCTGTACTTCACCGATCAACATCTGCGCCAACTGGCCGAGCAAACCTGGGATCGCAGCCCCTTCGACCTCAGCGTCGATGAGCGACTGTTCGCCGATGACCCGCAGATCGCCCTGCTTTACCGCCACTTTCTGCTGCGGGCCAACTGGCACGACACCAGCGACCAACTCACCCTCAGCAGCGCCAGCACCCTGCTCCTCAGCCACGTGCTGCGTCACTACACCCAGGTCAGCTGGCAACTGCCCGGCATCACCGGAGGCCTTGCGCCGCGACAGCGCCAGCACATTTGTGACTACATCGAGGCGCACCTGGACCAGCCCCTGCCGCTGAGTGAACTGGCCACCCAGTGCCAGCTCAGCGACTACCACTTTGCTCGCATGTTCAAACGCAGCATCGGCCTCGCGCCTCACCAGTACGTGAGCCAGCGCCGCCTGGCACTGGCCCGGCAGTTACTCGGCAACCGCCACATCAGTCTGCAGGAAGTCGCCTTGCGCTGTGGCTTCAGTTCAGCCAGCCACTTCAGTAACCGCTTCCGCCAGGCCATGGGCATCAGCCCTTCAGACTACCGCCGCAGCATCAGCTGACGCCGCGACGTACCAGCGTCAGAGCGCCAGCGGCGCCGGCAAACAGACTGGCAAAGGTGCGATTCAGTACCCGCTGCTGACGCGGTGAGCGCAATAGTCGCAGCAGCTTCGCCGCCAGGCCGGTGTAACCTGCCATGACAATCAGATCTACCGCGATCATGGTCGCCCCCATCACCAAGTACTGCGGCAGCAATGGCTGCTGTACAGCGAGAAACTGCGGCAGTACTGCCAGCATGAATACCACTGCCTTGGGGTTGCCGGCATTGACCAGCAGGCCGCGCAGCAGCAGGCTCCAAGGGCTGACGCCAGCTGCACCGCTCAGCGCCGCGCTGTCAGGCGCCTGCACCGGCGCCCGCCACTGGCGCAGTGCAAGATAAAGCAGATAGAGCACGCCAAACCATTTGATCAGGGTGAATGCCAGCGCCGAGGCAGCCAGCAGTGCACCAACACCTGCTGCCACCACCGTCACCTGCAATACCAACCCCAGCTGCAGGCCCAGCGCAGTCCAGTAGCCTCGGGCGAAACCGTAATTAAGCCCACTGGACATGGAGGCGATGGCGCCAGCGCCCGGAGACAGGCTGATGATCCAGCACGCGACGAAAAAAGCCAGCCAAGTATCAAGTGACATGACAGGTTCTGCCAGAAATGAAAACGGCATCCTAACAGGATGCCGTCTTGGGCCAACCGTACAGCTGGGCAGCAATTCAGCCTTGCGCTGTACTGCGCCCGACCAGTGCCAGGGGCACCACACGCGCTTCACGCTGGGCCAGGTATCGGGTACAGCTGACGCGCAGAAACGAAGCAAAGTTGACCACCTCCCCGCGCAGCTCCATCACCTCATCGTACAACTTGGTGATCAGCTGATTGGTAGTCATGCCATCGACCTCGGCGATCTCCTGCAGGATGTCCCAGAACTGATTCTCCAGGCGCAGCGTTGTGACCACACCGCGGATACGCAACGAGCGTGAGCGCGACTCGTAGAGAATCGGATCGGCCTTGACGTAGAGTTCACACATACTGCTCTCCTGCAGGGGTTAACAGCCCGGCAAATTCGGTTGGCTCAGTGCACCTACAGCTCGATGCGCGCGCCCAGCACGTTGACGAACGCCGCCAGCCAGCGCGGATGCGACGGCCAGGCAGGCGCTGTCACCAGGTTGCCCTGTACATGAACCTGATCGGCGGGAATATCGATATAGGTACCGCCCGCCATACGGACATCCGGGCCACATGCCGGATAAGCGCTGCATTCCCGGCCTTTCAGGATACCAGCAGCAGCGAGCAGTTGAGCACCATGGCACACCGCGGCGATAGGTTTGTCCGCAGCGGCAAAGCCCTGCACGATCTCAAGCACGCGCTCATTGAGGCGCAGATACTCCGGAGCGCGGCCACCCGGTACCACCAGCCCCACATAGTCCTCCACCTTCACGCTGGCGAAATCAGCGGTCAGGGCGAACAGGTGGCCAGGCTTTTCAGTGTAGGTCTGATCACCCTCAAAATCGTGAATGGCGGTTTTCACGGTATCCCCCGCCGCCTTGTCCGGGCACACCGCATCAACCTGATAACCGAGCATGGTCAGCGCCTGAAACGGCACCATCGTCTCGTAGTCTTCAGCAAAGTCACCAGCGAGCAGCAGAATTTTCTTGGTCGACACGTCGCATCCTCCATGCGTTTGGATAGAACCCAATCATGCGCCCGCACCCTCCCAAAGGGGTAACAGCGGAGTACTACACCCAATAAATGATGACTGGTGCACAGAATCCGCAGCCCTCTACAGACAGCTACAAACGCGATCAAGCGCTTCATAAAACCAACATAACACTTTGTTTTAAATAAATAAAAAGCAGAAAAACAACCAGCAGGACTCGATTAATTTACTCCCAGAGCGCTAACCAGCTCACATGCCCGACGTTTGCCAGCGGCATGCCGGGCTACCTAGCATGCGCCGCTCGACAGACAACGTCATGCATGAAGGGCGAACAGGACGTATCGCCAACCAGGAGACAGGAACGTCAACATGCTGCCATCACCCAGCCTCGAGCAACCAGCCAACAGCGATCTGCGCGCCAGCGAGGAGTTTCTGCTGCTGGAAAGCGAGATCGGCAAACTGGCATCCGTTCATGCTGACCAGACGCCCGACTGGCAGCAGGTGCAGCAGCTCACTGAGCAGTTGCTGCTCTTGGGTCACGACCTGCACGTCAGTTGCTGGCATAGCCTCAGCTGCCTGCACCTGCAGGGTTGCGCCGGGTTGGCGGCGGCACTGCAATCGCTTGTGAGGCTAGTCACCCATCACTGGGCAACCAGCCAACCACCGCGTCTGCGCGGGCGACTGGCCGCCCTCAGCTGGCTGCACGGCCGGCTTGTCGGCCACCCCCTGCTCGCATCCAGCGAAGAGCCCAGTCGCAGTCAGCTGCGCAGCAGTTTTGAGCAATTGGCCAACGCCCTGCAGGCAATCGACAGCGAGCAGCATGCGGGCTGGCAGCAATTGGCCCAACAGCTGGAAAGCGCCGCAACAGCGCAGCAAGAGCCTGCGCCAGCGCCAGCGCCGACCAGTGAAACAGCGCCGACCGCTAAATCGGCATCAGCCGTCGACCGCAGCGCCGTCACCAGCGAGCGCGAGGCGCTACAGCACCTGAAGCAGCTGCAGGATAGCGCCGCACCGCTAGTACAATGGTGGCTGGGCGACGGGGCCCGCGAGCACCACGCCATCAATCTGGCCCACACCTTGATACGCGCCAGCCTGTCCGCGCTGCCCAACCATGATGCGGAGCTCATCACCCAACTGCGCCCCCCGCCGTTGGAGCGAGTAAAGCGCTATACCGAGGCGCTGCACAGCGGCGACTCGCGCCAGCTCTTGCAGGACATCGAAAACAGCCTGCGCCGCGCGCCCTTCTGGCTGGACGGACACCATCTGGCCTGGCAGTGCTGCCAGGCCATCGGCGCCAGCGTCGCCGCCGAGCAGATACGACTGCACCTGCAGCAACTGCTGTGCGATCTGCCCGGGCTGGAGCACCTGCGGTTCAGCGACGGCACTCCCTTCGCTAGTCAGAGCACACGCCAATGGATCGCCAACACGCCCTCAGCTGTACCCGAGGCCACTGCACCAAGCGTCAGTGCCGGCCCGCTTGAAGTGCTGCAACGTGATGGCTTTGCGGCGGCCGCAGCCGAGCTGCAACGCCAGATAAAAAGCCAACCGGGCGAGCGTTCACGGGTGATTGCTCGGCTTGAGTTGGCGCGCCTGCAACTGCACAGCGGCCAGGCCGATCAGGCGCGCGCTCTGCTCGAATGCCTCCGCCAGCAGCTGCAAGCCAACCAGGCTCTGACGCTGTGGGAGCCCACGCTGCTGATCGACACCCTGCGCCTGTTGCAGCAAAGCAGTGCCAGCCAGCCCCGTGACAAAACCAGCCAGCAGGCGCTGCAACAGCAGTTGGCCTGGCTGGATATCGAACACACCCTCGATCAGGCCGCCCGGCCTGCCCTGCAAGGAGAGCCCTGATGGCCAAAGACAACAGTGTCGCCCCGCGTGAACGGGTCAACGTCACCTTCACGCCCAATACCGGCGACGTGCAGCAGGATGTCGAGCTGCCGCTCAAGCTGGTGGTACTCGGCGACTTCACCCAACGCCAGGACGAGCGCAGCATCGAGCAGCGCAAACCGATCACGGTAGACGCCAGCAACTTTGACGACGTGCTGGCCAAGCAGGAATTGTCGCTGGCATTCACCGTCCCCAATCGCCTGCAGGAGGAGGCCGACAGCGAAAACGATTTGCCGGTGCAGCTGGACATTCGCTCCCTGCGTGACTTCAACCCCGCCAGTCTCGTGCAGCAGGTTCCCGAGCTGCGGCAACTGATGGAGTTGCGCGAAGCCCTGGTCGCCCTCAAGGGGCCGCTGGGCAACACCCCCGCCTTTCGCCGCGCCATCGAAGCCCTGCTCAACGATGAACAAGCCCGCAGCCAGGTGTTGGCTGAGCTGGGGCTGGCCGACAACGCCTGACCGGAGACCGCCATGAGTACACACGCCGCCGCACAACGCAGCGCCAGCCACACCAGCGACAGCCTGCTGGATCGCGTCATCGCCGAAACCCACCTGCACCCCGAGGACGAGTCCTATGCCATCGCTCGACGGGGCGTCTCGGCCTTCATCAGCGAGCTGCTGAAACCTCACAACCAACGCGAGCCGGTAAAAAAAGCGCTGGCAGATCGCATGATCGCCGAAATCGACAGCAAACTCAGCCGGCAGATGGACAGCATTCTGCACCATCCCGATTTTCAGCAGCTGGAGTCCGCCTGGCGGGGCCTGAAATTGCTGGTCGAACGCACCGATTTCCGCGAGAACATTCGCCTGGAGCTGATCAACGCCTCCAAGCAAGACCTGCTAGATGACTTTGAAGACAGCCCGGAGCTGGTTCAATCCGGCCTGTACAAACATGTGTATACCGCCGAGTACGGCCAGTTTGGCGGGCAGCCGGTGGGTGCCATGATCGCCAATTACGAGTTCGGCCCCGGTACCCAGGACATCCGCCTGCTGCAGCAAGTGGCCGGGGTAGCCAGCATGGCCCACGCTCCCTTTATCGCTGCCGCTGGCGCCAGCTTTTTTGGGCTGGACAGCTACACCGGCCTGCCCGACCTGAAGGACCTCAAGGATCACTTCGACGGTCCGCAATTCGCAAAGTGGCAGGGCTTTCGCGACAGTGAGGATGCACGCTATGTCGGCCTGACCCTGCCGCGCTTTCTACTGCGCACGCCCTACGACCCCGAAGACAACCCAGTCCGCAGTTTCGCCTACCGCGAGTCGGTCAGCGACAGCCATGAGCACTACCTCTGGGGCAACACCGCCTTTACCTTCGCTACCCGCCTGACCGACAGCTTTGCGCGCTACCGCTGGTGCCCCAATATCATCGGCCCGCAGAGTGGCGGCGCAGTCGACGACCTGCCGCTGCACCACTTTGCCAGCATGGGCGAAATCGAAACCAAGATCCCCACCGAGGTGCTGGTATCCGATCGGCGCGAATACGAACTGGCAGACGCCGGATTTATCGCCCTGACCATGCGCAAGGGCAGCGACAACGCGGCGTTCTTCTCCGCCAACTCCACTCAGAAGGCTCGTTTTTTCGGCAACAGCGAAGAAGGCAAGAACGCCGAACTGAATTTTCGCCTGGGTACTCAACTGCCCTACCTGTTTATCGTCAACCGCCTGGCCCACTACCTGAAAGTGCTGCAACGCGAACAGATCGGCGCATGGAAGGAGCGCACCGATCTGGAGCTGGAGCTGAACAAGTGGATTCGCCAGTACGTGGCCGACCAGGATAACCCCAGCGCGGAGGTGCGCGGACGCCGCCCCTTGCGCGCCGCCGAAGTGCAGGTGCAGGACGTGGCCGGACAACCGGGCTGGTACCGAGTCAGCCTCAGCGTGCGCCCGCATTTCAAGTACATGGGCGCTGACTTTACCCTGTCGCTGGTCGGCAAACTGGATCGAGACTGATGGCGGCTCCGTACTACGGCACCCTGTTCGAGCGTCTGGGCGCAAGCGCCGAGGCGCGCGGACAACAGCCACGTGAGCTCAGTGTCAGCGCCTCTATCGCCAGCCACCTGGCGCGCATGCTCAGTGCGCGGGCCGGCAGCGTCCAGATGCTACCGGACTATGGCCTGCCAGAGCTCAACGACATGCGCCTGTCGCTGCACGACACCCGCCAACAGGCCCGCCTGGCTATAGAGCGCTTCATCAGCAGCTACGAACCCCGTCTGCAACAAGTGCGCGTGATCAGCAAAGGCAGCGGCACTGATCCCCTGCACCTGACATTCGATATCCAAGCAAAGTTGAATCTTGCCGACCTGCAACAACCCGTCAGCTTTTGCGTCGAGCTGGACGGCCAGGGTCAGACTCGGGTCATGCATAGCGGGTCGCACTGAGAATGTCGTTCAATCACTATTATCAAAGCGAACTCAGCGCACTGCGCGAGCAGGGCCGTGAGTTTGCCCGCCGCAATCCAGCGCTAGCACCCTATCTGGCGAGCAGCAGCAGCGACCCGGATGTTGAACGCCTGCTCGAAGGGGTTGCCTTTCTGACAGGACGACTGCGCCAGAAGCTGGACGACGAACTGCCCGAGCTGACTCACTCGCTGATGCACCTGTTGTGGCCCAACTGCATGCGTCCCCTGCCGTCGTTCGCCATGCTGCAGTTTGACCCTCTCAAGCGCCCGCAGCCGGAGCTGTTGATCCCGGCAGAGACACCGGTGGAGTCCCAACCGGTAGATGGCGTGCGCTGCCGGTTTCGCACCGCAGGCCCAACGCGTTTGCTGCCACTGGACATTCAGCACATTGACTACCAAAGCCATAGTCTGGGCGCGCGGCTGGACCTGCGCCTGCAACTGACCAGCGAAGGCAGCCTGCACAGCGTCAAACTCGACAGCCTGCGCCTGCACCTCAGCGGTGACGAACACGTCAGCCGCAATCTCTACCTGTTTCTGACCCAGCACCTGCAAAGCATCAAGGTACAGGCACTGGATGCCGATGGTCTGCCGTTGAACACAGCGCACAGCGCTCTCACGCTGCCATCGGAACACCTGCAGGCCGCCGGCTTCGAGGCTGAGCAGGCATTGCTGCCCTACCCTGACAACACCTTTAGCGGTTACCGACACCTGCAGGAATATTTCGCCTTTGCGGAAAAATTTCTGTTCGTCGAACTCAAGGGTCTGGAGCAGTGGCAGCATCAGGCCGGCGACAACCTCAAGGCCGCGCGTGCCCTGACCCTGCAGTTCGAGCTACGTCATCCAGGCTGTCGGCAGATCAGTCCGGGCCGCGAGCACCTGCGATTGCACTGCGCGCCGGTCGTCAACCTGTTCGCCCACGACGCCACCCCCATTCGACTGGATGGCCGACAAGACCGGTACCTGCTGCGTCCATCGGAGCTGGCGGGCGAGCACTGCGGCATTTTCTCGGTTGACCGCGTCACAGGCTGGAAACCGGGCGGCATGGGCTACCGGCGCTACGCGCCGTTCGAGTCCTTCGAACATGACCGGCAACTGGGCAGCAGCGAGCCCGTGCCTTGCTACAGTCTGCGACAATATCCCTCGCTGCTTGGCGACAACCCCGACAGCTACCTGTGTTTTGCTCCGCAGACACAGGACCAGCAGGAAACCCTCTCGGTCGAGCTGACCTGTACCAATCACCACCTGCCCACCCGTCTCGCGCAAGGTGACATTTGTCTGCCCTGCGAGGGCACGCCCGAGTTCATCCAGTTTCGCAATATCGGGCGGGTAACGCCCAGTTACGCGCCACCACTGCATGAAGACGGCCTATGGCGGCTGATCAGCAACATGGCCCTGAACTACCAGAGCCTGGAAGACATTGGCGCCTTACGCCGAGTGCTCGGCTCCTACGACCTGCCGCGTCACTACGACCAGCAGGCCGCGCGCGTCAGTCAACAGCGCCTGGATGGCCTGACCCGGGTCAGCCACCGGCAGGTTGCCCGGCTTCAACAGGGCCTGCCGTTGCGCGGCATTCGCACCGAACTGCAGCTCGACGCGGAACACTATAACGGCGCAGGCGACCTGTACCTGTTCTGCTCGGTGCTAAACGAGTTTCTGGCCCATCACGCCTGCCTGAACACCTACCACGAACTGTCTGTCAGCACACTACAGGGGGATGCCTATCAATGGGTGCCGCGCTTGGGCCACCAGCCCCTGTTCTGACCCGTCTGCAGCGGGACATTCAGCACTACAGTCTTTACCAGGCCCTGCTGCGACTGCTGGACCAGTTGCAACTGCAACACCCCACACTGAGCCCGCAAGCGCTGTACCGCCACATCAGCTTCAGCGCCAACCCGAGCCTGGGCTTCGCCACACGCGATATCGAGAAGTTGACATTCGAACAGCGCGCCGACGGTCTTCACTGCCATCTGCAGCTCAACCTGATCGCCCTCAGCGGTGCCGCCTCGCCGCTGCCGGCAAGCTACGTCGAGCAGGCCCTTGGTGAAGATGCTGGCAGCCGCAGCATCCGCGACCTGCTGGACCTGTTCCACGACCGTCTGCAACGCCTGCTGCTGCCTATATGGCAGAAGTACCGTTACTACAGCCGATTTCAGGGTGGCGCGAGCGATCAGCTATCGCTGCGCCTGCTGGCCACAGCCGGGCTGGACTGCGGCAACACCGATGCCGGCCTGGAGCCGCGCCGACTGTTGCCCTATCTGGGGCTCATCGGCATGCGCAGCCAGTCGGCCGAGCTGGTCTGCGCCGTGTTGCGCTACTACTTCCGCTACCCGCATATCGACCTGGAGCAGTGCCTGGCCCAGCACATCGAGATCCCGCCAGAGCAGCGATGCCAGCTCGGCCAAAGCAGCAGCACGCTGTCCCGCGACTGTGTCATTGGTCGCGCCGTTGTCGATGGCAGCGGCCGCTTTCGGGTTCACCTGCGTCACCTGGACTGGAACGACTTTCACCGCTTTTTACCCCCCGGGCAGGACCACGCCCCCCTCTGCGCTCTGCTCGCATTCGTACTGCGCACTCCCCTGCAGTACGACCTGCAGCTGCATCTGCGCCGAGACGAACTGCGTGAACTGCGCATCGGCCAACGCAACCCATGTCACCTGGGTTGGACCAGCTGGCTCGGAGAGCCTGACAGCGATGCGCTGATCAGGCTGGCACCCAACCGAAGAGACACCGCCCCATGCTGAATATCGACCTGCACCAACTCATACGCCTGCTCAGCCAGGACCTGCGCCGCGACCTTGAAGCTGCCGCAGCGCACTGCCTGCAGCGTGGTGGCCACAGCGTGCAACCGGAAGACCTGCTGCTGTGCCTGCTGCAACGACCAGACAGCCTGCTGAAGCGCGCGCTACTTGCCAGCGGCCAGGAGCCCGACGTTATTGCATCTGCCCTGCAGCTAGCAGGCTCACCCGCCGAGGCGCAGCGCAATCCGGTGCTGTCGAGCGCATTGATTGCCTGGCTGCAACAGGCACTGCTGCTCGCCAGCACCGAGCTGCAACAGCGCCTTATCGACCAGCGAGCCCTATTGCTTGCCTGGCTGCGCAGCCCGCCAGCCAACCCCGAGCTACTGGCGACGCTCAACGCCGAGCAGGTGCTTGAGCAGGATAACCAGGGGCACGGCGCCGAGTCTGAGCCACCGGACCAGCTATTGGAGGAATTTACCCAGGACCTTACCCGGCAAGCCAAAGAGGGGGAGCTGGACCCGGTCCTGGGGCGCGAAAGCGAGCTGCGACAGTTGATAGATATCCTGTGCCGGCGCCGCAAAAGCAACCCGGCGATCCTCGGCGAGGCAGGCGTGGGCAAGAGTGCGCTGGTCGAGGGCCTGGCACAACGCATCATCGCCGGCACGGTGCCGGGCGTACTGCGCGACTACCGGGTGCTGGCACTGGATCTAGGCCTGCTGCAGGCCGGCGCGGGCATGCGCGGCGAGCTGGAGCGCCGCCTGCAGGGCGTCCTTCGCGCGGCAAGCCAGCCTGGTGCACGCATCATTCTGTTCATTGATGAGGCGCACACCCTGATCGGCCATGGCGGTGACGCCGGTACTGCCGATACAGCCAACCTGCTCAAGCCAGCGCTGGCCAGAGGCAACCTCAAGGCCATTGCAGCCACCACCTGGAGCGAGTACCGCAGGCACATCGACAAGGACCCAGCGCTGGCCCGGCGCTTTCAGCCAGTCATACTGCATGCGCCCGATGTAGCTCAGGCAACAGCTGTTCTGCGTGGCCTGGCCCCCCGCTACGCGGCAGACCACGGCTTGCACATCACAGACGAAGCGATCGTCGCCGCTGTCGAGCTGGCTGCGCGCTACCTGCCTGATCGGCAACTGCCAGACAAGGCCATAGACCTGCTGGATACCGCCTGCGCCCGGACACGCGTCAACCTGGCCTGCGCTCCGCTGGAGGTGGAACACCTGCAGGCGCAGGCACAACAGCTGCAGCAGCATGGCGCCGCCTTGGAGCACGATCACCGACGCGGCCTAACCGTTGACCTCGCCGAGCTGGACCACCTGCAGAGCGCCCAGCCCGCCGCGTTGGAACAAGCTCAGGCATTGCACGAGCATTGGGCCAGGCAACGCGCCCTGGCTGAGCAACTGCATCAGGACGATCAGCAGCAGGGCAGCGTGCGCGCCGACCTGGTCGCCCTGCAGCAAGACCTGCCGCTGGTCAGCGCTGAAGTAGACCGCCGCGCCGTCGCCGAGGTCGTCAGCGGCTGGACCGGCATTCCGCTGACGCGCCTGCAGGGTAGCCGCAGTGAGCAGATTGCTCGCTTTGCCGACCAGCTGGCCCAACGACTGTATGGCCAGCAGGAGGCTATCGTCGAGCTGGATCAGGGCTTGCGCGCCGCCGCTCTGGGCCTGAGCCGTCCGGATCGCCCCAGCGGTGTGTTTTTACTGGTCGGCCCCAGTGGCGTCGGCAAGACCGCGACGGCAGAGGCCATTGCCGAGTTGCTGTACGGCGGGCCCGACTTTCTCACCATCGTCAACATGGGCGAGTATCAGGAGCCACACAGTCTGGCCCGACTCATTGGCGCCCCTCCCGGATATGTGGGCTACGGCGAAGGTGGCCAGTTGACCGAAGCAGTGCGGCGGCGCCCCTACTCGGTGGTACTGCTGGACGAAGTCGAAAAGGCACACCCCCAACTACTGAATCTGTTCTACCAGGTCTTCGACAAGGGCACTGCCAACGACGGCGAGGGTCGCGAGATCGACTTTCGCAATACCCTGATCCTGCTCACCTCTAACTTGGCCAGCGAACAGATCAACCACCTTTGCCAAGCCCAGCGACCACAAGTTGCCAGCCTGCTGAAACACATTGAGCCCAGCCTGCGTGCGCACTTCAAACCAGCGCTGCTGGCACGCATGCGCGTACTGCCCTACTACCCCATGGGTACCGATGCGCTGGCGGCGGTGGCAAGACAACGCCTGCAGCGACTTGCTGACCGCCTCAGCGCCCGCCAACTGAGCGTGACCTACGAGGCCCCGCTAGCGGCTCATATCGCCAAGCAATGCCATACCGAAGGCGGCGCGCGTCTGATCGAGCGTTGGATAGAGCGTCATATCCAGACACCCATTGCCAATCAGCTGCTGGCCGACGCCCCCAGCCCCCGAACCCTCCACTTGTCTGTTGCCGAACAGGGAGGCATTTGCTGTGACTTCGCTTGAATCACTTGGGCTACCGGAGACCCTGCACCCATTGACCTGCGCCGCACCTGTACTGGCCTGCCTGGCCGAGCTCGCCAGCGACCCGCGACAGCTGCAGCATCAATTGCTGGCCTGCGCCAGCAATTTCAGCCAGTGCGCACTGGCGCAACTCTACCTGCTGGACAAGACCCACACCGGGCTGCACCTGAACAGCCAGTGGCTCGATGGTGCGCCGTTGCAGATCGAACCGGAGGAAGACCCAGTCAACTGGTTTGATCAGCAACTGCTGCAATACTGCCTGTCCCAGAACCGCAGCCTGAACCTGCGCGCGCTCGACCGCAGCCTGTACGCAACGCCCTTCCTGCCTGAAACCGTGCAACCCTGGCGTAGCCTGCTATGCCTGCCTCTGCATGACGCCAACCAGCAACTGGCCGGTTTACTGGTGCTGGCGCGGCACCAGGGCGACATCGCCGACGCACTGAGCGAGCCGCTGAGCCATCTGGGCAGTATCGGGTTGGGTCGGCTGCGGCTGCTGCAGCAGCAACGGGACCTGCAGCACGCTCGCGACGACTCCCCCGCTCTGCCCAGCACCCAGCCAGCGCACGGTAGCTTCGGGCTGATTGGCCAAAGCCCGGCGATGCAGCAGGTGTACCGCCTGATCAGCAAGGTACTGCACAACCCGGTGACAGTATTGATCGGCGGCGAAACCGGCACCGGCAAGGAACTCGTTGCCCGGGCGATTCACGACTACGGCTTTCGCCGTAGTCAGGCGTTTATTGCCCAGAACTGCAGCGCCCTACCCGAGCAGTTGCTTGAAAGCGAGTTGTTCGGCTACCGCAAGGGCGCCTTCACCGGTGCAATGCAGGATCGCGCCGGCCTGTTCGATGCCGCCGACGGCGGCACCCTGTTTCTCGATGAAATAGGCGACATGCCGCTGGCACTGCAAGCGAAGTTGCTGCGCGTGCTGCAGGAAGGCGAGATCCGCCCACTGGGAAGCACCCGCAGCCACCGGGTGGACGTACGCATCATCGCTGCCACCCATCAGCGCCTGCACGAGCAGGTGCAACGAGGCCTGTTTCGCGAAGACCTGTACTACCGGCTGGGCCACTTCCCGATCGAGCTGCCGCCGCTGCGCGAGCGCGGCGCCGATATCCGTCAGCTGGCCCTGCACTTTGCTGCAGACACCTGCACCTTCCTGCAACGCAGCCCCTGCCACTGGAGTGACAGTGCACTCGCCTACCTGGCCAGCCACCGCTTCCCCGGCAACGTGCGCGAACTCAAGGGGCTGATCGCCCGCGCGCTATTGCTGTGCGACGGCAATCTGCTGCTGCCTGAGCATCTGCAGCTGCCGGGTACCCCGCAGCACGCGCACCGTCTTGGACTGCGCGAGCAGCTTGACGTGGTGGAGCGCAACCTGCTGATCGAAGGGTTGCAACTGTATGGCGGCAACCAGACCCTGACCGCCCAGGCCTTGGGTCTGCCGCGCCGCACCCTGCTGTATCGCATGCAGCGCCTGGGCGTGACCGCCGCCACCCCAAAGTAGCATTGCTATGCACGGGCAAAACAGGCCAGATGGGGGCTGGTCTCGTTGGAGCGCACCATGTCACTTGCCCGCCTGTCTCTACTGACAACCCTCGCGATGTTGGCGTTTGCCGGCAACTCGGTACTCTGTCGCATGGCATTGCGCGATACCGCGATCGACCCGGCGAGCTTCACCAGCCTGCGTCTAGTCTCCGGCGCAGCCGTACTCTGGCTGCTATTGCGCTGCCGCAGTCAACCCGTGGTGGCTAGCGGCAACTGGGGTTCGGCCATCGCACTGTTCGTCTACGCCGCCGCCTTTTCCTGGGCCTACATCCAGCTCGATGCCGCCAGCGGCGCCTTGCTGCTGTTTGCTGCGGTACAGGTGAGCATGCTCGGCATTGGCCTACTGCGCGGCGAACGGCTCGGTGTACTGCAGACCGGCGGTTTCTTGCTGGCGCTGGCTGGCTTGGCTGTCCTGCTGCTGCCCGGCGCCAGCGCGCCGCCGGCAATGCCCGCGTTGAGCATGCTGAGCGCGGGTGTCGCTTGGGGGCTGTATTCACTGCGTGGACGCGGTGCCACCGACCCGCTGGCGGCCACGGCCGGCAACTTTGCCCGCGCGGTCCCGGTGACTCTGCTGCTGACGCTGCTCACGCTGCCAAGGCTGACGCTCGACACCAACGGAGTGCTCCTCGCGCTGGCATCAGGCGCCTTTACCTCCGGGCTGGGCTACGCCATCTGGTACGCCGCGCTCCCCGGTTTGCGCGCCAGTGCCGCAGCCAGCGTCCAGCTCAGCGTGCCGGTGATCACCGCCGTTGGCGGCCTGCTGCTGCTTGGTGAAACACCAAGCGTGACGCTGGCACTGGCGTCGCTAGCAATTCTGGGCGGTATCGCACTGGTGATCGCGGGTCCCAAACCAGCCAGCCGCTAACTCCGTTGGCACTGGCGTTGGCGGGCCTGCTTCATGCACCATACCCGGACCGCTGATTACGCCCAAAGGATTACCGCCATGAAGTTATCCTCACGCCCGTTTCGCGGGTTGATCGGCTTGGGTTTGTTAACGCTCACCGCCTTGATCATCGCCTGCAGCGAGATACCCCAATACCCCCACAGCGAGCCTGCGGTATCGCCGCAACAGAGCTTTGCCTATCAGCGCGACATCAAACCCCTTCTGGAAAATCGCTGCATGGCTTGCCACGGCTGCTACGACGCACCCTGTCAGCTCAAGCTGACCAGCGCCGACGGCGTCAAGCGGGGCGCCTCACAGCAGCAGGTCTACAATGCCATGCGCCTGGAGGACATGCCGCCAACCCGCCTGGGTACCGACGCACAAAGCGAGGCCCAGTGGCGTGAGCAGGGTTTCTTCTCGGTACTGCACGATGCCGATCAGGGGGCCGCCGCGGGGCTCAACGGCTCTTTACTGTTCCGCATGCTTGAGCTCGGCCAACGTAACCCGCTGCCCGCCAACAGCCGCCTGCCGGACGAGATCAAGATCGGCACTGCCCATAGCTTCAGCTGCCCCACCCTGGATACCTTTGCTGACTACGCCCAAGCCAACCCGCACGGCGGGATGCCGTACGCCACCACCGGTTTGAGCGCCGACGAGTTTGCCCGCCTGAGCCAGTGGATTGCCGAAGGCGCCGTCACCGAACCCATGCCCTGGCAGCCCTCAGCCGCCGAGACCGCCAGCATTGAGCGCTGGGAAAACTTCTTCAACCAGACAGGCCGACGCGAGCACCTGGTCGCCCGCTATCTGTTCGAGCACCTGTTTGTGGCACACATCCACTTCCCGACCATCAATGGCAGCAGCTTCTACGAGCTGGTGCGCTCCAGCACGCCGCCGGGCGAGCCGGTGGTGCCGCTGCGCACTGTGCGGCCCAATGACGCTCCGGAGCAGGCTTTTTACTATCGGCTACGGCCCCTGCGCGAAACTCTGGTAGAGAAAACCCACATCACCTACGGCCTGGACGATCAGCGCATGCAGCGCTGGCAACAGCTATTTCTGGGCGACGACTGGGACCTGGCGGTGCTGCCCGGCTACGGTTACAGCGAACGCGCCAATCCCTTCGCTACCTTCATCTCCATTCCGGCCAAGGCACGTTACGAGTTCATGCTGGATACCGCAGAGTACTTTGTTCGCACCTTCATTCGCGGCCCGGTGTGCCGCGGACAAGTGGCGACTGACGTGATTCGTGATCACTTCTGGGCCATTTTCGAGGACCCGGCTCAGGAAGCCTACGTCAACAATCCGCTGTATCGCAGTCAGACCACACCGCTACTGGGCCTGCCGGGCCAGGACAGCGACCTGTTGGACCTGGGCAGCGCCTGGCTGAAGTACAGCAGCAAGCGCAACCAGTATCTGCAACTGCGTCACCAGCACTACGGACAGCGCAAAACCGGCGGTGCGACCCTGGATGAGCTGTGGGATGGTGACGGCTACAACCAGGACGCGTTGCTAACCATTTTCCGCCATCACGACAGTGCCTCGGTACGCAAGGGGCTGTGGGGCAAGGTGCCCGATACGATCTGGGTCATGGATTACCCGCTGCTCGAGCGCACCTATTACGAGCTGGTGGTCAACTTCAACGTATTCGGCAGCCTCTCGCATCAGGCCCAGACCCGCCTCTACTTTGACCTGATCCGCAACGGTTCGGAGCAGAATTTCCTACGCTTCGTCCCTGCCGCACAACGTCGGGCTCTGTATGACCAGTGGTATCAGGGGCATGCGCAGCTCAAGGACGCGATTGCCTACACCGACCTGGATCGCAATACACCCACCGCCCTGGACTACGGCGACACCCAGGGCAACAACGCAGCCGTGATGCGGCGCTTTGCTGTGCTGCTGGCCGAGCGTGCCGGAGCCGTTTCCGGCACACCGGACACCCTGAACCGCTGCCCGCAGAATAACTGCCAACGCCCCGACCTCGGGCCCGAGCAGCAGAAAATCCAGCGCTTGCTGCAGCCACTGGCTCAAGGCACCGGTGCCACCCTGCCGGTGATCCAACAGCTGCCGGAAGTCAGCTTTCTGCGCATCACCAGCGCAGAGCAACGCTGGGTGTACAGCCTGGTGCACAACCGCGCGCACACCAACGTCGCGTTCATGTTCGGCGAGAAGGATCGCCTGCAACCCGAGCGCGATGATCTGACCATCATGGAGGGCACCCTCGGCAGCTACCCCAACTTCAGTTTTGACGTGGAGCTGGAAGCACTACCGGACTTTGTCGCTGCTCTGCAAGCAGCCCGGACTGCTGAGCAACTGCACAGCATCGCTGACCGCTGGGGCGTGCGCCGCACACACCCGCAGTTTTGGGAGATCTTGTCTGACTTCCGTCAGTACGTAGAAGAAACTGATCCGACCCAAGCGGGTCTATTCGATATCAACCGTTACCAAAACCTGTAATCACGGCAAAACCAAAGCGCCCGGCACGCCGGGCGAATTGGTTTACACTCAAAGCTGACCTATGGACCTTGTCGCCTCGGCGACCCTGCTGGAGGGAATCCCATGCCCAACCCCTCAATCCGCTACCTGCTGCCGATTGCCCTTGGCGCAGCGCTCGGCGCCTGCGCCAACAACAGCAACCAGGCAGACGGCGCCGGTGAACAGCCCGACACCCTCGAAGAACAGGTGACACCTCGTACCAGCCTGGTCACCGGCTCAATCGGCTACCGTGAACGCATCGCCCTGCCTCCGGGCAGCGTCGCTCAGGTAAAACTGTCTGATGTTTCACGCGCAGATGCGCCCGCCGCAGTGCTGGCCGAGCAGACCATCACCCTGATCGGCACGCAGGTACCAGTGCCCTTCGAACTGGACGTTGAGCCCCGAATGTTCGATGCTCGCCTGCGCTACAGCGTCTCGGCGCAGATCCGCGATGCTGCAGGACAACTGCTGTGGACCACCGATACCAGCAACCCTATTGACGTCACTCAGCAGGTCAACAATATGGGGCTGCTGACCATGATCCAGGTGAATGGGCGCGTTGCGGACGACGCGCAGATTGTAGACGTCAGCGCACTGCTGCCGCTGCGGGCCGGAGGCAACGAGCCCGGCTGGACGCTGGAGATGGACGCCCAGCGCATCGCCCTCAACCGCCAGGGACAGACTGCGACACAGCTGACGCCCACCCCTACCGCCACCATGGCCGGTGAGAGCTACCAGTTTGATGCCAGCAATCAAAACAACCAGCTGCGAGTCGACGTGACCCCGCAGCTATGCCGTGACAGCATGACCGGCATGCCACACCCCTATCAGGTAACGGTGCACAGCGGCGAGACTCCGCTGACAGGCTGCGGAGGTTCACCACAGAGCCTGCTCACGGCCCAACCCTGGCAAGTCGTCAGCATCAACGGCGCTGCGGTTGATCCGGAACATCCGGCTACCCTGCAATTCAACGCCGACGGCCTGTTTGGTGGCCAGGGCGCCTGCAACCAGTTCACCAGCAGCTATCAGCTTGATGGCGAAAGCCTCAGTACCAAAGCGGTCGCGGCCACCCTGCGGGCCTGTATGGACCCGCTGATGCAACAGGACCAGCAGATGTTTGACCTGCTGCAACACCTGCACCGCTTTGATCTGGACGAACAAGGCAATCTGCTGCTGATCAGCAGCGATGACCGGCGTATCGTCGCCAAACCGCAGGAATAAGTCCGGGCGTGCGACCTGGCCAATTGGACAGCGCCGCACGCTTGGTGCATCATGCCGCGCCAAAGACCCTGCACCACGCAGGGTCATCGCCAGTAAAAGGTGTTCATGATGAGCGATCTGCCCCACTGCCCTGCCTGCCAATCAACCTATACCTACCAGGATGGCCTGCTGTATGTCTGCCCGGAATGCGCGCACGAGTGGTCGGAAGATGAGCAAAGCAATGACAGCAAAACCATCACTGATGCCAACGGCAACCCGCTGAGCGACGGGGACAGCGTCACCGTGATCAAGGACCTGAAAGTCAAAGGTTCTTCTCTGGTCGTCAAGGTGGGCACCAAAGTGAAGAACATTCGCCTGGTAGACGGCGATCACGACATCGACTGCCGCATCGACGGCATCGGCCCGATGAAGCTCAAGTCCGAGTTTGTCAAAAAGGCCTGAGGCCGCGGCACAGCACTAGCGACTGAATCGCACATGTCTGCGCAGCGGACTGTCCCCGCGCCAGACAAAGCCCTCGTAGTAGTAATGCATGAACGACACCACAAGCACGACCGCCGCCACCGGCCAGTAGTGCTGCAGATTGTTCAGCGGCCAGGCGATGGCAACCGAACACAACGGCAACCAGAGCAGCGGCACCCAGCGCCCGCGCGGCAACCAACGGTATAACCAGCCAGGCTCACCCCCCTGGTTGCGGTTGCGATCATGGGTGATGTACACGCTGTACGCGGTCAGGTCATGGATCAGGCGCGGCATCAAAATCACGAACAGCGTGTAGCCGAGCCGATCGATCAACAGTGCCGAGAGCAACAGCAGCGCGTTGGCCCACAGGTAGGCGCGCCCCAGTCGCCCCTCAGTCAGCCGCGCCAATTGCCAGGTCAGCAACATCAGCGCCGCGCATAGCAGAGCGCCAGCCACACCCAGCAGCTGGTAGAGGTCTACCCCTGCAATCTGCACCCGCCCAAGAAATTGCTGGCCGTACACGTTGAGGTAAATGGCCAAACCGCTGACGATGGCCGTCCACTTCCAGCGCAAAAACAGCGCATCCGGGCGTAGCCCGGCCAGTACCAGCCCGATCCCTAACTGCTGCGACAGCACGTGATACACCGTGAAAGCAGCGAAGAAGACGAAAAGCACCTGATAACTCAGCGGCTGCGGCCCCAGTAGCCCCAGCAGGCTGATAGCGCAGAACACCAGCAATGCAGGTAACAGGCGCCGCCAGAAGTGGCCGATGTAGGCCGGTTTAGCAACAGTTAGCGCGCTGGCCACAATGTGCGGCAGCCCGAACAGTAGCGCCCACACAGCCCAATCGTTGGGGTCATCCGGAAGCCATTGCTGCTGCCAGTGACGACCCAAAAGCAGCAGGTCGGCCAGCACCACAAGCAGTGACAGAGGAATGATCAGATACAGCGCCAGCAGCCAGCGACCGTCAACGCTATGGGGAATGGTGTGGGGGTGCACAAGAAACCTGCCTTGGTTGTTTCTCGCCACTTGACCACAGGCTGACGCCTGCGCCCATCACCCGTAGTGGTTAGCAACCGGGCAACACCGATTAGGTAGAAACATCACGTGAAGAGACCAGCGCCCAGAAGGCAGCGCGCCAGTCCAGCAGGTGGGGCCTGCTGTGCAAAGCGTGGGCGCCGGTAGCCTTCGACCTCAGGCAAGCCTGAGGTCGAGAGCACAGGCAAACTACTTGCTGAGGTGCTTCATGCCGTCTTCCAGACCCTGCAAGGTCAACGGGTACATCTTGTCTTCAATCAACTCGCGAATCAGCTTGGTCGACGAGGTGTACTCCCAGGCATCCTTGGGATACGGATTGATCCAGATGAGCTTCTTGTATTTTTCCATGAAGCGCTGAATCCAGACGTAGCCCGCCTCCTCGTTCCAATGCTCCACGCTGCCACCCGGCTGGGTAATCTCGTAAGGCGCCATGGCCGCGTCACCGACAAACACCACCTTGTAGTCCGGCCCGTACTTGTGCAGCAGGTCCAGCGTCGAGGTACGCTCGCTGGTACGGCGCATGTTGTTCTTCCAGACTGACTCGTAAATGCAGTTGTGGAAGTAGTAGTACTCCAGATGCTTGAACTCGGTACGGCAGGCGGAAAACAGTTCTTCGCACACCTTGATGTGTGCATCCATTGACCCGCCGATATCAAATAGCAGCAGCAGCTTGACCGCGTTGCGCCGCTCCGGCCGCATCTGGATATTCAGCAGGCCCGCATCCTTGGCGGTGTGGTCAATGGTGCCATCGATATCCAGCTCGTCTGCAGCGCCCTGACGGGCGAATTTGCGCAGACGCCGCAGCGCCACCTTAATGTTGCGCGTACCCAGCTCCACCTGATCATCCAGGTTCTTGTATTCGCGCTGATCCCAGACCTTGACTGCCTTGCCCTGGCGTTTGCCGGCGTCTCCGACTCGAATACCCTCAGGGTTGAAACCACCGGAACCAAACGGGCTGGTACCACCGGTGCCGACCCATTTGTTGCCGCCTTCGTGGCGCTCTTTCTGCTCTTCGAGGCGTTTCTTAAATTCTTCGATCAGCTTGTCCAGACCACCAAGGGTCTGGATCTTGGCCTTCTCTTCCTCAGTCAGCATGCGCTCGAACTCCTTGCGCAGCCAATCATCGGGAATCATCGCCTCAATCAGCTGATCGAGGTTTTCCAGCCCCTTGAAATAGGCACCAAAGGCACGGTCGAACTTGTCGAAATGGCGTTCATCCTTGACCATGACCGTGCGCGCCAGATAGTAAAACTCGTTCATATCGGCGAACACCACATGGTGCTTCAGCGCATTGATCAGATCGAGCAGCTCGCGAACCGACACCGGTACCTTGGCTGCACGCATTTCATTGAACAGGCCCAGTAACATCGGGCACCCCCTTGGCAGGTTGTTGAAAAACGCGGGCGATGCGGCCAGCGCCGGGTTCAGTTACCAGGCTGCTATTGGATGGTCGCGCTCGCTCCGCAGGTCGATTTTCAACCGCCTGCTAGCGGTTCTGGCGACGGGTCATGAAGGCCAGACGTTCCAGCAGCTGGACATCCTGCTCATTCTTGACCAGCGCGCCGTAGAGTGGCGGAATCGCCTTGGTCGGGTCGCGATCACGCAGCACCGCTTCGGGAATCTGGTCAGCCATCAGCAGCTTCAGCCAGTCAACCAGCTCGGAGGTAGACGGCTTCTTCTTGATACCCGGCACCTTGCGTACATCGAAAAAGATATCCATGGCTTCGGACAGCAGCGCACTCTCGATCTTAGGGAAGTGCACTTCCACAATCTTCTTCATGGTGTCGCGATCGGGGAAAGCGATGTAGTGGAAGAAGCAGCGGCGCAGGAAGGCGTCTGGCAGCTCTTTCTCGTTGTTGGAGGTAATGATGATGATCGGACGCTGCTTGGCCTTGATGGTCTGATTGGTCTCGTAGACATAGAACTCCATCTTGTCGAGCTCTTGCAGCAGGTCGTTCGGAAACTCGATGTCGGCCTTGTCGATCTCGTCAATCAGCAGAATGGCGCGTTCTTCCGACTCGAAAGCCTCCCACAGCTTGCCTTTCTTGATGTAGTTGGCGACGTCGTGAACCTTGTCGACACCGAGCTGCGAGTCACGCAGGCGGCTGACGGCGTCGTACTCGTACAGGCCCTGGTGCGCCTTGGTGGTGGACTTGATGTGCCAGGTAATCAGTTTGGCGCCCATGGACTCGGCCAGTTGTTCAGCCAGCATGGTTTTACCGGTGCCCGGCTCACCCTTGATCAGCAGCGGGCGTTCCAGTGTGATAGCGGCGTTAACCGCCAGTTTCAGGTCGTCGGTAGCGACGTAGGACTGAGTACCTTCGAACTTCATCGGATATTCCTTGGGCCGGAGCCGTGTTAAACCAGAAAAAAGATCGAAAACTATAGCCTGTGCCTGTTTGCACTGTAAACGCGGGCTACGGGAACCAAAGCCCGGCTGATGCCGGGTTATCAGTCACTGCGAGATAGATTCAGGCGCTGTTACTGGTCCGCGTCGACTCGTTCGAAGCGGCTGGTAAACGCCTCAACAAAGGCATTTCGCAAAATATTGAAAAACGCCTGCCAGGCGCTGACATCAGGGGAGCGGACGGAGCCCTCCAGGTCTACACGGGTGGCAAATTGATCGGCCTGCTGGTTCTGCAACAGTTGCTGTCCGCCCCCGACAACGGCTTCCCACAGCCCGCGAACCAGGCTCTTTTCCGGGTTGCGCAAATCTTGCTGCACGTCAAAGATGTCCGCACCGCGCACCAGCGGCTTGATATAGCCCTGCATCTGACCGTCGCGAACCTCCGCTTCCAGGACAAGATCGCCGGTGCCTGCGTTGAAATCAAAGCGCCCATAAGCGGTCGCAAAGTCATTCAGTCGCGGTAGCTCGACATCGGTTACGCGCAGGCGCATATCCGCATTCTCCCAGTCCCCCAAGGGATCGAAGCGCGAGGAAAACTGCACAGGTGCGTGCGCAAGCAACAGGCCCTCGCCTTCCAGGTCCGCATCACGCGCGCCTTCGCGCTGCTCAGCGTTGGTCAGGTTGTGGGCGGTCAGGTGCAGTTGATTGACGTACAGATTGACCGGCGGCTCGGAGTGAAAATTACGGAAGGCCACTTCACCATCGTAGACTTCTACCCGATCCAGCCGCACCGGAATCAGCTCCTGCAACGCCTGACGCCAGCCTACGCCCTGCCCCGTCTGCTTCTGCTCATCGCTATCGCCGTCGACAAAGTTCAGCTGCGGGGAGTAGAGGTCTACTTCAGCGACGATACTGCCGCTTTCCCAGAACGGGCGCAGACGCATCTTGATATCAGTACGCGGCAGTCGCACAAAAGGCACCTGCTGCTCACCATCCACCTTGACGATATTCAATTGGTTGAGCCGATAAGCCCCACGCCAGAGCACAATATCAACGTCTTCAACATGACCGCGATAATCGCCCATATCGGCCATCTTGCGGTTCATGAGGTCCTTGATGAAATAAGGCAACAGCAGGTGCACCGCCAGCAACAGCAGCGCCAGTAGCACCAGAAAAGACCAACCTAGCTTGGATCGACGTGTCATGCCCAATGGACCAGCGCAGTCGCCCAGGGTTCAGCCAATTGACGTTAATACCTGCCCAGCATAGGCTGATTGGCCCACCCTGCAGCCATTGTTTACAAGGAGTCGCCATCATGAGCCGCATATTCGCAGACAACTCCCAGGCCATCGGCAACACGCCGCTGGTTCGTATCAACCGCCTTGGTCCGAAGGGCGTCACCATTCTCGCCAAGATCGAAGGCCGCAATCCCGCCTACTCGGTCAAGTGCCGTATCGGCGCGAGCATGATCTGGGATGCCGAGTCCAGCGGACGGCTCAAGCCCGGCATGACCATCGTCGAGCCGACGTCCGGCAACACCGGCATCGGCCTGGCCTTCGTCGCCGCCGCGCGCGGCTACAAACTGGTGCTGACCATGCCCGCCTCAATGAGTCTGGAACGCCGCAAGGTACTCAAGGCACTCGGCGCCGAACTGGTGCTGACGGAGCCGGCCAAAGGCATGAAGGGGGCAATCGACAAGGCGCAGGAACTGACCACCCAGCACCCGGACACCTACGTGCTGCTGCAGCAGTTTGAAAATCCGGCCAACCCGGCAATCCACGAAAAAACCACCGGCCCCGAGATCTGGAAAGATACCGACGGCGCCATTGATGCCCTGGTCGCCGGCGTTGGCACCGGCGGCACCATCACCGGGGTATCGCGCTACATCAAGCAGAGCTGCGGCAAACAGATCATCTCCATCGCCGTCGAGCCCAGCTCCTCGCCGGTGATCACCCAAACCCTGCAGGGCGACGAAGTCAAACCCAGCCCGCATAAGATTCAGGGCATCGGCGCCGGCTTTGTCCCCGCCAACCTGGATCTCAGCCAAGTCGACCGGGTCGAAAAGGTCAGCGACGAGGAAGCCAAGGACATGGCCCTGCGGCTGATGCGCGAAGAAGGCATCCTGGTGGGCATTTCCTGCGGCGCAGCCATGGCCGCCGCGGTGCGGGTGGCCGAAGAGCCAAGCATGCAAGGCAAAACCATTGTCGTCATCCTGCCCGACTCGGGCGAGCGCTACCTGTCCTCAATGCTGTTCACCGACCTGTTTACCGAGCAGGAAACCGTTCAGTAAGCGCCAGCCCATCGAACAACACCGTCGCCCACCGCGACGGTGTTGCCGCGCAGGCAGCCAACTGGCTATGCTGCGAGCTTTAGCCCCTCAGCTCGCAGGCCCTCCATGCCCCAATCCTCAGACCAGATAGCCCAGCAGATACTGTCCGGCTTCGATCGCTACCGCCGACTCTTCCGCGACCTTACCTCCGGCGCCCGGGCGCGCTTCGAGCAAGCGCGCTGGAACGATATCCAGGAAGCGTCCACCTTGCGCATCAATGCCTATGAGGAACAGGTGCAGGAAACAGCCGACGGGCTGGCGGGCAGCACCTTCGGCCCCCAGATACTGAGCGTCGACGCCTGGCCGGGCATTCGTGAGGCCTATATCCAGCTGATTGATCAGCGCTTTGACGACGAGCTGGCCGAAACCTGGTTCAACTCCATCTTTTGCAGCCTGCACCAGCACGACCAGATCAGCGACGACACCATGTTCGTGCATAGCACCCGCCCGGTCACCCGTCCGCCGTCGCGCATCGCGCTGACGCGCGGTTTCATCTCCGAAGGGTCACTGCAAGGGCTGGCACACCAGATTCTCAGCGAGTACAGCTTCGATGCGCCCTGGGAGGACATGACCCGTGATGTAGGCATGATCGTCAACGAGCTGCAGCAGGGCTTGCCCGACTGGGCACAGATGGACCGCGGATTGACCGCCGAAATGGTACAAAGCGTCTTTTACCGCAACAAAGGCGCCTACCTCGTCGGCCGACTCATCAGCCAGCACGAACAATGGCCCTTTGTTCTGCCGCTGGTGCATCGGGAAAACCGCGGCATCAGCGTCGACACCGTCATCACTGACGAGTCGGAAGTCTCAATCATCTTTTCCTTTACTCGCTCCTATTTCATGGTCGAGTGCGCAGTACCCAGCGAGCTGATTGGTTTCATCAAGCAATTGATACCTGGCAAGCACCTGGCCGAGCTGTATACCGCCATCGGGTTCTACAAGCAGGGCAAGTCCGAGTTCTACCGCGCGCTGATTGCTCACCTGGCCAACTCCGACGATCGCTTCATCATGGCGCCCGGCGTGCGCGGCATGGTGATGAGCGTATTCACCCTGCCCGGCTTCAATACCGTGTTCAAGATCATCAAGGACCGCTTTGCGCCGTCCAAGAACATCGACCGCGCCACCGTTATCGAAAAGTACCGACTGGTAAAGCGCCACGACCGCGTCGGTCGCATGGCCGACACCCAGGAGTTTGCCGACTTCCGCTTCCCCCGCGACCGCTTCGACCCCGAATGCCTGAAAGAGCTGCTGGAGGTGGCGCCCTCGACAGTGGTAGAAGAAGGCGACAGCATCCTGATTCGCCACTGCTGGACCGAGCGCCGGATGACCCCGCTGAACATCTATCTGGAACACGCCAGCGAAACGCAAACGCACGATGCCCTGCTCGACTACGGCAAGGCAATCAAAGAGCTGGCCGCGGCCAATATCTTTCCTGGCGACATGCTGCTGAAGAACTTCGGCGTCACCCGGCACGGGCGCGTGGTGTTCTATGACTATGACGAGATCAGCTACCTGACCGAAGTTAACTTCCGCGTCATTCCAGAACCGTTGTACCCGGAACAGGAGCTGGCCTCCGAGCCCTGGTACTCGGTGTCGCCCAATGACGTCTTTCCGGAGGAGTTCCCGGTATTTCTGTTTGCCGATATTCGTCACCGCCGCCAGTTCGCCGGCATGCATGGCGACCTGTTTGAGGCCAGCTACTGGAAAAGCCTGCAGGCCCAGATCGAAGCGGGTCAGGTGATCGACGTCTACCCCTACCGCAGAGCGGCTGCAACGCCCTGAAACCGGGGTTTTACGCGGGCTTAAAAAAAATGTGGAACAAGGGTGTGATTTTCTGAATCTGACGTATACTCAATGCTGTTTATTCGCGTCCAAGGACGGCTGTCAAGATCCCTTGACTTGTTGTACTGAAAGGCGCAGAGTGAGCGCGTAGGTTTTCAAGAGATAGAGTTGTAGGCTGCAAACGCACTTCTCAGTACGTAAGTTTGTCATCTCGTAATCTTTGATTCCCACGCTTAATTGAGTGAAAGCTCAAGTATTTCAATCTGATAGGAATTAGCTGAAATGGCAACTGGTACAGTCAAGTGGTTCAACGACACTAAAGGTTTTGGTTTCATCACTCCGGATGGCGGTGGAGACGATCTGTTCGCTCACTTCTCCGAGATCAAGGTTCAGGGCTTCAAGTCCCTGGCTGAGAACCAGAAAGTGTCTTTCGACGTGACCACTGGTCCGAAGGGCAAGCAGGCTGCAAACATTCAGATCATCGGCTAATCCGATGCGCTGAAGAAAACCCGGCTCCGGCCGGGTTTTTTATTGCCTGAACATCAGCCAAAAAGCACTCGCCTCCTTCGCCCCAACGGGCTACCCTATGCGCTATTGCATAGGCTATCCAACCTCCCGCTCCCGTCCTGGGCAGCCCCTGGATGCCGCAACTTGATCACCTCTACCACCCTCGCCCGATGACCTGACCGTCTGCGGCGAGCAGGACAGTCTTTCACAGGGGGCCACCAGTGGATACCACGGTCAGCAGTCAGAACCCGGATGCACTCAAAGTCATCATTTTCCGCGCGGCAGAAGCCATCGTCAGCGAGCTTGGCGCATCGCAACTCACCTTTGCCAGCCTGAGCGAACGCAGCAAGATCGAAGAAGCCACCCTGCAGCAGATGTTCCCGGACCGGGATGCCCTGCTGACCGCCATGATTGAATACCGCCTTGAGCGCTTCCGTGTCCGCTGGGGTGCATACGAGAGCGTGCTGCCCGATGAGCCGATGCGCGAACTCAAGGCGTTGCTGCTGAGCAACATGAGCGAGTCAAGCGAAGAGAAGAACCTGGACTCGGCCATCTTTGCCGCCGCCGCCAGCAACCCGGCCCTGCTGCAAACCAGTGCCGACAACGTCGAAGGTCTGTTCGATATTCTTGAGAAGTCGCCGCTGGGCCTGGCTCAGGCGGCGATTCTGTTCTTCTCGGTACGTGGCTATCGTCTGTTTGAGCAATTGGGCATGTGCCCGATGACCGATGCCCAGCGTACCGAGTTTCAGGAGCAGGTCATGCGCCTGGCGCGCATGATGCACGAGCAACGCAACGGCGAGTAAGCCGGGCTCAGGATTCGGCCGGAGCCTGCTCTTCGGCCGGATGCGTGCGGCGCCACCAGCGCGTCGCCACGACCCGAACAGCGGCGTAAACCAGCCAGCAAACTGCTGCGATCGACAGCGTAATGCTGATCTCAGCCAAAGCGCGGGGGCCGTTATCACCGGTCGACAAAATCGTATCGAGCAAATAGATGAGAAACGCGGGGGCATACCAGCCGCCGCCCTGCTCTACCGGCATCGGCGTAAACAGCAGCACAGCCATGATCACGCACAACGGCTCGCGTACAAACCACCAGCGCGCCAACGCGGTCATCTTCCACCAGACCAACCAGCAACCACCGGCAGCGGCCAGATAGACCCACCAAACTGACTGATACTCTGCTTCATTGAACATTGGCCGGCACCTAACCCAAAAATGACCGCGCCATCATAACGGTTTTTACAACATGCGTCCTGACCTGAAAGCCCCGCACGCTCGCCGCGATGTCGGCACCGATCCCTATCAATGGCTGCAGGAGCGTGACAGTACCGATGTCACCGCCTACCTGGAAGCAGAAAATCACTACACCGAGCAATGGCTGGCGCCCGCCCAATCACTGCGCGAGCAGCTATTCCAAGAGATTCGTGGACGCATCCGCGAGACCGATCTCGGCCTGCCCAGCGTGCGCGATAACTGGCTTTACTATCAGCGCACCGAGGCAGGCGCAGAGTATCCGCGCTACTACCGCTGCCAGCAACAGTCCGAGTTCAACCTTGAGATCGATACAGCCAGCGAGCAGTTGCTGCTGGACCCGAACCCGCTGGCCGAACAGCATCCGTTTCTAGAGTTGGGCGACTTCAGTGTCAGTCCGGATCAGAACTGGCTGGCCTACAGCATCGACACCCAGGGCAACGAGGTCTATCAACTCTTTGTACGCAGCCTGACCGACGAGCAGGAATATAACTTATCTCTGGAGCAAGCTGCCGGTACCCTATGCTGGGCCAACGATAACCGCACGCTGTTTGCCATCAGCCTGGACGCCAGCGCTCGTCCAGCCACACTCTGGCGCCTGCGCCAGGATGCCGAACCCGTTGCCGTATTCGAGGAGCGCGACCCGCTGTTCTATCTGGATGTGTACCGCAGCAGCTCGGAACGCTATATCTGTGTCGCCAGCAGTAGTAAAAACACCAGCGAGCTGCACTATCTGCCAGCAGACGAGCCAGCGGCGCCGCTACAGTGCCTGGCGGCTCGTCGCAGCGGCCACGAGTACGACGCCGACCACGGCGAACAGGGTTTCGTAATTCGCAGCAACAGCCAGGGCGAGAACTTCGGGTTGTTTGCATGCGACCCGGCAACGCCCGGAGAACCGCACTGGCAAGCACTGCGCGCCGTTGATGACAACCGCACACTCGAAGGCGTCGAACTGCAGCGTAGCGCACTGATTTTGCAGTACCGCAACGCCGGATTGATTCAGCTGGAAGTACAACCCAACAGCGGTCCAGGTTATCTGGTAGCGATGCCCGACGCGGTCTACAGCCTGCATGTGCAAGGCGGGGAACAATACAGCAGTCCGCAGGTTCGGCTGCGCTATGAATCACTTAACCGCCCGGCCGAGATCCGGGCTCTGACCCTGGCAGATGGCAGCCAGCGCGTACTGCGTACCACGCCGGTGGAAGGACAGTTCTCACCTGACGACTATCATGTCGAGCGCCTGTGGGCCGTGGCCGACGATGGTGCGCGTATCCCCATCAGCCTGATTGAACCCGCGAATGCCCAAGGCAGCAGCCCGCTGTATCTGTACGGCTATGGCGCCTATGGTGCCAGCATGGATCCTTGGTTCTCCCATGCTCGCCTGTCCCTGCTGCAACGCGGCTGGCGCTTTGCAATCGCCCACGTACGAGGTGGTGCCGAGATGGGCGAGCACTGGTATCAGCAAGGCAAGCTGGAGCACAAGGAAAACACCTTCAGCGACTTTATCCGCTGCGCCGAGCAACTGATTTCACTCGGCAAGACCGACAGCCGCCAGCTGGCCATCGCTGGCGGCAGCGCTGGCGGCTTGCTGATCGGCAACGTAATCAACCAGCGCCCCGAGCTGTTCCGCGCTGCCGTGGCGGACGTACCCTTTGTCGATGTCTGGAACACCATGAACAATCCGGAGCTGCCGCTGACCATTGGCGAATACGAGGAATGGGGTGACCCGTCCGACCCTAAGGTAGCCGCTCGCATCAAGGGTTACGCGCCGTATGAAAACGTTCGGCCGCAGGCCTACCCTGCCATGCTGGTGACCGCGGGCTACCACGATGTGCGCGTGCAATACTGGGAAGCAGCCAAGTGGGTAGCCCGCCTGCGCGCCACACGCAGCAACGATGAGCCGCTGCTGCTGCGCACGCAGATGAGCGCCGGTCATGGGGGCGCAAGCGGTCGCTATCAGGCTATGCGAGAGATCGCGGAGGAGTATGCGTTTTTGCTCAGTGTTCTGAGCTGAGCACGCCGCAGGCACAAAAAAGCCCGCCCGATGCCTAGCAGCGGGCGGGCTTGGGGGCTGAGGTTAGAAGCGCGACTTCATATCGTCGAACTGTGCTTCCACGTGTGCAGAAGGCGCTGGCGTTGCCAGGGTCACAACAACAATGGCGATAGTCGCCAGAATGAAGCCCGGCACGATCTCGTACAGACCGCTGCTGTCGAACTGCTTCCACAGCACCACAGTCACACCGCCGACAACGATACCGGCCAGCGCGCCAAAGCGGTTCATGCGGCGCCAGAACAGGGACAGGATCACCGCAGGGCCAAAGGCAGCCCCGAAGCCTGCCCACGCATAGGACACCAGCCCCAGCACCGTGCTATCGGGGTTGAACGCCAGCATCAACGCGATGGCAGCGATACCCACCACCGCGACCCGGCCAACCCAAACCAGCTCTTGCTGGGTCGCATCACGACGGAACAGCGCCTTGTAGAAGTCCTCGGCCAGTGCGGACGACGACACCAGCAACTGAGAGTCAGCGGTAGACATGATTGCCGCCAGCACCGCCGCTAGCAGAATACCCGCCACCAACGGATGCATCAGCGCCTGAACCAGTGAGAGGAACACGGTCTCCGAGTCGGCAAGCCCTTCTTCACCGAAGTAGCCGATACCCACCCAACCGATAACCAGAGCAGCAAGCAGGCACACACCCGACCACAGCACAGCGATACGACGGGCTGTCGGCAAGGCAGCATCACTTTCTACCGCTTTGAAACGCGCCAGAATGTGCGGCTGACCAAAGTAGCCCAAGCCCCAGGCCAGCAAGGAGATGATCGCAATAAAGCCCAGCGGCTCACCCTCAACGTTGGTCCACATGTTCAGCAACTCGGGGTTGCGGGCTTCCATAGCGCCATGTACTGCATCCCAGCCGCCCATGATGTTGAGTGCCATGACCGGCACAACAATCAGTGCAGCGGCCATCAGCAGCCCCTGAATAACGTCGGTCCAGGATACCGCCAGAAAGCCGCCAAAGAAGGTGTAGGAGATGATCGCCACCGTTCCCACAATGACCGCAATGCTGTAGCCGAAGCCGAAGGTGCTTTCAAACAGCTTGCCTGCCGCGACCAGCCCGGAGCTGGTATAGAACAGGAAGAACAGCAGAATGAAGATCGCCGAGATCACCCGTAACAGACGACTGCTGTCTTCAAAGCGGTTTTCAAAGTACGCCGGCAGCGTCAGCGAATCGCTGGCCAGGTGCGAGTAAACCCGCAGGCGACGCGCCACGATCAGCCAGTTGGCCCAGGTCCCCGCCAGCAGACCCATCGCAATCCATGACGCCTCGTAACCCGCCGACAGCGCGTAACCCGGCAAGCCGAGCAGCAGCCAGCCGCTCATGTCCGACGCCCCCGCCGATAGCGCGGCGGTACCCGGGCCAAGCGAGCGGCCACCCAGGATGTAGTCAGACAGGTTGGTGGTACGCTTGTAGGCGATATAGCCCAGCGCGAGCATCACCCCGATATAGACAACGAACGTCGCCGTAACGACTGCAGTATTACCTTCCATTTTTTGTTCTCTCTGTCAGAGATGCGAAGTCTGATGCCGCCGATTTGCGGCGGGTTGCCACCTATTGTGACAACCCTGATCGCGCCTTGCACCCTCGGTTGCTGAACTATCCCTGCTGCTGATTCATCCCTGTTGCTGCACTCCTGTCACCCGGCGCCTCAAGGCTCCCCATCGCCGAGGGACAACAGACTGGCATTACCACCCACCGCGGTGGTGTTGATTGTGCGCGTGCGCTCGGCGACAAAGCGCAGCAGGTAGTGCGGGCCACCGGCCTTGGGGCCCGTGCCCGACAAGCCCTGACCACCAAACGGCTGAACACCGACCACCGCGCCAATCTGATTGCGGTTGATGTACACGTTGCCGATACGCACCCGCGCATCAATGTGCTCAGCCGTATCCTCGTTGCGGCTGTGCACCCCGAGCGTCAGACCAAAGCCGGTCGCGTTGATGTCATCGATAACCTTGTCCAGGTCGCGATTGCGCCAGGTGACCACGTGCAGAATCGGCCCAAAGTGCTCCTTGGTCAATTCACTGATGCTATCCAGGCGGAAAGCCACCGGCGCGATGAAATGTCCATCCAGACCCGGCGGAACCGGCGTCTCGGCAATCAGCCGCCCTGCCTGCTTGAGTTCACGCACGTGGGCCAATAGCCCCTCGCGCGCCTCAGCGTCGATCACCGGACCGACGTCGGTATCGCGATGCGACGGATCACCTACGTGCAGCTCAGCCATCGCGCCCTTGAGTAGCTCGATTACACGCTCGGCGATGTCCTCCTGCACAAACAGCACACGCAGCGCCGAGCAGCGCTGACCAGCGCTCTGGAAGGCCGAATGCACCACATCCTTGACCACCTGCTCAGGCAGCGCAGTGGAGTCGACAATCATCGCGTTCTGCCCACCGGTCTCGGCAATCATCGGCGCAATGGCGCTGTCGCGCGCCGCCAGGGCGCGATTGATGATATGCGCCGTCTGGGTCGAGCCGGTAAAGGCCACACCGGTGATACGCGGATCGGCGGTAACCACACTGCCCACCTGCTTGCCATCACCCGGCAGCAGCGCGAGCACATCACCCGGCAGGCCGGCTTCGTGCATCAGCTCGACGCAGCGTACCGCCACCAGGCTGGTCTGCTCGGCAGGTTTGGCAACCACGGTGTTACCGCACACCAGGGCAGCACTGACCTGACCCAGAAAAATAGCCAGCGGGAAATTCCAGGGGCTGATGCAGGCAAACACGCCACGCCCTTGCAGATAGATCTCGTTACTCTCACCGGTCGGCCCGGGCAGCGTAATGGTGGCAAAGCGCTGACGCGCCTGAGCGGCGTAATAGCGGCAGAAATCCACGGCCTCGCGCACTTCATCGATACCGTCCTGCAGCAACTTGCCGGCTTCCAGGGTGCACAGCGCCATCAGCTCAGGCATGTGCTCCTCAAGCTTGTCGGCGGTGCGCTCCAGAATCGCAGCACGCTGATCCACCGGGGTGGCATTCCAGCGCACAAAGGCGCTGCTCAAACCGTCGATCGCCTCGCGGGTCTGATCGGCAGTAGCCCAGACCACCTCACCCACCTGATGCGACAACTGATAAGGGCAAAGCACAGGCCGCACGTCACCAGTCAGCCGCTTGCCGTTGACCAGCGGCGCACCGCTCCAGCGGCTGTTCCACCAGCTATCGAGTTGCTCTTTCAACGGCAGCCATTCGGATAATACGTTCATGTTGATACCGCGGGAGTTGCGGCGCCCTTCACCATAAATGGCCGGCGGCAGGGGAATGCGAGGATTGGCCAGCACCGTATGGCGCTGCAAGGTTGCCACCGGGTGGGCAGTCAGTGTTTCGACCGGCACTCGCGGGTCGACCAGCTTGTGTACAAAAGACGAGTTGGCACCGTTTTCCAGCAGCCGGCGCACCAGGTAAGGCAGCAGGTCCTTGTGCGCACCAACCGGTGCGTAGATACGAACCGAGCAGCCCGCCTGCTCAATGACGGTGTCATACAGCGCATCGCCCATGCCATGCAGGCGCTGGAACTCGAACTCGCGCTCCTTGGCCATCGACAGGATGCAGGTCACCGTATGTGCATTATGAGTCGCAAACTGCGGATAGATATGGCCGTCGGTGAGCGGGCTGAGCAGGTAGCGAGCACAGGCCAGGTAGGACACATCGGTGGCTTCCTTACGAGTAAATACCGGGTAATTACTCAGGCCGGCCTGCTGCGACCACTTGATCTCCGAATCCCAGTAGGCGCCCTTGACCAGACGCACCGGAATACGGTCACCCTGAGAGCGGGCCACCAGTGTCAACCAGCAGAGTACCGGCAACGCGCGCTTGGAGTAGGCCTGCACGACCAGGCCGAAGTTGCCCCAGCCCTGTACGTCAGGGTGGCGATAGACCTTTTCGAACAGCTTGAGCGACAGCTCCAGACGATCCGCCTCTTCGGCATCGATCGTGATACCGACATCCCCCTTGCGTGCCTGGCGCACAAGCTCCAGCACGCTTTCGCCCAGCTCTTCGATCACCTGCTCTTCACGCGCGACTTCGTAGTGCGGGTGCAATGCAGAAAGCTTGATGGAGATGGTCGGTTTGGGACTCGCACCCTTGTACTTATCGTCGACCAGCGCTGCAATCGCCTTGCTGTAGTCGGCAAAATACTTGGCCGCATCGGCGCGTGTCAGCGCCGCCTCGCCGAGCATATCGAAAGAATAGGTGTAGCCTTGATCACGCTGCGCCTTACCGTTTTTCAGGGCCTCGGTGATGGTGCGGCCCAGCACGAACTGGCGGCCCATGATTTTCATGGCTTGCATCATGGCGCTGCGGATAACCGGCTCACCGCTGCGCTTGACCAGACGACCCAGCACAGTGCCCGGCGTACCGTCGTGGCGCTTGTCCAGGTTGACGACCTTGCCGGTCATGACCAGCCCCCAGGCCGCAGCATTGACCAGCGTATGCTCGCTCTGGCCGACGTGACGGTCCCACTGCGCGGCATTGAGCTTGTCGCGAATCAGGGCGTCGGCGGTGTCAGCATCGGGCACGCGCAGCAACGCCTCGGCCAGACACATCAGCATGATGCCTTCCTGGGTATCCAGGCTGTACTGCTGCAGCAGGGCGTCGATACTGTCGACGGCGTTGTCACGCTTGCGCACGTCAATGATCAACTGGTTGGCCTTGCGCGACAGCGCGGCAAGGTCCTGCGCCTGCGCCAGCTCTATCAGCTCACGCAGATAGCTGTCTTCATCGACGGCGTAATTGGCACTGACGGTGTGCAGAAATTCACTGGGCTGGCTACGCAGGAAGTCACCCTGCAACGCCTCGCTGGCTTTAAACATTCTGGCATGCTCCTGGATCGACCCACGCTCGGCAATAAGCGGGCGGGTTATGAGTTCGCCCTACTTCCACCCTAGACCATCAGGGCGCCGGCGACGAACCATCCCCGTTGTTGTGATGTGAAATCGCCACTGCCAGAGCGGCAGGCACGATCATCGACTGTAGAAGCAGAACCCGCGGGAATCTTGCGAAAACCTCTGATCTTTTTGCAAAAAACTCGGAACTCAAGCGCCCAGACGGACCGCTCGAGGCGTTTCACCGAGTTGACGTCGCAGCGCATGGGTCAGCGCGCTTTGACTGGAGAAGCCGCAGCGGCTGGCGACCTCGGCAAGGGGCAGGCGAGTCTCACGCAGCAATTGCGCCGCCTCGCGCACCCGCAGCGACAGTACATATTGGTGCGGCGTCATGCCTGTGGCCTGTCGATAGAGCGCATGAAAATGACTGCTGCTGACACAGACCTGCGCAGCCAGCGCTGCGACGCTGAGCGGTCGATCCAGATTGCTCAGCACATAAGCGTCGAGCCGCTGCAGCTCTTCGGCGCTGAGCGCGCCAGGTGCACGCTGAACATCGCCATCAAGGCCAAGACGCCGCTGCAAAGAGGCCAGCAACACGCCGCCCAGATGCCATTCAAGGCCGTCCTCGGCCGCCTGCGGCGCGGCCAGCGCGTACTGCGCAAAGTCCAGCAGCCCCTGCAACTGATGATCAAGCTGGACAAAGCGTGGCCGTTCGAACAACCGGTGTGCGCCAGCACTGGCCAGCGCACCCGCAGCCACCGGCAAATCCATGATCAGCATGTTGTTGTGCCCACGCCCGGAAAAGGCATGAGCCTCGCCGCTGGGCACCACGCACGCGTGCAGACGATTGACCGCCCCGCCCTGCCCCTGCACCTCAAAATCCGCGCAACCACGCAGGCCGATCACCAACTGATGCTCGGGGTGGGCATGGGTCGCGGTTTGAACCGGCAGATCGAGAATGCGTGTGTGCATGCAGGGCCATCCATCAAAGCAGACGTCCATGCTGCCACAAGCGCCCGAAAAAAGCCGCTATTGAAATTGCCCTCAGCCGCCGCCATGTCGGAGTCATGAACCACTGAAAAGGCCACCCCATGAGTGATCAGGATTCAGACTACATCGAACACAACGCAGACCACGCCAGCCAGGGCAACGGCACGGGGCTGGCGTTACCGAACCAGCAGTTGCCCAAGACACTGCATCTGTTACCCATCAACAACCGCCCCTTCTTTCCAGCCCAGGTTATGCCGGTTGTCGTCAATGAACAGCCCTGGCATGAAACCATCGAGCAGGTCGCGGGAACCGAGCACAAGGCGCTGTCACTGTTCTACGTCGACAGCCCCCTGGACGCCGACGGTGAGATTGACCCGCAACAGCTGCCGAACACCGGCTGCGCGGTGCGCATCCACCATGCCGTGCGTGAGAACGGCAAGATCCAGTTCATCGCCCAGGGCCTGACCCGGGTCCGCATCACCCGCTGGCTGAGCAAAACACCGCCGTATCGGGTAGAGGTCCAGTACCCTGAAGCGCCCGCCGATGAGCGCGATGAGGTGCGCGCCTATGCCATGGCGCTGATCAATGCGATCAAGGAGCTGCTGCCGCTCAACCCGCTCTACAGCGAAGAGCTGAAGAACTACCTCAACCGCTTCAGCCCGAACGACCCTTCGCCGCTGTCCGACTTTGCCGCCGCCCTCACGTCGGCCAAGGGAGAGGCGCTGCAAGACGTGCTGGATACTGTCAGCATCCTGCGCCGCATGGAGAAAGTGCTGGGTCTGCTGAAAAAGGAAATTGAAGTGGCGCGCCTGCAGGGCGAGATCACCGCCGAGGTCAATCGCAGCATTAGCGAACACCAGCGTCAGTTTTTCCTGAAAGAGCAGCTAAAAATCATTCAGAAGGAGCTGGGGTTGTCCAAGGATGACCGCACCGCCGATATCGAACAGTTCCGCGAGCGGCTTGAGGGCAAGACGCTGCCCGACGATGCCCAAAAGCGCATCGACGAGGAACTGAACAAGCTCTCGGTACTGGAGACCGGCTCCCCCGAATACGCCGTCACCCGCAACTACCTGGATTGGGCTACCGCGCTGCCCTGGGGCATCACACCACCCGACCGGATCGACCTTGCCCATGCGCGCAAGGTACTGGATCGCGACCACGACGGCTTGAAAGACGTCAAGCAGCGGATTCTCGAATTCCTTGCCGTAGGCGCGTTCCGTGGCTCGGTGGCGGGTTCAATTATCCTGTTGGCGGGCCCACCAGGTGTCGGCAAGACCAGCATCGGACGCTCCATCGCCGAGAGCCTTGACCGTCCCTTCTATCGCTTCAGCGTTGGCGGCATGCGCGATGAAGCCGAGATCAAGGGCCATCGCCGCACCTACATTGGCGCCATGCCGGGCAAGTTCGTACAGGCACTGAAGGATGTTGGCGTGATGAACCCGGTCATCATGCTCGATGAGATCGACAAGCTGGGTAGCAGCCATCAGGGCGACCCCGCCTCCGCCTTGCTGGAAACGCTAGACCCCGAGCAAAACAGCCAGTTTCTGGACCACTATCTGGATCTGCGGCTGGATCTGTCCAAAGTGGTATTCGTCTGCACGGCCAATACCCTGGACAGCATCCCGGGCCCTCTGCTCGACCGCATGGATGTCATTCGCCTATCCGGCTACATCACCGAAGAAAAGCTCGCCATCGCCAAGCATCATCTCTGGCCACGTCAGCTGGAACGTGCCGGCTTGCGAAAAAGCCAGCTACGCATCACCGACAAGGCGCTACGCGAGGTCATTGAGGGCTATGCCCGCGAGGCCGGGGTACGCAATCTGGAGAAGCAACTCGGCAAGCTGGTGCGCAAATCCGTCGTGCAATTGCTGGAGCAGCCTGACAAGCGCATCAGCATCAAGCCTGCTGATCTCAAAGCGCTGCTAGGCACCCCCGCCTTTCGTACCGAGAAGCAACTCAAGGGCACCGGCATCATCACCGGCCTCGCCTGGACCTCGATGGGCGGCGCTACGCTGCCGGTCGAAGCAACCCGCATTCATACGCTCAATCGCGGTTTCAAGCTGACCGGGCAGCTCGGTGACGTGATGAAGGAGTCCGCAGAAATTGCCTACAGCTATCTGTGCGCCAACCTCGCCACCTACAAGGCAGACCGCAGCTTCTTTGACCAGGCCTTTGTTCATCTGCACGTTCCCGAGGGAGCAACGCCTAAAGACGGTCCGTCCGCCGGTATTACCATCGCCAGCGCATTACTCTCGCTGGCCCGCCAGCAAGCGCCCCGAAGCGGCCTGGCGATGACCGGCGAGATCACCTTGACCGGCCACGTACTGCCCGTGGGCGGCATTCGCGAGAAGGTTATCGCGGCCCGTCGCCAGGGCATTCACGAGCTGATATTGCCGGAAGCAAACCGGGGCGACTATGAGGAACTGCCGGATTACCTGCGCGAAGGCATGATCGTGCACTTCGCCAAACACTTCCGCGATGTTGCCAAGGAGCTGTTTGCCTGAACGAAAAAGGGCGACCCGAGGGTCGCCCTGTTCATTCCCACCGACTCAGCGCTTGGAGTCCTCGCGCTCAAGGTGATTGAACGAATCGTGCTCGTCCAGTTCCTCGATCTCAGGGAACTCGTGCAGGCTGCTTTCGAACGGCTCATCGTCTACCGGCGCAGAGTCTGTCTTGCTGTTCTTGCGTGCCGGGGTCGGAGTCAAGCCTTCGATCAGATCCCAATCAGGGTCCAGAGTGAAATCGTTCAGATTCATCGGCGTATCGCTGGCATCCAGGTCGTCATCCAGATCAGCAGGCCCGAGGTCATCACCCGACAGCACGTCTTCAACGGTGTCCAGCGGCGCTGCATTCGGGGCCTCCAACTGCGGGAAACGGGCCTTCAGCTGATCGACACGTTGCATGTCGCCATCTAGGCGCGCGATCGCAGCGGACTGCTCGGCAAAGCCCTCTGCGTCACCCAGCTCGCCGGTCACGCGCGCCTGCTTGTAACGCAGGTCCAGGTTGTCCGGGTCTTCGGCAATCGACTTGTCCAGCAGCTCACGCGCTTCGGCAAAGCGCCCATAGGTGATGTACAGATCAACACCTTCTGCACTGTCTTCAAATGCGGCGCTGGTGGAGGCACCCGCGGCGCCAACGGCAGTAGCGCTGCCAACGGCGGCAAGCCGATTATCCGAACCCGACAGCGGCGCGCTGCCGGCCGGCGCAGGTGCTGCCGGCTGAGGCTTACCGCGCAGGCGGGATACAACCCAACCGATCAAAAAGGCCAGCAGGCCGACCAGCAGAGACCACCACAGCATGCCACCGGAAGACTTGGACTCCTCAGCTGCCGCAGGCATCTCGGCGGCGATGGCACCGGCAGCCGGATCATCACTGCCGTAAGGGGACGCCTCAGAACCGCCGCCGCCACTGCCCAAAGAGCCACCGGCGCCGGCCATGGCTGCCTGCTCCTGTTCGGCCTCACGGGCAGCGCGCAGGACTTCCAGCTCGGCCTGCAGAGCAGCAATCTGACGATCACGAGCATCCAGCTCGCTCAACAGGGCGTTGAAGCGGCCCTCCAGGTCGGTCAGACGGCTTTGCAACTGGGCCGACTCGGCTTCCGCCTCAGTCACTTCGTCTTCTTCGATGCGCAGTCGCGCCTCGCTGGTCTGGGCAGCCGTCGGCGCAGAAGGCGCTTCGTCGGAGGAGGCGCCATCGACCTGTTCGCCAACGCTCGCCTGAGTGCTCGGCAACGCCGCACGCTGCTCGCCAGCGGCATCAGCGTCGGGGGCCTCTGCGACGCTGCTGGCAGCCGCTTCCGGGGTGCCGCCCAATTGCTCGGCGGTCGGCAGCACCAGGGTCTGCCCCAGTTTCAGGCGATCGATATCACCATTGACGAAAGCCCCCCGGTTCAGCGAGTGGATCGCTGTCATGGTCTGGTTGATCGACGCCGCCGGGGTAGGACGCGTGCGCTCGGCAATGGTCCAGAGGGTATCGCCAGATACCGTGGTGTACTTCTCGGCGCCTGGCTGGGGCTCGAAGTCAGGCAGCGAAGCCGCTTCAGGACGCGGTGCCGACTCGGCCGGGCGATCAGCAATGCGCGAGCGCGGTGGCGGCGCACTGACAACCGGGTTCACAGCAACAGGGGCTGTCTCGGAGTAAAGCGGCGGGTCCAGCAATACCGTGTACTCGCGCAGCAGGGTGCCACTCGGGCGGCGCAGCTCGACGAGGAAGTTCAGATAGGGTTCGCGTACCGGCTGAGATGATCTGACATGTACCGTCAGCTGACGATTCTCCACCACCGGCGTGAATTGCAGCCCGGTTAGGAAATACGGTCGCTCGATGCCAGCAGCATCAAAGGCAGACGAGTCTGCCAGCTTGATCACGACATCGGACGGCCCCAACCCCTCGGCGCCCTGTAACGCAATCACCGCGTCAAGCGGTTGGTTCAGAGCCGATTTGAGCTGGATCTCCCCAAGCCCCAGCGCATTTGCAACTCCGGCATAGAGTACCGCTAGCGAAGCGGCCCCAATAACTATCTGGCGTTTGGCAGCCATACCCTTTCCTCGTTTGCCTGTCGGTAACGGCATCATGCCCCGCTACCCGGTGCGTCCATTGCTATTAGTATCAGCGGTTTTACCCATGCAGTCCGACACAGGTACCGCATAAGTCGGCATTATGCCACCAGCGTTACGCGAATCGAATGCCACAGGGTCATTTATAGTCAAAAAAACAGTGAAAGCGATCACTTTGGAGCTGCAAAGCCAATAACTTGGCCATGTGACACAGCGCACACTTCCTCAACAAGTCAAGCAACCCACCCGCCACCCTGTCAAGCCTGCTAGAATGCGCTACCCATTCAGCCACGTGGAAAGCCGGCATGTCCGAGGTCGACAACCTGTTCGCCAACCCCTTCAGCAAGGTCAATGATTTCGCTTTCGACCATGCCGTTGCGCGGGTTTTCCCGGACATGATCAAGCGCTCGGTACCCGGTTATCCGACCATCATCGAAAGCATCGGCGTCATTGCCGGGCAATATGCCCAGCCCGACACGCTAATCTACGATCTTGGCTGCTCGCTCGGCGCGGCAACCCAGTCCATGCGCCGTCATTTGCCGCAGCAGGGAAACCGCATTCTGGCCGTAGACAACGCCGAAGCCATGGTCGAGCGCTGCCGCGAATACCTGAGCGCGCAAGACGCCATGCTTGAGGAGCCGATTGCCGCCGAGGTAATCTGTGCCGATATTACCGAGCTGACACTGCAACCCTGCTCGCTGGTGGTGCTGAACTTTACGCTACAGTTTGTGCCGCCTGAACAACGCCTGGCACTGCTGCGCCAGATTCGCCAGGCTCTGCTGCCCGGCGGTGTACTGATCTTGTCAGAAAAGCTGACCTTTACCGACAGCCAGACCCAGAACAGTCTTGAAGCACTGCACTATGGCTTCAAGCGCGCCAATGGCTACAGCGAGCTGGAAATCGCCCAGAAACGCACAGCTATTGAAAACGTCATGCGCCCGGACCCGCTCGAAGTGCACCAGCAGCGCCTGCTCGACGCCGGTTTCAGCCACAGCCACCTCTGGTTCCAGTGCCTCAACTTTTGTTCGATGATTGCCCACGCGTGATTGATTACAGCCCCCTGCTCGACACCCTCAGCCGTTCTCCCCTTGCCCACTGGCAAAGCGCCCTGGCCGAAGGCCTGCAAAATCGCCTGGAGGGTCTGCATCACGGCGACCTGGAGCGCTGGCAGCAAAGCCTGCGCAATCTACCGCCACTCGACGGCGTGGAATGCGACTTCTCCGAGGGTGTTCGTCTGCACAGCACCTCGCCGCTGAGCCAAACCACCAGCCAGCAGCTACACGACGCGCTGCAGGGGCTGCATCCCTGGCGCAAAGGCCCATTCGACCTGTTCGGCGTGCATGTTGATACCGAATGGCGATCCGACTGGAAATGGCAACGCGTAGCACCGCACATCGACCTCAACGGCAAGCGGGTGCTGGATATCGGCTGTGGCAACGGCTACTACATGTGGCGCATGTGGCAGGCCGGCGCCGAACTGGTGATCGGAGTAGACCCCAACCTGCTATTCCTCAACCAGTTTGAGGCGGTCAAGCATTACCTTCCGCAAGCGCCGGTATGGCAGTTGCCCTTCACTCTGGAAGAGCTGCCGGAACCGACAGCCGCCTTCGATACCGTCTTCTCCATGGGCGTGCTGTACCACCGGCGCTCGCCCTTCGACCACCTGCTGCAACTCAAGGCGTGCCTGCGCCCTGGCGGCGAGCTGGTGATGGAGACACTGGTTATCGAGGGTGACGAGCAGCACTGTCTGCTACCCGAAGACCGTTATGCGCAGATGCGCAACGTCTGGTTCCTGCCGTCGGTGCCTATGCTCGAGCGCATGCTGCGCCGCGCGGGCTACAGCGACGTGCGCTGCGTCGACCTCAACCGCACCAGCGTCGAGGAGCAGCGCAGCACCGCGTGGATGCGCTTTCAATCGCTGCCATCCTTCCTTGACCCGGCGGACAGTAGCAAGACCATTGAAGGCTACCCTGCCCCGCTGCGTGCGACGTTGGTGGCGCGTAAGTAAGGAGTCTTAGGCGTAACGTTGAGTAACGCCTATCAAAACGCGAATGGTGAAGTGCGCACCGGGGTTCGTCCCGTTTACGCGGGCGAGTAGCGCAGGGCTGGCGGGAAAAAGAGTCGCAGCATGTCTGAGGAGCGAAGCGACGAGTTCTGCGACTACCTAGCCGGCCACCCCCGCCCAACCGAGCAACGCAGCGAACCCGAAGGACCGCGTAGTCGGGTGCCCCGGGGGATTCGGGGAAGTGCTAACTCATTTCATACGCCTTCTGGCACTCAGAGCGCCCCGCAGGGCGAGCGCTCAAGCATACAGAGGGCATATGAAATGAGTTAGCCCTTCCCTTTGGGGGCTGGGCGGGCAGCCTCCCTTGGCTTGCCGTAAAAGGAGAAAGGCGGAATGCACTACAGCAGCAAGAGATATCTTTTGTACGCCGCTCGACACAAGCACCCTAACACGACAGTAAGTTACCCAAACACCGTAACCGTCTGCCGGCTGATCGCCACCAGCTCACCAGCCGGATTCCAGATCATCGCCGAGCAGTGTCCGTAACCGTCACGCGCATGCTCAATGATCGCCCTGTAGAGCAACCAGCCGTCTGCGCCAACCGGCGGTTGGGGCTGCACAAACTCGATGGTCCAGGTCAGCGAGCTGGCCGGAGCACGCTCTTTGAGGTGTGGCAGCACTGCTGGTGGCCAGACATCGACAAGCCCGACCAGATGTACCTCATCGAACTGCGCAAGCGGCTCGTCAAAGCGCATCCATCCGCCCATCTCACGCTTGCGACTGTTGGTGCAGGGGTAGTCGCCAAAGGTCCAGCGGGTATCGAAATAGCGCAGGAAGTTCGGCATCACCCCCTCGACAAAGGGCGTGCGCTGACAGGCATCTGGTGCAGGCGCGGCAGGCGCCGGCTCAGCGGGCACATCCACACTAGAGGGGCGACCCGCACCAAAGCTGCCCTGCACGATACACATGGTTTCACCGTTTTGCACCGCGCGCCCCAGCACCTGAGTCACCGCACGGCCTTCGCGCAGAACCTCTGACTGAACCTGTACCGGAATACCGGGCTGAACTGGACCAACAAAGGTAATCGCCAATGAGCGCACCGGCCGCGGCTCGGCAAGGCTGGCTCGCATACCACGCAGCACCAGCGCGGCAACCAGGCCGCCATAGCCAGCACGGCCCTGGGCCCACTCGGGCGGCACGGTGACAGTGCAGTTGGAGGACTGATCAAAAGCAGCAAGAAGAGCGGCAAAATTCATGGTCTGGTTCCAGATAGTCGAACAAAGCCGACCATCATAGGCGAGCAGCTACTCGCTGACCAGCTAGCTGCGACTCTGGTGCTGCAGTCGTAACCCGCACAGCCAGCCCAGTGCCAGCCAGGCCGGCGGCATATCCGGCCAATCCGCTGCGCCGATATCCAGCAGCTCAAAGCCCGCCTCGCCAGCGCGGGCCATCAATCGCTCATACCACCAGACCAGATAGAACCCCTGACCGGTGGCGTGCTGTCCCGCCAACTGGGCCCGCAAGCGCATCGGTAGCGAAGCAAACAGCAACTCATCCAGCCTGATGAATATCTGCTGCTCGTTTTCCAGATACGCTGCCGGAGCAGCCGGTTGCAGGCCCATCTGAGCAGCCAGAATGGCTAGTTGGGCGGCGTACTCACGGTGGCTCGTCACCGGGTTGAGCTGACTGCGCCAGTCCAGCTGCACCCGTTCTATCGACTCAATCAGGGTATTGGGGCCGGCGCTGGGGGCGTCGAGCAAGGCGGCCAGCCAGCGGCGCTGAAAGCCCGGCAGCTGCCGTACCCAGACCAGCAGCTCAGCGCTGCTGGAGCCGGCTCGGGGCTGCCAGCTGACGGTTTCCTGCTCACTCAGCCCGGCGACGCGCTGCATGCGTCGCGGCCAGCTGGCCGGCAGCAATTGCTCACGCAGCGCGTCCCAGCGCGCGCCCAGTTCGGCCTGCTTGCCAGCCACCCAACGCTCGGCCAGCCAACGACGCCGCGACTTATAGGCGCCCATCGTTCAGTTGCCCCAATCGTTCTTTCATCATGCGAATAATGCCCTTGTTATCTTCAACCAGCATCTGCGCCTCCGCCACTGGCACGGCGCGGCACAGATCCAACGTAAAGTGCCCCAGTCGCGAGCTGTAGAGACCAACCCCAACGCCCTGCCCTACCCGCGCCGCCAGCTTCTCCAGCAGCCCAGACAGCAGCGAGTCACTGAGTGCACTGACCGCCACCTCGGTGCCCCCGGCCAGGGCGATATTACGCAACACATGGCGTGCGAGACGCCAGCGGCTGAGGCGGCCAATCGGCAGTCCGTAGCACACCGCAACACGCTGCATCAGTCGGATATTGCGCCACACTACCAACAACAAATCGACCGCCACCCAGGGACTGGAGGCGACCAATACCCCGGTGCTGACCGACTCCTGGCGGATGATCTGCCGGGCACGCTGGTCGATCGGCTGATAGAACTGCAGATTAAGTCGCTGGCTGATTTCACGCGCGTCATGGGACCCATCAAGATCCGCGCAGGCGCGTTGCAACAGGCTGGCCAGCGGGCTGTCTGCGTACACGCCCTGCACGCGATCCAGCCAATCCACCGCCACGCGTTGCCCCGGCTCGCGCAGTGCCTGCTGCATTTCACCGCGCAATTGCTCCAGTTCGTTCAGGCGGTGACGCTGACGCCGCAGGTCACGCCAGGCCAACAGCCCGGTACCCGCCAGCGCGGTGCCTACGCCGCCTACCAGCGCGCCCCACAGCGGCTGCCACTGCCAGGCCTGCCACGTCCACTCCCCCCACTGCAGGGCAGCCCCGCCCAGCGCAACCCCCAAACCCAACCCCCACAGCCGGCGCGGCCAGCGACTCGGCGGTGGCGCATTGAGCGTGGACGGCAGTTCCGGTATGTCCTGGGGCTGCTCACCAGGCAGCGCATCAGCACTACCAAGCAACTCGGTACGCCGGATAGGGTCATCGGCTGCGGTCTGCCAGGTATCAAGAATCCGGGTTTTCTGGTCACTGCTCACGGCTCGGCCCCCTCAATCAGCCAGGCAATCAGATCGTCCATGCGGTAATGCGGAAACGGCTCGCTGCGATGCAGGCCTGGCGGTGGGCGCAGCGGCAACAGGTCGGGGCTGCTGACTTGCAGCGATTGTGGCAGATGCGCCGGAATATCGCCCGGACGATAACGGACCCAACCCTCCTCTCCCTGCAACCCGGCGACCAGGGCATCGCCCTCCTGACGGGTAGCACGAATGGCGGACAGGGGTAGCCCTCGCACCTCGACCCCGCCATGGCGCACATCAGCCAGACGGTCGACCATCAGATCCTCAAGGCACTGCTGCACAGCGCGCTGCTGGGCCGGGTTGACCTTATCGACCTTGGTGGCGCAAAAGGCCAGCCGGCCGATCCGTGGGCGAAACCTGAGCAGTCGCGCCAGCAAGCCACTGCGGCCATAGTCAAAGCTGGTCAGAACCGCTTCCATCGCATCGCGCAGGTCAGTCAACGCTGCCTCGCCAGCGTCCATTGGGCCAAGCATATCCACCAGCAATACCTGCTGATCCAAATGCCGAAAGTGCTGTTCGAAAAAGCCGCGCACAACAAAATCGCGATAATAGTTGAAGCGCGCCTGGCACACCGCCCACCAGCTGCCCTGCTCGCCCGTGCTGTGCCGATTGGCCAGCAACAACGGGACAAATTGCAGCATCTGCGGTGCAACATCACTACCGGGCTGGAGAAAGCGTGCGGGCTGGTTGCGCGACAAGCCAGCCTCACTGCGACAACGCAGCAAGAACTGCCGCCACTGCTCGGTCAGCTCAGCCAACTGGCCGGCATCTTCGGGGGCCGCGGGATCAAGGCCCAGCAGTATGTCTCTCAACGGACCCGCCAGGGAGCGCCGCGGTTCGGTCTCGAGCCATTGACGCATCTGCTCGCACCATTGCCCGTAGTCAAGCTGCAGCAGCGGCAAGTCAAGCAACCACTCACCTGGATAATCGATAATCTCCAGCCGCAGCTGGCGAGTCGATTGCAGCTTGCGCAGCAGGCCTTGCGGGCGAAAGCGCAGATCTATCAGCACACGCGAGAGATCGCTGGTGGAATCGGGCCATCGTGCCGGCTCGGCCGACAAGGCGCCGAGCGACTCCAGATAGGGAAAGGCGCGCTCCACATCATCGCGCTGCCAGCGCACCGATTCCAACCGGTCAAAGGGCGCACGTCGCGCCAGCAGACCTTTGTTGTGGTTCTCCAGCTGGTTAATCAAACTGGTGATAAAAGTGGTCTTGCCGGCCCCACTCAGACCGGTTACCCCGACCCTTAAACGCTGCTGTCCCAGTCCCTCGGCACGCCGTGCCACTTGCTTGAACCAGTTCGCAGAATTATTTGCCACAGTGCAGGCACTCCAGAAATCATTTATGGTCTATGACCAGTATTACACAACCACCCCAGGCAAAGAGGCCCCCTAATGGCGTATTCGGACTCCCACAGCAAGGCTATCGGTTACCTTCTCTGGATTTTCGGATTTATGGGTGCACACCGCTTCTACTACGGCAAACCCTGGACCGGAACACTGTGGTTCTTCACCCTTGGGCTGTTCTTTATCGGTTGGATTATTGACCTGTTTCTGATCCCAAGCATGGATCGCGCCGCTGACCGTCGCTTTCGTACCGGGCGGATCAATTTCAACCTGACCTGGATCCTATTGACCTTCCTCGGCGTATTTGGTGCCCACCGCCTGTATATGGGCAAGTGGATCACCGCCATTATCTACTTCTGCACCGGCGGCCTGCTGCTGGTAGGAGTGCTGTATGACTACTGGACGCTTAACGAACAGATTTCTGTCGAGAACATGCGGCGCGAGTGGTAGGCGCGCCAGCACCGGGCACAAAAAAACGCCGTCGCCAAGCGACGGCGTTTTTGTATGAACGCAACTTATACCGGATCGTTACGGGTCAGCAACTCGTCCGGCAGATGCTGGATGTAATCATCCTGCTGGGGCGGCATCTGCACATGAAAGCCTTGGGCGTTCAGGTTCTCCATCACCTTGAGCACGTCTTCCTGCGCCAGCTTTCGCTCGGCACTCAACTCCAGGTCCATAGCGTGTTCCAGCCGCCCGACGTACTGCAACAGCGCGGCAGGCAATTCATCCAGCGGCGCACCCGAGGGAACATACAGATACATGCCCTGGCGCTTGCCGCTGCGATAGATCGAGCAAGACAAGCTCATTCGGCCACCTCCAGCGCATTGTTGGCTGCATTGAGCAACGCATCTCCCAGCAGCGCGCGCCGCCACCCCGTTAATTCATCAGGCAGGCTGTAGGGCCCATTGGGATATCCGGTGCGCACCATCGCCTCCAGAACCTTTTTTCGCAGCATGATTTCCGGCGCAATACCGCGACGTTCGGCTTCCTGCTGCCCCACCTTGCGAAGACGCTTGAGCAAACGATTGGCGGCGGCCGGCAAGGGCTCGGCCAACGCCTCGGGGTAGTCCGCCGGCGCCACAGCCTGGCCTTCGCGGATCAGACGCAACAGGGTTTCACCTTCATGGCGCACGGTACGCGGATGCATATCCTCGATGCGCGACAGCGCCTGCAGCGTGTCGGGCCGACGCTGGGCCAGCGGGCAGAGCGTCCGCTCACGCAGCAGCCGATTACGCGCGACGTCACGCGCACGAGACTCGCGCTCGCGCCAGGCGGCGATGACTTGCAACACGGCGAGGTCGGCTGGCTCCAGGCGCCAAGCCTGCTTCACCTGCTGATAGGCTAATGCGGGTTCGATGACCTGCCCACTGGCCGCCACCTGCTCGGCGGTATCGGCAAGCAGCCAGTCAGTCAGTCCGGCGGACTCCAGACGCGGCGCCATAATGCGGTACAGCTCGGCCAGGTGCTGGGCATCACGCGCGGCATACTCGACCTGCGCCGAGCTCAACGGCCGCTGCAGCCAGTCAGAGCGGGTTTCATCCTTGGGCAAATCGATCTGCAGCAACTCGCTGACCAAACGTGAATACCCCATGGAGAAATCCATGCCTAGAAACGCAGCTGCCAGCTGCGTATCAAACAGCGGGCTTGGCAAGGCGCCACACAAACGCGAAAAGACCTCCAGGTCTTCACTGCAGGCATGCAGCACCTTGACCACCGCAGGGTCCCCCAGCAAGGCAACCAGCGGAGCCCAGTCGGTAATCGCCAGCGGGTCAATCAATACCGCCTGCTCGCCATCGCCGACCTGAATCAGGCCGGCGATGGGATAAAAGGTTTCGGTGCGAACGAACTCGGTATCCACCGCAACAAAGGGCAGGCTCTGCCAGTGTCGGCACCAGCGCGCGAGCTCGGCGTTATCATCAATCATCAGGGTTTTTGCCAAGGGCGTAGTCATGGGCGGCCTTATGTGTAAACTGGCCGCAGTATAACTGATCGACCGCCGCCCTGCCGCGCTCTGGACGCACTGATCCGCGTGCCTGCATCAACCACGCCGAGCTGCTGACCGGAGGTGGCAAGGCCCGCTGCGCATCGCCAACCACCTCTAAAGACCGGCAATACGCAGATAAAATACAAGGTCGGCCAGCACGTCGTTGATAGAGCGCTTCAAGTTTGACCGGGATCAACCGATATAACAGGGTGACACCGGATACTGGCGCTCTGTTGACGCCAATCTGCCGACCGTTCCTGTTTCCACCGTGCTCTGGAGTATGCATGCGTTTTCTTCAACACCTGCCGCTGAAATACAAATTCTGGGCAGTCAATGGCGTCGCCTTTGCTGCCACCCTGGCACTGGTATTGGTTGCCCTCGGCGTAGAACAGCGAACGATTGAACACAGCCGACAGCAACTGGCCCAGGCCATCGCCGCCAGCCCTGCCAATCAGGCGCAAGCGGAAGGGGTACAGTGGATCAACGCACCCGCCGGGCACAGCGGCAGCAACCGCTGGATCGACGCCACAGCCTTGGGCAGCCAACAGGCACAGCGCTTTACCGGGGCCTGGCTGGCCGGCGACGGCAAGGCGCTGGCGGTCGAGCGACAGGGTTTCATGCCGCTGCTGGTGGCCAGAGCCCCCCTGTATGCGGGAGTAGTCTTCGTGCTGATGCTGCTGGTGCTGCTCGTCTCGCAAATGCTGATTTCGTTTATCACCCAGCACATTCTTGCCCTGCGCGACGTCATGATGTCAGTACAGAACAGCGGCGACTTGACCCTGCGGGCCAAGGCCGACTCACGCGATGAAGTGGGCTCCATGGCCCGCGCTTTCAACGCCATGCAACAATCCCAGCAACAGGTCGTCTCATCGGTACGCCAGGCCGCCCAGGAATTGGACCAGCGGGCCATGGCGCTCGCTGGACTGATGAGTCAGGTCCGCGACGGCATGGTGCTGCAACAGGGCGAAACCGACCAGGTGGCCGCTGCGGTCAACGAAATGAGCGCCACCGTGCAGGATATCGCTGGCAGTACCGCCCTGTCGCGCGACCAATCCACCCAGGCCAACAGCCTGGCCACACGAGGGCGCGATCAGGTACTCCAGGTGCGTCAGACCATCACCGGGCTGGTTACCAGCATTGATCGCTGCACCGAGCACATGCATCAGTTGTCGAGTCACAGCCAGGAAATCAGCGGCGTTGTCAGGGTCATCCGCGAGATTGCCGAGCAGACCAACCTCTTGGCTTTGAACGCCGCAATTGAGGCCGCACGAGCGGGCGAATCAGGCCGCGGCTTTGCGGTAGTCGCCGACGAGGTCCGTGCGCTGGCACAACGGGTGCAGACGTCGACCGATGACATTCAGCGCATGATCGAAGCACTGCAAGGCGGTACAGCCGTCGCGGTGGAAGACATGCAGGCCAGCGCAGGGCTGACCCACGCGTCCGTCGACCAGGTAGCCGACGCGGGTGAATCGCTGCACGAAATTGCCGCCGCTGTCAGTCAGATCAGCGAGGGCAACAGCGAAATTGCGTCTGCCGTGGAACAGCAAAGTCAGGTGGCCGATGCCATCACCCAAAGCGTGGTGGAGATTCGCGACGTCACCGAACGCACCGTTCAGCAGACGATCAGCAGCGCTGAAACCAGTGACCAGCTGGCCCGCCTGGCCAATCAGTTGAGCGACGCTGTCAGCCGTCTGCGCACCTGAGATATGCCGGGCGGCGACTCGCCGCCCGGCCTTTCCCCGTCTACTCCAGCACGATACGACCGGCATTGTTGCTCAGCGTGCTGGCCCCAATACCCTTGACCGCCGTCAGCGACTCAACCGACGCAAAGGCGCCGTGCTCGTCGCGGTAAGCGACAATCGCCTCTGCTTTGGCTTCGCCAATACCTTGCAGCACTTCGGCCATTTCAGCGGCGCTGGCCGTGTTGATGTTGACGGTCGGACCTGCCACCTCATCAGCCCAGGTCGGGCCAGCCAATAGACAGCTGAACACAAGAGCCATCGCACTCAATAACTGACGCATGTTACTTCCTCCATGTAGTTGGTTAATGCCGCACTGAAGGAACAGACTTCAGCCACTATCCCTGCGGCTCCCGCAAGCTAGAACAAAAAAAGCCGCAGAGCGATACGCTCTGCGGCTTTGATGTGACCTGCCTCGCAGCTTGCCCGGCAGAAACTTACTGAGCGTCGAACCCGCGCTGCAGGTCGGCCCGGAGATCGGCGACCTCCTCCAGCCCGATCGCTAGACGAATCAGTCCGTCGCGAATACCTGCGGCTTCACGTGCTTCCGGCGTCAAGCGTCCGTGGGTGGTGGTTGCCGGATGTGTGATGGTGGTCTTGGCATCACCCAGGTTAGCGGTAATGGACACCAGCCGAGTCGCATCGATAAAGCGCCACGCCGCTTCACGCCCTCCCTTGAGTTCGAAACTCACGACCGCACCAAAGGCCGTCTGCTGCGCCTTGGCCAGCTCATGCTGCGGGTGCGACGGCAGACCGCTGTAGTAAACGTGCTCCACCTCAGGGCGCTGCTCCAGCCACTCGGCAATCTGCTGCGCAGATTCACAATGCGCGCGCATGCGCAGGCGCAGCGTTTCCAGGCCCTTGAGAAATACCCAGGCATTGAAGGGGCTGAGGGTCGGTCCTGCGGTACGCAAAAAGCCCACCAGCTCCTGCATGTGCTCACTGCGCCCTACCACCACACCCCCCATGCTGCGGCCCTGTCCGTCAATGTACTTGGTTGCCGAGTGCACGACGATATCAGCTCCCAGCGCCAGCGGTTTCTGCAGCGCTGGCGTACAAAAGCAGTTGTCTACTACCAGCAACGCGCCATGCTCGCGAGCAATTGTGCCAAGCGCACCAATATCGCCCAGCTCGGCCAACGGGTTGGACGGCGACTCGATAAAGAACATCCGGGTGTTCGGCTTGCAGGCGGCACGCCAGGCCGCCGAGTCCGTAAGCGCGACATAATCGACCTCGATGCCAAAGCGCTTGAAGTACTTTTCAAACAGCGTGACAGTAGCGCCGAAGACGCTGCGCGAAACCAGAATATGGTCACCCGCCGAACACAGGCTCATGACAGTCGCCATGATGGCCGCCATACCCGATGCGGTTGCCACTGCCTGTTCGCCACCTTCAAGCTGCGCCATGCGCTCCTCAAAGGTGCGCACGGTCGGGTTCATGTAGCGCGAGTAGACATTACCCTTGGCTTCGCCGGCAAAGCAGGCGGCAGCATCTGCGGCGCTGCGAAAGACATAGCTGGACGTCAGGAACAGCGGCTCGCCGTGTTCGGCCTCGGGCGTACGGCGCTGACCGGCACGCACAGCCAGAGTGTCGAAGCCGACCCCCTCCAGATCACTGTCCAGGCGCCCCGCTTGCCATTCTTCACTCATCAGTTAAAACCCCTTCACAGCGGCCAGTACCGCCGATCTCAATTGTTGTGCAGATCGATGATGGCGCTGACGCGTTCAACGGTCGACTTTGCCGCATCATTGCGCGCCTGCTCGATCCGATCCAGATACTGTTCGTTGACATCACCGGTCACGTACTGGCCGTCAAACACCGCGCAGTCGAAGGCATCAATCTTGACCTTGCCCCCACCAACGGCCTCTTTCAGGTCTTCCAGATCCTGATACAGCAGCCAGTCGGCACCGATCAGCTCCGCCACCTCCTCGGTGGTGCGCCCGTGCGCAATCAGTTCATGGGCACTGGGCATGTCGATCCCGTAGACGTTCGGGTAGCGCACCGCCGGTGCCGCCGAGCAGAAGTAGACCTTCTTCGCCCCGGCCTCACGGGCCATTTGAATAATCTGCTTGCAGGTGGTGCCGCGAACAATGGAGTCATCCACCAGCAATACATTCTTGCCACGGAATTCCAGGTCAATCGCGTTGAGCTTCTGGCGTACCGATTTCTTGCGAGCCGCCTGCCCCGGCATGATAAAGGTGCGGCCGATGTAGCGGTTCTTGACGAAGCCTTCGCGGAATTTCACGCCCAACTGGTTCGCCAGCTCGACCGCCGAGGTGCGGCTGGTATCAGGAATCGGAATGACGACATCAATGTCGTGCTCAGGGCGCTCACGCTGGATTTTCTCTGCCAGCTTCTCACCCATCCGCAGGCGCGCCTTATAGACGGATACACCGTCCATGAGCGAGTCAGGCCGGGCCAGATAAACGTGCTCGAAGATACAGGGGGCGTACTGCGGGTTCTCAGCGCACTGACGGGTGAACAGCTGACCGTCTTCGGTGATGTATACCGCTTCACCCGGCGCCAGATCACGAATCAGGGTAAAGCCCAGTACATCCAGTGCCACGCTCTCGGAGGCAATCATGTACTCGACACCCTGGTCAGTGTGGCGCTGGCCGAACACGATCGGGCGGATGCCGTGGGGGTCACGAAAGCCGACGATACCGTACCCGGTAACCATAGCCACGGAGGCGTAGCCACCCACGCAGCGGCGGTGCACCTGACTGACCGCGGCGAACACATCCTCCTCGGTCGGCTGCAGCTTGTTGCGTACTGCCAGCTCATGGGCAAAGACGTTCAGCAGCACCTCGGAGTCAGAGGTGGTGTTGACGTGGCGCAGGTCTGACTCGTAGATCTCGCGCGACAGGCGCTCGACATTGGTCAGGTTACCGTTGTGAGCCAACGTAATGCCGTAGGGCGAGTTGACATAAAACGGCTGCGCTTCAGCCGAGCTGGAGCTACCGGCGGTCGGATAGCGCACATGGCCAATACCCATATTCCCCACCAGACGCTGCATGTGGCGCTGGTGAAAAACGTCCCGCACCAAACCATTGTCCTTGCGCAGAAACAGTCGACCGTGTTCGCAGGTCACAATGCCGGCGGCGTCCTGGCCGCGATGCTGCAGGACGGTCAGAGCATCATAGAGCGCCTGATTGACGTTCGACTTGCCCACTATGCCAACAATGCCACACATGCCTGAGTACCTTCTTGATTGGGAGGCGGCGCATTCCGGGACACCCGGATCAGCGTCCCGCCATTTGCAGAATAAGGTTTTTCGACCAGTCCGCGACCAGTAGAAAATGCGGAATGACAACGGACTCACGCCACCAGGTGTCAGCCTCGACTGGAGCCAGGCTAAGCAATCCGACGGCCACCACGACCAGCAACGCGCCTCGCGCAGCACCAAACACCATGCCGAGGAAGCGATCAGTACCGCTCAATCCGGTCACTATCACCAGCTGGCCGATCAGATAGTTGATCAAGCCGCCCAGCAACAGCGTCATCACAAAAAGAATGGAACAAGCTGCAATGACTCGCAGCGACGGTGTCTCGATGTACGGGGCCAGCAACTCGGCCAGGGCGCCACCAAATAGCCAGGCAACCAGCCCGGCGATAACCCAGGTCAGCAAAGACAAGGCTTCCTTGACGAACCCTCTGGTCAGACTAATCAGGGCGGAAACCACAATGATGGCGACGATTGCCCAGTCAACCCAGGTCAAAGACACGATTAAATACTCTGCTCAACAAAGGCCGACATTCTAGCAGAGCTGTTCGGGCCATCGAAACAGGCAAAAACGCGACAACTCAACCACGCCCACTCGAGGCGTCATAGGCTACCACCAACCCCTTGTTGCCGCGCTTGCGTTCCAGCTCGTCGCGCAAGCGGTTGGCTGCTTCGCGGCTGGCAAGCGGCCCGACATAAACACGGGTAATAGCCTTGCCCTGCACAGTCACGGCATGGGTATAGGCGTTGTAGCCCTGGGTGCGCAGCGTCTGACTCAGCCCCTCGGCGTTGGAAGCGCTGGAAAAGCTGCCCAACTGGATCACCCAGTCGCCGTTGGCCGCCGGCGGCGCGGGTGTGGGTGCCGGGGTCGGCTCAGGGGCAGCGACGACCGCTTCAGGTGCTGGGGCAGGCTCAGCCGCCGGCGCCGGCTCAGGTGCAGTAACCGGCTCTTCGGGGGAGGACTCAAGCGTCTCCGGCATGGCAGCTACCGTCGGCGCGGGCGGCAGTTGAGCCGGCTCGACGAGGGCAATCGGCTCGCGATCAAGCAGGGGCGCCTCCGGCACTTCCACCTCGACCTGCACCGTCTCATCCTGCCCCGACAGTAGCATGGGCAGAAAAACCACGGCAGCGACAATCAGTACCACAGCACCAATGATGCGCTGTTTGAGACGTTCATCCATCCTGCTTACCCCGGCTATTTACGATAGCCAGAGTATGGCGTCGGCGACGCAGAAAAACGACCCGAAAATGACAATTTCGGTATCAGCGGATGTTTCGCTCAACGCCAACGCCAACGCTGCGGCGACCGAAGCCGCCACCTGTCCCTGCTCACCAGAAGCCTCGAGAGCCTGCTGCAGCTCGTGCGCCGAACGACTGCGCGGACTTGGCAAGGGGGCCACATACCAGCGCTCGAACAGGCCGCCCAACGGCGCCAGCACGCCTTGCAGGTCCTTGTCCGCCAACAGACCAAACACCGCAACCCGTGGGCGCGAGCCCTGCTGCCGCAAGGACTCGGCCAGAAAGGCGGCCGCGTGGGGATTATGCCCCACATCCAGCAGCAGGCTACGGCGCTGGCCCTGCCAGTCTATCTCGCACGACTCAAGCCGCCCGGCTGCACTGGCTGCAGCCAGCGCCTCACCCAGAGCCGCATCCGGCAGGTCCAGCCCGGCTGCCCAGAAGGCTTGAACAGCCACCGCCAGATTGTCACGCGGCAAGCGCACCGGCGGCAGCAGCAGCGACCGCGCCGCGCCCAAGCCCCCCTCGCCGTTCAGCGTCCACTGGCCATCAGGTTGCATCTGCACAGCGAAGTCCCGATCGCGCTGAACCAACTGACAGCCAAGTCGCTCAACCGCCTGGAAAAAGGTATCAGGCAGGTCGCGCTCGCCGCTGACCACCGGACGCCCAGAGCGCAAAATACCGGCCTTCTCGGTCGCCACCGAGGCCCGCGTATTGCCCAGATACTCCTGATGATCAATGCCGATGCTGGTCACCACCGCAACATCAGCGTCGACCACATTGACGGCATCCAGACGGCCGCCCAGCCCCACTTCCAGCACCACGGCGTCCAGCTCGGCACGCTTGAACAGCCATAGCGCCGCCAGGGTGCCAAACTCGAAATAGGTCAGGGAGATATCGCCACGCAGGTCATCAATGGCGGCGAACGCCGCGCACAGACTGGCATCATCGGCCAACTGCCCGTCAAGGCGCACACGCTCGTTGTAGCGCACCAGGTGCGGCGAGGTATAGCAGCCGGTACGAAGCCCGCTGCGGCGCAACAGGGATTCCAATGCGGCACAGGTTGAGCCCTTGCCGTTGGTACCGGTGACGGTAAAAACCAGCGGGGCTGGAGTAAGCACGCCCAGTCGCGCTGCGACCAAACGGACCCGCTCCAGCCCCATGTCGATCTCGCTGGGGTGCAACCCTTCCAGCCGAACCAGCCAATCGGCCAGACTGCGCGCACTCATATCAGGCCTCGACCACCTCCGCACTGCCCTCCGGTGCCGGCGCGCCGGTCAGCATGGCCAGGATGCTGGCCAGGCGATCACGCATTTCACTGCGCGAAACAATCATATCCAGCGCACCATGATCCAGCAGGAACTCACTGCGCTGGAAGCCCGGCGGCAGTTTCTCGCGTACGGTCTGCTCGATCACTCGCGGACCGGCAAAACCGATCAGCGCATTGGGCTCAGCCACGTTGAGATCACCCAGCATCGCCAGACTGGCGGACACGCCGCCGTAAACCGGGTCGGTCATGACCGAGATAAAAGGAATACCCTCTTCACGCAGGCGCGCCAGCGCGGCACTTGTCTTGGCCATCTGCATCAGGGAAAACAGCGCTTCCTGCATACGCGCGCCGCCGGAGGCGGAGAAGCAGATGTAGGGGATACGTTCCTGCAGGGCGACCTCTGCGCCGCGTACAAAGCGGGCCCCGACCACGCTGCCCATCGAGCCACCCATGAAGTTGAATTCAAAGGCACTGGCCACAATCGGAGAGCCCTTCAGCGCGCCCTGCATGACAACCAGCGCATCTTTCTCACCGGTTTCTTTCTGGGCGGCAGCCAGACGGTCCTTGTATTTTTTGCTGTCGCGGAACTTCAGGCGATCCACCGGCTCCAGCTCCGCGCCGATCTCGTTGCGCCCCTCGGCGTCCAGGAAGATGTCCAGACGGCGGCGAGCGCCAATACGCAGGTGATGGCTGCACTTGGGGCAGACATCCAGATTTTTCTCCAGCTCCGGCCGATACAGTACCGCGTCACAGGACGGGCATTTGCGCCAGAGCCCTTCGGGTACGCTGCTCTTCTGTGCTTCGGAGCGCACAATGGAGGGAATCAGTTTGTCCACCAACCAGTTGCTCATCGCCTTTCCTTCTCTGTTGTCAGCTCAGTCAACACTGCCAGCAGGCAGTGGACGTTGTTCAGTGGTCCATGGCGCCGCGCATCTCGGCAATGATGGCCGAGATCGCCTTGCGCGCTGCATCCGGATTATCGGCGTTGGCCGCAATCTGATTGACCAGCACAGACCCGACCACAACGCCATCGGCTACCTCACCAACCGCTGCGGCAGTAGCGCCGTCGCGGATACCGAAGCCAACGCCAATCGGCAAGTCGGTGACCGTACGCAGCATGTCCAATTTGTTTGCTACATCGGTGACGTCCAAAGCACTGGACCCGGTCACACCTTTCAGGGAAACATAATAGACATAGCCGCTGGCCTGCTGACAAATTGAGCGCGCGCGCTCGGCCGTGGTGGTCGGCGCCAACAGGAAAATCGTGTCCAGTCCGCGCGCCTTGAACAGCGGCACGACGTCGACAGCCTCTTCCGGCGGCAGATCAACGGTCAGCACACCGTCAACGCCGGCTTCAGCAGCTTCACGGGCAAATTCATCATAGCCCATACGCTCGACCGGGTTCAGATACCCCATCAGCACGACCGGCGTATCGTTGTCACGCTGGCGAAACTCGGCAACCATCTCCAGCACCTGTCGCAGACTCACCTCGTGCGCGAGCGCACGTTCCATAGCGAGCTGGATCACCGGGCCATCAGCCATCGGGTCGGAGAACGGGATACCCAGCTCAATGATATCTGCACCGGCAGCAACCAGGTCATGCATCAGCGGCAGGGTTACCGCCGGGGCAGGATCACCGGCAGTAATGTAAGGGATCAGCGCCTTGCGACCGGCGGCCTGCAGGGCGGAAAAACGGGCTTGAATTCGGCTCATGGATAACTCGACTAGATGCTGATGCCGTCAATGCCGGCGACGGTGTGAATGTCCTTGTCGCCACGACCGGACAGGTTGATCACGACAATCTCCTCAGGACTCATGCTGGCTGCCAGCTTCATGCCGTAGGCCACCGCATGACTGGACTCCAGTGCCGGCATGATGCCCTCGACACGGGTCAGCTCGCGGAACGCGTGCAATGCCTCATCGTCAGTCGCATCGACATAGTCCACCCGGCCAATGTCCTTCAGCCAGCTGTGCTCCGGACCAACGCCCGGATAATCGAGGCCGGCAGAGACCGAGTGAGTCTCAATGATCTGCCCTGCTTCATCCGACATCAGATAGGTGCGATTGCCGTGCAGCACCCCAGGCTGACCAGCGCTCAGCGGCGCAGCATGCTCACCGGTGGCGATACCGTGGCCACCGGCTTCGACCCCGTACATGCGCACGCTTTCATCATTCAGGAACGGATGGAACAAACCAATCGCGTTGGAACCACCGCCGACACAGGCTACCAGCGCGTCTGGCAGGCGACCGGCCTGGGTCAGGCACTGCTCGCGTGCCTCACGGCCAATGACGCACTGAAAGTCGCGCACCAGCTCAGGGTATGGATGTGGGCCTGCGACGGTACCAATGATGTAGAAGGTGTCATCAATGTTGGTAACCCAGTCGCGCATTGCCTCATTCATGGCATCTTTCAGCGTACGGGAGCCGGAGGTGACCGGAATCACTTCGGCACCCAGCAGCTTCATGCGATACACGTTGAGCGCCTGACGCCGAACATCTTCTGCGCCCATGTAAACCTGGCATTTCAGCCCCAGACGTGCAGCCACGGTCGCCGTCGCCACACCGTGCTGACCGGCACCGGTTTCGGCAATCACTCGCGGTTTGCCCATGTGTTTGGCTAGCAGCGCCTGGCCGATAGTGTTGTTCACCTTGTGGGCGCCGGTGTGGTTGAGGTCTTCCCGCTTGAGATAGATCTGCGCACCACCGACCTTTTGCGTTAAGCGTTCAGCCAGATATAGTGGCGAAGGCCGGCCCACATAAAAGGCCAGATCCCGGTCAAATTCCGCCTGAAAGGCAGGGTCATCGGACAAGGTGCGATAAAGACGCTCCAGCTCATCCAGCGCGTCCATCAGGGTTTCAGAAACAAAGCGGCCGCCATACGGACCAAAGTGGCCTCGCGCGTCGGGCACCGCAGAAAAATCGATGGGGTTGGAGTCAGACACGCTTCACCTCTTGAACAAACGCGTTAATTTTTGCCACATCCTTGATGCCCTTGGCCGCCTCGACACCACCGCTGACATCCACGGCCCAGGGCTGCATTTCATCAATTGCCTGGCGCACATTGCTTGCGACCAAGCCACCGGCCAACACGAGATTCCAGTCACGCTCGCGCGGCACCAGACGCCAGTCGAAGACCTCGCCGGTACCGCCGGGCACACCAGGCTTGTAGCTATCAAGCAAAATACCGGCTGCGCCAGGCCATTGCGCAGCTACGTCTTGCAACTGATCAGCGCTGCGAACCCGTACTGCCTTGAGATAGGGACGACCGAACTGACGACAATAGTCGTCGCTCTCCTCACCATGGAACTGCAGCAGATCCAGCGGCACCTCGGCCAAGACCGCGCGCACGGCTGCAGGCTCGGCATCAACAAACAAACCGACCGTCGTTACAAAAGGTGGCAACGCGGCCACGATGCGCGCCGCCTGGCCGGCATCGACTGCGCGCGGACTCGGTGGGTAAAACACCAGGCCGATGGCATCGGCGCCGGCGGCAGCGGCGGCCAGGGCGTCTTGCTCACGGGTAATGCCACATATCTTGATTCGGGTCATCGCCTGAAGGCTTGCCTGTCTGGTTGCAAAGGGAATCGATGTTAGCAGATAGGGGCACCAGCGTCAGTCCAGCACATCCGGCAGCGCAGACAGAAAATGCGGCCCCAGATAGCGGTCCGGCAGATCGAAGTGCGCCGGATAGGTTACATCCACAAGATACAAACCATAGGCTGGCGCCGTCAGGCCACCCTGAGCGCGATCCCGGGCGGCCAACACCTGAGCAGCCCAGCCGACCGGGTGCTCGCCACAGCCAATCTGCATTAGTACACCGGCGATATTGCGCACCATGTGATGCAGGAAGGCATTGGCGCGGATATCCAGCACGATGAACCGACCAAACTCCAGCAGCTCGAGATGATGAACGGTCTTGATGGGCGATTTGGCCTGGCAGCCAACCGCCCGATAGGAGGTAAAGTCGTGAGTCCCCACCAGCACCTTGGCGGCAGCACGCATCCGCTCGATATCCAAGGGTCGGTAATTCCAGGTCACCTCATGGGCAAGGTGGGCCGGTCGAACCGGATCGTTATAAATCACGTAACGATATCGGCGCGCCTGGGCAGAAAAACGCGCATGAAAATCCTGCCCGACGGGCAGTACCCAGCTCAGGGAGATATCCGGCGGCAGATTGGCATTAGCGCCATGAATCCAGTTGCGTGGGGAGCGAACGGCGTCGCTGTCAAAGTGAATGACCTGACAGGACGCATGCACGCCGGCATCGGTGCGCCCAGCGCAGAAAATCTGTACGGGGTGATTGGCAACCCGGCTCAACGCCTTCTCAACCGCTTCCTGTACGCTGGGCACGCCCTTCTGCTGACGCTGCCAGCCACGGTAGGCCGTACCTCGGTACTCCACGCAGGCCGCCACCCTGGAAACAACAGCGGCCGCCTCAGGGGCGGCCGCTGGATTTGTCGCATCATCTACCATCAGTCAGTCAGGCGCTCCATCAGACTGCGCGCTTCCTGCTGCTGCTGCTCACTGCCTTCCTCGACGACTTCGTTAAGGATATCGCGAGCCCCCTCCTGGTCACCCATATCGATGTAGGCACGGGCCAGGTCCAACTTGGTGGCACACTCATCGGTGCCGGACAGGAAGTCGAACTCGTCGTCTTCATCCAAAGTATCGCCCACTGCTTCCTCCGTGGCGCTGTCAATCGGGGTGAGGTCGGCGTCGTCCAGCTCGGGCAGCTCGAAGGAGTCCAAGCTGTCCTGTCCATCAGCAACCGGCAGCTCCAGATCATCAAGCGCATCGGTCGGTGGCAGCTCCGCGTCCAGATCGGACAGGGACGCGTCAGACAAATCCAGCGACTCGGCCGCCGGCTCGCCCGATGCGGCTGGCGAATCCATGGACTCGAACTCGGCAATCAGGCTGTCCGCCTCAAGATCCTCGGTCATGGACAAATCAAAGTCGGCGTCGAGGGTTGCCGCCGGCTCTTCTGGCGGCAGCTCTGTCGCCTGCTCAGGCAGGTCAAGGCTGTCGGTATCCAATTCAAAGTCGGACAGGTCAAATTCGTCTGCTGCCTCTGCGGGTGCCGCCTCGGGCTCACCGGAAGCAGCAACGTCGGGCGACGCCTCTACCGGCTGCTCTAGTGCGGGCTCGTCCAGATCAAAGTCCAGATCGAAGCCGGCCTCTTCAGCGGGGACCGACTCTGCGGGCGACTCAGCCAGGACGTCTTCGAAGGGCACTTCATCCGCCGATTTGTCCGTGGCATCGTCGCCCAGATCAAACTCGCTGAAATCGAAATCCATGTCGTCCTCAGCGACATCAACCGCCGGTGCCGGGGCTTCCAGCTCGTCGTCTTCCTGCGGGACCACCGCCGCAGCGCCGACTGCAGCAGCGGCCATCAGCGGGAAGCGTGCATCAAGCTCGGCGATACGATCGCCCTGGTTGCCCTTGGCTTCGAGTACCGCACGCTGGTCACGATAACCCTCGGCGTTCTCCAACAGACCTTCGACTTCCATCAGCTTCAAGCGCAGATCATTACGCTCAGGCTCGGCGGCAATCGCATCAGCCAGCACCTCACGTGCTTCCTGAGGTTTGCCATAGGCCAGCAACGCATCAGCTTCAACGAGCGGGTCGGCCGCCAGGTTCATGCCATCCTGATCACTGTCATCGCCGCCGGCCAGCGCCACGTTGAAGTCGTCCGATTCGGGTTCCGCCGCATCCGACTTGTCGTCAGCCGCATTGGCGATGAAGTTGTCGGCCATTTCGGCTTCGCGTCGTGCATTACGGCGAGACAGCGACATCAACACCAGCAACAGCAGCAGAATGGCAACCACCCCACCGCCGATCAGCAGCATCTGGTTTTGCATCAAGCCCTGCAGCAGGGAGGCTGGATCCTTGGCAGCGGGCTCTGCCGGAGCAACCGGCTCGGCTACTGGCGCCGGCTCCGATACCTCAGGAGCTTCAGGAGCCTCAGCTTCCGCCGGTTCTGCATCGACGACCGGAGCCTGTTCGCTGACAGGCTCATCCACAGGCGCGCCATCAATGGCGTCGACGTCAGCGGCCAACGCATCAGCACTGGCGGCAGCTCCGGCAGGCTCGCCCGCCTCGGCAGCAGCCTCATCCGCTGACATCGGCTCAGCCTCGACAGCCTGATCTTCGCTATCGGCAATGTCCTGCAAGTCAGCTTGCGGCTCGGCCGTCAGCTCGGTGTTTTCGCCACCGTCAGCGACCTGCTCCTGCAGTGAAGCCAACTGCGCATCTTTCAGCTCAAGCAGGCGTTGCAGGGTTTCTACCTGCCCCTGCACATCGCTGAGGCGATCATTCAACTCGGCTTTCTCTCGCTCCGCCGAGTCCAATTGTTCTTTGGTGCGATCCAGCGCATCACGCAGCTGCGCCGACTCGGCACCATTACCGGCGGCGGAGTCACCACCCCCTTCAGCGGCATCTTCATCGGCACCCGACACCAGTCGCAGAGAGTCTTCGCCGCTGACCGCCTCGGGCGCGGCACCAGCGCTCTCGCGCGCACGCGCGTCCAGTTGCGGTGCACTGGCTTCAGCGCTTGCCGGTGCCCGACCTTCACGCCAGGAACGGTTCTGCGCAGCCACCTCGGCAACCGCCTCGCTGTTACTGCGGCGAGCAGCCTGCTCAGCGGTAGGCAGCGTCAGATTTTGCCCCGCCTTGAGCTGGTTGATATTGCCGTTACTGAACGCGCCAGGGTTGAGATCCTGGATCGCCAGCATCGTCTGGTGGACACTGGCACCCTGCGGCCGGTTGCGCAGCGCCAGCTCCCAGAGCGTGTCAGAGCGGTTGGTCGTCACACGCCCATCACGGTCACGGGCTGGCGCAGGGGCCGTGGTGGTTTGCGCAGTGCCTGCGGAGACTGCAGCTGCCGATGCCCGGCCAGCAGCACTGGGCTGCGCAGGCGCTACACGCGGGGTGGGCAGCGCGCCGCTGCTGGACGGCGGACGGACGGAGCTGCTGCTGACGACCGGCGTGGGCTGATACAGCGGAGGATCAAGCAGCACGGTGAACTCGCGCAGCACCTTACCTGAGGGCCAGCGTACTTCCATGAGGAAGTTCAGGAACGGTTCGCTGACAGGGCGACTGGAGGTGACGCGGATAACCGAACGGCCATCCGGTTTGACGACAGGCTGAAACTTGAGATCGGTGAGAAAGAAGTTACGGTCTATGCCGGCACGACCGAAGTCGTCGGGAGAGGCCAGCGTGGTGCGAATTTCCTCGTTGGACAGGTCTCGCACCTGCAGCAGATCAATCTCTGCTTCGAGCGGCTGGTTCAATGACGACTGCAGATGGATATCGCCGACCCCCAACGCGTGAACCATTCCGGACGACATCACGGCACTTGCTGCGGCAACAGCGATAACCAATTTGCGAACCATAGCGTAAATCCTTTGCTTTTATCGTTTTTCCAGGCTTCGACGTGCCTGTTGCGACAAACCGGCCAATTGTTCTATCTCCCCACCCGGCTTTGCCACGCGCAGTCACGACGGCCAAACGGTTTCAGTTCCTGCAAACCTAACCTGCTTGATACAAAAACTCTAGCAAGTATCGATTACAAATAGTCTTTTATCAACAAGTCAGCAATCATCAGACTGTTAAGTGCGACACCTTTACGCAAATTATCAGACACAATCCACAAATGGATAGTGTTGGGCTGACCCGCATCCTGACGAACACGTCCGACCCACACCTGATCGGAGCCTGTAGCATCGGTCACCGGCGTGGGGTAGCCACCCGCTTCAGCCTTGTCCAACACCTTGATACCCTTTGCCCGGCGCAGCACATTGATCACCTTTTGAGCCTCCAACGGCTCGGCGGTGGTGACCTGCATCATCTGCGCTGTTCCGTAGAACAGCGGCACCATGACACAATTGGCCAGCACCGGCAGGGATGGCAGACCAAGCACCTCACCAATGCCCGCCACCAGATCCCGTTCCTCGCGACTGGCGCCAGCCTCATCCAGATCGCTGACACACGGCTGCAGGTTAAAGGCCGACTGCTTGGCCAGCGCCCCACCCTTCTCGATCGGCTGCCCATTGAGCAGTCGCCCGGTCTCCATGGCCAGACCTTCAACTGCCGCCTTGCCATGGGTCGACATCGACTGATAGGTGGCAATGCTCACGCGCTGCACCGGCGACATGCCATCGAGCACTTTGAGCACCAGCGCACTTTGCAGCACCTGGCTGTCCGGACAGGCAACCACCCGTCGCTGCACGGCATCAGCCAAGGTTGCCGGATTCACTTCGGCGACAATAGTGACGCCCTGGCCGGTCAGCAAACCGGTGGTGTCGATCACCAGCGCACCCGCGTCGCGGATTGCCGCGATATGCTGCAAGGCAACATCGCGATCACCCGCGACAATGGCCAGCTTGACGCTGGCGAAGTCGAAGGTGCTTAGCGCTTCGACACGCACGCTCTGGCCATTAATCATCCGCCGCTCGCCAGCCTCGTCATCGATATCAACGAGCCGCACCTGGCCAAAGGGATAACTGTGCTCTTCCAGCACATTGATCAGCATGTCACCAACCAGGCTGCTCGCCCCAACAATTGCAATATCCGCTACGTTGCTCATCGTCCTGCCCTGCATGTTCATGTTGCACAAATACAAAGGGCACCCCGCCAGCGACGGGGTGCCCTGATTAACCTCGGCCGCGCACGACCTCAGCCTTCCTGCAAGATCCTCAGCATGCGGCGCAGCGGCTCGGCGGCGCCCCACAGCAACTGGTCACCCACAGTAAACGCCGACAGATACTGCGAGCCCATGTTGAGCTTGCGCAGGCGGCCAACAGGCACACTCAGCGTACCGGTAACGGCGGTCGGGGTCAGGCCCGCCAGGGTGTCTTCCTTGGTATTGGGGATCACCTTGGACCAGGGGTTGTGCTCGGCCAGCAGTGCCTCGATATCCGCCAGCGGCACATCTTTGTTCAGCTTGATGGTCAGCGCCTGGCTGTGGCAGCGCATGGCACCGATACGCACGCAGATACCATCGACCGGGATCGGACGACCGCTGCGGCCGATGATCTTGTTGGTCTCAGCCTGCGCCTTCCACTCTTCACGGCTCTGACCGTTAGCCAGCTGCTTGTCGATCCACGGGATCAGGCTGCCGGCCAGCGGTACGCCGAAGTTGTCAACCGGGAAGGCGTCGCCACGCAGGGTCTCGGCAACAGTGCGGTCGATGTCCAGAATGGCACTGGCCGGGTCCGCCAGCTTGTCGGCCACGGAGGCGTTGATCGCGCCCATCTGGCTGATCAGCTCGCGCATGTTCTGGGCACCGGCACCACTGGCTGCCTGATAGGTCATGGCGCTCATCCACTCGACGAGACCTTGCTCAAACAGCCCACCCAGCCCCATCAGCATCAGGCTGACGGTGCAGTTACCGCCCACGTAGGTTTTGACACCATCACGCAACGCCTGATCGATATTACGACGGTTGACCGGGTCCAACACGATGACGGCCTCATCTTCCATGCGCAGCGTGGACGCAGCATCGATCCAGTAACCTTTCCAGCCCTCGGCACGCAGCTTGGGGTACACCTCGCTGGTGTAATCACCGCCCTGACAGGTAATGATGACGTCCATCGGCTTGAGTGCTTCAAGGTCAAAAGCGTCCTTGAGCGCAGGAATGTCCTTACCAATATCCGGACCCTTGCCACCTACGTTGGAGGTGGTAAAAAACACCGGATCGATATCGGCAAAATCATTCTCGTCGCGCATGCGTTGCATCAGCACAGAGCCGACCATGCCACGCCAACCAACCAAACCAACTTGCTTCATAACAACAACCCCCGTGGGGTAACAGATTCAAAGACACATACGCCCGGCCGAGGCCGGGCGTAAATGGATAATCGGACAGATTACAGGTTTTTCAGTGCTGCGACCACGGCATCACCCATTTCCGCAGTGCCCACCTTGCGGCAACCTTCAGACTGGATATCACCGGTGCGAAGGCCCTGGTCCAGCACCTGGCTGACCGCCTGCTCGATGGCATCAGCAGCCGCCACCTGAGCAAAGCTGTAACGCAGCATCATCGAGACCGACAGGATGGTCGCCAGCGGGTTGGCAATGCCTTGACCGGCGATATCCGGCGCACTGCCGTGACACGGCTCGTACATGCCCTTGCTGTTCACATCCAGCGACGCCGAAGGCAGCATGCCGATCGAACCGGTCAGCATGGAGGCCTGGTCGGAGAGAATGTCACCAAACATGTTGTCGGTGACGATCACGTCGAACTGCTTGGGCGCGCGGACCAGCTGCATGGCAGCGTTGTCGACGTACATGTGCGACAGCTCGACGTCCGGGTAATCCTTGGCGACCTCCTCGACCACTTCGCGCCACAGCTGGCTGGAGGCCAACACGTTAGCCTTGTCGACCGAACACAGCTTCTTGTTACGCACCATCGCCATGTCGAAACCGACCTTGGCAATACGGCGCACTTCGCTTTCGCTGTAGGGCAGTGTGTCATAGGCCATGCGCTCGCCGCTTTCCAGCGTGGTGCGCTCGCGCGGCGTGCCGAAGTAGATACCGCCGGTCAGCTCACGGACGATCAGGATGTCCAGACCGGAAACAACTTCCGGCTTGAGCGTGGACGCTTCAGCCAGCTGCGGGTACAGAATCGCCGGGCGCAGATTGCCGAACAGCCCCAGCTCGGAGCGAATCTTCAGCAGCCCACGTTCGGGGCGCAGTGCCGGATCAATGGTGTCCCACTTGGGGCCGCCAACCGCACCCAGCAGCACCGCATCGGCAGCACGGGCGCGCTCCAGGGTTTCGTCGGCCAGGGGCGAGCCGTAGCGGTCGTACGCTGCGCCGCCGAGATCATCAAAGCTCAACTCGTAGCCCAGGCCAAACTTGTCGTTGGCCACATTAAGCACTTTGACCCCCTCAGCCATGATCTCCGGGCCAATGCCGTCACCCGGCAGAATCAGAATCTGTTTGCTCATTGCATTCCTCATAATGTGCTTGCGCACAGAGCACTGCGGCTCTGTGCTGAAATCAACCTGCCTCAGGCCTCGCGAAACAGCCAGGGCTGACGCTGACGATGGCCAGACTCGAAGGCACTGATGGCCTCGGCGTCCTGCAGCGTCAGGCCAATGTCATCCAGACCGTTGAGCAGACAGTGCTTGCGGAAAGCGTCCACCTCAAAGGGGTACTGCTTGCCGTCGGGACGAGTCACAACCTGCGCCTCAAGATCAACCGTCAGCTGATAGCCTTCGGTGGCCTCGCACTGGGCGAACAGCTCGTCGAGGTCCGCATCTGCCAGGATGATCGGCAGCAGACCGTTCTTGAAGCTGTTGTTGTAGAAAATATCGGCAAAGCTCGGTGCAATCACCGTGCGAAAACCATACTCGTCCAATGCCCACGGCGCATGCTCGCGGGAGGAGCCGCAACCAAAATTCTCGCGAGCCAGCAGCACACTTGCGCCCTGGTAGCGCGGAAAATTCAGCACAAAATCTTCATTGATTGGACGGGTCGAGCAATCCTGATTCGGCTGACCGACGTCCAGATAACGCCACTCGTCGAACAGGTTCGGACCGAAACCGGTGCGTTTGATCGACTTGAGAAACTGCTTGGGAATGATCTGATCAGTGTCGACATTGGCACGATCAAGTGGGCAGACCAGACCAGTATGTTGGGTAAAGGCTTTCATCGGGACACTCCTCAGGCCTGCATCAATTCACGGACATCAATAAAGTGGCCGGTGACCGCCGCCGCCGCCGCCATCGCCGGGCTGACCAAGTGGGTGCGACCGCCGTTGCCCTGACGCCCCTCGAAGTTACGGTTGGAGGTGGAGGCGCAATGCTCGCCACTTTCCAGCCGATCCGGGTTCATCGCCAGGCACATGGAGCAACCCGGCTCACGCCATTCAAAGCCGGCTTCGATAAAGATCTGGTCCAACCCTTCCTGTTCGGCCTGCGCCTTGACCAGGCCGGAGCCCGGCACCACCAGCGCCTGCTTGACGGTCGCAGCCACCTTGCGGCCCTTGGCAACCGCGGCCGCAGCGCGCAGGTCTTCGATGCGAGAGTTGGTGCAGGAACCGATAAATACGCGGTCCAGCTTGATATCGGTGATCGGCTGATTGGCAGTCAGCCCCATGTACTTGAGCGCGCGGGTGATCGAGCCACGTTTGACGGCGTCGACCTCCGCGTCTGGATCCGGCACGTTCTGATCAACCGCCAGCACCATCTCTGGAGACGTACCCCAACTGACCTGCGGCTTGATGTCTTCGGCGCGCAACTCGATGACGGTGTCAAAGTGCGCACCGGCGTCAGATACCAGGTCTTTCCAGGCTGCAACGGCGCGATCCCAATCGGCCCCCTGCGGCGCAAACGGGCGACCCTTGACGTAGTCGATAGTTTTCTCGTCGACCGCCACCATGCCGACGCGGGCGCCTGCCTCGATGGCCATGTTGCACAGGGTCATGCGGCCCTCAACCGACAATTCGCGAATCGCGCTGCCGGCAAACTCCATCGCGTGACCGTTACCGCCAGCGGTGCCGATCTTGCCGATCACGGCCAGCACAATGTCCTTGGCCGTGACGCCGAAGGGCAACTGCCCTTCAACACGCACCTGCATGTTTTTCATTTTCTTGGCGACCAGGCACTGGGTAGCCAGTACGTGCTCGACCTCGGAGGTACCGATACCGTGTGCGAGCGCGCCGAAGGCGCCATGGGTTGAGGTGTGCGAGTCACCGCAGACCACCGTCATGCCAGGCAGCGTCGCGCCCTGCTCCGGGCCGACAACGTGCACGATGCCCTGACGCACGTCGTTCATCTTGAACTCGAGGATGCCGAAAGCGTCGCAGTTCTCATCCAGCGTTCTGACCTGAATACGCGAGACTTCGTCGGCGATGGCGTCCAGCCCGCCTTGGCGCTCGGCCTTGGTGGTCGGCACGTTGTGATCGGGCGTCGCAATATTGGCGTCGATGCGCCACGGCTTGCGGCCAGCCAGTCGCAGCCCTTCAAACGCCTGTGGCGAGGTCACCTCATGGAGGATGTGACGATCGATATAGATCAACGCAGAACCGTCATCCCGTTCCTTGACGAGATGGTTGTCCCACAATTTGTCGTACAGCGTTTTTGCAGACATGGGTTACTCCTGGCATCAGACTCTGGCCACCGTCCCCTGTGGATACAGGCCCTGCGGCGGCTCTTCTACAGACAACAGAATAAATTCCGCCCAAAGATAAAACAAAGGAATATTATTTATTAAACAGATAACCAAGTGGAATGCGATATGGACACAGCAAACCTGCAGGCCTTTCTTGCCGTTGCCGACACTGGCTCATTTTCGCGGGCAGCCGAACAGCTCCACCTGACCCAACCGGCGGTCAGCAAGCGCATTGCCATGCTGGAGCAACAGCTCGATGCCCGGTTGTTCGACCGCATTGGCCGCCACGTTTCGTTGACCGAGGCAGGCCTTGCCCTGCGACCAAGAGCCGAGCAGGTGCTCAGCCTGATGAATGATACGCGCCGCGCCCTGAGCAATCTATCCAGCGAAGTCTCCGGTCGTCTGAGCATCGCCACCAGCCACCACATCGGTTTGCATCGCCTGCCTCCAGTGCTGCGCGAGTTCACCCGCCGCCACCCGCAGGTGTCCTTCGATATCCAGTTTCTGGATTCGGAAGTCGCCTACGACAAGGTGCTGCATGGCGAGATTGAACTCGCCGTCATCACCCTTGCGCCGGAGGTTGCGCCGCCGGTAATGAGCGAGTTGATCTGGCATGACCCACTGGATTTTGTCATCGCGCCAGAGCACCCGCTTGCCCGGCAGCGTAATCTGGAACTGGCCCAGCTGGCGGCCTACCCGGCGGTATTTCCGGGCGCCAACACCTTTACTCACAAGGTGGTCAGCGATCTGTTCGAGCACTATCACGTCCAGCCACAGATCAGCATGAGCACCAACTATATGGAGACCATCAAGATGATGGTCTCCATCGGCCTGGCCTGGAGCGTGCTGCCACGCAGCATGCTCGACAGCCAGGTCAGTGTGCTGCAGCTTCCGGGGGTGCACCTGCAGCGCGAGCTGGGCTGCATCTGGCACAGCGGACGCACCCAGTCCAACGCTGCCCGCGAACTGATTACCCTGCTCCGCGCCGCCCGTACCGACGGCGAGGCAGACCGCTCGGCTACCCGACCAATGGTGTAGGCACAATGGCTTGTTGGCCGGCGCGGCAAGAGCTAAGGTCAAGGTAGACGGAAACTGCGGGCAAGACGCCCAACCTCCCTGCTCGGCAGCGGGCCAATCATCGCTTTGCGCCGGGCTGGTTGGTCCCAGAATGGATCAGACATCAATGCCAGGCACAACCGGAGTCGCGCCGCCGACCCCCTCCACCGTAAACGACGCCTCCTTTTTGCTGTTATTCAACGGCATGCCTGGGCCTGCACTGCTTATTGACGGCCAGACCCAACTCATCATCGACGTCAACCCGGCGTTCATTCAGGCCACGCAGTACGAGCGCCACCAACTGCTCGGGCAACCCGCCGGCGACTTCCCGTTGTGGGGCCACCCACGGCGCTGGCACGCCATGATGCGCAGTCAGACGCGCCAAGGCTCGCTGCGGTACCAGCCCATCGAGTTGCTGCGCCGTGATGGCGGCCTACTCAGCTATCAGGTGAGCATCGTTAAGCTCAACCAGCAACTGCTGCTCTGCCTGCAGCCGCGCGCAAGCAACAACGCCAGCGACCAAGCCCTCAAAGACAGCCGCAGCCGCTTGAGAATGGCGCTGGAGGCCGGACAGATGGGCATCTGGGATTGGCAGATAGCGACCGACGCCCTGCATTGCTCTGCCCGCAGCGCAGAGCTGCACGGGTTCCAGGCAGCCGACTGGGATGGCTGTGCCAGCCACTTCTTGCAACACGTCGTCGCTAAAGACAGGCAGGCCATTCGCCGCGCCTTCATCGCTATCTGTCGGGGGCGCGAACCCCGCTATCGCCTGACTTATCGCGTCGTTGTCAACAAACGTCAGCGGTGGCTGCAGGCCACGGCCACGTTGCATCTCAATCAGCAGGGCCAGCCGGCCCGCATGATTGGCACGCTGGTCGACATCACCGACCAACGTCGCAATCAGAACGCCCTGGTTGAAAGTGAAGCCAAGTTCGCCATCCTGTTTCAGAACGCCCCTGACCCCTACTGCCTGGTGCACAATCAGCGCGTCATTGAGGTCAACCAGAGTTTTGCCCGCACCTTTGGTTACAGCGCTATCGATCTGATTGGCCGACAACCCGAAGAGATCGGCCTGTGGAGCTCACACAGCGCACACCGCAGTCTGCAGCAGGCCGCCCGAGGCGAGCGCGAGCTGCACGGCTTTACCGAGACCTTCTCCACCAGCAACGGTCATCTGCTGCTATGCGAGGTGGGCAGCACACGCATTCGCATCAACCACCAACAGTGCGTACTGTTCAGCTTCCGCGATATCACCGCACGCACCCAGGCCGAGTCGGCCTTACGCGCCTCGGAAGACAAGTTTGCCCGCGCATTCAAGGGCAGCCCTGACTCAATCAGCATCAGCGAGCTGAAAACCGGCCGCCAGCTCGAAGTCAACGACGGCTTCTGCCGCCTGACCGGCTACAGCCCAGAAGAAGCCATCGGCCGCACCGTCAATGAACTCGGCATCTGGATAGACGCAAACGAGCGCGACGACCTGATCCGCACAATGGACGAAAAGGGCGGGGTCTACGGACGCGAAATGCGTATTCGCACGCGCCACGGCAAGGAGATTCTGGTCTCTGTTTCGGCCCAGCCACTCACCCTGGATGGCCTCGACTGCATGTTGCTGACCGCCCGCGACATCACCGAACAGAAACGCATCGAGGCCCGCGTCAAGCATCTTGCCTACCACGACGCGCTGACCAACCTGCCCAATCGCCTGCTCCTTAGCGACCGCCTCAGTCAACTCAACGCCCTGCACCAGCGCCACGACCTGAGAGGCGCCCTGCTGTTCTTTGACCTTGACCATTTCAAGCACATTAACGATTCGCTGGGGCATTCCTGTGGCGATGCGGTGCTGCAGGAAGTAACCCGTCGCCTGCTCTGCCGCGTGCGAGCCGAAGACACCGTTGCACGCCTTGGCGGTGATGAGTTTGTTGTGTTGCTCAGCGGTTTTACCAGCACAGGCCCGGCCCTGGCGCAGGAGGTAGAACGCGCCGCCCGTGAGCTGCTCGACGCCATCTCTGCGCCGATGCAGATTGAAGGCCACGCTCTGCAACTCAGCACCAGCATCGGCATTGCGCTGATACCGGATCACGGCGACAGTGCCGAGGACTTGCTAAAACGCGCCGATATCGCCCTGTACCGCGTCAAGGAGCGCGGACGTGACGGCATCGCCTTTTTTGAACAATCGATGCAGGTGGCGGCCAGCGAACGCCTGGCCATCGAATCCGAGCTGCGCAGGGCCATCAGCAAAGGCCAGTTCTGTCTGCACTACCAGCCACAGTTCGACTATCGCAGCCAACGCGTCGAGGGCGCCGAGTCGCTGCTGCGCTGGCAACATCCGGAGCGCGGTCTGATAGGCCCCGGCGCCTTTATTGACGTCCTGGAGCAAAGCAGCCTGATTCTCGAGGCGGGCCGCCAGATCCTGCACCAGGCCTGCGCCTACATCGCCGAACTGCTTGGGGCTGGTTTGATCACCCCACACTTCCGCCTGAGCGTCAACATCAGCCCGCGCCAGTTCCGCCACGCCAGTTTTGTCGACGACGTACTGGGGGCCATCGCCCTGCACGAGATCCCGACCAGCTGCCTGAGCCTGGAGATTACCGAGGGCATCGTGATCGAGAACATCAACGACACCATCGACAAGATGAACCTGCTTCGCAGCCACGGCGTGCACTTTGCCATCGATGACTTTGGCACCGGCTACTCGTCTCTGAGCTACCTGAAGCAGTTGCCGGTTGACCTGCTGAAAATTGATCAATCCTTTGTTCGCGACTGCCCGCACAACCCCAACGACGCCGAGATTATCCGAGCAATCATCGCGATCGCCACCAGCTTGCACCTGGGCCTGATCGCCGAGGGCGTGGAAACTCAGGAACAGCTCACATTCCTGCACCAGCAAGGCTGCGAGCAGTTTCAGGGCTACCTGTTCGGCAGACCGATGGACGCCAGCCACCTACGCAGCCTGCTGCAAAATCCGCCGGACTACGCCGTCACCTGAACCGCCAACTCGATCACAAAGCGACGGAATCAGCGGCCTCCAAAGGAACGGCTGCCAACCTTTGCTGTCACATCGGCATGGAGCGCAACACCGTGTTGCGACCTCAGATCATAGGCAGGAAAGGAGTACTCATCATGAACAAGTCTATGTTGACAGGCGTCCTGATCGGCGCGGCGGTAGCCACAGCTGGCGGCGCCATTGCCGGTTACACCGCCTTTGTGGACACCACCCCTACCGAGGCTGAAGTTCTTGATGTAGCCGAAATCACGGAAACGCAACGGACCCCACGGGAAGTCTGCAATGACGTCGCCGTCACCCGGCAAAAACCTGTGCAGGATCAGAACCGCATCCTTGGCACAATTGCCGGCGCGGTCGTCGGCGGCGCCCTGGGCAACCAGGTAGGCGGCGGCAGCGGCAAGAAGATCGCCACCGTCGCAGGTGCTGCCGCTGGCGGTTATGCCGGCAACCGCGTACAGGAAAACATGCAGAACAACAGCACCTACACCACCACCGAGCGTCGTTGTGAGACAGTCTACGACAGTCACGACGAGGTAGTCGGTTACAACGTGAAATACCGCATCGGCGATGAAACCGGTACCGTTCGCATGGACGAGAAACCCGGCAGCAGTATTCCGCTGAAAGATGGCCAGCTGGTGCTCAGCAGCAACTGATTTCTCGCCCCTTCAGGCTCAAGGCCGCCATGCGTAAGCATCGCGGCCTTGCACGTTCGGGAGGTGCTTACGCCGCCACGCGCCCCAGCCATTCACACCGCGCGAGCACTGCGCAACCTCACTCCAGCCCCTCGGTGCTCTCACGGCACAACTCCAGCCACCGTTCCACACCCGCGCTGCGGAACTTCTGCCTGTGCAGCGCAAAGTAGAATCGGCGGTGAAAATCCCGATGCGGGACAGGCAGCGGCACCAGGCGCCCGCGATTGAACGCATCAACCAGAGTGATCTCCGACAGACAGCCCAGCCCCAGCCCCGCCTCCACTGCACGCTTGATGGCCTCGGTGTGCTGCAGCTCCAGCTTGACATCCAGATTGGCCAGCAGCCCATGCATCGCCCAGTCGAAATGCTGACGGGTGCCTGAACCGGGCTCCCGAACGATCCAGGCGGCATTCAGCAAATCTTCATCCGATAGCCAGGGCTTGCCTGCCAGTGGATGATCTGGCGCGCAGAACACCACCAGCTCGTCATCGCGCCAATGCACCATCTCCAGGTCGGGATGCCGGCTCTCGCCCTCGATCAGCCCCAGGTCGAGTTCAAAGTTGGCCACCTTGCGCACGATGGTCTCGGTGTTGGCCACCTCCAGCTCTACCCGCGCCCCCTCCTGCTCGCTCATGTAACGCGCCATGATCTCGACCGCCAGGTAGTTGCCAATACTCAGGGTGGCGCCAACACGCAGGTGCCCGGTGCCCTGATGGCGGGCCAACGCCTCCTCCAGACTGCTTGCCTGCTCCAGCAGGGCTTGCGCGCGCGGACGAATGCTGTCGCCCAAGGCATTGAGCTGCAAACGCTTGCCAACCCGATCAAACAGCTGAACGTCAAACTGGCTTTCCAGGTCCTTCAGCGCGCTACTGGCCGCAGACTGCGACATCGAGAGACTGGCAGCGGCACGGGTCAGATTTTCGTAATGCGCCGTAGCCAGAAAAACCTCAAGCTGGCGCAGGGTATATTTCATTATCGATTTTACCGAATAGTTATATAAGAATAATTCTCTTTAACACCAAGACTAACCGCGCGTAGACTCCCCGGCCAAGAGATGTTCACTTCTGGAGGCGTCATGGCAGGCTTCAACACCGAGAAAGTACTCAGCGTGCACCACTGGACAGATACCCTGTTCAGCTTCAAGACCACCCGTGACCCGGGTTTCCGCTTCAAGAACGGACACTTCATCATGATCGGTCTGGAAGTGGAAGGTCGCCCGTTGATGCGCGCCTACAGCATTGCCAGCCCGAACCACGAGGAAACCCTGGAGTTCTTCAGCATCAAGGTGCAGGACGGCCCGCTGACCTCGCGCCTGCAGAACATTCAGACCGGCGATCAAATCATGATCAGCCGCAAGCCGACGGGCACTCTGGTGCTGGATCACCTGATCCCCGGACGCAACCTGTATCTGCTGAGCACCGGCACCGGTCTTGCGCCCTTCATCAGCATCATTCAGGACCCGGAAACCTACGAGCAATATGACAAGGTCATTCTGACCCACGGCTGCCGCAATGTCAGCGACCTGGCCTATCAGGAACTGATTACCGACACCCTGCCGAACAACGAGTACTTCGGTGATCTGGTACGCGAGAAGCTGATCTACTACCCCACGGTCACCCGTGAGCCCTTCCGCAACGAAGGCCGCCTGACCGACCTGATGAACAGTGGCAAGCTGTTCGAGGATATCGGCCTGCCGAAATTCGATCTGGAGCAGGACCGCTTCATGCTCTGCGGCAGCCCCAGCATGCTGAAGGATTGCTGCGAGATCCTCGACGCTCACGGCTTCCAGGAAGCCCGCCACGGCGACCAGGGTCACTACGTGATCGAGCGTGCCTTCGTCGAGAAATAAGCGGCCCGCCGTCACGAAAAAGCCCCGGCGCTCACGCGCCGGGGCTTTTTTATGGTTCTTCACGGAATCTCGGGAAAGACAGAAACAAGAACGCCGGTTTGAGGGATGATGTTAGTGCGAACAAACACATCCACAAACCGGCGTTCTTGTGCACGATATTAATACGTTTCTGCCCTTTTGGGAGGGCTTTTCTGTCACTTCAATCCGGCCTGACGGCGACGACCTGCTGATCGACCTGATTCCGCAGCCCACCCGATTGCCCACCTGCAGCGGCTGCCATCAGCCCAGCACCACCATCCACGAATACTGCCAGCGCTCAATCCGTGACTTATCCATCCTTGGCCGCACGGTGCGGTTGAATGTGGAACTGCGGCGCGTCGGGTGCAGCACATGCGGCAAGAGAATGGAATCAGTCCGCTGGCTTGACCGCTATTCGCGAATGACCAAGCGCTTGGCCGAAGCTGTGATCCAAGCCTGTCAAAGACTGCCCACTCTGCACGTCGCCGAGCTGTTTGGTTTGCATTGGGACAGCGTGCGCTTGCTGGAGCGACGGGCGCTACAAGACGCACTGGAGAAGCTACCGAAGGCGCAGCCCAGGCGCTTGGTGATGGATGAGTTCGCTCTGTTCAAAGGGCATCGCTACGCCAGCGTGGTGCTGGATGCCGATACCCGCCGGGTGTTGTGGATTGGCGAAGGGCGTAGCCGAGCTGCTGTCAGACCTTTTTTTGAAGCGCTGGGGGCGGAGGGCTGCGCGCGGATCGAAGCAGTGGCAATGGACATGAACACCGCATTTGACTTGGAGGTGCGCCAACACTGCCCTCAAGCACGCGTTGTTTATGATCTGTTTCATGTGATCGCCAAGTATGGGCGAGAGGTGATTGATCGGGTACGGGTCGATGAGGCCAATCGCCTGCGCCATGACAGACCCGCCCGCAAGGTGATCAAGCAAGCACGGTGGCTGCTGCTGCGTAATCCAGAAAATCTCAAGCGAGAAGATCAGCAGGTACATCTGCAGGATCTGCTGGCGGCGAACCAATCGCTGATGACGGTTTATTTGATGAAGGCAGAGCTCAAAGCACTGTGGTCGCCCGCCACCGCCTGGGGCTGGCGATCAGCATGGAAGCAGTGGCTACGCCTAGCTGATGAAAGTGCGATACCGGCGCTGAAGCAGTTCGCTAAACGCCTGAAAGGATACTGGCGCGGCATCCTGAGCAGGGTGCGCTGGCCGATGCACACGGGTCAGCTGGAAGGTATCAACAACCGGATCAAGGTGATCAAGCGGATGGCCTACGGCTACCGGGACAGCGAATTCTTTTTCATGAAGATCAAGAATGACTTTCCCGGCAATCCGTGAAGAACCTTTTTTATGCCTTGCCGCCCCGCGGCCCCGCAACAAACCAGATAATCAACCCCAGTAGCGGTAGCAGCACCACCAGCAGAATCCACAACAGCTTGGCTCCCATGCCCGCGTTACTCTGCAGGATGTTGATAATGGCCCAGATATCGCCAATCAGAATCAGCAGACCGATCAGCCCACCACCGGTATTCATGTTCATGCAGCACTTCCTTTATTGGGTGTATCCACAGTATAGGAAGCCTGGCGAATTTCGCTGTCAGATCTCCAGCGGCGCCAGCCTGACCAACGCAGACTGGGCAACCGGCTGATACGCCAGGGCACTTTCTGCTGCGGCCGTATCCACCCAGCTGCAGGTGTCGCCGGGCGTGGGCAACATGCATTGCGACAAACCGGCAGGCAAGGCCAGGCGATCACCAGCCCGCAGAGCAATGAGCAGTACCGACGACTCACTGAGCAGGCATAGCCTCACCCGCCCCCGCTCTATTCGGCGCTCCAGTGCCCCGCAAACAAAAACCTGGGCACCATCAATGCACTCCTCCGGCTGTTCATAGGCAGGCGCACCGTGGCACTCGTGTTTACACTGGGCACCGGGCGTAACCGGCGCCTCGGCCGGCAACAGCGTTATGCCCATCGCCGCCAGCTCGGTTTCAATATCCTGCCTGTGAGTCAGTACCCGACGCGGACACTGCAAGTCCTCCGCGCCGTAGACCGCCAGAATGCTCATCCAGCCCCCTTGGTTGATTGGTCGCCCAGGCGCCGCAGCAACAGCAGCATGCCGACAAAGGCTGCCAGCGCGGCAGCGGCAAACGTCAGCGTGGGCCCCATGCCAGCCCAGGCATAACCGGAACACAGTGCACCCAGCGCACCGCCAATGCCGGCCAGCGTGGCATAAAGCGCCTGCCCCTGTCCCTGATACCTTTCGCCAAAACGCTGCTGCACCAGATGAATGGAGGCAACATGAAATGCACCGAAAGTCGCGGCATGCAGCAGCTGGGCAAACACCAGAACCAGCATCTCCTCGGCCAGCTTACCAAGCAACAGCCAACGCAGCGCCGCCAAAGCAAAGCTGACCACCAGCAGTTGCCGCAGGCTTATCCAGGCCAGCAGGCGGTGCATGAACATAAACAGCACAATCTCGGCCAGCACACCCAGAGCCCAGAGCATACCAATGAGTCCACGGCTGTAGCCCAGCGCCTCAAGGTGAATGCTGAGAAAGGTGTAATAGGGCCCATGCGACAGCTGCATCAACGCCACGGCCACAAAAAACGCGGGCACGCCGGGCTGGCGCAGACGCTGCACGAATCCATCACCGGCCACTGCTGCGCTGGCAGGCTGGCGTGGCGGCTGCGGTACCAAGGTGCTGCACACTGCAATCAGCAGCATGATGCCGAACATCGCCATGGGATAAACAGCCATGCCGGCACGCTGCAGCAACAGGCCCAGCAAGACTACGGTAAGGATAAAGCCAACCGACCCCCAAAGACGCAGTTGACTGTAGCGCGCTGATTGACTACCCAGGTGTGCCAGTGTAATGGCTTCAAACTGCGGCAAGACGGCGTGCCAGAAGAAGCTGTGCAGCGCCATGATCGCCGCCAGCCACCAATAGTCCTGCCGCCAGAAGATGCCCGCAAAACAGAGCGCGGTCAGCAGCGCGCCGACGCGAACAATCAGCAGACGCTGCCCGGTAGCGTCCCCCAGCCACCCCCACAGGTTGGGCGCAATGCAGCGCATCAGCATGGGTATCGCAACCAGCTCGCCGATGCGCGCCGGCGAAAAGCCGAGCGATTCGAAATACAGCGACAGGAAGGGCGCTACCCCGCCCAGCAGGGCGAAGTAGGCAAAGTAGAAACCGGACAGCCGCCAGTAAGGCAGCGGTGCCCCCGCGACCGCACTCACGGCTGCCCGCGCCGGATCAGAGTTGACCCAATACCGGTGTGGTGACCTTCACGTCGGCGTTCTGCGCGCGATGGCGTAGCAGATGATCCATCAGCACCAGCGCCATCATCGCCTCGGCAATCGGCGTGGCACGAATGCCCACGCAGGGGTCGTGGCGACCCTTGGTGATCACATCGACCGACTCACCGTTCACGTCAATGGAGCGACCAGGGGTGGTAATACTGGAGGTGGGTTTGAGCGCAAGGCTGGCGACAATCGGCTGACCAGAGGAAATGCCGCCCAGCACGCCGCCAGCCTGGTTGCTGACGAAGCCTTCCGGCGTCAACTCATCACGGTGCTCGGTGCCGCGCTGGGCTACGGAGGCAAAGCCGGCACCAATTTCGACCCCCTTGACCGCGTTGATGCTCATCAGCGCGTAGGCCAGCTCGGCATCCAGACGATCAAAGATCGGCTCGCCCAGCCCCGGCGGCACGCCGTCGGCGACCACGGTGATTTTGGCGCCGACCGAGTCCTGGTCACGGCGCAGCTGATCCATGTAGGCCTCCAGCTCGGGAATCTTGTCCGGGTCGGGGCTGAAGAAGGCATTGTCGTTGACACCATCCCAGCTCTTGAAGGGGATCTCGATGGGCCCCAGCTGGCTCATATAACCACGCACCTGGATGCCTTGGGCGGCCAGGTACTTCTTGGCAATCGCACCGGCAGCAACACGCATTGCGGTTTCTCGCGCAGACGAACGGCCGCCACCGCGGTAGTCGCGCAGGCCGTACTTGTGGTGGTAGGTGTAGTCGGCGTGGGCCGGGCGGAACAGGTCCTTGATCGCCGAGTAGTCCTTGGACTTCTGATCGGTGTTGCGAATCAGCAAGCCAATCGGGCAGCCGGTCGTCACCCCTTCAAACACCCCGGACAGGATCTCGACCTCATCGGCCTCCTGGCGCTGGGTAGTGTGGCGGCTGGTGCCGGGCTTGCGGCGATCCAGATCACGCTGCAGATCCTCACTCGACAACGGCAGACCGGGCGGGCAGCCATCAACAATGGCGACCAGCGCCGGGCCGTGGCTTTCGCCGGCCGTGGTAACAGTGAAGAGGGTACCGAGCGTGTTTCCAGACATACCAAGAACCTGAGCTGAACATGGGCAGTGCGGCAGTATACCCGCTGGCCGTTAACGGTGACAGTCTGCGGCCCGGCGGGTAGGCTACGCCCTCCTCATTTAACGCCGGAGCCTTCATGAGCGAGCTGCTGCCGTTATTGCTACCCGACAACCTGGCTCCGCACTGGGCGCTGATACTGATCCTCGCCGCCGCCCTCACTTCTGCGGTAACTGCTGCGATGGGCGCCGGCGGTGGTGTCATGCTACTGGCGATCATGGCGCTGATCATGCCGGCTGCCGCGATCATTCCAGTCCACGGCATGGTGCAGCTGGGGTCCAATGCCAATCGCGCCCTGATGACCTGGCGGCATATCAACATGCGGGTCATCGCCTGGTTTTTCCCCGGCGTGGTGCTGGGCGCACTGGCCGCCAGCCTGCTGCTGGTACGCCTGCCGCTGGCCGTGGTACAGCTGAGTATCGCGCTGTTCATTCTGCTGCTGTGCTGGGGGCCGGCAATACCCAAGGTGGCCACCGGGCCTGTCGGCACCCTGCTCGCCTCGGTAATCACCAGTTTTCTCAGCCTGTTTGTCGGCGCCACCGGCCCTCTGGTGGCCGCGTTTATCAAGCAGCAACAGGCGCATCAGCGCCTGCAGACCGTGGCAACCTTCGCTGCTGCCATGAGCCTGCAACACTTGCCAAAGGCCTTTGCCTTTAGCGCCGCAGGGTTTATCTTCTATGACTGGCTCGCCCTGATGGCAGCCATGATCGCCGCTGGCGCACTGGGCACCTGGCTCGGCCTGCATCTGCTCAAGCGTATGAGTGACACGCACTTTGGACGACTTTTTAACCTGGTGCTCAGCTTGCTGGCTGCTCGCCTGATCTGGGAAGCTGCGTCCACCTGGTGGTGACATTACAGAAAACCGTCATTCGGCCGATACAGGCTGGAGAGGTGCACAAGCACCCGTAGTCCCCCAGGATGACAGCATGACCTCAACCGACGCACTGGCTGACCGCACTCCCCCGGAGCAAAGCGCCCCGCGGGATCCGTTCGCCCGCGCCAAACCGTCGGATGCCTACTGGGTGCAACTCAAACCGGTGTTCAAGGCGCGCATGCTGGTACATCCGGAGAAACTTGCGCAGATCGCCGTCACCCAGGAACAGGCAGGCCTGCTCGAATTGCTGCGCCTGCAGGTGCGCTTTGAAGGCGAACCGCTCGCCGAGTCCGGCAACCGGATGGAAGTGCTGGTAGACCACAAGCGCAAGCGGGTGCGCTTCGGCCCGATTGACGGTGTGCAGATCCAGCCCAGTCAACGCGGACTGGGCACCTTCATGCTGGCCCAGTTGATTCACTGGTGCCAGCGTTATTGCGGGGACTACGCCGTGACCCCTATCACTCTGCGCGACAGCGACAGCGCCACCGAAGATGCCCGCAAGGCCCGTGACACCATCCTCAGCCACGCCGGCTTCAGCATCACCCCGCTGGACAGCGAGGCCGGTACCGCCCTCGCCCAGGCCAACCGGGTCAACGATCTGATCGGCAGCTGGAATACCGAGCGCATACAACCTCTTCAAATCAATACCCTGTTGGCCCAACTGCGTGAGCACGAAGGGCTGAACCAAAAGCAAAGCGCCCAGATCAACCAGCTCGAGTCAGCTATCGCCAGTTACAAGCGCGCCGACCTGGGCAACCGCTTCGCCATCGGCTGTCTGATTGTCTTCTCGATTTTCCAGGCGTTGATGCTGCTGTGGGTAGTACTTCGCTGAGCCAACACCCAGCAACGACCTGCGCAGCGAACGCCACGCAGGAACCGCTAAAACGCGTTACAGGCTCTCGGCAAACAGTGACTGAAAGTAACGGCACTGCTCTGCGCTCAGCACAAACACACCGTGGCCACCCTGCCGGAATTTGACCCACTCAAAGTCCACCTCTGGCCACTCGGCCATAACATGCACCATGCTGTTACCCACCTCGATCACCAGCACACCATCCTCGGTCAGATAATCCGCCGCTTCAGTCAGCATCCGGCGCACCAGATCCAGGCCGTCCTCCCCTGCGTCCAGTCCCATTTCCGGCTCGTGTCGATACTCGTCGGGCAGCAAGCTCATGTCTTCGGCATCCACATAGGGCGGATTGCTGACAATCAGATCAAAGCGCTCACCGGCTAGCCCGTCGAAGCCATCCGACCAGCGCGCCTCAACACGCTCGGCCAGTTCGTGCATCTCGATATTCTGTTCGGCCACCGCCAGCGCATCGGCAGACAGGTCCGCCAGCACTACCTCGGCCTCAGGAAACGCGTAGGCACAAGCGATGCCAATACAGCCACTGCCCGTGCACAGATCCAGAATGCGCAGCGGCTCGCGCTCCAGCCAGGGTTCAAAGCGACCGTCAATCAACTCAGCAATGGGAGACCGCGGCACCAGCACCCGTTCATCCACCACGAAATCCAGCCCGGCAAAACGTGCATGCCCGGTCAGATAGGCGGCAGGCATGCGCAGCCGAATGCGCTCCTCCAACAACGCCACAACGGCGTCACGCTCCTCGTCGGTAATGCGACAATGCAGATACTCCTGCGGCGTTTCCCAGGGCAGGTACAGGGCGTGCAGCACCAACAGCCGCGACTCGTCCCAGGCATTGTCGGTGCCATGACCAAAAAACAGCTCGGCCTGATGGAAGCGACTGACGCCCCAGCGAACCAGATCCTGAATGCTGTGCAAAGCGGCGTGTTCACTCATGATGGAAGAGTCCTTGTTCAAAGCAGGCTGCCATTTTACCCGCCAGGCCGCCGGCGACCAGCCGCGAATGAAAACAAACACCGGCGGTATCGGGCGCCAGGCAGGCTTTTCGATAAGCTGCAGCTGTTACACTAGCCTTTTTTGCGTAGCGGCCAGCAGCATGACACAGGACTTTTCTCCCGACGACGATCTCGACCTTTTCCGTCAAGCCGTGCAGGGCGCCAAGCGTCTTAAGCACGACCGGGCCGAGGTCGGCAAAGCCCCGCGCGACCGCGCCAGCATCGCCGCCAGTCGCCAGCGTGCGACCCTCAAGGACAACTCCGTCGTGGTCGATGGCCTGTCAGACCAGTTCGTCATAGATGTCGACCCCGAGCAGGAGCTGGCCTGGGCAGCAAACGGTGTGCAAGACGCGCAGCTACGCAAACTCAAGCAAGCGCAGATCCCCTTCGACGGCTCGATCGACCTGCACGGCATGACGATCGAGCGCGCCCGCGAGCTGCTTTGGGCCTTTCTAGCCGAAGCGGTCAAGCAGGAGATCCGCTGCGTACGGGTTACCCACGGCAAGGCCCGCCGGCTGGACGGTCGCAAACCGATGATGAAAAGCCACGTCAACACCTGGCTCAGGCAGCACGACAAGGTGCTCGCCTTTACCTCCTGCATTCCCCGGCATGGCGGTACCGGATCAGTCTACGTGCTGCTGCGCAGAAACATGCTTGAAGGAAGGGACGACTGAGGAGCAGTTGGCAGCTGGAAAGAAAAAGCTCGGCAAGCGCTTTCACCCGCTTAACGTCTTTGCTGTATAGACAAGCCGTCGCCTACACACTGGCGCGCGCCGATAATCAGGCATTTCGCTTCAGCCACTCAGCTGCCGCATCCCCCATGGTTTTCGGCGTGCCGTCACGCATCCAGGCCATAAAGGACCTGTCAAAGCGGAACGCCGGGCCGCAAGCCTCACGCATAAAGCGACGCACATTCTGGGTGTTGCGATACCCCGCATTGACTGGCGTCTGCGGAGTGATCACGTCTCGATGCCAATCAAAGGCAGCGAGTTCCAGAGTTTTACCTTTCACGCTTATGCCCTCACAGTCTTCAAGCTGGGAACGCCCGAAAGGCGTCCCAAAAGGTCACGCCAACGCGCGTGCTACTCGGCAAAGCCCACAAAACTGGCCACCTCTGCCACCTCACGGCGCCGTGACACCACCGCATTGGCCGGGAAGCTGTCATCGGGGTAGCCCATCGCCACGCAGATAATGATCACCTGATCATCCGGGATACCCGCGTGTTCGCGCACCACCGGTGAATGCATGATGCCCTGGCTGTTGACCACACAGCCCAAACCGCGAGACCAGGCCGCATTAACCAGACCATTGACCAAAGCCCCACAGTCGAACTGGGCAATGTCGCCCTCACGCAGCTGGCGATCATAGGTCACCACCACCGAGACCGGCGCATCGAATTGCCGAAAGCCGCGTAAGACCCAGTCCTGCCGCTTTTCCTTATCGTCTCGGGCAATCCCCATGGCCTCAAACAGCTGCACCGCGATCTCCACCTGGCGCTGGCGGTGAACCCCCTCGTAGCTGCCCGAGTCACGGGTTTCCTTGGACGGCGCTACGCCGGTGACCATACGCTCGGTATTCTCCGCACGAATGCGGTCCAGCGGCTCGCCGGTCAGCACATGCAGGTGCCAGGGCTGGGAGTTCATTGATGACGGCGCCCGCGTGGCCAGACTGATGACCTCCTCAAGCACCTCGCGCGGCACCGGCTGTTGCCGAAAAGCACGGATACTGCGCCGCCCCAACACCACATCATCGTAATTCACCGCTGCACTCCTCCTGCATGAAACCTCGACTTGTTATTCGCCGACGGTAGCACAACAAACAGGGCGGCTGATGACGGTCAGCCGGCGGCTATAAAGGGGTATTCAGCAACTGAGGGCAAAGAGGTAAACCAGACAAGGAACACCCTCCTCAGCCGCGATGAACATTGTCATACTCATCCGCCCTGGGCGTAGCCTGAATGCCACGCGCCTCTTGTTCGCGGTAGTAGGTCTCGATGCTCAACTCTGGGTCGATGCGAGCGCGCAGAATGCAAGGCCGTTGTTGCCAACGATAGGCTGCGTTGCGGCGCATGGATTCATGCTGGCCGCGTCGTTGCCAGGCGCGGGCATTGGTATCGCGCCAGCGGCGTGGTGGCCTGCCGCGTTGAGCATCGTACTGCGCGGTGGCCGGATCAAGGTGGCGGAATTGCTCCAGCACCGGCAAATCCGGCAGCGGCTGACTGGTATCCATATAGCGCTGCAGACAGTCCCAGAACGCCATCGCCTCCTCTGGTGACAGCCCCAAGGGATGCAGTTTGCCGCCCAAGAACACCTCACAGGTGGTGTATCTGTGGTGTAGCCAGAGCGCCATACCACCGCTGCCGTGGGAGCCGGGGCGGTATTCCATGGTGATATCGAACTCATAGAACGGCGCCACAAAGGGCTTACGAAAGCGACGTGCAACGGTCACCATTCCGGTCTGACGGTTAAATCCGCTGCCGTCGTATTTGAAAAGACGCAGGTAAAGAGCGATCAATAGGTCAAAACCGATGGCGGCCATAAATATGGATAGTCCCATGACCACTGGAAACCAGAAAATTTCCACGTCCTTGTCAAGTCCAAAGTGCGCAATAGACACACATACAACGCTTACTCCTAGGCCCGAGATTGCGTGTATCAAGTAAAGTTTGAAGCTTCTCTCCCAGTATAACCAGCCACTTAGACCTATCATAAACAGAGAGATAACAACTATAGCCATTGGCAAAACGACAGACTGGTGACTCGCATAATAACCATTTGGAAGCAGCGCAATCACCGAGGACATCCAAAACACCCAAGTAAAAACGAGCAGCGAAAAATACTTAAAGTAAATAAACAATAAAATTATTTTATTAAAATTCTCAAATCGCCAGCGCTGATGATTGCAATAAATATCGCCACCACCAGTGCGCTCTAGCCACATTTGCTCCATACCCTGCAGTTGCATATCAACCACCTGCCAAGGGTCAAAGCCAGCATAATGCCCCCAGCTCAACTGAGTACGGCGAAGATTGGTACGGTTTTCGTCTTGCTGCCACTTATGAGGAGGCTGCCGGGGTATTTGGGTCGAATCGTAGGCACTGGCGGCATACACAGTGCTAGGCAGTATTTGTTTCATAGGGAATCACGCTCACTTAGCGCAATCAGCCAGTAGGGGGCGCTGCCATCAACATCACGCTCCTCGGGAAATCGTTGCGGGTCAAAGGCAGCCCAGTCACGGGCGGCGGGTTGCGGTAGCACCAGATCATCGAAGGCAGGAAAGGGGTCATTCGGCCTGCACTCTTGCCGCCCCAACACAAACTGCGCTCTCACTCTAAGGGCGTACTGCATTTGCATCAGGCCAGTGTGAGCCTGACTACCAATATGCGGCAGGACATAGACAACGCGGCTGGCGTCCATAACCACCGCGCCCAGCTTGTAATGAGAAAGCGGCCTAGCTGGCAGACGCTTCCAGCCTGTCTGGTGCCCCCTAACCCACTGCAGCTCCGAGGCCATTAACCGGAACCGGCTGTCGTTAGGATATTGGTCCAGCAAACCTGACTGCAGCTCAACTACCCAGTCGAGGGGGTGCAACTGCCGCTGGCTCGCACGCGCAGCCAGCTCCAGTTTTCGGCGTTCCTCTTGCGGCGCTACCCCTGTCCAGACGCTCCAGCGAGAGATCTTTGCCTGCGGCTCGCCAATCGCCCCCAGCAGTTGCTGGTAGGCGATTTTAGGGTCGTTCATATGTGGCAAGCGATGTTCAATACCGAAGGGGCCATGTTTGATCGCCTGCTCAATCGCACCGTCGGCCATCAGCGCCGCCGCTAACGCGCCGCCGATGAGCAACACCACACCCGCCGCCAGCACCCAGGGACTTGCCAGTATACCTATCGTATACAATGCCCATATTGCGCCGCCCCCTGCCGCTATAGCGTTCGCGACCGAAACGTCTTTGTCGCCAGCATCGAAAGCGCGCTTGGCGTCCCAGGCAAAAATCAGGGCTGTAAAACCCATTGCGGCGCCCCCCGCTACGCGAGAAGCATTAAGCCAAGTACTACCAGTACGCTTCTGCAAGTTTCCCGCCCATCGCGCGGACATTCTTGAGACATCAATGCGTCCCTGCTCCCACAACACATACCAAGGCGACCGTATCCCTGAACTCTCTAAGACCTTCAAAGCTGCGTTGTTAGAAGCAAGTAACAAGTCCGCAAGGGCAGAAATACCACCGAATCCCCAGCGCACACTTTGATCGTCTTCCAGCAGCCCCGTCGCCCCTGTTGTATTTAGGTGCAAGTTATAAGCAGCCATCACCGTCGCCAACAGCGGCAACGCGGGCGACTTGGCTAGTTGCGCAGCCCGTCCAACATTAGAGACGCCCACCCGCCAGCTATTAAGCTCCTGCACCAGCGGGTCGTTTGCCGGGGCAGCGACAACCATCAGGCGGCCCAGGTCTTTGCTCGCAAAGTGGTTCGCCTTCGCGAGCTTGCCGCTGGAGGTGCCGAGCACGTCTCCGGAACGGCCCTGCAGGTTGCTGTAAAGGTAGTTTTCTCGAGTCAGCGTGGCTCGTTCACTGGGTGTCAGTCCAAAACTCAGGCCAGCGCCATGTACGCCCAGCACCACCATATCCTGCGCCAGCGCCTGACCTTGGGGTAGAAACTGAAGCGACTTTGCCTTGGAGTGAAGCGACTTCAGCAACCCCATTGTGGGTGTAAACAGGCGCGGCAACTCCACCTGCACAGTAGAGGGATCAACTCGCAACTTTCGCAACGTCATCAGCATCACTTTCGACAAATGCGCCAGCCACTCATCAACTGCCAGCGCCAGATTTTGGGTGGAGTACTGATAGTTGGCATCGCCCTGGCTTTCCATTCCTGCAAACAGCGCGAGGGTACTGATACCCATATTCTCTGGGTCTGCCGGCTGCGCTTCTGCAGCAAGCTCTGCCAAACGGCTCGCCAGCTCCGGCAGCTCACCCTCCCCTGCGACAAGCGCTGTGCGCGTCAGCGGGTGACTGGCTTCAGCCAGGTGGATTACCAGGCGTTCTATCGAGCGCGACAGCCGGCGGCTGTCCGCCGCAGTGCTGCGGGCATCGGTATCGTGCGGCAGGCGGCCAAGCTGTTCCAGTAGCTCTATCAAGAGGCTGTAGGGCTCAAGCAGCCGTTCATCCCGGGTGTAAATCCAGTCGTTCCAGACGACCGACAGACCGCCGTGGCACAGCGACATGGTGCGATCGAGTTGCCGGTGCAGACAGTCGCGCGCCATGCGCCGCTCCTGCTCCATCATCGACTTGTCCAGTGCCTGGGTGTCGACCTGCGCGCGCAAGCTCGCCAAGGGCGCATCGGTCGACATGGCCCACTGATGCAGTAGCTCGGCATACCGGCCATGGGGCTGATAGGGAATCAGCGCGTTGCAGGTTTGCAGGGTTTCAGTCGCCAAACGGGACTGCTCAACAGCATGGCGAAATTCGAATAGCGGATCATTCAGCAACAGGCCGACCAGCTTGGGATAGCCGCGCAAGGCCTTATCCGCCAGCACATCACTGGCAGCCGGCAGATCTGGCAGCGCCTGTGGGCCTTCTGCGGACATGTGTTCGGCCAGGGCCTGCTGGTGGCGGTGCAAGCGTACAAGCGGCTCGTCAGGGCTTAGCTCCAGCAGTGCGGGCGTGAAAGTGTCAGGACTGCTGAGCAGGCACTCAAGATGCAGGTCTCGAGGGCGCAGGCCGCCCTCCAAGGCGTCGACCAGCACGGCGGGCATCGCAAGAGTCGCTCGCCAGTGCTCCTTGCCGACAACGGCTGCCGCCCAGGCAGGCGCTACATTCTGGCAGCGTGCCTTGACCCGGCTACTGTCCGCTTCGAGCCATTTGATGTACTCCCAACTCCAGGGCATCTCGCTATAGGCCATGTCCACTTGATCGCCCACGTAATGCCCCTGGAGCAATACGGGCACCAGCGTGAGCGCCAGTGGTTTGCCTACGGCAGCACGGTCGTCGCAGGGTTGGCCCGCCGCCGACTGACTGCGCCAGTAGCTCACATCAACGTCGGCAAGCGCCCCTTCGCCATCACAGACCTGTTCACGCCAGAGCTTGCCCTTGCGAAAAACATAGATGCGCCCCGGCCTGATCAATGCACCAACAGGTTGCTGGTCAGCGCCATCGATAGCAGGCAGGCGCGCCATGGGTACAATTGCCAGAAAGGTATTTTGCTGAATATCCGGCTCTTCCTCGTGGCTGCGCATGTCCTGCTCGACCAGAATCTGCAGGGTGCCGCCGTCCTCTCGCTCTAGGTTCAATGCCAGGTTGGCTCGCTGGGCACTGTCGTACTGGGCCCGCTTGCGCGTGCCTTGCTCAATTGACTCGTCCTTGAGTTCGCTCACTGCTTATCCTCCGGGTCTAGCAGCTGGACCTGCCCGCCAAACGCCGGATCTCCCCACACGTCTACTATCAGTTGCTCCAGCCCGGACTTCTGATTCGACTCGGCAGGCGGCGCGTTAGGCGTGGCCCCTCCGGTAGTTTCCCCTGCGCTATCCAATGCGGCGTGCGCAGGCAAAGCTGGCAACACCGGCTCAGCCGGTGTGCCCTGCGCCGGGCTGCCGCCGGAGTTCAGGCGGATATTGGCACCGGTGACGGTGACGCCGCTGGGGTCGATCTTGATAAAGCTGCCGCCGGCCTTGAGGGTGATTTCCATACCGGCGTCGATCACGATCTTGCGGCCGCTGGCCAGGTGAATTTCCTGTCCGGCTTCAGTGAGCTGGCGTTGGCCGATGCGCGTGTGCTGGCTCTGGGCAATCGTCAGATGATCATTGGCCTTGAGGTCTGTCAGACGGTTGGCGTGGACGGTGCGGTGCACTTCGGCCAGGTGCTGGCTGTAATGGTTGGCGACGATGTGATCGTGACGTTCATTGCCAACGTGCAGGCGTTGATCGTGCTCGATGCGCTGGTCCCAGTCGCGCTGGGCATGCAGGTAGATTTGCTCGGCACCTTTCTTGTCTTCGATGCGTAGCTCGTTATAGCCCTCGCCGCCGGGGGAGCTGAGGCTTTTGAAGGTGCTACGGGTTTTGTGGGCAGGCAGATCAACCGGCGGCACGTGTTCGGCGTGGTAAAGGCAGCCGGTGATCAGCGGCTGGTCCGGGTCACCTTCGAGAAAGCTCACCAGCACTTCCATGCCAACCCTGGGAATGGTCAGAGCACCATAGCGGTCGCCAGCCCAGCCGCTGGCCACCCGCAGCCAGCAGCTGGTGGTGTCGTCCGCCTGGCCTTCACGATCCCAGTGAAACTGGACCTTCACTCGCCCGTGCGGATCGCAGTGAATCTCTTCGCCCTCCGGCCCGGTGACGACGGCGCTCTGGCTGCCGGCGATGCGCGGTTTGGGGTGCTCCAGTGCGGGGCGCCAGATGGCCTGCCAGGGTGTGGCAACAAAGCGATTACGGTAGCCCTGGGTAAAACCGTCGCCGGCGCTAGTATCGCTGGTCACCGCTTCTTCCAGCACCTGCGGTTGCTTGCCCTGATGCTCAATGCTGGTCAGCAGCCAGAGGTCGTTCCAGTCATCACGCAGGTGGCCGGACAGCGGCAGAAAATACCCGCTGCGCAGGCCCGGCTGATCGCTCTCACCGTTGGCCTGCAATTGATGGCTGCGGTGGCGCTGCAGATGGATGCGGCTGAGTTGCTTGCCGCGTTCGCGGTCGCCAAAGCGCCCCGGGTAGTCATAGTCTTCCAGTGCCGGCTGGGGCGGGCCGTCTTCCAGTCTGGCTTCGGCTTCCATGTGCAGGCGCGGTTTCAGAAATTCATAATCTCGGCGTGTCACCTGGTCTGGTCGGGTGGCGGCGGTCAGGCTGAAGCGCTTGACCACCGGTTGATCAGCGACCAGACCAGTGCCCTGGCTGTAGCCGATCTCGGGCAGACGCGCAAAGCAGGTCTGATCATCACCAAACACCAGGATATGGCCGTCACGCTGGTGCTCAAAGTGAAAGTGCAGCCCCTCCTCCTCACACAGGCGCTGGATAAAGCGCAGATCACTCTCATCGTACTGGGTACAGTAGCGACGCGCGGGCAGCGGCGTGTTCAGGCTGAAGCGATAGGCATCGCTGTGGATGCCGTGCTCCTGCAGCACAGCGGCCATAATCTCGGCGGCGCTGCGGTGCTGAAAAATCCGCTGGTTGATGCGGTGCTGCAGGTACCCCAGCTGCGGCTGCAGGCGCAGTTGATAGCGCGTCAGCCGGCGGCCTGACTCGCCCTGAGTGAGCTGATCGATAAAGCCGTGAAAGCCGCTGCCTGCGCCGGTATCCAGCCAGGCTGGCAGGTGTAGGAGGCTTTGCAGGTCAACATCCGGACGCTCGCTGACCAAAGTCAGCAGCACCTCGTAGGGCTGATTGAGCGCTTCACGGGCAGTGAACTCAAGCACCTTGAAGTCGTGTTCGGCGCCGTCGATTTCAAGAATAAAGTGCGCCTGATTGGCGGGGGAGAACATCCGTTGTTCCTCGGCTGCAAATGCGTGAGCCGAGGTTACGTATCGGGGGCGAGCTTGGCAGGTGATAAACCGGCAAAAGGCGATGCAGTGCGCATTTTGTCGCGCAATCGGTGCAGAGCTACTGCCAGGTAGCGAACCAGGCAACCAGCAACGAGCACACCGCCGTGAGGCTCAGCGGCTTGCGCAGGGCTGGGTACCAGACGGGCGCGACACCATGGTCAACGGCCCAGAGATCGGCAAAATACAGGGCGGCAAAGGCCAGCAGAATAACCGGCAAACCCAGATCGTTAGGTAGCGCCAGAGCAAACCAGCCCAGCAGCGGCGGGATGACCGAAAGCCCCAGTTGCACTGGCGCCTTGTCACTGTTCTCTTCCGCGCGCATCGCCAGTCCCCAGTGGATGGCACCGAGAAAAGCGAGCGTTATGGCCGCGTAACTCAACAACTCCTCCAATACGCGCTCGCGCCAGGCCTCGGGCGTCACCCACAGCCCCAATGCCCCGGAGACAAAAGGCACAAGACCCGCCAGGCCCAGTGCAAAAGCCAGTTTGGGGGGCTGTGTCGCATTGAATGGATGCATGCAAACTCCGCTGCAAAATGGTCCCGAGGTGGGTCTGATTATAGGGCGCCGCCGCGGCCAGGCAACAGCGCTAATCCAGTGCCTGGCTTGGTGCGGGCGGGCGTCGCCTGGGCAAGGAGCGTAACAGCGTCTGCAGCGCGGGCTTCAGTTGCGCCTGCGCCTCGCCTGGCTGACGCTGCGCGTAACTTTGCTCCACAAAGCGGTCAAAAAAGCCATCGATGGCCGCGCGCTGCTGCGGCAATGCCTGTCGCAGGCGTTGCTGCCAATCCCGTGGCCCCTCACCGGCACGCACGCCAAGACCTAGCTTGCATAGGCGCTGATCCAGCTGCTGCCAGGCCAGCTGCGCCGGCGAGCCGGACAAGCGCCGGGGCCGCAGCCAGATCAGCGCCTGCACCACCATGACCAGGCCAACCAGGGACAGCACCAACACGCCAATGCGCCGCCAGTCGGCGGTGCCCAACCAGCGTTTGAACAGCGCCAGTTGCTCCTCTGACTGAAAGTTGAGCACCCGCAACTGCCACTGATAGTTGATGTCGTCCCAGGTCAGACGCAGGTTGTTGACCCAGCCGATATCACGGTAGCGCGAGCCGGCCAATGGCGCATCAGCCAGGAAACTCCCCTCCTCGCGCATCGCCTCCTCCAACCCGCGCTCGATACGGCTCGGGGCCACCTGAAAAGTCGGATCAAAGGACTGCCAGCCCTGTCCCGGCAGCCACGCCTCAATCCAGGCGTGGGCATCAAACTGATGAACCAGCAGATAGCCACCGCGCGGGTTCAATTCGCCGCCCTGATAGCCGGTCACGACCCTGGCGGGAATCCCGGCGGCGCGCAGCACAAAGGTCATGGCACCGGCATAGTGTTCACAAAAGCCGCGCCGAGTATCAAACAGAAACTCGTCATTGCTGTGCCTGCCCAGGGTGGGCGGACGCAGGGTGTAATGGAACGGCTGCTGGTTGAAATGCCGTAGCAATGCGTTCACCAGCTCTGCGTCAGAGGCATGGCGCTGGCGCAACTCCTCCGCCCAGGCGCGGCTGCGCGGATCGCTGTCCTCTGGCAGTTGCAACAGGCGCTGACGCTCGTCCTCGGTCAGGCCGTCACGCTGGCGCTGAACGCGCTCAAAGGCAGTAGCGGTATAGCCAAAGGTACTGCTCAGCGGGCGCTTGGCACGCAGGGTATCATCGCGCAGCGCTCGTAGTTCCGGACTGTCGGAGACGCTGCCGGGCAGGCTGTAAAGCCAGTTACGGCCAGTAGGCTGCGCTATCACCTGGTAATCCAGCGTAGCGCCACTGCGCTCCACCGCCAACGGCTGACGCCGCTCCAGCAGACGGTCCTGCGACCACACTCTGCCATCGAAGCGACTGAGGGTCAGGGCGCGCCAATAGAGTCTGCTGGGTGGCGGGATATCACCCTCAAAGCTGGCCCGAAATGCGAGCTCGGGGGACTGTGCCAGGTTGGCGATATCCGCCGGGCCCATGGTGTCGGACAGCCCCGTGCGACTCTCGGTGCTGGGCAGGTTGATCGTCCACAGCGGTGCCAGGCGGGGGAAAAACAGAAACATCAGCAGCATCAGCGGCAGCGCTTGCAGCAACATGGCTGCCGCGCTGCGCAGTGCCCGCCACGGATCATTGCGCGCCGGGCTTTGTTGCAGGCCGATCAGCGCCGCCACCAGTACCACCGCGCCAACGCACTGATAGAGCGTCAGCGGAATGCCTTGGTCAAACAGGAAGGCAGTGGCCAGGATAAAGAAGCCAAGATAGATAACCACCAAGGCATCTCGCGGGTTACGCATCTCCAGCAGCTTGAGCATGAATAGCAATAACAGCAGCATCACGGTGGCGTCGAGGCCGATCAGCGTACCCTGGCTAAAGAACACCGCCACACCAGTCAGCAGCAGCCCGGCTGTTCGCAGGATACGTCCGGGGTAACCCCAGCGCATGCGTTGAATCTGCACACGCCAGGCGGCGCAGCCGAGCCACAGAACGGCTACCCACCAGGGCAGGCGCGTCAGATGCGGAAGCAGCACTACCACTTGAGCGCTCAACAGCCAGGCCAGCGCATTACGCGGGATCAACGCCGCACTCATGACTCCGGCTCCAGGCCATAGAGTGCCAATACCCGCAGGCAGGCCTCGCGATGAGTGTCGCCCTGCGCCGGCTCGATGCGCACACCGGGCAGGCTCAAGCCATAAGGGCGCAGTTCACGCTCCATTTCCAGTACCCAGCCCGTCAGGATGCCCAAACGCTCGTCCAGATCGCGTCCGGCAGCCGCCGACAATTCCAGCCACAGACTTTGCTGCTGTGGCTCGGCAAACACCTTGCTGTGCAGTCCCTGTCCGCGTGACCAGGCGCGCCAGTCGAGGCGCCTGCGCGAGTCACCCGGGCGGTAGGGGCGCAGCCCCTGAAAGTCGGCCACACCTTCCTGCAGGGCGTGGGGCTGGTCGCCTTCCTCGCCATCGGGTGCTGCGCCGACCGGCAGCGGAGCGCTGACCGGCTTGGGGTACACCAGTACCTGCCAGTCCAGATCAACCAGACTCCAGGCAACAAACCAGCCGAGCGGGTAACGGGTTTCAATGCGCAGACGCTTCAATGCCAGCCAGCCGCGCCGTTCGGTGGGATGAAACAGGGTCAGCGCCTGCTCGTCACCTGCGGGCACATCCACCGACACGGCGTCCAGCCCGGGCCAGCGCATCTTCAGCGCCTGATGCTCGCGGCGCTCTGAGCGCAGTGTCAGCCCCAGCGGCACCTGCTCGCCGGCAAATACCGCTCGCCCGCCGGTCGCGCGCAACTGCACTGCGGCAAGATTGCGATAGGTGTGATGCAAGGCAACCCAGAACAGGCTGAGCAAGGTAAAAGTGAGCCCGTAGACCAAGCTGTTCTGGTAGTTGATGGCACCGATCAGCATGATCAGCAGCAACAGCAGAAAGGCCATACCGGCGCGACTGGGCAGGATAAAGATCCGCCGGTGATCCAGCCGAAGCGAGCGAGCTGGCGGGATCCTGCGACGTAGCCAACCCTGATGCCAGCGCCTTGCCTTGGCACGCAGAGCGGCGGTCACACCGGCGAGACCTCGTTGAGCAGCCAGCGTGCCAGGCTGTCGCCACCATGTCCTGTCGGGTCATTGGTCGCGCGCAAGCGGTGGCTGACAACGGCGGGCAGCACCGCCTGCACGTCTTCAGGGATCACGTAATGGCGCTGTTCCAGCATGGCCCAGGCCCTTGCCGCCGCCAGCAACCCCAGACTGGCGCGCGGAGACAGCCCCCAGGCGCAGCTGTCACTGTTACGGGTGTGGTTGACCAGCCGCAGGATGTAATCGATCAGCGCTTCGCTTGCGGTCACCTGCGGCACCTGCGCCTGCAGCGCACGCAACTGCTCATGCCCCAATAGCGGCTCCACCGCGTCCAGACGAGTACGGCGCTCGGCCCCCATCAGCAGATTTTTTTCAGCAGCCTCGCTCGGATAGCCAAGCGACAGACGCATGAGAAAGCGGTCGAGCTGGGATTCAGGCAACGCAAAGGTGCCGGACTGCGATACCGGGTTCTGTGTGGCAATCACAAAGAAGGGATCGGGTAGTTGACGGGTTGCTCCATCCACCGTTACCTGCCCTTCCTCCATGGCCTCCAGCAGCGCGCTTTGGCTTTTGGGGGTAGCGCGGTTGATCTCGTCAGCGAGAATCAGCTCGGCAAAGATCGGGCCTGGATGAAAGACAAACTGCGCGCTGTTGCGGTCAAACACAGAGGTGCCGAGGATATCCCCGGGCAACAGGTCGCTGGTGAACTGAATGCGCTGATAGCTCATGCCCAGCACCCGGGCCAGTGCTTGTGACAGCGTGGTCTTGCCCATGCCCGGCAGATCCTCGATCAGCAGATGCCCCTTGGCCAGAATGCACGCCAGTGCCAGCTTGATTGATTGGGACTTGCCCAGCAGTACCTTGTCTATCGCGTCCTGCGCCGCGCTTAACGCATCCTTCATGCTCACCTCTTCTCCGGGCTACCATGCCATGGTAGGTGCAAGCGCTGCTGGGCGAAAGACAAATGCAATAGCTTGTAACAGCCTGCACGTTGTTCATCACCCGACTCTGAGGGGGTTCCATGCCGCTACTACGCATGCTGTCATTGCTGATCACGACGTTCCTGAGCGGTTGCTCAGCCCTGGCACCAGTCAACCGGCTGGTGCCGAGCAGCGGCTATGATGCGCTCGAAGGTCTCAGCTATGGTGAGCTGCCGCGCCAGCGACTGGACGTTTACCTGCCAGCAGAGCTGAAACCGAATGCCCCCGTGGTGGTGTTTTACTACGGCGGCAGTTGGCGCAACGGCGAGCGCGCTGACTACCGCTTTGTCGGTCAGGCGCTGGCCAGTCGCGGCATGATCGCCGTGATCCCCGACTACCGACTCTATCCCGAGGTACGCTATCCGGAGTTTCTGCGCGACAGTGCCAAGGCGCTGGCGTGGACGCAGGCACACCGGGGCGAATGGCAGAGCGCGCAAGGACCACTGTTTGTCATGGGCCACAGCGCCGGAGCCTACAACGCCGCCATGCTCGCGCTGGACGACCGCTGGCTGGCTAAGGAGGGCCTCTCTCCCGAAGCGATCACCGGCTGGATCGGCCTGGCCGGCCCCTATGATTTTCTGCCGATCATCAACCCCGACGTGCAGCCGGTGTTCTATCACCCGCAAACGCCGGTCGACTCGCAGCCGCTGGTGCATGCCAGCGCGAGCAGCCCGCCCGCGCTGCTGCTGGCCGGCGCCGACGACGACCTGGTTGATCCACAGCGCAATACCGAGCAGTTAACCGAGGCGCTGCGATCACAGGCCGTTGCCGTTCAGAGTGAGGTACTGGCGGATCTCGGGCATATCAAGATCCTGCTCACCCTGGCCGCCCCGTTTCAGCAATGGGCGCCGGTCATTGACCAGATAACCTGCTTTGTTACCGATCACGCCAGCGAGGACTTCTCGCCGCCCTCCTCCTCAGCCTGCAGCGTCTCCAGCCGGTAGATCATGTAGCGTACGTGCAAGTGCAGGCTGTACAGCTCGTGGGCGTAGGAGAGCGGAACATCAACGTGATTCAACTCGGACTCCAGCGCTTTCAGCCCCTGAATCTGCTCGGCGTATTGCTGTTTGATCTTGCCGCTGTAGATCAGCTTGTCGATGCGCCGCAGGTGTTCGTACCAGCGATACACCCGCGCCCGCACGCGCCAGCGATACAGCGGCCCCATGGTTTTGAGTAGCGGAAACATAATGGCGATAAAGGGGATGATCAGCACCACATAACGGTCAATCGCCGACGCCACCTGAAATGGCAGATAGCGCTGCAAAAACGGCATGCCCTGACGGTGGTAGTAGTCCGCCTCCTTGCTCAGCTCGAGGCCCATGGGCTCACCGGCCGGAAAGCGCCCCGGCTTGTCGAGCAGGTTACCCTCGCGCAGCACCTTGCGCGCGGCCTCCAGCACCACCGCCGTCAGTGCGGGATGAAAGTGCTGATTGCACACCAGCATGGCCACCGGAGACAGCACTTTGGTGTCATTCGACGGCATGCTGGCAGCAATATTCAGCAGCCCCCTGGGCACCTCCAGCGCTTCCAGAAAGTGCAGCCGCGCGGCGTAGGCATCAGCCTGAGACAGGTTAACCAGAGACATATCCGGATGAGCTGCCAGGCGGGTAACCAGGCGATTGTCGGCCGGCAACACCAGAAAGGCTGCGTCAAGCTCACCGGCCAGCAGAGCATCGGTCGCCGCAGCGCTGCCCATTTTGCGCCACATGCCGTTATCCAGCAGCTCCAGTCGTGTGCTGTCCTGACGTTGCTCAAACAACCCCGTGAGTACCGCCCAGGTGCCGCTGCCTTCACTGCCCACCGCCACACGTTTGCCTTGCAGGTCCGACAGGCGGGTAATGTTGACGCCCTGACGCTGAAACAGCCAAAGCGGCTCATGGTACAGCGCCGACAGGCCAATCAGTTGGCTACGCTGTGCCGGCTCCAGCAGCAGCTCCGTACCACTCTGGATCAACCCAAGCTGCACCTCGCCGGAGCCGTCGGTAAGGCGTTGCAGGTTATCCAGCGAGCCTCGACTGGGGCGCAGCTGCAATTCCAGGTTCTGCTTTGCCAGCTCGCGCTGCATGGCCAGGCCAAACCGGTGATAACTGCCGCCTTCACTGCCGGTTGTCATCACCAGCACCTTGGGCGGCGCTGGATCAAGAAAGCGAAACAGCAGCCACACCAGCAGCAGCGCCAGCGGGATGATCCACAGGTTGGTACGAACAAAGAGTCCTAGCTGTTTCAGGTTCTGCATCCTGCCACTCCAGAAACGAATCGTCCTGACAGTCTAATCGCTTCCCGCGCGCAAGGCGCCGATCAGCGCTCTACAGCACTGGACGGGCTTGCGCCTGCCCCCCGCCGCAGGCTACTCGAAAACAGCCCCGGGAGCCTGATAGGCAGCCGTGCCCCACAACGGCACAGTAGACAGGCTGTGCTTGAAGCTGCCGGTGGTTTCCTTGGTGGAGTAGGACAGATACATCAGCGTCTGGTGTTGCGGATCGTAGATACGCCGCACCTTCATGGTCTTGAAGAAAATACTCTTGGACTGCCTGAAGACAATCTCGCCCGAGTCGCTTTGGTCGATCTGCGCGATCATCTGCGGCGTTATTTCGCCGGTCTGGCGGCAGGAAATAGCACTGTCGCTGGGGTCTGAAAAGCTGAGGTTTGCTTCGATAGAGGCAATATGGCAGGTCACGCCAGGCACCTCGGGGTCTATCAGCGAGTGCAGCTTGATATCCTTGAGGGTGAATACCCCGAGCGATACATCCCCGACCTCGTTGTTATCCGAGCAACCTGCCAGCAGGCCGACCATAGCAGTCAGTACCAGTACTTTTTTCATGTCTACTCCGTTTCGCCATCCACACTGCATTCAGCCGATAGTGTACGCGGCGCTTGCAGGCCGAGAGAAACGAGTTTCCGGAAAACGTGGATAAGTACGCGCACAAAAAAGCGCTGATCCCCACAAGCCATTGACGCCTGGAGCTGATCAGCGCTTTAAAAACCCTACTGACCGACAGCTTCGCTCGGCGGGGCCTTTAGCATGCCCTGGGCGGCGATGAACTCGATGATCTGCTCCACGCCCTGACCGCTTTTGAGGTTGGAGAATACGAACGGACGCTCGCCGCGCATCTTCTTGGCGTCACGGTCCATCACATCCAGATCGGCACCAACCAGCGGGGCCAGGTCGGTCTTGTTGATGATCAGCAGGTCGGAACGGGTGATGCCCGGGCCGCCCTTGCGCGGAATCTTGTCGCCGGCAGACACGTCGATCACGTAGAGGGTCAGGTCCGACAGCTCGGGGCTGAAGGTTGCAGCCAGGTTGTCACCGCCGCTCTCCACCAGCACCAGTTCCATGTCCGGAAAGCGTTCCTGCAGTTCGGCCACCGCGGCTAGGTTCATGGACGCATCTTCGCGAATCGCGGTGTGCGGGCAGCCGCCGGTTTCTACCCCCAGAATGCGATCTTCCGGCAGCGCCTGATGGCGCAGCAAAAAGTCGGCGTCTTCGCGGGTATAGATGTCGTTGGTAATCACGCCCAGGTTGTAGTGCGGATACAGGCGCTCGCAAAGGGTGCGAACCAGCGCGGTCTTGCCGGACCCGACCGGTCCGCCGATGCCTACCCGCAGTGCAGGTCTGGAAGTCATGTGTCAGTGCTCCTTATGATCGAAACAATCGGGTGTATTGATGTTCATGGCGGGCGCTGGCAAAGGCCAGGCCCGGTAATCCTGCGCCGAGATCATCGGCGGACAGTGTGGCGGCGGTATCCACCACCGCAGGCAAATCGGGCAGCATGCGATCCAGCAACCGCTGGGCGTCGGTCTGCCCGAGCGGAATCAGCTTGGTAGCGGCGCCGGTCTGGTTTTCCAGCCAGCTCCAGAGCGCACCCAGCGCCAACGCGCGCGCGCCGGTCTGCCAATGCTGGCCGGCCATTGCCAGTGCGGTCATCAGCGCAATCGGCTCGCCCTGCGGCCATTCCATCGCCGCCGGCACCGCCAGCGATTTGAGCAGGCGCAGCAACGCACCGCCCTGCTGGCTGTCTTCAAGGTACAACTCCGCCGTTTCCCGGTTGGCCAGCAGCCAGTCGTTCCAGGAAAACAGCGCGCCTTCGTCATCGCGCTCCAGCGCATCGTACTGGCGCAGCAGCAACGGAATATCCAGCTTCGCCAGCGAGTGACCAAGCAAACCGCCCAGCCAGTGGGCGGCACTGTCGATGTCGCTCACCCAATTCTGCTCGATGGCGTACTCCAGCCCTTGCGAGTAGGCGTAGGCACCAATCGGCAGCGCCGGGCTGGCCAGCTGCAGGACGCGTAGCAGGGCCAGATCAGCGACCGGGTTCAGCTCAGTCATGGGCATGCCCTGCGAGGCGCAGCAGCGGCGCGGCCGGCGTCGCTACGCTGTGACCGTGGTTGTGATAGGCGCCCTTCTCCGGGTTGAACGGTGCGGTGATCTGCTCGACCTCCAGCCCGAAGCCCACCAGCATGGCGTCCAGCACGTGATCGCACTGGTAGCGCAGCTCGGTCGCATGCACCTCCAGCGCCACGTGGCGGTTGCCCATGTGATAGGCAGCGCGCGCCAGTTTCAGGGTGTCGTCACAGACGACGCGCGAGAGTTTTTCCGGCGCAGCAGCAATCATCAGCACGCTGCCATCGAGGCACTGCAACCGATCACCCTGCGCCAGCACGCGGCCACGGGGCAGAAACAGACCGACTTCGTCGCCGGCAACCGTCTTGGCACGCAGACGGCTGCGGGTGCGCAACTCGTAGGTCAGCTCCAGTACGTGGTCATGGGGGCCAGACTCGTCCTCCAGCCAGGCATGACATTCCAGCATCGTGCTCTCCTTAAAACAGGTAGTAACGCTGCGCCAATGGCAGCTCGTCAGCCGGCTCGCAGAGCAGCTCAACGCCGTCGGCCTTGACCACGTAGGTCTGCGGATCCACGCTGATGTCCGGCTGATAATCGTTCAGCTTCATGTCGGCCTTGCTGATATTGCGGGTGTTGCGCACGGCCTCAAGACGACGCTTCAGGCCCAGCTTTTCCGCCACGCCGCCATCAATCGCAGCCTGCGAGACAAAGGTCAGGCAGGTGGTATCCATGCCCCGGCCGAAGGCGCCAAACATTGGCCGGTAGTGGACCGGTTGCGGCGTCGGGATGGAGGCATTCGGATCACCCATGGGCGCCGCTGCAATGGCCCCGCCCTTGAGAATCAGGCTCGGCTTGGTGCCGAAGAAGGCAGGCTTCCACAGCACCAGATCCGCCAGCTTGCCGACTTCAATCGAGCCGACCACGTGACCGACGCCCATGGTGATAGCCGGGTTGATGGTGTACTTGGCGATGTAGCGCTTGACCCGCGCGTTATCGGACCAGTCGTCATCACCTTCCAGCGGGCCGCGTTGGACTTTCATCTTGTGCGCGGTTTGCCAAGTGCGGGTAATCACCTCACCGACGCGGCCCATGGCCTGCGAGTCGGAGGAGATCATGCAGAAAGCGCCCAGGTCATGCAGGATGTCTTCGGCGGCGATGGTCTCACGGCGAATGCGCGAGTCGGCAAAGGCAACGTCTTCGGCGATAGCCGGATCAAGGTGGTGACAGACCATCAGCATGTCGAGGTGTTCGTCGACGGTGTTGATGGTGTAAGGCCGCGTCGGGTTGGTCGAGGACGGCAGCACGTTGGATTCGCCGCAGGCCTTGATGATGTCCGGCGCGTGACCGCCACCGGCCCCTTCGGTGTGGTAGGTGTGAATCACCCGGCCGTTGATGGCCGCCAGGGTGTCTTCCACAAAGCCTGATTCGTTCAGGGTGTCTGTGTGGATCGCCACCTGCACGTCGAAGGCATCGGCCACGCTCAGGCAGCAGTCGATGGCCGCGGGGGTGGTGCCCCAGTCTTCGTGCAGTTTCATGCCCATGGCACCGGCCTGAATCTGCTCTTCCAGCGGGTCCGGCAGGCTGGCGTTGCCCTTGCCGAGAAAACCCAGATTCATCGGGAAACATTCGGCCGACTGCAGCATCTTGCCGATATGCCAGGCGCCCGGCGTACAGGTGGTCGCGTTGGTGCCGGTGGCCGGGCCGGTGCCGCCACCGATCATGGTGGTGACGCCCGACATCAGCGCCTCATCAATCTGCTGTGGGCAGATGAAGTGAATGTGCGCGTCGATGCCGCCAGCGGTGAGAATCATGCCCTCACCGGCAATCACCTCGGTGCTTGGCCCGACGATGATGTCGATGCCGGGCTGGATATCCGGATTACCGGCTTTGCCGATGGCCTGGATGTTGCCATCCTTGAGCGCCACGTCGGCCTTGATGATGCCCCACCAGTCGACGATCAGGGCGTTGGTGATGACCGTATCCGGCGTCTCGGCGCGGGTACGCTGACTCTGCCCCATGCCATCACGGATGACCTTGCCGCCACCGAATTTCACTTCCTCGCCGTAGCGGGTCAGGTCCTTCTCGACGCTGATCCACAGTTCGGTATCGCCCAGCCGGACGCGGTCGCCGGTGGTTGGGCCATACATTTCGGCATAGGCCTGTCTGCTGATTTCCATTGTTCGCTTCTCCCAGATCTGCTCAGAGACTGCCCATGACGTCGCCACGGAAGCCATAGACCTTGCGCTCACCCGCCAGCGCCACCAGTTCTACCTCGCGGCTCTGCCCCGGCTCAAAGCGCACCGCGGTGCCGGCGGCGATATTGAGGCGAAAGCCACGGGCCGCGTCACGGTCGAACTGCAGCGCCGGATTGGTCTCGGCAAAGTGGTAGTGGGAGCCGACCTGTACCGGACGGTCGCCGGTGTTGGCAACGCTGATCACCACTGTTTCGCGTCCTTCGTTCAGTTGCAGCACGCCGGGGCGGGTCTGCACTTCTCCTGGAATCATGCTGCGCTCCTCACGGAATCGGGTTGTGAACGGTCACCAGCTTGGTGCCGTCCGGGAAGGTGGCTTCGATCTGCACCTCGGCCAGCAGCTCCGGCACGCCGGGCATGACCTGCTCGCGGGTCAGCAGTGTGCGCCCGTAATTCATCATGTCGGCAACGCTGCGACCATCACGGGCACCTTCCATGATGGCGGCGCTGATATAGGCCATCGACTCGGGGTAATTCAGCTTCACGCCGCGGGCCAGCCGGCGCTCGGCCAGCAGCGCAGCGGTGAACAGCAGCAACTTGTCTTTCTCGCGGGGTGTCAGCTCCATGAAGAGGGCTCCGTCTCAAGTGTTCCAGATGCGTGGTGCACAGGGTTCACGTCCGTTGATCAACGGACGCAACTGCTGCCACAGGCGAATAAACGTATTACGGGCATGCTCGGCATGCAGGCCAAGATAACGGCCGATCAGCAGCCCGTTACGCTGGGTCAGCGCCAGCTCGGGGCAATCGGTCAGACTCTCGCGCAGGTCGTCCATCTGCTGACGATCCAGTTGTACGGTCGCCAGCCAGGTGCCGCTGACGCCACAACCGCCAAGGCCCCAGCGAGCCGCCAGCAGAGGGTCGCCACCGATGAACTGGTTGCGTTCGATGTAGATCGGCCGGCCATCGCGCCAGACATCCAGCCGCTGGTCTACCTGACCATAGCTGAAGCCCTCACCTGCTGCCGGGCGCCCAAGGCAGAGCAAATCCCAGGCCACGCAGCGAGCATCCACGGCCAGATCGATGCGGGTGATCATGCGCGCGTTGCAGCCCTCGAAGGCGATGGTGTCCTGCGGCAGATACTCCAGACTGCTGCCCGCAGCCAAGGTAAAGCGGTTGTGCTGTACCTGCAGGGTGCCGTTATCACGGGCACGGTAGAACTTGCCGGAGGATGGCGTAGTCAGGACAGCACACGCCTTCTCCTGCATGTCGGCCTGCAAGCGCAGATTATCGCCACTGACCATGCCTCCGGGTGGATGCAGGATGTAAAGGTGCGGGCAATCGACCCCTTCCGGGGTGAACGGACGCTGCACGCGCAACGGGCCGCGGTGGCTGGTATGCGCCAGCTGGGTGCGCGTGCCAGCGCGGACAAAACCGAGCCGCAGCCCTGCCTGCCAGTTTAATGCGCTGTCGTGCTGCTCAAGGTGCCAGGCGTGTGTCATGCGTACTCATTTCCAGCCAATAAACGCGGATTATAGAGCAAGTGCCATGCCACTTAAGCGCTCCCGAGTTCCGGGAGACGCACGAGGACAGCGCACGCCAAGGCGCACCACTTTGAAGCACCGACCATTCGGACAGCTTTTCACTGCACCACCTTGGCGCACAATTAGACACACTCACGATCTTGTAAGTAAGCGCCAATCTGGTAGGGTCTGGAGGTCGGTGTTCTGCCGACGTTTTCCTATTTTATTTTTTACCCAACTCTGCTCAAGGAGTAATGCCGTTCGCCATGAACAAATCCCCTGCAATCGTCATGACACGTCTGGATGTTCAACGTCTGGAAAAGGTAATGGCTGAGATACCAGCCCCTCTGGAAATGCTCGAAGCGCTGGAGGACGAGATGCTGCGCGCACGGGTCATCAGCCACAAGCAAATTGCCAGCGATGTGGTCACGATGAACTCAACGGTGCGGTTTGTGGATGAGGCCAATGACCGGGAGTTGGTGCTGACCCTGGTCTATCCGGATCAGGCAGGCCGCCCCGGCACCATTTCCGTGCTGGCACCGGTCGGCATGGCGCTAATTGGCTTGAAGGTTGGTCAGAGCATCAACTGGCAGGGTCCGGCCGGTCGCCCCCTGCGACTGAAGATCATCGACGTGGTCTATCAGCCGGAAGCCAACGGTGATTTTCACCTCTGAGTAACGCCCCCCCTGAGCGGGGCAACGCACCGAATCAGGGCAACTCTTCGCCGCGCTCGTGGGACAGCTCCAGCGCGGCTCGCTCGGTCCACTCCTCGCTCAGTTCCGCCTTCACCGACACCCCCAGCTCCTTGAACTCGTTGACCTGCTTGACCAGGTTACCGCGTCCGTCCACCAGTTGGTCCCGCGCCTTGCGATAGGCCTGCGAGGCCTTGTCCAGACTGCTTTCAATACCATCCATGCTAGCCAGAAAGGTGCGCAGCTTGTCGTGGATCTTGCCGGCGCGCTCAGCCAGCTCGGCGGTATGGCGGTTCTGGTCTTCAAAGCGCCACAGCTGGCGCACGATATTCAAGCTGGTCAGCAGGGTGGTCGGCGTTGCCACCAGCACATTCTGCTCGATGGCCTTTTGGAACAAGCTTTCGTCAGCCTTCAACGCCTCAACAAAGGCCGATTCGATGGGGATGAACATAAACACCATCTCCGGCGCGTTCAGCCCCGGCAGCTCGAAGTAGTTACGGTCCGACAATTCACGAATACGATCACTGACCGACTGCACATGCTCGCTCAGAGCAATGCGTCGCTCCGCTTCATCTTCGCTGTTGATATAGCGGGTGTAGGCGTTGAGCGACACCTTGGCGTCGATGATCAGGTGCTTGTCCTGCGGCAGATAGACCAGCACGTCCGGGCGCTGACGCTTGCCCTCGGCATTGTTGAAGCTGACCTCGCGCTGGAAATCAGTGCCTGCACGCAGGCCCGAGCGCTCCAGCACGTTCTCCAGAATCAGTTCGCCCCAGTTGCCCTGGGTCTTCTTCTGGCCGCGCAGCGCAGTGCTCAGGTCATGCGCCTCTTGCGTAATCTGGCGGTTCAGTTCTTTCAGGTGATTCAGCTCCGCCGCCAAGGTCGCCTGCTGCTGGGTATCCTTGTGGTGGATATCCTCAACCTTGGCGCGGAACTGGTCGATCTGCTCACGGAAGGGTTTCAGCAGCGCATCCAGCGACTGTTGACTGGTCTGCGAAAAGGCCTGCCCCTTGGCTTCAAAGATCTTGCCCGCCAGCTGCTCGAACTCCATCTTCAGCTGGTCGCGACTGTCCTTGAGCAGCTGCTGTTGCTCGGCAAAGTGCTGCTGGCGCTGCTCCACCGAGCTTTCCAACGTGGAGTAACGCACCTTGAGTGCTTCATGCTCATGCTGCACTGCATCCAGACGACCCTGCAGCCGCTGGCGTTCGCTGCGCAATTCGTCGAGCTGACGCCCCTGCTCTGTGCCGAGCGTTTGCGCGCGCTCGGCCTGTAGTTGCCAATGCTGCTGTTGGGCCTGCTGCTCGCTGAGCCGGGATTGCAAGGTTTGTTGCTGCTCACGCAGCTCGGCCAGTGACTCCTGCAGATGTTCAATGCGAGTCAACTGCGCCACTCGCTCGCTGCCCTGCTGATGCAGCTCGAGCTGCGCCTGCTGCGCTAGCGTCTGCGTCTCGGCCAAACGCGCCTGGGTCTCGCTCAGTTGCTCCTGCAAAAGGCTGCTGCGGCGGACCATCAACCAGGCGGTCACGCCCCAGCCAGCCAACAGCGCGAGTGAAAGCACGGGTAACAGCAGGGTCAAGTCAAGCGCGGGCATTCAGTTCTCCTTTTAAGCTGCGGCCATTATCCCTGTGCTCAGCGCTGAATGTAACCGCCCTCAGCGACTGCGCAGTGAACCCAGCAATCCGCGTACTATCTGCCGGCCAAGCTGAGTGCCGATGGAGCGCATGGCGCTGCGTCCGAAGGAGGTGATCATGTCAGTTACCTCATCGGTCATGCTCTTCTCCTTGCGTGCTCTTGCGCTGCCTTGGGTGCGTGTCTGCGGCTTGTCCTCGGACAGCGAGCGCTCGGCCTGCTGTTGCAGTAGTTCATAGGCAGATTCACGGTCGACAGGCTCGTCGTACGCCCCCTTGAGTGCAGAGGCGTCGATCATCGCGGCACGCTCCGCATCAGTGATCGGCCCCATCTGGCTGTCCGGCGGCCGCACCCAGATCTGTTGCACGATGGACGGCGAACCCTTCTCGTCCAGCACCGACACCAGCGCCTCACCCACGCCCAGCGCGGTAATCACCGCTTCGGTATCCAGTGCCGGGTTGGCGCGGAAGGTCTGAGCCGCCGCACGCACGGCCTTCTGGTCACGTGGAGTAAACGCACGCAGCGCGTGCTGCACGCGGTTGCCGAGCTGGGCCAGCACGGTGTCGGGCAAGTCCAGCGGGCTTTGCGTGACAAAGTAGACACCCACGCCTTTGGAGCGAATCAGCCGCACGACCTGTTCGATCCGGTCGAGCAACGCTTTGGGCGTGTCGTTGAACAGCAGGTGCGCTTCATCAAAGAACAGGACGAAACGCGGTTTGTCGGCATCACCGACCTCCGGCAACTGCTCAAACAGCTCAGACAGCAACCAGAGCAGAATACAGGCGTACCCCAGCGGGCTTTCGCGGTACAGGCGCTCGGCATGCAGGATATTGACCACGCCTTGCCCATGCGCATCCACCTGCAGAAAGTCATCCAGCGAGACGGCGGGCTCACCGAATAGCTGCTCGCCACCCTGCTGCTCCAGCCGCAGCAGTGACCGCTGGATGGCGCCGACGCTGGCCGGTGAAATATTGCCGTAACGCGGCCCCAGTTCAGCACGCTGCTCGTATACGTGATTAAGCATCGCGCGCAGGTCTTTCATATCGAGCAGCAGCCAGCCGAGATCGTCGGCAACCCGGAACAGAATATCGATGATGCCACTCTGGGTTTCATTCAGCCCCAACAACCGCGACAGCAGTTGCGGCCCCAGCTCGGAGATGGTCAGACGCAGCGGATGCCCCTTCTCGCCATACACATCCCAGAACACCGCCGGCGCAGCCTTGGGCTTCAGCGTCTCAATGCCGACGCGTTGAGCACGCTGCTGCAGCTTTTCCGACACCACGCCCGGTTTGGCGATGCCGGAAAAATCCCCCTTGATGTCCGGCACCAGCACCGGCACCCCCTGGGCCGAAAAGGCCTGCGCCAGTACCTGCAGCGTAATGGTCTTGCCAGTACCCGTAGCGCCGGAAATCAAACCATGGCGATTGGCCATGCGCGGCGCAATAGCAACGCCAGTACTGGCATTGGCACCAATAAACAACGGGGGAATCGTCATCAGCCACTCTCCTTTAGACCCGGATACCTGCTCCGCACGCATTATGTACCAGGCCGCTGGTAGCGCAAGCGCGCCCGGGCAATCCGCTGACTGCACAGTCACTCGACATACGCCCCGGCGCTCCCCCATTAGGGGGGGATAAACCACCAAAACATCCGCATAGAGTCGATGACAGCGATGCCTGATAGACGGCAAAAACCGCCTGTCAGCCCGCAAGGTTCCTCAATAACAACAAGCGCTCGACGCGAGGACAGACATGAAAAGCATAAGAACAAAAACCATAGCGCACGCCAGTCTCAAACCCATGGTCGTCGCCGTTGCGATGGCCACCGCCCTACCCGCCCACGCCGTGCGATTTGATATCGGCGATATTGAGGGGCAGTTCGATTCCAGTATTTCAATAGGCTCAAGCTGGGCCACTGCCAGCCCCGACAAGGACTTCATCTGGGCCAACAGCGGTGGCAACGCCAACGCTGCCAATACCGACGACAACCGACTCAACTTCGACAAGGGCGACGCGTTCTCGACGATCTTCAAGGGTATTCACGATCTGTCACTGCAATACGGTGACACCGGCGTATTTCTGCGCGGCAAGTACTGGTATGACTTCGAGCTGAAGGACGGCCATCAGGACCTTTACGACATCAGCGACGACAACCGCAAGACCGCCGCCAAGGCATCCGGCATTCAGCTACTTGATGCCTTCCTCTACCACAACTACGCGATTGGCGACATGCCGGGCTCGGTGCGCATCGGTAAGCAGGTGGTCAGCTGGGGTGAAAGTACCTTTATTCAGAATGGCATCAACAGCATCAACCCCATCGACGTTGCCGCCTTCCGCCGTCCCGGTGCCGAGATCAAGGAAGGCCTGATCCCGGTAAACATGATCTATCTGTCCCAAAGCCTGACCGACAACCTGGGTATGGAGGCGTTTTATCAGCTGGAGTGGGATCAGACCGTCATCGACAACTGCGGTACCTTTTTCTCACCCAGCGACACCCTGGCTGACGGTTGCTATCAGGTGGGCGTTGGCGGCAGTCAAAACGGTGCCAACGGTGACCCGACCTTTGTCTACGTACCACGAGCCGGTGACGTTGATGCCAAAGACGAAGGTCAGTTTGGCGTCTCCTTCCGTTACTACGCCGAGCAGCTGCACCAGACCGAGTTTGGCCTGTATTTCATGAACATCCACAGTCGTCTGCCGACGTACAACACGATCTCAGGAGGCGGACAGTTCCCGCAGCTGGGTGACGCTGAGCTGAACTCGCAAACTGGCCAGGTCGATGTGCCGATGCTGGGCAACTATTTCCTCGCCTATCCGGAAGACATCCGCATTTACGGCATGAGCTTCCAGACCAACCTGGGGGGCACTGCGCTATCTGGCGAGGTGAGCTACCGCCCCAACCAGCCCGTACAGATCAGCTCAAACGACCTGACCGGTGCCGCCTTGGGCAATAGCGCCACCCCGCTCACCACCAGCGGCCATGTACCTGGCGCGACGCTGGGTGTCCCTATCCCTGCCGGCACCGTCATCCAGGGCTATAAGCGCCTGCCGGTCACTCAGGCTCAGGTCACTGCGATCCGAATCTTCGACAACATCCTGGGTGCGCGCAGCATGACTGTCATTGGAGAAGTCGGCTACAACCATATTAGCGGGGTCAAAAAAGGCATCAACGAACTGCGCTACGGTCGCGACTCGCTCTACGGTTCCGGCCCGCTGGCAGTTCCCGGCGTCTGTGAAGGTTTGAACGCAGCCGACCCGTCCGAGTGTACCTACGACGGCTTCTACACCAGCAGCTCCTGGGGCTACCGCGCCGTGGTCAATATGGAGTACGAAGGTTTCGCTGGCGTCGCGCTCAAACCCAATTTCGCGTTCTCTCATGATGTCGACGGCACTGGCCCGAACTTTGTTGAAGGCTCCATGGCCGCCAGCGTTGGTCTGACCGGCGTGTACAACAACAAGTACAACGCCAGCATCAACTACACCAACTTTTTCGGCGGCGACTACAACCCCAACACCGACCGCGATTTCGTCGCCGTCAGCGTCGGCGTGAACTTCTAATAAGAAACGGAGCAAGCGATGAAAATGATGCATAAACAATCCCTGCACCTGCTTGGCGGTGCCCTGCTCAGCACCCTGGCGCTGTCTGTCAGTGCCGCCGTCTCCCCCGAGGAGGCCGCCACACTGCAAACCACCTTGACGCCGATGGGCGCCGAGCGCGCCGGCAACGCCAGCGGGACCATTCCGGAATGGACCGGCGGCATGGCCACCGACGCTGCCGCCGTTGACAGTGATGGCTTTTCTGCCGACCCCTTCGCGGGCGAACAGCCGCTGTATACCGTGACAGCCGCTAATATGGACCAGTACGCCGAGCTGCTGACAGCGGGGCAGAAGGCCATGCTGCAGCGCTACCCGGACACCTATAAGCTGCGCGTCTTCCAGACCAATCGCAGCGCCACCGTACCGCAGGAAGTATTCGATGCGGTAGCGCGCAACGCGGTCAACACCCGGTTGGTCGAAGGGGGCAACGGCCTGGAGAACTTTGATACCGCCTACCCCTTCCCGATCCCGCAGAGTGGCGTCGAGGTCATCTGGAACCATATCACTCGCTACCGCGGTGGCAGCTTCGAGCGGGTGATTGCCCAGGCCACACCGCAGGCCAACGGTTCCAATACCATGGTGATCCTGCAGGATGCCTTCAGCTTCGCCACCGCGCTGACTGACTACGGCCCGAAGATCTCCGACAACCTGATGTTCTACTTCACCCAGCGCATCCTGTCGCCATCGCGTCTGGCCGGTGACGTGTTGCTGGTGCACGAAAACATCAACCAGTTGAAGGAGCCGCGCGCCGCGTGGATGTACAACGCAGGCCAGCGCCGCGTACGCCGCGCCCCACAGGTTGCCTATGACGGCCCGGCGTTCAGCGCCGACGGTACCCGCGTGTCGGACAACTACGATCTGTACAACGGCTCACCTGACCGCTACGACTGGAAACTGGTCGGCAAACGCGAGCTGCTGATTCCCTACAACAACTTCGCCATCGCCTCACGCGAGCTGAAGTACGACGACATCATCCAGCAGGGCCACATCAATCAGGACCTGGTGCGCTACGAAGTGCATCGCGTGTGGGAAGTGGAAGCAACACTTAGGGAAGGTCAACGGCATGTTTATGCCAAGCGCCACTTCTTTATCGACGAAGACAACTGGCAAGCCGGCGAAATCGACCACTACGATGGCCGCGGCGGCCTGTGGCGGGTGGCCGAGGCTATTGCCCTGCAACGCTTTGACCTGAAGATCCCGGGCTATGCACTGGAAACCCTGTACGACCTGCAGAACGGCCGCTACATGGCCCTGGGCATGACCAACGAAGAACGCAAGAACTACGACTTCAGCTTTGAAGCGTCCTCTGCGGACTTTACTCCCAACGCGCTGCGCGCCGCGGGTATCCGCTAACCCCCTTTGCTCTCCCCCTGCCGTTTCCGCTGCTCCGGGCGGCATGGGGGAGCCTTTCTTTTAGCGGCAAGCTGCAAGCTTTAAGCGGCAAGCCGATCTCACTCATTCCCCCGCCCTGCTTTGCTTTTCGCTTGAAGCTTGCGGCTTGCGGCTTGCGGCTCGCGGCAGCCGCCGCGGGCCGCTACGCCTGCTGCAACATCACCGCCGCCTGCGCGCGATTATCCACCTTGAGTTTGGCGAAGATGCTCTTCATATGCGACTTGATGGTCTCCGGGGTCACGTTCAGATCCCGGGCAATCTGCTTGTTCGACTTGCCCTCGGCTACCAGTTGAACGACCTGCCGCTCCTTGACTGTCAGCGCCAGCAACGCCTGGCTGCAGTGCTCGCTCTGAGCAGTCGCATCAATGCCCAGCAGGTTGGCGGCCCGCTGCTGCAACGCGGACGGGCACAGGCGCGCCAGAAGCGCACAGGTATCCTGCGTCGGCAGATCCGTCAGCAGACTGATGGCGCCGCTCTGCTCTAGCAGGTCCAGCTCCGCCGACAGTAACGGCAGCGCAGCCTTGGCGCCTTGATCGCGGCTGATCAGCAAGCCGCCAACAACGCCCAACTCCAGGTAGTACAGCCAGAGCCCGGACGCTTTAAAACGCTCCAGCAGCGCTGATGCCTGCTCCAGCAGGCCCGGCTCGCAGCAGTCCTCATCCAGCGCCAGCCAAAGGCGTGCCAGCAGCGCAAAGTACTCCCGGTCGACCCACTGATCCGGCCACTCCAGGCTGGCCAGTTGCTGCAGCAGATTGCTGCACACCTGCGCCTCGCGTGGCTTGCGCTCCAGCAGATGCAAGCGTACCCGCTCAAGCAGCGCGCGCGCCTGCAGGCGCGGCCAATCCCGTGCCAGCGCGAGCGACTCCAGGTCATCCAATAGTCGTCGGGCCTGGGCAAAGCGCCCCTGCTGCGCCAGCAGACGAACCTGCGCGGTATAGGCAAAGGCCGCGCATTCGATAAAGCTGCCCATCTTGATGTAGGGCAGACACTCCTGCAGCAGGTTCTCTGCCTCGGCATAGTCTCCGCGCAGGTAATGTCCATATGCACCGAGGCCTTTGGGTAAGGCCGTCAAGACCGGGTTGGGTCGACGCATGTCAGCGGCGCTCTGGTTAGCCGCCTGCTGCTGCAGCTCGTCCAGCGCTGCGATTCCCTGCACGATACGACCCTGATACATCTCGGCCAGGCCATACAAAGACTGCCGATAGCACTCATGCAGGAAGTACCCCCGATTGCCCTGACTGCGGCGCTGGGTTGGAGGCAAGGCGTAGAGCTGATCCCACTCGCAGGCACGCATGTGCGCGCCACAGATGACATTCAGCAACACGTTGGCCGCCCACTGGGTGCAGTAGCCTGACTCGACGCATTCGCGGGCCAGCGGGGCCGCCAGCGCATAGCGATCATCCAGCGCCCAAAGCATGGCCTTGATCGCCTGCACTTCCCAGTAGATGGCGCTGGACTCCTCGCTGGGTGTATGCTGCTCAATCTCCGCCTCCAGCTCACAGGTCAGCCGCATCGCAGGCCCATGCTCCAGCGCCAGCCCCATGGCCCAGGCGCGGGTGACCTTGAGCGGCAGCGGGCTGTCGCTCGCCTGCATCTGCCAGCGCTTTTCCAGCACGACCAGGGTGCTGAAATCGCCCTGTTCGATCAGCGTGGTGGCGCAATCTTGAATCCATTCGCGCAGTTGCGCGACATCACCACTGTCCATGCCCAACCTGATAGCATCAAACCAGAGTTGGCGTTGGGCAAACCAGCGGGCGGCCTGCAGCATCAGCTTGCGTGCGGCCACCTCATCCTGCCGCAGGCAGGCAGCGCGCAGGTGCTCACGGAACAGCGGATGCAAGCTGAACCAGGTGTCGTGTTCATCCAGCACGCTGAGGAACAGCTGGCGTCGTCGCATGAGCAGCAGCAGTTCATCGGCCTGTGCTTCGCCGAGCAGCTCCTGCAGCAGGCCGGCGCTGAACTTGTCGAGCACGCCGACCGCACACAGGCAGCGCGCCATGGCCTCAGGCAGCTGCGCCAGAATGTCATCAAACAGGTTGCTGATGCTGCGTGGCAGATGGCGCCCCGCACCCTGCGCAGGGGTCAGAAGGTAGGCCCGCAGAGCAGCAATCCAGCCGTCCGATGCCTGCTGAATGCTGCAGACATCACCACCAAACTCCGGCTGAACGCCGCCCTTGCGAAACAGGTCGCGGGTTTCCTCCAGCTCAAAGCGCAGCATGGTGCTGTCGATCTCCAGACGATCATCGGCATACAGGTGTTCAACAATCGGCTCCGGCACGTCCTTGCGGCCGACCAGCACAAGATGCACATGCTCCGGCGCGCGCTGCACAAACACGCGCAACGCCTCGACCAGCACCTCGTCGTCTATGCAGTGATAGTCATCCAGAAACAGGGTCAATGGCGTCGGCTGCCTGGCGAGATCATCGATCAACAGGCTGCTCAGCGCCTCGGCACTGAAAAAACCGAGCTCGGCGCCCAAGTCGAGGCAGCGCCGACCGGCCTCTGGCAGCACTTTGTTGATGGCAGCGCAGATGTAGTACAGCAGCCGCTGGGCGCTGTCATCCTCGGCGTCCAGCGATAGCCAGGCGACAGTCTGACCCAGCGCGCTCAGACGTTCTGCCCAGATGGTTGCGAGGGTAGTTTTGCCGAAACCCGGCGGCGCCTCCAGCACCGCGAGGCGACGCTCCAGCAGCTGATCTGCGTAGAGTTCAAGGCGGGGACGGGGCAGAATGCCTCGACCACGGCGTGGCGGAGATATCTTGGTGGCCAACAGCAAAGGCAGTTCGTTTCCCCCGTTCTGCCCGGGGGTGGATTGCGGCGCAATCCAGGCTACGCGATTCCTGTTCATGAAGTCCGTCCATGCCGAGCACGGGCTGCCTGCGGCAGCCTTTTTATTGTTATTTTCACTAGCGCGGCAGGAACACTGGGCGATCCGGGGGTGACCTGCCGGCACGGTCACCCCATCATACGAACGCCATCATTTAGAGTAAATACTCAATTGGCGCAAACGGTCACGGTCTGACCACCGGTGGCTTATTGGGCATTCTTTTGCTGCACCTCGGCCCAGCTCTCGTATTCGCGTTGCATGATGTACAACTTGATTTGCTGAGCCTGCTCTGACGAGAGACTGTCAGCAAAGGAGGCCATCCCTTTTCCACGGAAGGCGCCTTGCAGCACGATGGCTTCCCAGGCGTCACGCACCGCATCACTGGAATAGCGCAGGTCGGGGATGGTTCCCCCGCCGACCGCACCCACGCCATGGCAGACGGTGCAGTAAATACCGTAGTTCAACGCGCCCTGCTCAATATCGCTGGCGGCAGCAACCACCGGCTGTGGCACCCGGTCGATTGCTTGCTGCTGCGGCGGCGATGACAGCTGCGCCTTGCCATCCAATTTGAACACCAGCATCCGACTGATATTGCGTGTACCCGTCGCGACCGCAGCATCACCGCCGAACAGCGCCGCCGCACCGCCCCACCCCGCCATCAGGGCAATGTACTGCTGACCATTGTGCTGATAGGTCATAGGCGCGGCGATGACCCCGGTCTGGGTCGGGAACTGCCAGAGCAGGTCACCTTTGTCTGCGGTATAAGCCTCCAGCTGCCCAGCCGAGGTACCTTGAAACACCAGGTTACCAGCCGTCACCAGAGTGCCGCCGTTCCAGTGATTGGGTCGCTCTACACGCCAGGCCGGCGTCTGCTTTTCTGGGTCCCAGGCGATCAGCGCGCCAGTGGCATATTCTCTTGGCAGCGAGCGGTTCTCCAAGCCAGCGCCGGTGTTGAAGGCATTGCGCACAACAAAGTTGCCGCCCTCGTTGGCGTAGGTCGCGGGGATTTCCTGATACGGCAGGTAGACCAGCCCGGTCAGCGGGCTATAGGACATTGAGTGCCAGTTGTGCGCACCGAACGGGCTTGGCCAAATAAGCGCCGGCTCATTCTCATAGCGCGCATTGGGCGCTTCAACCGGGCGCCCGGTCGCCATGTCGATACGCTCTGCCCAGGTTACCTTGCCGAATTTTTCAGCCGACAGCAGCTCGCCGGTCGCCCGGTCCAGCACGTAAAAAAAGCCGTTCTTGGGGGCCTGCATGATGACCTGACGCGGCTTGCCGTCGATCTCCAGCTCCGCCAGGGTCAACTGCTGCGTGGCGGTGTAGTCCCAGCTGTCTCCAGGGGTCGTCTGGTAGTGCCAGACCAGCTCGCCGGTTTCCGGTCGCAGGGCGAGAATGGACGACAGATACAGGTTGTCGCCGCCACCCGGGCTGCGCACTTCGCGATTCCATGGCGAGCCATTGCCGGTGCCGACGTACAACAGATTCAGCTCGGCGTCATAGGCCATGCTGTCCCACGCGGTGCCGCCCCCGCCCAGATCCCAGCGCGTCTGGTCACTCCAGGTCTTGAGCGCTGCCTCCAGCGCCGGGCTGTCCTGCGGACCATCGGCCGGGTTCGCCGGTACGGTGTAAAAGCGCCAGCGCAACGCCCCTGTCGCCGCGTCGTAGGCAGAAAAATATCCGCGCACGCCGAACTCGGCGCCGCCATTGCCAATCAGCACCAGATCCTTGAGCACCCGAGGCGCTCCGGTAATGGTGTAAGGCTGGCTGTCATCGGTGGTTTGCTGGGTCCACAGCGGCTTACCGGTCTTGGCATCCAGCGCGATCAGGCGGCCATCCAGGGTGCCGACATAGACCTTGCCTTGCCAAAGCGCAACACCGCGGTTAACCGCATCGCAACAGGCTGAACGCCCCTTCGCCTTGTCTACGCCCGGGTCAAAGCTCCAGAGAATCTCGCCGCTGTCGGCGTCCACCGCCATCACCCGGCTCCAGGACAGCGAGGTATAGAGCACACCTTCGTGATACAGGGGCGTGGCCTCCAGCCCCCGGCTGTTGTCCAGGTCGATTGACCAGGCCAGGCCCAGTTGCTGGACATTCTCGGTGCTGATCTGCGTCAGCGGGCTGAAGCGCTGCTGGGCCCAGGTGCGGTCGTAGCTGAGCCATTGGCTGCCGTCGGTTTCGCTGGCCAGCATGGCTGCAGTATCCACTGGCGCGGCCTGCATGGCGCCAGCAAGGGCAAACAGGGGAAGGATCAGGCTATTGCGCAGGGCGCGGGTGGTCAGGTGTGTCATGGGCTACTCGTCTGTCATTGTTTTTATTGTGCAGACCTGATGGCATGCAGCGATCAGGTCGTCTTGCCGGCAAAACGGCGAATGGCTTCGGCCACCTGGCCGGGTTGTTCCAGGGCAACCGAGTGCCCTGCGCCAGCAACCACCTGGCAGTCGCCGTGGCCGCTGTGCTCGATGATCTGCCGCGACTGCGCGACGCTGTAGGCATGGTCCTGTTCGCCGGCAAGCACCAGCAACGGCACGCGCAGGCCGATCAGCTCTGGCAATACAGAGCGACGATGGATAACACCGCGCGCCGCCTCCCCAATACGCGGCCCCAGCTCGCGCATGCGCGCCCGCCAGCGAGCGCATAGCGCCGCTTGCGACGGGCTGCGCAGGGTGTCGTCACCAAACATGATGAACATCAGGGTATCGATCTGATCGGCAGCACCCTCGCGGGCCAGCTGCTCGACCAATGGCTCGAATTCGGCCAGCTGCCGCTCCAGGTCGCCACTGCTGCCCATCACGATGCAACCGGCCAGACGCTGCGGATAACGTGCCGCCAGCCGCAGGGCGACAAAGCCGCCCATGGAGTTGCCGGCAAAGTAGCAGGGCGCGAGCTCCAGCGCGTCGATCAGCGCCAGCGCGTCGTCGGTGAGGGTATCCATATCCAGGTTGCCGGCGCAGCTGCTCAGCCCCTGCCCCCGATGGTCGTAGACCACTATCTCGAAGTCCTGGTGCAACTGCTCGATCAGCGGCTCAAACATCCGCCAATCGAAAAACAGCGAATGGCTCAGCACCAGAACCGGCTTGCCGGGCTGCGGGTAACGCTCGAAATGCAGGCGGACGTCGTTCACCATCAGGTACGCCATGGGCGCATGCTCCGGTCGGCTGATCAGACCCTGATGCTAGAAGACGTCACCCAAGAGGATTTACCCCCCTGTTGGGGGATATAGGGGAGTTTGATAGGCAGGTACAGGAGACGCTCAGTTCGTCTGGCTGCCGTCCAGGGCAAAGAACTGACCACAGCTCCAGACGCCGGTGCGGGCAGTCCCTTGCTGCTCATGCTCGACAGCCAGCTCGGCCAGCTCGTAAAACACGTTACGTCCGATCAGCGCTTCGAGATTGCCGCGAACCAGAATGTAGGGGGCCGGCTCCTGGGTGTCGGGGTCGACCTGCACGCGCAGCGGATGTTCGGCGTCCAGCGTCACCTCGTCTTCCAGGTTGGTAGTGAAGTGCAGGCGCTGCTGCTCGCCCTGTCCCTCGATACGCAGGCGGGTAGCCACAAAGGGCGCGTCATCGACCTGGATGCCCCAGCGCTCGACCGGGGTTACCAGGTAGTAGCGGCCATCCTCATCCAGCCGCAAAATGCTGGAAAACAACTGGGCCAGCGCTTTGCGCTCAATCGCGTCACCTTCGTGATACCAGGTGCCGTCGCGAGCAATGCGCATGTCCATTTCGCCGCTCAACGGTGTATCCCACTGCTCTACCGGGGCGGGCTCGCGGCGTTGCAACGCGCCACGCTGAGGAATGCTGTCGAGAAGGGATTGCGGGGGTGGTGCACGACGGGACATGAGCTCTCCTGTTGGATCTGCCGGACGGCAACTGCGAACCGGCAGCGCGTAATGCCCTGCCCAGCCTGTCAGTGCCGACCCAGCAATTGCCGGGTGTAGTCCTGCAGCGGTGGCCGCAGCAGGTCATCGGGCGAGGCGTTATAAAACTGCAGAAAACCGCCACGGGTCTCGATGCGGGCGTAGTCCACCAGATGGCGCGAGCCCACTTCAAGCAGCATCAGCTGCAGCACACCGCGGTCTCGACCGACATCGCCCCACTGCTCCGAGGTTTCCCATTCTTCCCGGCTGCCCACCGCATCGTCGGCGGCGGCAAAGCGGGTATAGAGCAGGTAGTCGTAGCCAAAGCTGCCGGCTTCGGCCAGCGCTTCCTCCAGCCCTAACGGCTGGGGTGAGCGACGTACTACCGGAAACACCTCAACCGCAGCAGCAAACGCCTCTTCTGCTACGACATTAGGGCGGGCGTAGGGTTCGCCAATCGGCAGAAAATGCCCCTGAGCGATGTACAGTTTGGAGTCAGACTGCAGCACCCAGGTACTGCTGCGCTCGATGCGATAATGATTGAGCAGGCCCGCATCGCCCATGTAGTAGCCGGCCTGCTGCTGCATGTCAGACGGTTTCATGCAGCCAGTCAGTGACAGCATTCCCAATACAATCAACAAGGTGCGCATGTGACCTGCCCTCAGTTATCAGCTAGAGACCGCGCATCCACTCCGGCCGCAGACCCGCCGAGTGCGGACGGGCGATCGCCTGTTCGATCTGCCCCAACAACTGCGCCTTGTCCCGGCCCAGCTCGCCCTTGAGCACCAGCGCATTGGATGCATGGTCGCTGCGAAAAGTAGTGTTGTCCAGCTCCAGCGCACCGACAAAACGCAGCAGTTCCTGGAACAGCTGCTCCTGTGTCAGCGGCGCAAAATCCGGATAACGGGCCTGAAAACGCTCCATGCCCTGAGGGAAGCTGACAACCAGGGTGGAGACGAACTCGGGCTGGGTTTCATTCACCAGACGAGCCGAGTGGTCGGCGTGCTGATCACTCAAGGTGCTGCCGCCCAGACCGTTAAGAATCATCACCGAGCGCTTCAGCCCCGCTTCCCCGGCCTTGTTCAGGGCGTCGGCTGTGGAGGCATAGCTTTCGCCCTTGTTGACCCGCTCCAGCACCTCATCATCACCCGACTCGGCGCCCACATAGAGCATAGCCAACCCGGCATCGCGCAACTCGCGCAATTCCTCTACCGACTTGCGCTTAAGGTTGCGCGGCAGGCAGTAAGAGGTCACTCGCTCGACACTGGGAATGTGCTCGGCGATAGCCTGCAGGATGCGCAGCAGGCGATGGGTCGGCAGTACCATGGCGTCGCCGTCGGCGAGGAATATGCGCTGAACAATATAGCGTTCACCCACCTTGCGAATCTCTTCCAGCACCTCGGCCTCATCACGGGCGCGAAACTTCTTCTGCGGCGCCGTGTACATCTCGCAAAAGGTGCACTTATTCCAGGAGCAGCCGTTGGTTACCGGCAGTATCAGCGAGTGCGCCTCGCTTGGCGGACGAAAAACCGGTTCTATGTAACTGACAGGAAAGGCTTCTTGCATCATCAGGGCATCTCTTTCTTATGGCACTGCAAACGACAAAAACCGGACATCATAACCACCTGCCCCATCTTTTCACACCACCCGGACGTGTTTAGCCCGGCGTGATGCACTTCACATATAGTCTGCGTGCCAGCCGAGGCGTTTGCTCCATCACGAGACAACCTGAGCAATTGCCCCGACCTTTTCCAAGCACAGGACAACAATAATGAACGCTGCTTTCCCGCGCCCGAACGGGCTCCCCCTATTCAAGACCCTCAGCCTGGCGGTTGCCGCGCTGTCATTAACCGGCTGCCTGTCCAGCGGTGGCGGTGGCGACGACACCACGCCCAACCCGCTGGCCGTGAGCACCACGGAAGGCCAGGTGCTCGGCATCAAGACAGACAACCTGCGTATCTTCCGCGCCATTCCCTACGCCAAGCCCCCGGTCGGCGAACGGCGCTTTGCACCGCCAGAGCCACCTGAGGCGCGCAACGGCACACTGACCCTCTCCCAGGACTTCGGTAACAGCTGCCCGCAGAGCGACATCACCACCGGCGCCGCAGCCGGCGACGAAGACTGCCTGTACCTCAATGTGTACACGCCAACCGACGCCAAGGACCTGCCGGTCATGGTGTGGATTCACGGCGGCGCCTTTGTCTTTGGCAACGGCGGTGGCGAGTATGACCCGACCCGCCTGGCGGCAGAAGATGTGGTGGTGGTTACCCTCAACTATCGCCTGGGTAACCTGGGCTTCCTTGCCCACCCCTCACTCGCGTCCAACGGCGGCAACTTCGGCCTGATGGACCAGCAGCAGGCCCTGCGCTGGGTGCAACAGAATATCGAAGCCTTCGGCGGAGATGCCGATAACGTCACCATTTTTGGTGAGTCCGCCGGCGGCCACAGTGTCATGAGCCACATCGTCTCGCCACGGGCAGAAACCGAGGGCCTGTTCCAGCGCGCCATCGTGCAGAGCGGCTCATACGCTCCCTTCCAGGTGCCCAAGGCTGCGGCACAGGCCGGCGGTGTGGGCGTCGCCAACGCCCTGGGCTGTACCGACCTAGACACCGCCGCCGACTGTCTGCGCGCCCTGCCGGTGTCGAGCCTGCTGGCCGCTCAAGGGTCGCAATCCATGCCGACTGTCGACCCAGACTCCGACCTGCTACCCAAGTCGATCATGCAGGCACTGAACGAAGGCAGCTTCAATGACAGCCTGGATGTGCTGATCGGCAGTAACCAGAACGAAGGCACGCTGTTCGTGGCGCTGGATGAGGTTGGCGGCAACCCGATCGACGACGAGGCCGAATACCGCAGCCGTGTCGACGCCTTCTTTCAGCCCTATCAGGCCAGCGTTCCCTACGACGCCGATCAGATTGCGACCGACTACCTGGCGCGGGTAGCCGGCAGTGCCAAGCCCTTTGAAGCGGCGCTATCGGCGATCTGGACCGACTTCATGTTTGCCTGCAACGCCTACGTGCATGCCAGCACCTTCGCGGGTGCCAGCATGAACACCTTTCAGTACTGGTTCCGCGATGAGGACGCGCCCTGGACACTGGTACCGCCGGTGGCCGTCAGTTTCCCGCTGGGCGCCACCCATGCCGGCGAGATTCCGTACGTGCTCTACCCGGATAGCGTAATGCAGACACGCTACTCTGGTGACACGGCTGATCTGTTGAGCCTGTCCGAGGAAATGGTCGACTACTGGACACAGTTCGCCAAGACCGGCGACCCCAACACCACCGACGGCGTTGCTGCCAGCTGGGCCCAGGCCGCCACCGGCAACCTGCAGGTACTGGATGTACCCAATGCCGCCAGCAGTAGCGCCCTTACCTTCCTGGGCTACCACAACTGCGCCTACTGGCAGGCGCCGCCACTGACGTTGCCGGCAGCGCGGTAACCCCAGCAACGGCCCCGCCACCAGCGGGGCCGTTCAATCTTCGCTTGGCGCGCGGGGCAATACCGCCAGGAAGTTGTCCAGCGCAACAGCGCGGGCAACATCCTCGCTCAAGGCATCCAGAAAGGGATCAAACCCGCTCATATACTTACCCAGGCTGTCGAAGCGACCGACTACGTCGGAGCCGAGCATAAAGCGGCTGGGAAAGTCTTCCACCAACCGCACCCACTCCGGGTCAGGCTCGCCCTCTGCATTCAGCAGATAAGGTTCGCGCATCGTCCAGGACATGTCGATATACAGGTTGGGGTAGGCCGTCAGCATGCGCCGCAGCGTGGGCAGCAAGAACTCCAGACGATCCTGATGGCGGTGAATCTCCATGCTGGTACCGGCATGGGCCCAGATGATCCGGACGCCTGGGTGATTACGCAGTGGCTCTTCAATTTCCTGCAGATACAGCGGATTTCGCTCGCGCCAGGAGGTAATGTTGCTGTGCACCATCACCGGCAGATCAAACTCCTCGGCCAGATCATATACCCGGTTCATCGCTTCGCTATTGGCACGCGGCGCCTCGCCGTGGATCAGCGCGGTCAAGGTGTCATGGCGCGTAAAGACCTCCCCCAGCCCCTGCCACACGCCCGGATACAACTCCAGCATACGGCGTATGTGCGCATCGGCATTCTTGTCGTTTGGGTTGAAGCCGGAAAGAAAAGGATGGAACCGGTGGCGCTGATCAGCCGGCACCTGCTCCAGCGCCTTGGCAATCAGCAGATCAGTGGCGCTGAACCAGTAGGCACTGCCGTCATCACCGGCATAGTAACGCGGCCGCTTGGGCTCGTTCTCATGCCATTGCTTGGCCACCGGAATACCGGACAACATCACATGCTCGACGTTGGCCTCATCCATGGCCTCGATCAGGCTGTCCAGCCCGGCACTCTCCTGGAAGAAATCAACAAAATGCAGATGGGCGTCACTGTAGCTGTACTCGCGCGCAGACAGCGACGTCGAGAACAGCAAACCGGCGCAAACAGCGCCGGTCAAGAAACTGCGAATAAAGGGCACGGGGCGACTCCTGTCGTGGGCTCCGAAAGCTCAGACTGTCGCCTGGACCGGGAGTTCAGGAGGGGTCAGCCGCCTCGGTTTCCTTGCGCCGCTTGAAGCGGTTGCCCATGCGCACACCCACATCCATCAGGAACTGCATATACCCTTCCTGATCCTTGATCACATCCTGCCAGAACGGCGAGTGGTACATGGCCATAGCGCCGTGCACCAGCGCCCAGGCGGCACAATAGTGAAAGTACGCCGGAACATCTTCGAGCTTGCCGTCATCAATACGCGACTGAATCATGCCGGTTACATGATTGAAGTTGGAGGTGCGGATCTGATGCAGCTCTTCGACCATAGACGGCAGCTGGTTGGACTTGACCACCTTCTCTTCCAACCGGTCGAACAGGCGATAGCGCTCCGGATCGCTCATGCGAAACTCGAAGTAGTCCCGCGGCAAGGCAGCGTTATCACGCTCGATCGCTTCGGAATGCATCATTTCGGCAAGGTCGCGCTCGTAATCAAGCATCAAGCGCAGATAAATCTCGGCCTTGGACTTGAAGTGCTTGTAGATGGTGCCTTTGCCAATCCCGACTTCATCGGCGATCATCTCCACCGTGACGCTGTCCTCGCCCTGCTCAAGGAAAAGGCGCAGGGCACTATCCAGAATTTCCTGTTCGCGACGACGAAATTCGCGGACTTTTCGTGACTCTTTCTGCATTAAGCTACCCGGATTCAATTTGGCAAAGTGCATCATTATGCCAAAGTGATGACCCTGTGCCCATATTTGCTTACAAGCTGACTATCCAGTTCAACTGTGTCTAAATAGGCTTTGCAAGGCCATTTGGCGGACCTGGGGAGCCCTTTGGTACCAGGAGTCCGGACATTGGCAGAAATGACACCGGGAGCCTCGTATGATTGATGACCACCGCTGGCAAGCGGAATTTCCGCAGGCAAACGGCCTCTGCTATCTCAACCACGCGGCTGTCGCGCCCTGGCCCAAACGCGCTGCCGAGGCCGTCAGCGCCTTCGCCAGCGAGAACCTGCAACAGGGCGCGCAGGATTACCCTCGCTGGAGCCGCGGCGAACGCCAGCTGCGCGATCAGCTGCGCACCCTGCTGAATGCACCGCACAGTGACGATATTGCCCTGGTCAAGAATACCTCCGAGGCACTTTCATTCGTTGCCCAAGGCGTGGACTGGCAGCCCGGCGACCAGGTCATCATCAGCAATCAGGAATTCCCGTCCAACCGCCTGCCCTGGGAAGCCCTTGCCGGTCGGGGAGTAGAGGTCATTGCCGTTGACCTGGGAAGCGAGCCCGAGCAGGCGCTGATCGACGCCATGGGGCCTCGCACCCGGCTACTGAGCATCAGCTCGGTACAGTACGGCACCGGCCTGCGGCTGGATCTGCAACAGTTGGGCACCGCCTGCCGCGCGCGCGGCGTGCTGTTCTGCGTCGATGCCATCCAGACCCTCGGCGCGCAGCCATTTGACGTTCAGCAGATCGATTGCGATTTCGCTATGGCCGACGGGCACAAGTGGCTACTGGCGCCGGAGGGGCTGGGCGTGTTCTTCTGCCATGCCAGAGTCCGCGACCAGTTGCAGCTAACCCAGCACGGCTGGCATATGGTCGAGGCCATCGGCGACTACGACCGCAGCGACTGGCACCCTGCCCGCTCAGCCCGCCGGTTCGAGGCTGGCAGTCCGAATACCCTGGCCCAGCAGGCCATGTCGGCCAGCCTGTCGCTGTTGCTCGAAGCCGACATGCCGTGGGTTGCCGCACAGCTGGACGCGCGTATCTGCTTGCTGGCTGAGCGCCTGCAAGCCTTGCCTGGAGTCCAGGTACTGAGCGACATGCGCCCTGGGCGCCGCTCGGGCATCATCACCTTTTCAGTAGCCGGCCAAGACCACAAGGCACTGCACAAGGCATTGATGGATCGGGGGGTTGTCTGTGCGCTGCGCGGTGGCGGCATTCGCTGGTCGCCGCACTTCTACACACCGCAGTCGACACTGGAAAGCGCACTGGCACGACTGGCCGAATTGATCAACCAAACAAGCAATAACAACCCTTCACGATAAGCTGGGTCGAGCGTATTCCAAATCAGTTTATAAAAGCGGCAAAGCGCGGTGGAAAGCCGGACAATTTCGACAATACTGAAGCTATCAGGAATGACATACCCCCCAAGTGTCATTCCTGAACGGGCGGGCTCTGTCCTGCCTCTGTATCACTCCTAATGGTCTTGGCCCGAATTCATCCCCCAGAATTCGGGTTTTTTTTGTGCTGTCGAAAGGATAGGTGAACGCGACGAGCATGGACCCGGTTGTGATCAACCAGCAGCCAGCGGAAACAGTCGATGAAAGTTATCCGTGGTCTGCTGCTGCAACTGCTCCAGGGGTTCGCCGCGCAGCTCGGCGAGAAACGCCGCCACCTCGCAAACGTACTGCGGCTCATTGGGCTTGCCACGATGCGGTACAGGGGCGAGATAAGGTGAGTCGGTTTCGACCAGCAGGCGGTCAGCCGGCACCTGCCGGGCGACCTCACGCAGCGCGTCGGCATTGCGGAAGGTAACGATACCCGAGAGCGAGATGTAGTAGCCCATATCCAGCGCAGCACGAGCCATGGGCCAGTCTTCGGTAAAGCAATGCAACACACCGGCATTGGCCAGATCGGCTTCGCGCAGCATGTCCAGGGTGTCCTGACGGGCAGCGCGGGTGTGGATCACCACGGGCTTGCCGGTTTCCCGAGCCGCCTGCAGATGAATGGCAAAAGACGCCTTCTGCTGTTCAGCCAGCTCCGACTCATAGTGATAATCCAGCCCGGTCTCACCGATGGCCACGGTACGCGGGTGCGTTAACTGGTCCAGCAGCCAGGCCAGGTCTGTTGCTCGTCCATCCTTCAGGTCGAGCGGATGCACGCCGACGCTGCAGAAGACATCGGCGTGTGCATCAGCCAGTTGCTGAACGGTGGCGGCATTGTTGGCGTCCACGCCAATGCACAGAAACTTGCCGACGCCGCGCGTACGGGCAGCATCCAGCAGGGCATCAAGGGAACCGTCGTAGGGAGTCAGATCAAGGCGATCAAGATGGCAGTGCGAGTCAATCAGCATAACAACTACATGGTGTGGGTCGGGCGGTCCGACTGCAGCGCGCCGGCCAGATAGGTTTCGATCTTGCTGCGGGCGGTATTGTCCTGGTCACTGAACTGCACGCCGATGCCCGCAGCGCGGTTACCTTGAGCGCCCTTGGGGGTCACCCAGATGACCTTGCCGGCAACCGGAATCTTCTCTGGCTCTTCCATCAGGTTAAGCAACATGAAGACTTCATCACCCAGGCGGTAGCTTTTGTTGGTCGGGATGAACAACCCACCGTGCTTGACGAACGGCATGTACGCCGCGTACAGCACAGACTTGTCCTTGATGGTCAGCGACAGAATGCCGTTACGCGGACCCGGAGCAGCAGGGGTGGTCATCTGTTATTCCTTTTTGGTATCAGGCAATGGCTGGAAGGTTAACGCCTTTCAGCCAGCGTTTTCCACTCTGCGAGCAGCTTTTCCAGAAACAGTTGGCGATTAAGGTTCGCTTTGTTATCGAATTGGCGGCGATGTGCCAGCAACCACTCTTGCCAGTGTAGCAGCGCCAGCGGCTGCACACGTTGCGCCATGTAACCCAGCACCTTGTCCATGTCCGCGTTGCTGGCCGTTTCCTGGGCCCGCTGCTGCAGCTTGAGCAAATCCAGCGTCCAGTCGGCAAACCAGTCAAGCAACAGCTCTACCGGCACCGCGTTCCACTGCTCGCACAGGCGCGGCGCCGATATCTGCCCCTTAAGCAGCGCCTTGACGCCCTCAACAACCTTGTCACGCAGGGCCAAGGCGTCCATCTGCTGCAGCGCCAGCGCACGCAAAGGTGCCCCACCCGCCATCTGCAGCAGCAAGCCTTGCTGCTCGGCAGTGCTGTCAGGCAACTCAGCGGCGAGCCAGGACAACGCCTGCTGCTGACCCGGAGCGCCCAGTGGCTGCACCCGGCAACGGCTGCGAATGGTCGGCAGCAGGCGGCTGGGCTGATCACTGATCAATAGCAGATAAGTATCAGCCGTTGGTTCTTCCAAGGATTTGAGCAATGCGTTGGCAGCATTCTGGTTCATTGCCTCGGCCGGTTGCAGCAACACCACCTTGCGGCCTCCCTGCTGGGCAGTCTGGGCAATAAAGTCGACCAACTGGCGAATGGCATCAACGCGAATCGCCTTGCCCTGCTCTTCGGGCGCGATGCTAAGCAGATCGGGATGGCTGCCGGCCTGACGTAACAGACAGCTCCGGCACTGCTGACAGGCGTGGCCGCCAGTTGGCTGCTCGCACATCAGCCAGGCCGCGAACGCGGAAGCAAAAGCGCGCTTGCCTGCACCCGACGGCCCGGTAAACAGATAGGCGTGAGCAAAGTGCTGCTGCCCCACCAGCGCCTGCCAGTGCCCCTGGTGCCAGGGCATCGCGGTGGTCACATCAGCCACGCCAACGCTCCAGAACCTGGTCGATGAACGGCTGCAGACGCTGCTGGACCTGATCCAGATCAGCGCTGGCATCGACGATCACATAGCGCTCGGGCGCCAGCTCCGCCCGACTCAAATAGCTACTGCGCACCGCCTCGAAGAACGACTGCTGCTCACTTTCGAAGCGGTCCAGCGCACTGCGTGCGCGCGCTCTGGTCATACCGACCTCGACCGGTACGTCCAGCACCAGGGTCAGGTCGGGTCGCAGGTCACCCTGGGTCCAATGCTCCAGTGCGGCGATGCGCGTCAGGTCAATACCCCGGCCACCGCCCTGATAGGCATAGGTGGCGTCGGTAAAGCGGTCGCTGATGACCACTCGACCAGTCGCCAGGGCCGGCCGAATGACCCGATTCAGATGCTGCGCGCGAGCGGCGAACACCAGTAGCAGCTCGGCATCATCGTCCATCGGCTCTTCATGGTGCGCCAGCAACAGCCCGCGTATTTGTTCGGCGATAGGCGTGCCGCCTGGCTCGCGGGTCAGCAACGGCTCACAGCCCGCCGCGCGCAGCGCAGCGGCAATATAAGCGAGGTTGGTCGACTTGCCGGCGCCTTCAGGGCCTTCCAGGGTGACAAAGACGCCAGTCATGGCGCTGCCTCCGGTGCCGGGCTGGAGCGGTAGTCGCTGCGCCGCTGCAGCTGATAGGCACGCACCGCCCGATTGTGTTCGCTCAGCGAATTGGAGAACACATGGGAGCCATCGCCCTTGGCGACAAAATAGAGGCTCTTTCCGGGCTCCGGCTTGACCGCAGCTTCCAGCGCCTCGCGTCCGGGCATGGCAATCGGCGTTGGCGGCAGCCCGTCAATGACGTAGGTGTTATAGGGCGTGGCCTGCTGCAGATGACGGCGACGGATATTGCCCTGATAGTCAGCCCCCATACCGTAGATCACCGTGGGGTCGGTCTGCAGACGCATACCTATCTGCAGACGACGAGTAAAGACGCCTGCAATCTGGCCACGCTCAGAGGGCACGCCGGTTTCCTTTTCAACAATGGAGGCCAGAATCAGCGCCTCGTAGGGGGACTTGATCGGCAGGTTGTCGGCGCGCGTATCCCAGACCTCGGCAAGCACCGAGGCCATGCGCTCATGGGCACGACGCAGAATATCCTGATCGCTCATACCCAGGGTGTACTGATAGGTGTCGGGGAAAAAGCGACCTTCCGGATGCTCACCCTCAAAACCCAGGGACGCCATCACCTCGGCATCGCTCAGATCAGCATCAAGGCTCTGCTTCAGCTTGTCGGCAGCACGCAGTGCGGCACGCACCTGATGGAAATTCCAGCCTTCGACCAGCGTCACCGAGCGCTGCAACACCTCGCCCCGCTCCATCATGTGCAGCAACTCTGCCGCAGTCATTTCCGGCTGCAACTGGTACTCACCAACGTGCAGCACCGCGCCTTCCATCTGCCACTGCCAATAGCGCCGCAACCAGGCGGCATCATGCAGCACACCCTGCTGCTGAAGTTCGCTGAACACCCGCGCCGGGCTGCTGCCCGGCTGAACCACCAGCGTTTCGGGATCGCTCAGCTGCAGCGGCTGATGCAGCGCTCGCTGCAGGGTGACAAACCCCCAGACACCACCACACAGCGCTGTAACCACGCCCAGAAACAGCGCTACGACTAAAAATTTGCCAATACTTTTCACTGATAAACCTGTTCTGCCAGGGTTTGCAGGAGGCGGGTCTGTGGCCCTACCGGCCAGCTCCGCTCGCCCAGCCGCACCACCGGCCAGACTCCAATCAGGCTGTTGCAGCAGCAGACTTCCTGCGCACTGTACAGCATATCCATATCCATAACCCGCTCTTCAGCCGGCACGCCCTGCGCCGTCAGCGTATCGAGCAGATAGTCACGCATGACACCGCGCACACCGCAATGGTCCAACGACGGCGTAATCCAGCCGCCATCGCGCCAGACCAGCAGATTGCTCATGGTGCACTCGACCGGCCGTCCCTGCTGGTCACAGACCAGCCCTTCGGCAAACTCCGTGCTCTGCCACTCGCCGCGCGCCAATACCTGGTCCAGCCGATTGAGGTGTTTGAGCCCCGCCAGCAACGGCTGCTCGGACAATCGGGTGCGGCAGGGAAAGAGTGCGATACCATCGCGACGACGGGGATCGGTAGCCGCTAGCGGCGCAGCGGAGAGAATGCGACTGGGCGTCGACTGCGCTGGCGGTGCGTAACCGCGCGGGCCGGAACCACGTGTCAGTGTCAGCTTCAACACGCCCTCACCCAGCCTTGCGGCCGCAGCCACCAGTTCTGCCTCGATCAACGCCAGATCAACAGACAGCGACAAGGCCGCGCAGCCACGTTGCAGACGCTGCAGGTGACGCGTCAACAACGGCATGCGCCCGCCAACCACCCGCAACGTCTCGAACAGGCCGTCACCGTAGGCCAGCCCCCGGTCACTCAGGGGCAAGCTGTCAGCCAGCTCGCCATTGACCTGGGTCCAGCCCGCTACTTTGCCGACCCCCGTCATTCGCAGCGACGGAATACCAGGCTGCCGTTGGTGCCACCAAAACCGAAGGAGTTGGACAGCACCACATTCAGCTCGCGCTGCTGCGCCTGATGCGGAACATAGTTCAGATCGCAATCCTCGTCGGGGTTGTCCAGGTTGATGGTCGGCGGAGCAACCTGATCACGCAGCGCCAGCACACTGAACACGGCCTCGACGGCGCCGGCAGCACCGAGCAGATGACCGGTCATGGACTTGGTCGAACTGATCGCCAGTTCGCTGGCATGGGCACCGAATACGCTCTTGACTGCACGCGTCTCGGCAACATCGCCGGCGGGAGTCGACGTCCCGTGGGCGTTGATGTAATCCACCTCGTCCGGATTCAGGCCAGCGTCCTTGAGAGCGTTGTCCATACACTTGGCGCCGCCACGACCGTCTTCCGGTGGTGCGGTCATGTGATAGGCATCGCCGCTCATGCCGAAGCCGACCAGCTCGGCGTAAATGGTCGCACCGCGCGCCTTGGCGTGCTCATACTCTTCCAGCAGCATGGCGCCGGCACCGTCGGACAGGACAAAGCCATCGCGGTCACGATCCCAGGGGCGACTGGCACCCTGCGGGTCATCATTGCGGGTGGACATGGCACGCGCCGCGCTGAAGCCGCCCAGACCCAGGCCGGTGGTGGCCATTTCAGAACCGCCAGCGACCATCATGTCGGCTTCGCCGTAGGCGATATTGCGCGCAGCCATGCCGATGCTGTGCGTACCCGTAGTGCATGCCGTGGTCAGTGCATAGTTGGGTCCCTGCAAACCATACTGGATGGAGAGGTAACCCGCGACCATGTTGATGATCGACCCTGGCACAAAGAAAGGCGAAATCCGGCGCGGGCCGCTGCTCAGCAACTGCTCGTGGTTCTTCTCGATATTGGTCAAACCGCCAATACCCGAGCCCATCACCACGCCGATGCGATCACGGTTCTGGTCGGAGATTTCCAGACCGGAATCCTTGATGGCCTGGATACAGGCCGCCAGACCGTACTGAATGAACAGATCCAGCTTACGCGCTTCCTTGGCCGCCATGTACAGCTCAACCTCGAAGTCGCGTACTGAGCCGCCAATACGGGTAGAAAAGGCACTGACATCCATATGCTCGATCGGGCCGATACCACTCTTGCCCGCCAGCGCGGCCTGCCAACTGCTTTCGACCGTATTACCCAGGGGAGACAACATTCCCAGACCAGTTACTACCACGCGTCTGCGCGACACGGCACACTCCTTATTAAACGCTTGAACATCACGACAGCCGGCACCGGCCGCGAAACTGCCCTATTGTCGACGCAAACGACGACAGCGGCAAGACAGGCCGGCGCCCATCAACAAGCCGGCCGGCTCTGCTGCGCCCGGCCAAAACACGCAGACACAAAAAAGCCGCAGGTCCGTGAGGCACTGCGGCTTTTTATGTCAGCAAGCGACGTGATTACTTCTGGTGAGCATTCACGTAGTCGATGGCTTCCTGAACGGTGGTGATCTTCTCGGCTTCTTCATCCGGAATCTCGGTCTCGAATTCTTCTTCGAGAGCCATCACCAGCTCAACGGTGTCCAGGGAGTCAGCGCCAAGATCTTCAACGAAAGAAGCGCTGTTGGTGACTTCTTCTTCTTTGACACCGAGCTGCTCGGCAACGATTTTCTTGACGCGTTCTTCGATGGTACTCATACCTTGTTCTCACTCCTATTTGCAGTTCCGAGAAGCCGGACTGCGGGTAGTTTATAGAAACAATTCTCTTGGTTTCAAGCGTGAATCGTATCTGACGCAAATGAGGTCAAAGCCTGCGGCTTCCACCTATTGAAACTCGTCACCGCCGACAGCTGTGCCACCGGCGGCAGCCAGTTACATATACATGCCACCGTTGACCGGCAGTGTAGCACCGGTAATGTAGCCCGCACTTTCGCTCGCCAGGAAAGCAACTGCTGCTGCGATTTCCTCAGCCTGCCCCAGGCGCGCCAGTGGAATCTGCTCCAGCATGACCGAACGCTGGCTGTCATTAAGCGCACGCGTCATGTCGGTGTCAATAAAGCCAGGCGCAACCGCGTTCACAGTAATGGCGCGGGATCCGACTTCACGGGCCAGTGCACGGGTAAAACCTTCCATACCCGCCTTGGCTGCCGCGTAGTTGGACTGACCGGCATTACCCATGCCACCGACTACCGAACTGATGTTGATGATACGCCCCCAGCGGCCCTTGGTCATGCCCCGCAGGACAGCCTTGGACAAACGGTAGACCGAGCTCAGGTTGGTGCCGATGACGTCATCCCACTCATCATCTTTCATGCGCATCAACAGGTTATCGGCAGTAATACCCGCGTTGTTGACCAGGATCGCCGGCGCACCGTAGCTCTCCGTGATCGCAGCCAGCACGGCTGCAATCGACTCAGGGTCACGTACATCCAGCTTCATGCCGGTGCCCTTGTAGCCTGCAGCCGCCAGCTTTTCGCCAATTGCCTGGGCGCCCTGATCACTGGTTGCTGTCCCTACAACGACGGCACCCTGCGCTGCCAGCGCGTGAGCAATCGCCTGCCCAATGCCTCTGCTCGCGCCGGTGACCAGCGCTACCTTTCCTTCCAGACTCATGTCCTGCTCCTCAAGCAAACCGTGCGCGACAGGCCTCAAAACCCGCAGCACTTTCCAGGCTGTGATTGTTGACGCCTTTGGCGCAACGCTTGTTCAGCCCACCGAGCACCTTGCCCGGACCGCATTCGACCAGATCAGTCACACCCTGATCAGCCATATATACCACCGATTCAACCCAGCGCACCGGGCTGTAGAGCTGCTCAACCAGCAGTTGACGCAGCGCCGCCTGATCGGCCGCCGGACGCGCCGTCACGTTCTGCACCAGGGTAATTTCAGGTGCCTGCCAGGTCAGCGCAGCAAAGTCGTCCGCCAACTGCTCGGCGGCTGGCTGCATCAGTGCGCAGTGCGAGGGCACACTGACCGGCAGTGGCAGCGCGCGCTTGGCACCAGCGGCCTTGCAACCTTCAATGGCACGCTCAACCGCCGCCACCTGGCCGGCAATAACGACCTGCCCCGGCGCATTAAAGTTCACCGCGCTAACCACCTCACCCTGAGAGGCTGCAGCGCAGAGATCAATGATCTGCTGATCTTCCAGGCCCAGAATCGCCGCCATGCTGCCCTGCCCTTCGGGGACGGCCTGCTGCATCAGCTGGCCACGACGCTCAACCAGGCGAACAGCCTCGGCAAACGGCAGTACACCGGCGGCAACCAGCGCCGAATACTCACCCAGGCTGTGGCCCGCAACAAAGTCAGGGCGTGCAGCAGACTGCTCACACCATAGGCGCCAGAGCGCTACCGATGCACTCAGGATAGCCGGCTGCGTGCGGTCAGTGCGATTCAAATCAGCTTCGGGACCATTCTGGCTCAGCGCCCACAGATCATAGCCCAATGCATCAGAGGCTTCGGCAAAGGTATCCTTGATGACGGCGTGCTGTTCAGCCAGCTCACCAAGCATGCCAACCGACTGCGACCCCTGACCGGGAAAAACAAAGCCGAGGGAATACGTCATATCATCATCCTGTTATCAAAAGATTGCAGAGCTAAGGGGCTGGACCACGCTGCGTTTTTTTGTCGCCTGACGGGCGATCTTGCAGACTGCAACAAGCAGGTGCACAAAACAGCAACAGACCCCAACTGTTTTTTTGGATGCGCCGCTCCCGACCAAGGTCACAGCCCAGCCCGATATTCCTGCACACACCCGGCAATGCGCTCCGGCAGCCGCACCTCGCAGGCGCGCATGGTGTGTCCAATGGCCGCCACCATGGCCGCCTCGTCTGCCGCGCCATGGCTCTTCATCACAACACCGCGCAACCCGAGCAAGCTGGCCCCGTTGTAGCGCGCCGGATCGTGGCGCTCGCGCACGGCACGCGTCGCATGCAATACCAGCGGTGCCAGCCAGCGTAGCAGACGACTACCCGCCACTGCCGCGCGCAACTCGGCCTGCAGATAGCCAGCCAGACCCTCGCTGGCCTTCAGCAGCACATTACCGACAAAACCGTCACACACCACCACATCAGCCTCACCCCGAAACAGCCCGTCACCCTCTATGTGCCCGATGTAATTCAGCTGGGCACAGGACGCCAGCAAGGCGGCAGCATCACGCACCTGACGGTTGCCCTTGTGGGTTTCACTGCCGATATTGAGCAAGGCCACCCGCGGCGCCGGATTACCGCTCAACTGCGCAGCGGCAGCCGAGCCCATAAGCGCAAACTCGAATAGTTGCTCGGCCGGACAGTCGACATTAGCGCCCAGATCCAGTACGTGGCAGAGCTTACCGGACACCGGCAGGGCCGCCATGATTGCCGGCCGCCGCACACCATCGAGTGTACCCAGCACCGAGCGCGCCAGTACCATCAGCGCCCCGGTATTACCGGCGCTCAGACAGCCGTCCACCTCGGCATCGCGCACCAGCTGCAAGGCGACACGCATGGACGCATCACGCTTGCCACGCAGTACGCTGGCAGGCGGATCATCAGCAAGAATCTGTTCACGGGCAGGCCGCAAGACAATCCGCCCGGAGGCGAGATCGGCAGGTGTCAGCAACGGTTCAACGCAATCAGCAGCGCCAACCAGAGTGATATGCAGGGAGGGATACAGAGAGAGGCTGCGCCGGGCAGCGGAGACAATGCAGCGGGGACCGCGGTCCCCGCCCATCACATCAATCGCTATGCGGATTGACGCGGACAAAACTTATTCGTCGTTGTCCTTGTTCACTACCTGACGACCACGGTAGAAACCGTCAGGAGAAACGTGGTGACGAAGATGAGTTTCACCAGTGGTCTTGTCGACAGACAAGGCAGCGGAGGACAGCGCATCGTGGGAACGACGCATGCCGCGTGCGGAACGGGACTTTTTGTTCTGCTGAACAGCCATGACTAATAAGCTCCTAAGCTCAGGTATCGCGTTTTAAATTGGCCAGCACGCTGAAAGGATTAGGCTTCTCAGACTTTTCCTCCAGCTCCGCCGTCTCAGGGCGATACCCTGGCGGATGCTGACATGTTTGTGGCGGATGCATCGGCACTGCTGGCAGCGCCAACAGCAGCTCGTCTTCGATCAGCGCAAACAGATCGAGAGGCTCCTCACCCACAAAAACCGGTTCATACCGACGCGGCAGCTGCTTGGCGGCCTCGTCGCTTTTTACAAACCCCACATCACATTCACTGTCAATCGGCACCACGACCTGCTCCAGGCAACGCTGACACACCAGCGGTGCATCTACCTGATAACGGCCATGCATGGTGGCGATACCCTGTTCGTCGCGAGAGAAGTACAGTTCGACCTGTACATCGCCCGTCGGTGCATCCAGCAGCGCAGCCAAACGCCCAAGGCTGGACGTCTTCACCACGCCTTTCAGCGTGATTCTGCGGTCTACCAGCCGGAGCGGCTCGATGTGCGGGGGTATGGTTCCAGACATAAGCGCGCAATTCTAGGGGCACATGCCCCGCCTGTCAAAACTATTTAGACTCGATCGTCGTGCCGTTCGGCGGCTCGCAAACCGCCCACAGATGCCGCCACCATGAGCGCCCAACCCACCGGAGAGTCACCATGCTGCCACTTGTCCTCGCCTCGAGCTCAGTCTACCGCAGAGCCCTGCTCGAACGCCTGCAACTCCCCTTCGAGTGCGCAGCGCCGGACATTGACGAGACAGCACACCCCTTCGAATGCGTAGCCAGCCTGACCGAGCGCCTGGCCCGCAGCAAGGCACAAGCCCTGGCCGAGCGTTACCCCGCCCATCTGATCATAGGCTCCGACCAGGTTGTCCTGCTGGACGGAGAGCCCGTCAGCAAGCCACTCGACCACGCCGGCGCAGTTGATCAGCTCAACCGCAGCAGCGGATGCACCCTGACCTTTTCTACTGCACTGTATCTCTACAACAGCGCCAGCAAACAAGGCCAGGGCACCGTCGAGCCCTACCATGTCACCTTTCGCTCACTGACCGGCGACGAAATCGAACGCTACCTGCGCAGTGAGCAGCCCTACGACTGCGCCGGCAGCTTCAAGTCCGAAGGCCTGGGCATCACCCTGATCGAACGCATGCAGGGCGACGACCCCAACAGCCTGATCGGCCTGCCGCTTATCCGCCTGCGCGCCATGCTGGCAAAAGAAGGCGTTCAGCTCCCCTGATCAGCGCAGCTGCGGACCACCCAGACCGGCACGGGTAGCCAATTCAGCCCCCATACTGGCGCCCAGCTGACGAGTGAAACGCTGCAGCGGCGACTCCTGACGGGTAAAGTCCACCAACTCCTCTGCACCAATCACGTCACGCGCAACCGCAGAGGTGCTGGACAACCCGTCAATCAGGCCAAGCTCCAGCGCCTGCTCACCCGACCACACCAGACCACTGAACAGATCCGGATTTTCCTTCAGGCGATCACCACGCCCCGCCTTCACGCTATCAATGAATTGCTGATGGGTGGTATTGAGCACCTGCTGCCAGAACGCCTTCTCCTCCGGCTTCTCTGGCTGGAAAGGATCAAGAAACGCTTTATGCTCGCCGGCCGTGTAAGTGCGGCGTTCCACCCCCAGCTTCTCCATAGTATCGACAAAGCCGAAGCTGGCAGCCGTTACACCAATCGAGCCAACCAGACTGGCCTTGTCCGCGTAAATTTCATCCGCCGCCGACGCAATGTAATAAGCACCGGATGCACCAAGATCGGTAATCACCGCATACAACTTGATATCCGGATGCAGCGCACGCAGACGCTTGATCTCATCGTAGACGTAGCCGGACTGTACCGGACTGCCGCCCGGGCTGTTGATACGCAGCACCACACCCTTGGTATTTTCATCCTCAAACGCCTCACGCAGCGCCCCTACCAGGTTGTCGGCGCTGGCTTCCTCCTGATCAGCAATGACACCACGCACCTCGATCACTGCCGTATGCGGCCCGACACTGGTTGCCGCACCCATCTTGCCAAACGGCGAGATGAGCAAGAGCGCAACAAACAGATATACAAAGGTCAGCGTCTTGAAAAAAATCCCCCAGCGACGCGAGCGACGCTGCTCCTGCAACGAAGCGGTCAGCGTATTTTCAAGCAGCTTCCAGGCCTTGGCATCTTCCTTGGCCTCACGGCGTTGCTCACCCGATACCATATTGCCTTCCGTCCAGCGATCCTGATCCATCAAACTCTCTCCAACCCGATACCACGAGACCCTGCCCGCTGCCCGGACAACCAGGGCGCAAGCTCGACAAATCTGTCCACACACACCGCCGGCGTCAGCTGCTCGAGCCGACCGCGCGACTGCGCGCCATAACTGACCCCCACCGCGCGCACGCCGGCGTTGTGGGCCATCTGAATATCAAAACAGCTATCACCCACCATGACTGCCGCCCCGGAACCACGCCCCAGCTGCCGCAAAATCTGATGCAGCATGGCCGGATCCGGCTTACTGACAGTCTCGTCAGCGCAACGCGTGGCGTCAAAGTAATCCAACAGATCATGCTGACCGAGCACCCGGTTCAGACCACGACGCCCTTTACCCGTTGCAACAGCAAGCAGGTAACCCTCCTCACGCCAGTCATCCAATGCCTGCCGAACACCAGCAAACAAGGGCACCGCCTGCTGATCATCACTCAGATAGATGTCACGGTAGGCCTCGACCACCGGCACCGCCAGATCAGGACGCTGTGGAAACAGCACCGCAGCGGCCTCCGGCAGGCCAAGCCCGATAATCCCCTTGACCGCCTCCTCACTGGGCACCGGCAAACCGACAGCCACCGCAGCGCTTTGCATGGTGCTGACGATGTGACCTATCGAGTCGGCCAGAGTGCCGTCCCAATCGAAAATCAGCGTATCAATCACCATCAGCGGCCAACCTGCGCAGCGTATCGTCCCACATGGGGCCCGGCTCGGCCTGCACTTCCAACGCTTCGCCATCGGCCAGCGTCACCGCCAGCGAGCGCGCATGCAGGAACAGTCGCTTGCCGCCCAACTCACGCAGCTCCCGGGAAAACTCATCATCACCGTACTTGGGATCACCGCCAATCGGGTGACCGGCGTGCTTGGCGTGCACACGAATCTGATGGGTACGCCCGGTGACGGGCCGTGCCTCGACCAGGGTGGCGCGATCACCAAAGCGCTGCAGCACACGAAACTCGGTCAGACTTTCCTTACCTGCCGGATCCACCTCGACCATACGCTCACCGGACCGCAGGTTATTTTTCTGCAACGGCGCATGCACCTTTTTTGTCGCCCCCGGCCAACGCCCACGCACCAGCGCCCAATAGCGCTTGTTCACGCCATCGCCACGCAGCGCGGCATGCAGATGGCGCAGCACGCTGCGCTTTTTGGCGATCATCAAACAACCCGAGGTATCGCGATCCAGCCGGTGCACCAATTCCAGCTGCGGGCAGTCCGGACGCAACTGGCGCATTGCCTCGATCACGCCGAAGTGCAGACCACTACCACCGTGCACCGCCAGACCTGCCGGCTTGTTGACCACGATCAACCCCTTATCCTCAAACAGAACATTCTGCTCAAGCGCATTGAGAATGCCCTGCCCTACCAGCACCGGCTCATCCGGTGCCGGCAGCCGGACCGGCGGTATGCGCAGCAGATCACCCGCCTGCAACCGGTAGTCAGGCTTGACCCGCCCCTTGTTCACCCGCACCTCGCCCTTGCGCAAGATGCGATAGACGAGTGTTTTCGGCGCCCCCTTGAGGCGCGTGATCAAATAATTATCAATGCGCTGCCCCGCCTGATCGGCGGAGATTTCATCGAATTGAACCTGGGCGGGAAGGCCTGAAGCGGTATTTTTCATCGGCGCATCATACAATTTTTCATGCAATTGAAGCACTTAAAAAATGCTGCTATAGTCCGGCGAGCTGCCGATTCTGCAGCCGGGGAACTCAGGCCAAACAAATGCCTGCCACCCCCAGAAACAACCACACGGCGGCCTGACGCAGCAAGCAGAACTCAAAACGTCGACAGGCCCTGTGTTAGACGACTGGACGCCGAAGGGCGATCAGACCATTAACCCGCTCCCGTTCAATATACGGAGCGGCACCCGATTCAGATGGGTAAGTGTTTAGGTGGAGATGCACAGCTTCAGGATCATGTGACGAGCGTAGACACTTGCCAACCAGGGTGTCCCCGTCCCCAGTCCAGCTGATTCCTCCCCAAGGATTCCCTGCAATAGCGCTCCGGCGCGCAGGCACTACGGCCCGACGGCCTCCGCAGACCTTGCGTAGACGCCCCAGGACCCATTCGGCAGCATACCCGCTGCCGCGCCCCGCCAGACCGCATGGCAGGGAGTCCCGAAGCAGTTTCTCTGTATGCAGTAGCAGTAACAGACAGAACTGTCGCCACTGTAGTGGCGATGTGAACTCTGTATCTCGGCCCCGCCGATAACAGAAACACACCTGACACCTAACTGAAGAGTCGCAGGTGCCGTGCCCGTGCAGACCGGATAGCTCTGGAAACACAACGGTACTTCATGAAAAGAATGCTCATTAACGCAACTCAACCCGAAGAGTTGCGTGTCGCCCTGGTAGACGGCCAACGCCTCTACGATCTGGACATCGAATCCGGCGCCCGCGAGCAGAAAAAGGCCAACATCTACAAAGGCCGTATCACCCGCGTCGAACCCAGCCTGGAAGCCGCTTTTGTCGACTTTGGCTCCGAACGCCACGGTTTTCTCCCCCTCAAGGAAATCTCCCGCGAATACTTCTCCAAGCAAGTTGAAGGTCGCGTCAACATCAAGGACGTGCTGAAAGAAGGCCAGGAAGTCATCGTCCAGGTCGACAAGGAAGAGCGCGGCAACAAGGGCGCAGCCCTGACCACTTTCATCAGCCTCGCCGGCCGCTACCTAGTGCTGATGCCGAACAACCCCCGCGCTGGCGGAATCTCGCGCCGCATCGAAGGCGAAGAGCGCAACGAACTGCGCGAAGCCCTGAACAGCCTGAACGTGCCCGCCGACATGGGCATGATCGTGCGCACCGCCGGCCTGGGCCGCAGCGCCGAAGAACTGCAATGGGACCTGGATTATCTGCTGCAACTCTGGGAAGCCATCAAAGGCGCCTCCGAGGAGCGCAAGGCACCCCTCCTGATTTATCAGGAAAGCAATGTCATCATCCGCGCCATCCGCGACTACCTGCGCCAAGACATCGGTGAAGTGCTGATCGACAGCGAGGAAGTGAAGGAAGAGGCGCTGAGCTTTATCAGCCAGGTCATGCCGCAGTACGCCAGCAAGGTGAAACTGTACGAAGACAGCGTGCCACTGTTCAATCGCTTCCAGATCGAAAGCCAGATCGAGACCGCCTTCGAACGCGAAGTGAAACTGCCCTCCGGCGGTTCCATCGTTATCGATCACACTGAAGCTCTGGTTTCCATCGACATCAACTCCGCCCGTGCGACCAAGGGTGGCGATATCGAAGAAACTGCACTGCAGACCAACCTGGAAGCGGCTGAAGAGATCGCTCGCCAGCTGCGTCTGCGCGACATCGGCGGCCTGATCGTCATCGACTTTATCGACATGACCCCGGCCAAGAACCAGCGCGCCGTTGAAGAACGCGTACGCGAAAGCCTCGAAGCCGACCGCGCCCGCGTGCAGGTTGGCCGCATCTCGCGCTTCGGCCTGCTGGAAATGTCCCGCCAGCGTCTGCGCCCGTCGCTGGGTGAGACCAGCGGCATCGTCTGCCCGCGCTGTAACGGCCGCGGCACCATCCGCGACGTCGAGTCCCTGTCGCTATCCGTGCTGCGCCTGATCGAAGAGGAAGCCCTGAAGGACCGCACCGCCGAAGTACGTGCCCACGTACCCGTACCGGTCGCCACCTTCCTGCTCAACGAAAAGCGCGACGCCCTGGCCAAGACCGAAGCGCGCACCCGCGTGCGCGTGCTGGTGCTGCCCAACCCACACATGGACACCCCGCACTTTGACGTACAGCGTCTGCGTGACGATCACGAGTCGGTACTGAACGGCGAGTCAAGCTACACCGCTACCGCCACCGTCGAAGTAGAAGAACCCGCTCCGGTCAGCCAGACCCGCGCCATCGTGCGTCAGGAAGCAGCCGTCAAGGCACTCTCCCCTGCCCGCCCGGCACCAACGCCGCCAGCGCCGGTCGAAGCCGTACAAGCCGCTCAACCGAACCTGTTCAAGGGTTTGATCAAGAGCCTGGTAGGCCTGTTCGCCAGCGAGCAGCCGACTGCAGAGCAAGCCGAGAAGCAGGAGCAGAGCGACAGCAACGAACGTAAGCGTGAGCGCAATCCGCGTAACGCCGACGAGCGCCGCAACAACCGCAACCGTCGCCAGCGCGGTGAGCGCGGTGAGCGCGGTGAGCGCGGTGAGCGCAATGATCGTGGCAACCGCCAGGACGGTGAACGCAAGGCACAAGGCGCCAAGCCAGAGCAGCGCAACGAGAACGACGCCAGCGAAACCCGTAAGAATGAAGCAGGTAGCACTCGCCGCCGCCGCCGCCCGGCTGACGCCGAGCAGCGCACCAACCGCGAGGACGACAGCCAGAACCGTCAGCCGCGCGAGCAACGCGAGCGCCGTGCCCCACAGCCGCGCGCCGAAGAAGCCGAGCAAAACGACGAGCTGAGCAACCTGCAGACCACTGCTGACGAGGCCCAGGATAACGCTGCCGACGGTAACGAAGGCGAGCGTCCCAAGCGCCGTTCACGCAGCAGCCAGCGTCGTCGCAACAACCGCCGCCGTCCGCAGGCCGAAGGTGCTCAGCAAGAAGGCGACAACAGCGAAGCCGGCACCACTGCCGTCGCCGCAGCCGTCTCCACCTCCGCCGACGCCCCCAGCAGCGATGCAGCCGTCACCACCGCAGTTGACGCCGATGCCGAGACCGTAACCGATGTGCAGACACCGGTTGAAGCGGGGCTGACCGAAGCGGCCAGCAAACTGGAAGCGTCTATCGAGACCGCCGTCGAGGCCTTCACCCAGGCCCAACCGGTTGATAAGTCCGACAGCGAAGAGCAACCGCAGGCGGCTACCGAGGCTGGTGCTGACGACGTTCAGAGCGAAGAGTCTGGCGAGCAAACCGAGCAGGCAGAGACTCGCCCGTCCCGTCGTGAGCGTGGCGAGCGTAACCGCCGCCCGCGTCGCGAGCGCAACAGCAGCCGCTCAGAGGACGATGCAGAACAGTCCGAGCAGCCTGCACAAGCACCCGCCACCGCACCTGTCGCTGAGGCAAGCGCCGAAGCAACAGCGGACAACGCGCCGCAGGCAGAGCAAGCACCGGCAGAACAAGCGCCCGCAGAAGCAGCACCTGCTGCCGAGCCCGTGGCAGAAGCCGTTGCGCCCGCAACCGAGCAGGCTCCGGAGCAGCCCGCTGCAGCGCCTGAGGAAGAGCAGCCTGCGCCAGTTGCAGCGCAAGACTCCGCTATTCCGGCACTGACCGAAAGCGGCCGCGCCTATAACGACCCACGCGAAATCCGCAAGCGTCAGCTTGAGGCCAAGCGCCAGGCCGAAGAAGCCGCCCAGGCAACTCAGAGCGAGCCGGCACCTGTCGCAGAGGCCGCAGTTGAGGCACCGCAAGCTGCTCCAGCCGAGCCAGACGCTGTCAAGGCACCGGAAGTCGTAGCCGAAGCTGCACCTGCGGCTCAGCCCCAACAGGCCGACCTGCTGAACGAGCAGCCAAGTGCCACCGAGCAGCCCATAGCTGCCGATGGCGCCGCGCAGCCGGAAAGCGAAACCAAGGCCGAGTCGGACGCGACGACCGCAGACGACACCGCCGATAGCGACGACAGCGAGCAAGTCCGCAAGGACGAGCAGACCGTCGACAGCCAGAAGCCCTGACCGGGGCGTAAGCCAAAAAGGAGATGCCGATCGGCATCTCCTTTTTTGTGCCTGCACGACCCCCAAAAAAAGCCCGGCTGACTAGCCGGGCTTTCGTATCCTGCAGCTGTGCGGTCGCCTTTGCCGCAACCTTCGTGGCGTTAAGGCAGACCGATCACCGGAGGCTCCTGCTCCAGCTCAACACCGTAACGTGCCAGCACATCGGCACGAATGCGCGCCGCAAGCTCGAGAATCTGCGCACCGGTTGCGCCGCCATGGTTGACCAGCACCAGCGCCTGCTCGCTATGCACGCCAGCCGCCCCATCGCGAAAGCCCTTCCAGCCCGCCTGATCAATCAACCAGGCGGCAGCCAGTTTGACCGTGCCATCGGCCTGCGTGAACTGCGGCATCGAAGGATAGCGCTCAAGCAACTGTCGCGCCTGCCCCACACTCACCACCGGGTTCTTGAAGAAGCTGCCAGCATTCGGCAGGATCTGCGGGTCCGGCAACTTGCTTTGACGAATGCGCACAACCAGCGCAGCCACTACTCGCGCATCAGGCTCGCTCAGGCCGGTCGCCGCCCAGGCTGCAGCCAAGGGCGCATACCCCACCCTCAGCCGCGCCCGGCGCCATAGCCGCAGACGAACCCGCAAGATCACATATCGGCCAGTCTCGCGCTTAAAACGACTGTCCCGATAGGCGAAGCTGCACTGCTCGCGATCGAACCAGCACAACTCACCGGTTTCACGGTCCAGTGCCTGCAAGCTGTCAAAACAATCGCACAGCTCGACACCATAAGCGCCGATATTCTGCACCGGCGCAGCACCCACCGTCCCCGGTATCAAGGCCAGATTCTCAAGGCCGCTCAAGCCGAGATCGAGACTCCAGCACACCAGCTGGTGCCAGTTTTCTCCCGACTCAGCCTCGATCACAATCTGCTCGGTGTCACGAGACAAAACCCGTCGACCACGACTGACCATGCGTACCACCAGGCCGGATACCGCGCCCGCCAGTATCAGATTACTGCCACCCCCCATTAACGTCAGCGGCCAGCCGTTGCGCTGCGCCAGCGCCAACGCCTCCCGCAGCTCGCGGTCGTTGGCTACCTCCAGCAGATGTTCTGCCGGAGCCGATAGCGCCATACTGTTAAACGGCTTGAGGTCCGCGCCCTCTTGCATCCGCATCAGTAGCCCTGCTCCGCCAAAAGGGCATCAGACGCGGCATCAAGCATATCCAGCACCTGCTCAAACCCCTGGTCGCCACCAAAATACGGATCAGGTACTTCTTCTGGCCAGCCTCTGACCCCACTCATGAACAGGCGCACCTTGGCCCGACAGTTAGCAGGCGCACGCTGCAGCAGATTGCTCAGATTGCTGCGATCCATCGCGAGAATCAGATCGAACTGATGAAAATCACCGTCGCGCACGGCGCGCGCGCGCTGGCCACTGATGTCATAGCCACGTCGGCGGGCCGCCGCCTGAGCACGCCGGTCTGGCGGCTCGCCAGCGTGATAGCCGCCGGTACCGGCGGAGTCGACCTCAAAGGCCGACTGCAGGCCGCGCTCGGCCAGGCGTGCCTCGAATACGCCCTGAGCGCTGGGCGAGCGACAGATATTGCCGAGACAGACAAACAGCACGCGCGTCATGCGGACTCCAACAACGCCCGCACCCGCGCCAGATCCTCAACGGTATCCACCCCCGCAGGCAGGGTCTGACAGGCGTCGGCGACGTGAATGCGTGTGCCAAACCAGAGCGCACGCAACTGCTCCAGCGACTCAGCCGTTTCTAATGGGCTGGCCGGCCAACCGACATAAGCATGCAGAAAGCTGACCTTGTACGCGTAGATGCCGACGTGGCGTCGAAAGGGAACCTGCTCGGGCAGCGGCGCCGGGCCATTGGCGAACTGGTCACGACACCAGGGCATCGGCGCACGGCTGAAGTACAGAGCATACCCCTGGTGATCGATCACCACCTTGACGGCATTAGGATTGAACAGCGTTTCGCTGTCAGCGATCGGCTCGGCGAGCGTCGCAATGCCGGCATCACTAGCAGCCAGCAGATTGGCCGCCACCTGGTCGATCACCGCTGGCGGAATCAGTGGCTCATCACCTTGCACATTGACCACGCAGGCATCGCCGGGCAGGCCCAGCTGGGTGACGACCTCTTGCAGGCGATCGGTGCCGGTAGGATGGTCTGGGCGGGTCAGCACCACCTCGGCGCCAAAGGCACGACAGGCATCAATAATACGCTGATCGTCCGTCGCCACAGTGACCGTCGCCGCCCCACTCTTGCACGCCTGCTCCCAGACGTGCTGAACCATGGGCTTGCCGGCGATCTGCTGCAGCGGCTTGCCGGGTAAGCGGGTCGAGGCGTAACGGGCCGGAATAATGACGTGAAACATCGCGCTAATCACCCAGCTTTTCGTCGGCGTCCAGTGCGCGCGCCTCGGACTCCAGCATCACCGGAATACCATCTCGCACCGGAAAGGCCAGCCCGTCTGCGCGGCACCAGAGTTCCTGCTTGTCATTGCTCAATACCAGCGGCCCCTTGCACAGGGGGCAGGCCAGCACGTCCATCAGTTTGGGATCCATCGATCACTCCTGGATTGATTCGCAAGCCCTTTCGGGCGCAGGCAGCAGCGCCAGCAGCGCTGTTGCAAAGTCGTCGCTTAGCTGCGCATCGACACTCAGATACCACCAGTTGTCGCGCGCCAGTGCAGCACATTTGACCGCATCTTTCTCAGTCATCAGCACTGGTTTGTTCGTTGGCAAAGGCGCCAGCACCTGCTCATCATAGCGGGCATGGTCAGCAAAGATGTAGGTCTCGCACTCAAAGGCCAGCGCCTGCAGGGTGACAAAGAAGCGCTCGGGATTGCCGATACCTGCCATGGCCGCCACATGACGAGAGCCAGACCAGCGGGTGGCAGCAACGCGCTCGCCGGTCACAAGATTGACCAGCACACCGGGTGCCAGCTGCATCGCATAGCCCTTGGGGCCATCGGCTGCGGCACCGTTGCGCACCACCAGATCAACCGATTGCAAGCGCTCAACCGGCTCGCGCAGCGGCCCTTCGGGCAGACAGCGCCGGTTGCCCAGGTCACGCTGCTGATCAAGCAACACCAGTTCAACGCTTCGGCCCAGGGCATAATGCTGCAGGCCATCATCACTGATAATCAGATCTACCCCCTCCTCCAGCAGGCGGCGGGCGGCGGCCGGGCGGTTCGGATCAATGACCAACGGCACCTGGCACCGCTGCACGATAAGCAGCGGCTCGTCGCCAGCAATCGCCGGCGCATCGGTTGAGGAAACCACCCAGGGGAGTGACGGTGGCGCGGCGCCGTAACCCCGGCTAACTACCCCGGGGCGATAGCCCTGACGCCGCAGGAACTCGACCAGCCAGACCACCATCGGCGTCTTGCCGGTCCCACCGACGGTGATATTGCCAACCACTATTAGCGGCACCGGCGGCTGCCACTGAGCACGTTGCCCAGCCAGATACTGCTGACGACGTCGCACCACAACCCGGCGATACAGTGCGGACAACGGACGCAGCAGCTTCAGCCAGCCAGCCCGGCTGTACCAGGCGCGCAGCAACCGCTGCTCCAGGGACGAACCGCTCACTGCGTGGCGTCCGCCTCGATTTCACTGGTTGTCAGGCGCAGCCGACTGAAACCGAGCTGGCCGGCAGCATCCATCGCGATAATGACGTACTGGTGCGGCGTTTGCGCGTCGGCGGTAATGATTACCGGCAACAGGGTATCCCCGCCTGACTCTCTCTGCAGCGCGGCGGTCAGGGTTTCCAAGTCCGAGCGCATCAGAGTGCGATCATTCAGCGCCATCTCGCCGTTGGCGGCGATGGTCAGCTCCAGCTGCTGGATGCTGCGGTCCTCGACCCGCTGACCGGAGGCGGCCTGGGGCAGCTCCAACTTGAGCTGGGTTTCTCGGGTAAAGGTGGTCGACACCATAAAGAAGATCAGCAGCAGAAACACCACATCAATCAACGGTGTCAGGTTGACGCTGACCTCTTCAATCTTCTGCCGGCGAAAGTTCACGCTCAGGCTCCCTTGCCACCGGCGGCAGCCAGCTTGCGACCGTTGCCATTGCCGTTGAAATCCACCTCACGGTTGCCCAGTACGACTTCAACCAGCTTGGTCGCTTCCTGCTCCATGGCGACCACCAGCTCATCCACACGGCGCACGAAGAAACGATGGAAAAAGACCGCCGGGATGGCCACCGTCAGACCCGCCGCCGTGGTGATCAAAGCCTTGGAAATACCACCAGCCAGTACGCCGGTATTGCCGGTGCCCTGCACCATGATGGCGCTGAACACGTCGATCATGCCGATAACAGTACCCAGCAGGCCCAGCAAAGGCGTAATCGCAGCGATAGTACCCAGGGTATTAAGGTAGCGCTCCAGCTCATGCACCACCTTGCCGGCGGCTTCCTGGATGCACTCTTTCATGATGTCGCGGCCATGACGCGAGTTGGCCAGGCCGGCGGCGAGAATCTCGCCCAGTGGCGAATCGGCACGCAGCGACTTGAGTTTGGCTGCGTCCAGTTGACCATCCTTGACCCATTGCCAGACCTGGCCGAGCAAGCCTGCCGGTGCGACCCGCGCTGCGCGCAACACCCACAAACGCTCAAATACGATAGCCACAGCAATGACTGACGACAGGATGATGGGCACCATCAACCAACCGCCAGAACTGATCAATTCCCACACAAGCGATCCCTCCCCAAAATGGTTGCCTACTCTAGCACAGGCTGCCGCCCTGTCGGCCGGCGAATAACCCGTCTTTATCATTGATGCCAGAAACGACGTGCGGCCTCCCGCCAGCGCCATTCGGGGCTAATCGACCCCGAGCGGCCAAGGATAAAACCGACCGCCCCCGAGTGGCCAGTATAAATCGCATCACTGCCCAATTCTTGGTAGCGCTGCACAACCAGCGGATGCGGATGCCCGTATGGATTGTGATAAGCCGCGCTGTATACCACCCAGTGCGGCGCCACCCGACGGATAAACGCATAACTTGAGGAGCTGCGGCTGCCGTGGTGGGGTGCCAGCAGCAGGTCTGCCGACTCCAGCTGCGGTAGCAAGGCATACTCTTCGGCCTGCCGAATGTCGCCCGGCAACAGCAGGCCCTGCTTTCCGGCGCGCACCTGCAGTACACACGACTGCCCATTGGCCGGCGCATCGGACAGGGCCGCACGCAGCAAGGTGAACTCGACCCCGTCCCACGACCAGCTTTCGCCATGACGGCAGGCCTGCGCGCCGAGCCCTTGCAGGCGCTCGGGCTCACCTGCGATCAACCGCTCGGTCGGGAGCATACGGATCACGCTGGGGACACCACCGGCGTGATCATTGTCGCCATGACTGACCAGCAGCACATCCAACCGCTCAACTCCCAGCGCCAGCAAGCTGGGCACGACAACCGCCTCGCCCAGATCAAAGCCGCTGGCCAGCCGGGCGCCGGCGTCATACAGCAGCGTGTGCCCGGACGTCTGCAACAGCACCGACAGGCCCTGCCCCACATCCAGCGTCACGACACGCAACTCCCCCGGTGCCGGCCGCGTTTGCTCGGCCATCAGCAGCGGCAACAGGCAGAGCAATGCCAGCGGCCGCACAACAACGGCGCCGGGCAACAGCAACAGCAAACTGCCGGCCAGCGCCAGACACCAACTCGCCCAACCCGGAAAAGGCAGATAAATCAGCGGGCTCCAACTGCCGGCCCAGGCAAGCACCGTCATCAACAGATTGAGCAACCAGGCTGCCAGCAGCAGCGGCTGACTCCAGCCCAGCGCCAATTCCATCAAGCTGCCCAGCAGAGCCAGCGGCACCACCAGCAGACTTATCCAGGGAATGGCCAGCAGGTTGATCAGCATAGACGCGCCGCTGGCCGGCATCCCCCAGAGCACCAGCCAGGGCCAGAGCCCGACAAAGGCAACCCACTGGGCTCGCCCCCAACGCCACCACAGACCGCGGTTGTGTAGCCGCCCGCCCATAGCAAGGATCAGCAGCCCAACCGCCATAAACGACAACCAGAAGCCGGCGCGCAATGGGGCTGCGGGATTGGCCAGCACGACCAGGCACATCGCCAGTAGCCAGATCGTGAGCGGCGCAACGGAGCGACGCCACAACTGCAGCAACAGCGCCGCAGCGCACATTAGCAGCGCCCGCTGTACCGGCACCGCCATTCCGGCCAACAGCGCGTAGCCGGCCGCCGCGCCCAGCGCGAGCGGTGCCGCCAGCCACAGCTGAGGCCAGGGCCAGTGCCAGAGGGAGCAGCGCAGCAGCAGTTGCACCAGCACAAAGAAGGCCAGAGCCAGCATGCCAACGTGCAAGCCGGAGATAACCAGCAAGTGACTGGTGCCCGTGCGCTGCAGCACCTCCCAGTCCGCATCGGACAGGGCCTGGCGATCCCCGATCAGCAGGGCTAGCAGGCGCCTATTGTCCTGAGAAACCAGCGTGGCACCCAGATGTTGGTGCAAGCGATCGCGCCATTGCCCCAGGGCCGGCGCAGCCGCGATGCGCCGCCCGGCACGCACACTTCCCACAGCACCAATACCCTGCGCATACAACCAGGCCTCATAGTCAAAGGTGCCCGGGTTGCGCATACCCCGCGGAGCACGCAAGCGCACCGTCAGTTGCCATTGCTCTCCCGCACGCACACCCTCGCCACCCCACCAGTGCAAGCGCATCAGCGGCAAGCTCCGGCCATCGAGCGTATGCCCGTCACGCACCATGAAGCGCCATCCGGTCTCGGTCTGCTCAGGCAGTGCCGCGACGGTCCCGACGAGTTCCAGTGTCTGGTTATCCAGCTCCGCCGGCAGGCGCTGAGCAAGTTGCAGCTGGTGCCACGCCAGCGCCCAGCAGGCGCCCAGCGCAAAGACCAGCAGCAGCCGGCCCGCAGGCCGGCGACGCAAGAGACAGGCAAACAGAGGAAATAGCAGCCAGCCCCACCAAGGCAGCGCCGGCAAGCGAGTCAAGCACAGCGGAGTCAGCAGACCGGCCAGCAGCGCGGTCAACAGCAAGCGAGGGTGGCTCACGGAAACATCCTGTTTTCCTGTTAGCGTCTGCCGAGACTTCGCTGACCCGCCTTATCCAGCCTGTAAAACGGCCAATCAAGAAGCGCAAGGCGCTGGGTCGCGGCGTTACAGACGCACCTCGACAGGCCGGGGAAAGAAACGGCAACAGACCCTGGCTGTCAGGCAGTAGTGCGGCGGTATCAATCCGGGCATAATTGGCGCACGCCCACCTAGCCGAATCCTGCGATGCCACGCCGTTTTCTCAAACGCATGATGCCTCACCCGGATCGGATCAAAGGCAGCAAGTCCCTGCAGTTCATGGGCAACCTGCTACACGATCCGAACCTCTGGCATCTCAACCGCCACAGCGTCTCCCGCGCTATGGCCGTTGGCCTGTTCGTCGCCTTCCTGCCCATCCCGATGCAGATGGCCGTGGCAGCCGCGGTAGCCATCGTTGCGCGTTCCAACCTGCCGATTTCGGTCAGCCTGGTCTGGCTGACCAACCCGGTCACCATGCCGCCGATCTTCTTCGCCCAGTACAAGGTCGGCACGCTGCTGCTGGGCGCACCAGAGCGCAGCATGCCGATGGAATTGTCCTTCACCTGGCTGATGTCCGAGCTACAGCACATCTGGCAGCCGCTGCTGCTGGGCTCATTGATCGTTGGCACGGTCATCGCCGGACTGGGCTACGTCCTGACGCTGTTGTATTGGCGCATCTGGGTATCGCGCAACTGGCAACGCCGCAAATTGCGACGCCGTCGCCAGTCGCCCGAGTAATCGGCGCTCAGACCTGCTCGCGCAGCTGCCCCTGCTTGAGGGTGAAGGTGCGGTCCATGCGAGCCGCCAATGCAAGGTCATGGGTGACCACCAGAAAGGCAGTCTGCAGGGTTTGACTGAGTTCCAGCATCAGTTGCTGAATGCTTTCAGCAGTCTGCTGATCCAGATTACCGGTCGGCTCATCCAGCAGCACACAGGCCGGCTGGCTGATCAGGGCACGGGCAATGGCCACCCGCTGACGCTCACCACCAGACAGCTCGGCCGGCTTATGACCAATCCGCTCGCCCAGCCCTACTCGCTCCAGCATGGCCGTGGCGCGCTCACGCCCCTCGCTGATCGGCGTTTTACCGATCAGCAGCGGCATGCACACGTTCTCCAGAGCGGTGAATTCCGGCAACAGATGATGGAATTGGTAGACAAACCCGAGTTGCTGGTTACGCAGGCGACCGCGCTCAGATTCCTTCAGCGTCGACAATTGCTGGCCGGCCAGTCGCACTTCGCCCGAGGTGGGCGTATCAAGCCCGCCCAGCATGTTCAGCAGGGTGGTCTTGCCTGAGCCGGAACTGCCGACAATGGCGACGCGCTCGCCACGCAGCAAGCGCAACTGGACTTCATCCAGCACCCGCAGGGTTTGCGGGCCGACCGAGTATTCCTTGCTCAGATCACGGCATTCGAGAACGACATCAGTCATAACGCAGGGCCTCCGCCGGCTCGGTACGCGATGCCCGCCAAGCGGGATACAAGGTAGCAAGGAAACTCAAACTCAGGGCGGTGGTACAGATCACCACAACATCGCTCCAGATCAGTTCTGAGGGCAGATAGCTGATGAAATAGACATCCGAGCTGAGGAACTGGATACCCAGCACCCGCTCCAGCCACGCAACCATATCGGACACATTCAGCGCCGCCAGCACGCCGAGGATGCAGCCGCTGACCGTACCCACGACGCCGATCAGCGAGCCCTGCACCATGAAGATGCCCATGATGGAGCCGGGCGTGGCGCCCAGGGTGCGTAAAATCGCGATATCGGCCTTTTTGTCCGTTACCACCATCACCAGCGTCGAGATGATGTTGAACGCCGCCACCGCGACGATCAGCATCAGCAGCAGGCCAATCATGGTCTTTTCCATCTTGATTGCCGCAAACAGGTTGCCATGGGTGCGCGTCCAGTCCTGGGCGTAGTAGTCGCCCGGCAGCTCGCGCACCAGATCCCAGGCCACCTGCGGCGCCTCGAACAGGTTCTGCAACTGCACCCTTACGCCCTGAACCTGTCCCGGCTGCCAGCGACTCAGGCGCGCCGCATCCGCCACATGGATCATCGCCAGCGAGCCATCCAGCTCCGCGCCGACCTTGAACACACCCGCCACAGTGAAACGCTTCAGACGGGGGAACACGCCAGCCGGCGTAACCGAGGCCTCGGGCAATACGAAGGTGAGTTTGTCGCCGGGCGCGACATCAAAACGCTTGGCGATCAACTCGCCAATGACGATACCAAACTCGCCTTCGGCCAGATTATCCAGCGACCCGGACTGCATGTGGTTCTGCAGGATGGAGACGCGCTTTTCGGCCTGCGGGTCAATCCCGTTGACCAGCACCGGAGCCACGCTGCCGTTATGCGTCAGCATGCCCTGCAGCTGAATGAAGGGCGCCGTGCCGACAACCTTGGGATTGCTCTCCAGCTGTTCTGCCAACGAGCGCCAATCATCGATGGGCTGATAACCGTTGATGGTCGCATGCGGAACCATGCCCAGGATGCGGGTTCGCAACTCGCGATCAAAGCCGTTCATCACCGACAGCACCAGGATCATGACCATAACACCGAGCGTCAGACCGAGCATGGAAATCAGTGAAATAAAGGAGATGAAGTGATTACGCCGCTTGGCGCGGGTATATCGCAGGCCGATAAAAAAGGGTAAGGGTCTGAACATGAAAAGCAGGCTACCTTGTATCCGGCCCCAGCCGGTGAATTGTGCGCGACATGTTACACTGAACGACGGAGGCTGGTCAGCGCCTGTCATCAGCGCCCAACGAGAATCGCCATGCACACAGACCATGAAGACCGCCGTGAGTTCTTTCGCATTCAGGATCAGGTGTTTCTTGAGTGCAGTCCCATCGACGGTCCAGAGGTAGAACTCGATGCTCAACAGAGCACCCTGTTCAACCTGCTGGCCGATATGCACATGCTCGATTATGAGTCGCAGCACCTTTTGCGCCAGATCAGCGAGCGCGACCGCGCGTTGGCGCAATACCTGAAGATCATCAATAAACGCATCGACCTGCTCGGCCGTGCGGTGGCGCAGGAGCTGACAGCGGACCTTGGCGCCCCCCGGCAAGTCAGTCTGAGCGAGGGCGGCGTCGATTTTGACTACCCTGCTCCCTTCCCCGAAGACAGCTGGCTGGCCGTGCGCATGGTATTGCTGCCCGCGCCACTTGGATTGGTCATGCCAGCCCGCGTCACCCGCTGCGAATCGGCTCAGACGCCCGGCACCTGGCGCATTGCAGTGAACTTTGATGTCATCAACGATGCCCAACGCCAACTACTGGCTCGGCATATCCTGCAAAAACAGGCGCAAGATATACGCGCCGCCAAATCGACCTGAAAGGAACTCACCATGAAAAGCCTCTCCGCCCTGCTGTTTGGCGCCAGCCTGCTGCTGGCCACCACCACCCAGGCTGATACCCTGCGCATCCCCGTTGGAGAACAGGCTGGCAGCAACCAGGGCGCCCTGCCCCAACGCGGCGCCAGCTTCGACAGCGTCAGCGCACGCTGGGGTGAGCCCAGCCGCCGCCATGCTGCGGTCGGTCAGCCGCCAATCACACGCTGGGATTATCCCGGCTTCAGCGTCTACTTCGAGTACGACAAGGTGATCAACAGCGTCCGGCAGCACAAGGCGCCCTGATCTGACATGACACTGATTTATGGACACCGCGGTGCACGGGCAGAAGCACCGGAAAACACCTTGCCCAGTTTCCACAAGGCGCTTGAAGCCGGCGTCACCCGGGTCGAGCTGGACCTGCACCTGTCGGCTGACCAGCAGTTGATGATCATTCACGACCCGACCCTCAAGCGCACCACCGGGCTACGCGGCAAGGTGGCCCAGCACACGGCTGCCGAACTGAACCGCATGGATGCCCGCCTGGGCCTGCCCGGCTGGGATCAACCCTGCCCGATCCCAACCCTGGAGCAGCTGTTTCAGGCCTGCCCGCAGCTCGAGCACTACCAACTTGAGGTCAAAAGCGGGTCCGAGCGCCAGTCACGCATCGTGCTGAATGCCATCATGGCGCTGGTGGAGCGCTACCAGCTGCACGACAAGGTGGTGGTGACCTCGGCCAGCCGCACCCTGCTGCGCTACGCCAAACGCAGCGGTTTTGCGTTGCCTACCGGGCTGGTCGAAGAGTATGGGCTGCTCAACCCGCTGAAAAGCGCGCGCCGTTACGGCTGCCGTTACCTGATACTCAACTGGAAGCTGTGCAACATCGAGCGGCTGCGCCAGGCACAGGCACAGGGCCTGCACGTCTCGGTCTGGACCGTGAACGACGCCGCACGCATGCGGCAATTGATCGACATGGGCGTCGACAGTCTGATCACGGACTACCCGGCAAGAGCGATGGAAGTGAGTCAGGGGCGCGGCTAGGGTCTGTTGACGTTTCGTTCACCCGCCTGCCGGAGGCCATTTTTCGGCCAGGCAAGACGGAGGGAGCGCAGTGTGGTCATCCCACATAAGCAACCGACAACGCAGCATGGCCGAAAAATGGCCCCGGCCCTGCGGGTTGCGCCTGTAAAGCCGCCACTCGGCGTCGCTCGTCGCTCACGTGGAATGACCACGCTACGCTTCTCGCTCCTTGATTGGCGGCTTTACAGGCTGCAACAGGAGGGTGAACGAAACGTCAACAGACCCTCACGCCCCTGTCGGTCAAAACAGACGGTTCAGACCGTCCAGTGCCGCGACACGATAGGCTTCGGCCATGGTCGGGTAGTTGAAGGTAGTGTTGACGAAGTAGTTCATGGTGTTGGCGCCATCTTTCTGGTTCATGATGGCCTGACCAATGTGCACAATCTCCGCCGCCTGGTCACCAAAGCAGTGAATGCCAAGCACTTCCAGGGTTTCGCGGTGGAACAGAATCTTCAGCAGGCCCACCGGCTCACCACTGATCTGGGCTCGGGCAATGCTCTTGAAGAACGCCTGCCCGATCTCGTAAGGCACACAGGCCTCGGTGAGCTCGCGCTCGGTCTTGCCCAGTGAGCTGATCTCCGGAATCGTGTAGATGCCGGTCGGCACATCATCAACAAAGCGCCAGGCATCGTTGCTGACAATATTGCCTGCCGCCGAACGCCCCTGGTCAAACGCAGCACTGGCCAGGCTCGGCCAGCCAATTACATCACCCACGGCGTAGATGTTCGGCACGCTGGTGCGGTAGTTTTCGTCTACCTCCAGCTGGCCGCGACCATTGGGGTGCAGGCCCACGTTCTCCAGCCCCAGGCCGTCGGTATTACCGGTCCGCCCGTTGCACCAGAGCAGCGCGTCAGCCTTCAGGCGTTTGCCTGACTTGAGCTGCAGCACCACGCCGCGGCCGTCCACACCTTCGATCTTCTCGTATTCCTCGTTATGCCGGATCAGCACACTGCTGTTGCGCAGGTGGTAGCTGAGCGCATCGGAAATCTCGTCGTCCAGAAAGCTGAGCAGGCGGTCACGGGTATCGATGAGATCCACCTTCACACCCAGACCGCAGAAAATCGACGCGTACTCACAGCCGATGACACCAGCGCCGTAGATAATCAGAGTCCGTGGCGTGTGGTTGAGCTTGAGAATGGTGTCGCTGTCATAGATACGCGGGTGACTGAAATTCACGTCTGCGGGGCGATACGGGCGCGACCCCGTCGCAATGATCACCTCCTTGGCAATCAGTTTGTCGACCACGCCGGAGCCATCCACAATCTCCAGCGTGTGCTCATCGGCAAAGCTGCCTTTACCGAAAAACACATCTACCCGGTTACGTGCGTAATAGCTGGTACGCGAGGCAACCTGCTTGCCCATCACCTTTTCGGCACTGCGCAGTACGTCCGGGAAGGAGAACCAGCGCGGATCGCCGATCTGGCGGAACATCGGGTTGGTGTTGAACTGGATAATCTGCTTGACCGAGTAACGCAACGCCTTGGACGGAATGGTCCCCAGGTGAGTGCAGTTGCCGCCAACTTCCTTGCGCTCCTCCACGACGGCCACCTTACGGCCGTGCTTGGCGGCGTTCATCGCCGCCCCTTCACCCGCTGGGCCCGAGCCCAGCACCACTACGTCGTAGTTGTATACGGCCATTCGGTATTCCTTGTTTCAACAGGCAATTCAGAGTGCCACGCAGGGCGATGGAGCCCTAGTCGACCTTGGTCGCGTCGTGAGCGAGATCCGTACGCGGGCGCTGGACCACACCAGCATTGGCGCTCGCCTCTTCGCACTTGGTGGTGTCACCACCACAGATACCACAGGCCTTGTCGACGCCAACCGCGCCGATACCGCCACAGGAGCCGGCAATCGGCTTACGGCCCATCATTACGCCGACCGCCATGCCGGCGAACAGCAACAGCATCAGGGCAAACGCCAGAAGCCAAACCATGAGTTACTCCTCGCCCTCAATCAGGGCATTAAAGTGCGGGGTAGCGCGAGATTCGAACACGTCGCCCGCACGCACGACAAAAAACGCGGGGATCTGGTGACTGACAGCATAATCCCAGCCAGCCTCCTCTCCCATGATCATCAGCACCGTAGACAGACCGTCGGCACGGGCGGCCGAGTCATCCAGCACCGTCACCGCCGCCAGTCGATGCATCACGGGCCGACCGGTCCGGGCGTCGAACGTATGGGAATAGCGCTGCCCATCGAGTTCGAAGTAATTGCGGTAGTCACCCGAGGTCGACACCGACTCACCGTCCAGCGCCAGGATAATCTGGGCCACGCGATTATCATCCCGTGGCTCTTCGACGGCGATACGCCATGGCCGGTCACCCGGTTTACGACCCACGGCCTTCAGCTCACCGGTAATCTCCACCATATAGCTTTTGATGCCATAGTGCTCGAGTCGTTCAGCCACCCGGTCCACCATATAGCCGGCGCCGATACTGCTGAAATCTACCGTTACCGCCACATCCTTGCAGAGCTGGCCATTGTCGATATGCAGATGCTGCTGACCGACCTGGGCCATCGCCTCGTCAAGCAGTTGCTGGTCCGGCACGGTCTGCAGTTGCGGATCGCCGTGAAACCCCCACAGCTTGAGCAATGGCGCCACCGTCACATCAAACGCGCCATCACTCTCTGCACTCAGACGATCGGACTGCATCATCATTGTCAGGACGGATTCCGGCATGTCCATGCAGGTACCCGCCGGCGCGGCATTGAACTGTGCCAGCGTGGAATCGGAACGCCAGGTGGACACCTCGGCGTCAAAGCGCGCCAGCATGCCGTCTATATCGGCCTGCAGCGCTTCTGTGTCCGGCGCATCATCGACCGGCACCCATTTGATCGAATAGGTGCTGCCCATGGTGGCGCCGTACATTTCGGAAACCGGATCTACAGAATTGAAACAGCCCGTTAGGGCTGTTGCCAGAGCAACAGCAATAACGGGCCGGATAACGCTCAGACGCATGTACTAGCCGCCGAAGTCGTCGAGCAGGATGTTCTCGGGTTCAACGCCAAGGTCCTGCAGCATCTTGATCACGGATGCGTTCATCATCGGCGGTCCACACATGTAGAACTCGCAGTCTTCAGGCGCCGGGTGGTCCTTCAGATAGTTCTCGAACAACACGTTATGGATGAAGCCGGTGGGGCCTTCCCAGTTGTCTTCCGGCAGCGGATCGGACAGCGCCAGATGCCACTTGAAGTTGTCGTTCTCGGCCGCCAACTGGTCGTACTCTTCAACGTAAAAGGCTTCACGCAGCGAACGTGCACCGTACCAGAAGCTCATCTTGCGCTTGGAGTTCAGACGCTTGAGCTGGTCGAAGATGTGCGAACGCATCGGCGCCATGCCGGCACCACCGCCGATGAAGACCATCTCGGCGTCCGTATCCTTGGCAAAGAACTCACCGAACGGACCGTAAACGGTCACCTTGTCGCCCGGCTTCAGCGAGAACACCCAGGAAGACATCTTGCCCGGCGGCAGGTCGTCACGACCGGGCGGCGGCGAAGCAACACGAATGTTGAACTTCACGAGGCCCTTTTCTTCCGGATAGTTCGCCATGGAGTAAGCACGGATGGTGGTTTCATCCACCTTCGACACATACTTCCACAGGTTGAACTTGTCCCAGTCACCACGGAATTCCGGCTGAATGTCGAAATCCTTGTAGTTGACGGTGTGCGGCGGGCATTCCAGCTGGACATAACCACCGGCGCGGAAGTCGACGTTCTCGCCTTCCGGCAGCTTCAGCGTCAGCTCCTTGATAAAGGTAGCCACGTTCGGGTTGGACTCCACGGTGCATTCCCACTTCTTCACACCGAAGACTTCTTCCGGCACCTCGATCTTCATGTCCTGCTTGACCGGAGTCTGACAGGACAGGCGCCAGCCTTCCTTCGCCTCGCGCTTGGTGAAGTGCGACTCTTCGGTCGGCAGCATTTCGCCGCCACCGCTTTCGACGATGCACTTGCACTGGGCGCAGGTACCGCCGCCACCACAGGCCGAAGACAGGAAGATGCCGTTGGCCGACAGGGTATTCAACAGCTTGGAACCGGCAGCAACAGTAACCGTGCGTTCACCATTGATTTCAATGGTGACATCGCCGCTGCTGACCAGCTTGGAACGGGCAATCAGAATGATGGCTACCAGCGACAATACAATCGCGGTAAACATCCCGACGCCCAGATAGATTTCCATGTTCATCAGTTACAGCTCCTCTTACAGTTGCACGCCGGAGAAGGACATGAAGCCCAGCGACATCAGACCAACGGTAATGAAGGTGATGCCCAGACCGCGCAGACCATCCGGCACATCGCTGTACTTGAGTTTTTCACGGATACCCGCCAGGGCAACGATCGCCAGCGCCCAACCGATACCGGCACCCGCACCGTAAACCACGCTCTCACCGAAAGCGTAATCGCGCTCAACCATGAACAGCGACGCACCCATGATGGCGCAGTTCACAGTGATCAGCGGCAGGAACACCCCCAGGGCGTTGTAGAGCGCAGGTACAAACTTGTCGAGCAACATCTCGAGAATCTGCACGATCGCCGCGATCACACCGATGTAGCTCAGCAGACCCAGGAAGCTCAGGTCGACGTTCGGCATGCCAGCCCAGGCCAGCGCACCGTCCTTGAGCAGATAGGTGTAGATCAGATTGTTGGCCGGAACCGTGATGGTCAGTACCACGACCACCGCAATACCCAGGCCCAGCGCCGTCTGCACCTTCTTGGAAATGGCGATGAAGGTACACATCCCCAAGAAGAAGGCCAGCGCCATGTTCTCGACGAAAATCGCCCGCACCAGCAGGCTGATGTAATGTTCAATCATGGCTTACATTGCCTCCTTCATGGCGCGGCTCTGCGGCGCCATCTTGAACTCAGCCTCTTCCACCTGATCTTTCTTCCAGGAGCGCAGGCCCCAGATGATCAGACCGATGATAAAGAACGCAGACGGCGGCAGCAGCAGCAGACCGTTGGGCTGGTACCAGCCACCGGCGTTGACCACCGGCAGAATCTCGATACCGAACAGCTTGCCGGCACCCAGCAGCTCACGCACAACCGCAACGCAGATGAGGATGAAGCTGTAGCCCAGACCGTTACCGACACCGTCCAGGAAGCTCATGTGCGGCGGGTTCTGCATGGCGAAAGCTTCAGCCCGACCCATCACGATACAGTTGGTGATGATCAGACCGACGAATACCGACAGCTGCTTGCTGATGCTGTAGGCATAGGCCTTGAGCACCTGGTCAACCACGATAACCAGCGACGCAATGATCACCATCTGCACGATCATGCGGATCGAGCTGGGGATCTGGTTACGTACGATGGAAATAAAGAAGTTGGACAGCGCGGTTACCGAGGTCAGCGCGATACACATGACCAGGGTCACGCTCAGGCTGGTGGTAACCGCCAGCGCCGAACAGATACCGAGAATCTGCAGGGCGATCGGGTTATTGCTGAAAATAGGCTCGAACAGAACCTGTCTTGCAGTGGCTTTAGCCATGATTATGCCTCCCCTGCACGAAGATGATCGAGGAACGGACCGAAGCCGTCTTCACCCAGCCAGAAACGCACCAGACTCTCAACACCGCGACTGGTCAGTGTGGCACCGGCCAGACCGTCAACCTGGTGTTCGGCCTTCGGGCTGTTCGGATCGACGCTGCCCTTGACGACACTGATATCAACATCACCAGACTCATCGTAGACGACCTTGCCCTGCCACTGCGCTTTCCAGTTCGGGTTATCGACTTCACCACCCAGACCGGGGGTTTCAGCGTGCTGATAGAAGCCCAGACCAACCACGGTTTGCAGGTCGCTTTCCAGCGCCATGAAACCATAGAGGGTCGACCACAGACCATAGCCGTGAATCGGCAGGATCAGGGTCTTGATGCTGCCATCAGTGTTCTCGACAACATAGACAGTGGAGTAGTCGGCGCGACGACGGATGCTGGCAATGTCCTGCTCACCGGTGAGCTGCTGGGACATGTCCGGATCCTTGGAGGCCTTCTGCTGATCGAAGGTCAGCGGATCCTGTGCATCGCTGAACTCGCCAGTGCGCAGGTCGACCAGACGCGGCGTAATTTGCGAAAACTGCTCTTCGATGCTGCGACTTTCGTCATACAGACCGGCGATCTGCAGGATGTTGCGTTGTTTGTCCTGCAGGCGGTTGGTGGTCTGTACCGGCTTGAGTGCCACAGCGGCAGCCGACACCACCACCGAGCAGACCAGACAGACGAGCAGCGCTACCGTGAGCGTGCGGGCAACGGATTCTTTCTTACTGGACATTGCGTGCAAGCCTCCGTTTGATGTTGGCCTGAACCACGAAGTGGTCGATGAGCGGAGCAAAGAGGTTGGCAAACAGAATCGCCAGCATCATGCCCTCAGGGAATGCCGGGTTGACGACGCGAATCAGAATGACCATCAGACCGATCAGCGCACCAAAGATCCACTTGCCGGTATTGGTCATGGAGGCCGACACCGGGTCAGTCGCCATGAAGATCATGCCGAAGGCAAAGCCGCCAATCACCATGTGCCAGTACCACGGCACACCGAACATCGGGTTGGTGTCAGAACCGATACCGTTGAACAGCAGGCTGGTAGCGATCATGCCGAGCATCACGCCGGCAACAATGCGCCAGTTGGCGATCTTGGTCATCAGCAGCACCGCACCACCAATGAAGATGGCCAGTGTGGACACTTCACCCATGGAGCCCTGCATGTTGCCGTAGAAGGCATTCAGCCAGGTCAGGCCGCTACCGACTACCTGCTCGATGCCACCGGAAGCCGCCATGCTCAGCGCGGTCGCGCCGGCAAAACCGTCAACAGCGGTCCAGACCGCGTCACCGGACATCTGCGCCGGGTAGGCGAAGAACAGGAACGCACGGCCGGTCAGCGCCGGGTTAAGGAAGTTCTTGCCGGTACCGCCAAACACTTCCTTGCCGATAACCACACCGAAGCTGATACCCAGCGCGACCTGCCAGAGCGGGATGCTCGGCGGCACGATCAGGGCAAACAGGATGGAGGTAACGAAGAAGCCTTCGTTCACTTCATGCTTGCGGATGGAGGCAAAGACCACTTCCCAGAAACCACCGACCAGGAAGGTCACGGCGTAGACCGGGAGGAAGTAGGCAGCACCGTGGATCAGGTTATCCCACAGGCTCGCCGGATCAAAACCGGCAAACAGGGCAATCAGCGCCAGACGCCAGTTGTCCTGAGCGGCCAGCAGATCAGGGTTACCTGCGTAGATGGTGTTGGCCTGGAAACCGATGTTGTACATCCCGTAGAAAATCACCGGGAAGGTGCACAGCCATACGGTAATCATCATGCGCTTGAGGTCGAGACCGTCACGCACGTGGGCAGTGGTCTTGGTGACGCTGCCCGGGCGGTAGAAGAAGGTATCGATGGCTTCGTACAGGGCATACCACTTTTCGTGCTTGCCGCCCTTTTCGAAGTTGTGCTCGATCTTGTCGAGGAATGAACGCAGGCCCATGTCAGCCCTCCTTCTCGATGCGAGTCAGGTTATCCCGCAGAATCGGGCCGTACTCGTACTTGCCAGCACAGACGTAGCTGCACAGCGCCAGGTCTTCTTCATCCAGCTCCAGAGCGCCCAGCTTCTGCGCCATGTCGGTATCACCCACTACCAGATAACGCAGCAGTTGGGTTGGCAGGATGTCCAGCGGCATGACCATCTCGTAGTTGCCTACCGGCACCATGGCACGCGGACTGCCGTTGGTGCTGGTGTCAAAGTCGAACAGACGGGAAGGATTCAGCTTGGAAATGAAGATGTTCAGTACCGAGTGCTTTTTAACGCCAGCACGCAGGTAATGCAGCATCTGACGCTCGTTGCCTTCTTTCAGCACGGATACCAGGGAGTGGAAACGCCCCAGAAAAGCAACCGGGCCACGGGCCACGCGGCCACCGAATACCGAGCCGGAGATCAGACGGTTCTCACCGCTTTTCAGCTCACCCGCGGTCAGCTCGTCCAGCTGGGCACCCAGGCGGGTTTTAAGCAGACGGGGTTTTTCAACCTGCGGGCCAGCCAGAGCAACGTAGCGATCCGTCCAGATGCGACCTTCGGTGAACAGCACGCCAAAAGCGATCACGTCCTGATAGTTGATCTGCCAGACGCTCTTGGTCTCGCTAACCGGATCCAGGTGATGAATATGCGTGCCGGCCAGACCAGCAGGGTGCGGACCAGCAAAGCTTTCGGTGCTGACGCCGCTGACGCTTTCGCCCGGCAGGGCGACGCCATCGGCCTTGCACAGCCAGACCTTGGCCATACGGGCCAGGACTTTCAGGCCGTTCTCGAACTCAGCCGCGTGCTGCTTGATGATCACAGCCGGGTCAGCCGCCAGCGGATTGGAATCCATGGCAGTGACAAAAATCGAACTGGGCTTGGCATCAACGGCGGGCGTCTTGCTGAACGGGCGGGTGCGCAGTGCGGTCCAGAGACCGGACGCGATCAACTGGTCACGGACCTGCTGATCGGTCAGCTGCTCAAGGGCAGCAGCGCTATGGGCGTCAAAGCTGACCGCATCGTCACCATCGATATCGATGACAACCGACTGCAATACGCGCTTCTCACCGCGATTGATGGCACTGATCGTGCCAGCCGCAGGCGCGGTAAACACGACACCGGGTGTTTTCTTGTCGCTGAACAGAATCTGCCCCAGCTTGACCCGATCCCCTTCGCGCACCTCCATGGTCGGCTTCATACCGTGGTAGTCGAAGCCAACAACAGCGACGCTGCGTACCGGACGTGCGTCCTCGATACGCTGCTCAGGAGAACCGGTGATCGGCAGATCCAAGCCCCGTTTGATTTTTATCATACGATTAGCCTAATCACTTGGTGGAATCTTTCAGGGCGGACCGCTTACGCGAACAGATGCATGCGCCGAAAACCGATTGACAGCAGGTGCAAACGAACAGGGCAAGGCGACCACAAACCCCAATAAAAAATCCCTCTAAGTATAAAGAGCATGACTTTTCAATGCTACTGAGCCACTTGGGTTTTTCCCTTTTTATATGGCTTACATTGATGAAATCTATGGAGCCCTCCGCCCCTGCCGCCAATCTCGAAACACCCGGAAACACTGTATGTTCAGGGTGGCGACAACAGAGCAGGCTAGACTGAACAGGCACCACCATCATAGCCGAGTCAAGCCATGCCATTACCCTTGCGCCCCCTGACCCTTGCCCTGATGCTGACCATGAGCTGCGCCAGCACCGCCGACGCCGCCCTTGAGCTGCGCAACCAGCACCTGTTCCGTTACCTGCTGGTCGACGTCTACACTGCCGAGCTCTACAGCGCCCCCGACACACCTCTTGCGCAGGCACTGGCCCGCGAGCAACCGCTGCGCCTAACGCTGCGCTACCACCGCAACATCGACCGGGACGACCTGACCAAAGCCGCACTGACAACTATTGAGCGTCAGCATGGCAGCCAGCAGGTGGAGCACTGGCAAGATGAGCTCACAGCCCTGCACGAGGCGTTCCGCGATGTCAGCGCCGGAGACACCTACAGCCTGGATCGCAGGCCCGACGGCAGCCTGGAGCTGCACTACAACGACAGCCTGGCCTACCGCAGCGACACACCCGGACTGGCGACTCTGTATCTTGGCATCTGGCTCGACGAAGACGGGTTATCCGAGGGCTTGCGCAGCGCCCTGCTCAAGTAACCTGGCCAGCAGGCAACAAAAAAGGCGCCGAAGCGCCTTTTTTTGTCAGTACCCGCGAATCAGGCCGGGAATGCCGGCGGATTGACGTGGGCCATGTCTTCCAGAATGCGAACAACCTGGCAGCTGTAGCCAAACTCGTTGTCGTACCAGACGTACAGGATGACACGATTGTCATTGCAGATGGTTGCCTCAGCATCCACTACACCCGCGTGACGGGAACCGACGAAGTCAGTCGACACCACTTCCTGCGAGTTGGTGAAGTCGATCTGCTTGTGCAGCTCGGAGTGCAGCGCCATGTGACGCAGGTAGTCGTTGACCTCGTCGCGATCGGTCGACTTCTCCAGGTTCAGGTTCAGAATCGCCATAGAGACGTTCGGCGTCGGCACGCGAATGGCATTCCCGCTCAGCTTGCCAGCCAACTCCGGCAGCGCCTTGGCAACCGCCTTGGCAGCACCAGTCTCGGTGATGACCATGTTCAGCGCCGCGCTGCGACCACGACGATTACCCTTGTGGAAGTTGTCGATCAGGTTCTGGTCGTTGGTGTACGAGTGAACAGTCTCAACGTGGCCGTTAACGATACCGAACTTGTCGTTGATCGCCTTGAGCACCGGCACGATGGCATTGGTGGTACAGGACGCAGCGGAGATGATCTTGTCTTCCGGCGTGATGACCGCGTGGTTGATACCGTGCACCACATTTTTCAGGTCACCCTTACCCGGCGCAGTCAGTACAACCTGGCTGGCACCCTTGCACTCCAGGTGCTGAGACAGGCCGGCCTCGTCACGCCATACACCGGTGTTGTCGACAATGATCGCATCTTCAATACCGTAGGAGGTGTAGTCGATGCTGGTCGGATCACTGGCGTAGATAACCTGGATCAGGTTGCCATTGGCAGTGATGGTGTTGTTTTCTTCATCGATAGTGATGGTGCCCTGGAAGGAACCATGAACCGAATCCCGGCGCAGCAGGCTGGCACGCTTGGCCAGGTCATTGGCAGCGCCCTTGCGCACAACGATAGCACGCAAACGCAGGCCGTCACCGGCACCGGACTTCTCGATCATGATGCGGGCCAGCAGGCGACCGATACGACCAAAGCCGTACAGCACAACGTCACGGCCGTGGCGACGCTCGCCAGCCTTGCCGATAACACTGGCCAGCTCGTCACGCAGGAAGGCATCCAGATCGTCGCTGCCGCTGGCGCGGAACTTGTTGACCAGACGGGCCAGATCGATGGAAGCCGGACCCAGGTTCATATCCAGCAGCGCCGTGAGGACCGGGAAGGTGTCGTGAACGGACAGCTCAGTATCGTCGATCTGACGCGCAAAACGGTGCGATTTCAGCAGGCTGATGACCGAGCGGTTGACCAGGCCACGTCCATAAATGGACGTCACCACGTTATGTTCACGGTACAGGCGGCCGATCAGAGGAATCATCGCCTCGGCGGTGGCTTCACGGTCCGTCCAGTTTTCCAGACACTGCTCAAATTGCGCTTGAGTCACGGCTATACCTTCCAAGTCTTGGTAACTAAAGGCCGCATATTATGCGTTCAGTGGCCGTCATAGGCAATGATTCGCAAAAAACCAGCCGACATGGGCACAAAGGTGGCGAGCGCGGTAAACTGCCTGCCTTCGTCAGCCGGCCGCTGGCCAGCGCAACCCGAACCAACCCAAGAGTCATCGCATGCCTGCATCACAGCCGCTGCTATCTCCTCCTCTGACGACCACCACCGGCAATCGCTTGTATTGGACCGGTTTGCAGGGCGCAGCCCGGGCGCTGGCGATCGCCGAAGGAGCCGAGCAGCACGCCGGCCTGAGTCTGGTCATCACCCCCGACAGCGCCTCGGCCGACAGCCTGGAACAGGAGCTGCGCTTCTTTGCACCGCAGCTGCCGGTCATCAGCTTCCCCGACTGGGAAACCCTGCCCTACGACCGCTTCTCGCCGCACCAGGACATCATTTCCCAGCGCCTGAAAACTCTGTTTCAGCTGCCGCGTATCGAACAAGGCATTCTCGTGGTGCCGATGACTACGGTCCTGCATCGCTTGCCGCCCCGGGCTTTCCTCGGCGGCTCAGTGCTGCTGATGGAAGTCGGCCAGCGGCTGGACATCGACCAGATGCGCCTGAATCTGGACGCCGCCGGCTACCGCTGCGTGGACACCGTGTATGAACACGGCGACTACGCAGTGCGCGGCGCCCTGCTGGATCTGTATCCCATGGGCAGCAACCTGCCCTACCGCATCGACCTGTTCGATGAGGAAATCGAAACCCTGCGCACCTTTGACCCCGAGAGCCAGCGCTCCATCGACAAGGTTGAGCGCATTCACCTGCTGCCGGCCAAGGAGTTCCCGCTCGACAAGTCGGCCCTGACCGGTTTTCGGGCGCGCTTTCGCGAGCGCTTCGAGGTCGACCACCGTCGCTGCCCGCTGTATCAGGATTTGAGCGAGGGGCTGGTCCCCCCCGGCATCGAGTATTACCTGCCGCTGTTCTTTGACGAGCTGGCCAGCCTATTCGACTACCTGCCGGACAATACCCGGCTGTTTACCCTGCCCGGCATCGAACAGAGCGCCGAGCATTTCTGGCAAGACGTGCGTACTCGCCACAGCGAACAGGGTGTTGACCCTACGCGCCCGCTACTGCCTCCGGGCGAACTGTTTCTGCCGGTGGAGGAGGCGTTTGCCCAGCTCAAGCGCCAACCCCGCATTATCTGCCATCAGGATCAGCCCAATGAGCCACAGGCCAACGTGTTCGATTGCCCGGCACCGGCAGAACTGGCCATCGATAACAAGCTGGAAAACCCGTTACAGGCATTGCAGCGTTTTCTCGATCAGCACGCAGGCCGGACGCTGTTTGTCGCCGAGACCGCCGGTCGCCGCGAGGCGCTGACCGAGCTGCTGGCCCGCATTCAGCTCAAGCCAGAACCGATTGGCAGCTGGCCGGCGTTCACAGCCAGCCAGAGCAAGGTCGCCATTACCATCGCCCCGCTCGACCAGGGCATGCAGATCAATAGCGCGGGCGTGGCCCTGATCGCCGAGAGTCAGCTGTTCGGTCAGCGCGTGATGCAGCGCCGCCGCCGCGGCAAGGCCACCGATCTCGGCGATGCCGTGATTCGCAACCTGACCGAACTGCGCGAGGGCGCGCCAGTCGTGCACATCGACCACGGGGTCGGCCGCTACCTCGGCTTGACCAACCTGACGGTCGAGGATCAGCAAGCCGAGTTTCTGGTGCTGGAATACGCCGACGAGGCCAAGCTATACGTCCCGGTCGCCAACCTGCATCTTATTGCGCGCTACTCCGGCAGCGACGACGGCAGCGCGCCACTGCACCGCTTGGGCTCCGACCAGTGGCAAAAGGCGCGCCGCAAGGCCGCCGAAAAGGTCCGCGACGTGGCCGCCGAACTGCTCGACGTCTACGCCCGTCGCGCCGCTCGCCAGGGCTTCAGCTTTGCCAACCCCGAGCAGGACTACCAGAGTTTTGCCGACGACTTTCCGTTCGAGGAGACCGCCGATCAGGCTGCCGCCATCGAGGCAGTGGTCAGCGATATGACCAGTAACCAGCCGATGGACCGACTGGTCTGCGGCGATGTGGGCTTCGGCAAGACCGAAGTCGCCATGCGCGCAGCCTTCCTGGCGGTGCACAGCGGCAAGCAGGTCGCCGTTCTGGTGCCCACAACCCTGCTCGCCCAGCAGCACTACAACAGCTTCAAGGACCGCTTCGCCAACTGGCCAGTGCGCGTCGAGGTGATGTCGCGCTTCAAGTCCGCCAAGGAAGTCAAAGCCGCCGCCGCCGAGCTGGCCGAGGGCAAGGTCGATATCATGATCGGCACCCACAAGCTGCTGCAGGGTGATGTGCAGTTCCAGGATCTCGGCCTGGTGATCATCGACGAAGAGCACCGCTTTGGTGTGCGCCAGAAAGAGGCACTCAAAGCCCTGCGTAGCGAAGTCGATGTATTGACCCTGACCGCCACGCCGATCCCGCGCACCCTGAACATGTCCTTCTCGGGCATGCGCGATCTGTCGATCATCGCCACACCACCGGCCCGTCGCCTGTCGGTCAAGACCTTTGTCATGGTCCAGCAGAAGCCCGTGGTCAAGGAGGCGATCCTGCGTGAGCTGCTGCGCGGCGGCCAGGTCTACTACCTGCACAACGAGGTAGAAACCATCGAGAAGTGCGCAGCAGACCTGGCCGAACTGGTGCCGGAGGCGCGCATTGGCATCAGCCACGGTCAGATGCCTGAGCGCGCCCTGGAACAGGTGATGCGCGATTTTTACCATCGCCGCTTCAACATCCTGGTGACCAGTACCATTATCGAGACCGGCATCGATGTGCCCAGCGCCAACACCATCATCATTGAGCGCGCCGACAAATTCGGTTTGGCGCAGCTACATCAGCTGCGCGGCCGCGTCGGCCGCAGCCACCACCAGGCCTACGCCTATCTGCTGACACCGGAGGGCCGCAAGGTCACCAGCGACGCCGAGAAGCGCCTGGAAGCCATCGCCGCCGCCCAGGACCTCGGCGCCGGCTTCACGCTGGCCACCCACGATCTGGAGATTCGCGGCGCCGGCGAGTTGCTCGGCGATGGCCAGAGCGGTCAAATCCAGGCAGTTGGCTTCACCCTTTACATGGAAATGCTGGAGCGCGCGGTCAAGGCCATCAAGCAGGGCAAGCAGCCCGAGCTGGAACAACCGCTGGGCGGCGGCACCGACATCAATCTCCGCCTGCCCGCGCTGATCCCCGAGGATTATCTGCCAGATGTGCACGCGCGACTGATCCTCTACAAGCGCATCGCCAACGCGGCCGATGACGAGGCACTGAAGGACCTGCAGGTAGAAATGATCGACCGTTTCGGCCTGCTGCCCGAGCAGGTCAAGACATTGTTCCGCATTACTGCACTCAAGCTGCACTGCGAACCGCTGGGTATCAGCAAGATCGACGTCGGCGCCGAACACGGCCGCATCGAGTTTGCCGCCGACACGCGTATCGACCCGATGATTCTGGTGCGCATGATTCAGGACAGCCCGCAGCGCTACCGTCTTGAAGGCGCCACGGTATTCCGCTTCAATGCCCCGATGGGCAATGCCGAATTGCGCCTGAACACCGTGGAGGCACTCTTGGAGCGCCTCACAGAAACCCCGCCCAACACCCCACAAGGCAAAGGAAAACGCCCATGAAACAGTTGAGCAACGCGCTCGGCCTGCTACTGCTGACCACCCTGCTGGCCGCCGCGCCAATCGCTCAGGCGGAGGACTACCTGGTTGAGGTGGTCTTCTTTGGCCAGCCTTCCTCCCCGCTGGTGCAAGGCACCCCGCCAGACCTGGACTGGAGCGCCGACGCGGTCGACCTGACCTCGACGGCTCGCGCCGATGTACGCAGCATCGACAAGACCCGCTATCAACTCGACAGTCAGGTCCGCAAGCTCGAACAAAGTGGGTATGAGATCTACCTGCATCAGGCCTGGTCGCAGCCGCTGGACAACGACCTGGTGGTGGCACTGCATCGCGGCCAGGCTGACAACGGCATCTATCCGGTGCAGGGTCTGGTTCGCCTGAGCCAGGACAACCTGACCGAGCTGCAGGTCGCCTTCTGGCGCAACCGCCCTGCTGCCGGACTCGGCATCCAGACAAGCTCGTCAGTGGTATCCGAGCAACTGCACCAAACCCGCGCCCTGCGTCCGAATGAAGTACATTATCTGGACCATCAAAGCCTCGGCATGCTGGTCACCATTCGACGCTGACCCGCGATCGGCGGCTCAGTCCGCCGACGCCAGCACGGCCTGCAGCAGGTCACGCACCTGCTGCATCCCCGCCCTTACCACACCTTCAATCGCCGCCATGGTGATCACCTCAGTCGACTTGCCGGCAGCCGGATTCACCACCAAGGCAAGACAGGCATAGGCCAGACCCAGCTCACGCGCCAGGCCCGCTTCCGGCATGCCGGTCATGCCGACCACATCAGCACCATCGCGCTCCAGACGGCGAATTTCTGCCGCGGTTTCCAGACGCGGACCCTGGGTGGCCGCATACACGCCGCCGTCACGACAGCTGATACCCTGCGCCGCCGCTGCGCGCAGCAGCTCGGCTCGCACGGACGCGTCATAGGGCTCGGCGAAATCCACATGCACCACCTCGTCCAGACCGTCCTCGTAAAACGTGGAAGGCCGCCCCCAGGTGTAATCAATCAACTGGTCCGGCACACAAAAGCGACCGGTCGGCAGGTCAGCGTGAATACCGCCCACCGCATTGACCGCAACGACGCGACTGACGCCCGCCTCACGCAGCGCCCAGAGGTTGGCACGGTAATTCACCCGATGCGGTGGAATGGTATGCGGATGCCCATGACGCGCCAGAAAGCAGACCGGCTGACCAGCCAGCTCGCCGTGTACCAGCGGAGCAGAAGGCTCGCCCCAGGGCGTCTGCGGACGGCTCTCGCCGGTCAACTGCAACCCTTCCAGCTGGCTCAGCCCGGTGCCGCCAATCACCCCCCAGAGCCCGCTCATGCGTCCACCGCCTGCTCAGAGCGAGACTCAGGCCCCGGCTCGCGCTCGCCCGCCTGAGCGCGGCGCAACGCCAACGCGTCAGGCAGGTGCAAGGTGGAGGTGGGGAAGGCAACCTGCGCCTCATGGGATTCGATAATGTCGAGAATCTTCAGCAAGACATCTTCCTTGACCCGATGAAACTCCGCCCACACCGGCGTCGTGAAGCAATAGATGAAAAAGTCCACCGACGACGGCGAGCAGCGATCAAAAAAGACCATCAGCGTCTGGTCCTGATCAATGTCTTCGTGCCCCTGCAGCATCTGCCGGACGTCGGCGACGATCTGCTCCATGCGACCGATATCGGCATAGCGGATACCGATATGCTCGTAGATCCGTCGATGGGTCATGCGTGAGGGGTTTTCCACCACGATGTTGTTGAAGATCGCGTTGGGGATGTACAGCGGGCGCTTGTCGAAGGTGCGAATACGGGTCAGACGCCAGCCGATGTGCTCCACAGTCCCCTCGATATTGCGATCAGGCGAGCGCACCCAGTTGCCGACCACAAAGGGGCGATCCAGGTACACCATCAAGCCGCCAAAAAAGTTGGCCAGCAGGTCCTTGGCGGCAAAGCCGACCGCCAGACCACCGATACCACCAAAGGCCAGCACGCCGGACACGCTGTAACCCAGCGATTGCAGGATAACCAGTACAGCGGTGATCACCACCGAGGCGCGCAACAGCTTGCCAATAGCACTCACGGTGGTCTGGTCCGCCGGCTTGTCGCGGTAGCGCGGATCGACCAGACGGCGCTCGATCTGCTGCATCAGGCGCAACAGGAACCACGCCAGCAGCACAATCAGCAACACCCGCTGGACCTGATCAAGCACCTGCTCCAGCGCCTGATCCATCTGTACCGCAGTAATGCGGGCCGCCCACATCAGACCCATGCTCCAGATCATCACCCACGCCGGACGGCGCGCCGCATCGACCAGGGCATCGTCCCAGATGTTACGGGTTCGCTCGGCACGGCGCTGAACGTGATCCAGCACGCGCTTGACGATATAAGCCAGTACCAGGGCCGAAAACACCACGGCAAAGACCTGGTAAATCCAGTATTCACCAATTAACGGTAGCTGCTCTATCTGCTCAGGCAGCTGTTCCAGTAAGTCATTCAAACCAGCTCAAACTCCTTTAAAACGGATACGGCAGCGCGCCACTGCGGTGTCGCCCGGTAATCAGCCGCCACCGGCTGGCGAGCCAGCATGCGCGAGATGTGTGCCGGTGCCTGCAAGCCAATACGCTGCGCGTGCACCAGCCCCTCTTCGGCCGCCGCCCGATCATTGCAAATCAGCAGCATATCGCCACCGGCGGCCTGGGCCGCGTCGATACGCTCAGGAATGCCGCCAACGGCGTGCGCACCGGCCATCGTCAGATCATCGCTGAAGATCACGCCAGCAAAACCCAGCTCGGCGCGCAGGATCTCCTGCAGCCAGCGCGCTGAGAACCCTGCCGGCAGACTGTCGACCTGCGAATAAACAACATGCGCCGGCATGATGCCGTCCAGCCTGGCTGCAAGCTGGGCGAAGGGCACCAGATCCGTGCGGCGGATATCCTCCAGCGGACGGTCATCGACCGGCAATGCAAAGTGCGAGTCGGCCTCAGCCCAGCCATGCCCGGGGAAGTGCTTGCCCGTGGCCGCCATGCCGGCAGCGTGCAGCCCATCCAGATAGGCACTGGCCAGGCGGGTAACGCGCTCAGGGTCGCCGCCCAGCGACCGGTTACCGATCACCTGGCTACGGCCGTAATCCAGATCCAGCACCGGCGCAAAGCTGATATCGATACCACAGGCGAGCATCTCGGTCGCCATCAACCAGGCGGCGGTTCGTGCAACCTCCTCTGCACGCTCATCAGCGACCGCGGCCACATCCGCCAACGCCGGCAGGCGCAGCACCTCGCGCCGCAAACGCTGAACACGCCCCCCCTCCTGATCGATCGCGATCAGCATGTCCGGACGCTCCGCGCGAATCGCCCGTACCAGCTCGGTTACCTGCTGCGGCGACTCGGTATTGCGAGCGAACAGGATCAGCCCTGCCACCTCCGGCTGACGCAACAATTGGCGATCCTCCGCCTGCAACCACAGGCCGGGCAGGTCCAGCATCAATGCACCCTGTTTCAATGCGTATTCTCCTGATGAAACACAAAAACGCCTGAATCCGCCGCGCGAGCGGTAAACATCAGGCGTCGATCTGAACTATGCAACCGACCGGCACGCAAGCAAACAGTTCCAGCAGATCCGTGTTGCGCATACGTATGCAACCGTGGGACAGCGGGCGACCCATCGGCTGATCATCGCCGGTGCCATGTATATAGATGTAGCGTCGCTGGGAATCGACACTGCCGCCGCGGTTGAATCCGGTCTGCTCGCCGCACAACCAGAGGATGCGACTCAGAATCCAGTCACGCTGCGGGAAGGCTTCCGCCAGCTCAGCGGACCAGACCTCACCGGTCGGTCGGCGGCCGATGAATACCGACCCCAACGGCAACCCCTCGCCAATGCGCGCGCGGATGCGGTGACGACCTCGCGGGGTACAACCGGAGCCCTCGGCTTCGCCTGCGCCGTTGAGCGCCGTAGATACCGGATAGCGGCACACCGGCTGACCATCGACAAAACCGACGAGCTGCTGATCAGAAAGGGAAATATGGATATGGTCGAGCTGCATGTCACCTCCAACGCTGCGCACACCATAGCGGACGGCGCAGCAGAGGTAAATGCGGCGAAATCAGACGGGCGCGACCTGCGGCTCGGCAACCGCACTATCGGCGCGCATGCCCGCAGCCAGGAACGGCACCATCAAACGCAGCACACTATCAACCGGACGCGGCTCACCCAGCTCAGCCTCGGCGATGGCACGCAGCGCCTTCATGCTGGACATGGTGAAAGCGGCACTACCGAGCATGAAATGCACGCGCCAGAACAGCTCCTGTGGCGGGATTCCGGGTACAGCACCGACAACCAGTCCCATATAGCGCTGGAACACCTTGCCGTACACCTCGCTCAGATACTTGCGCAAATGCCCCTGACTCTGACTGAAGGCAAGCCCCAACAAACGCATGAATGTCGCCAAATCATTGCCGCTGCGCGGCTTGACCGCCAGCGCCTGATCGACCAGCATCTCAAGCAAGGTCTCCAGACTTTGCTGCCCCGCATCGCCACGCCGCTCACGCAGGTCGAGCTCACGTTCAAGGCTGCTGACAAAGGGGTCCAGAAAGCGCACGAAGACCGCCTGAATCAGCGCCTTTTTTGAGCCAAAGTGGTAATTGACCGCGGCCAGATTGACCCCTGCCTTGCTGGTAATCAAACGCAGCGAGGTTTCGGCAAAGCCTTTTTCCGCAAACAGCTGCTCAGCGGCATCAAGAATGCGCTTGACGGTATCAGACTGCGCCATGCGTCCTCCCCAGTTGGCGTACAAGATCGAAACAAACAGTCGTTTCAAACATACGTTTAAAACGAAATACCGTCAACCCTTCCACCTGCTTCATATCGCCTCATGACGCGCCATTGCGTGACCTTGCTTACATTTTCATCCAGCCACAGCCATCCGCTCACCAGCGGATGACAAATTCAGGGTTGTCGCCTGCGACTAACTGTATATAATCACAGCTACTGGATAAAAACACAGGCACCCTCCCATGCAGAAGCTAACCGCACGACAACAGCAGGTTCTGGCCTTCATTAAGGAGTACATGGACGGCAACGGGTATCCCCCCACCCGCGTCGACATCGCCAAGACACTGGGCTTCAAATCCCCTAACGCCGCCGAGGATCATCTGCGCGCATTGGCACGCAAGGGCGCCATCGAGATGATTCCCGGCGCCTCCCGTGGTATCAGGCTGCCCGAGTCGGAAACCGACAGCAGCGACGGCCAGCTGCCCGTCATCGGCCGCGTTGCCGCTGGCGCCCCGGTCCTGGCGCTGGAGAATGTCGAGGATCATTGCCGCATTGATCCGGATTTTTTCCAGCCGCGCGCCGACTATCTGCTGCGCGTTCAGGGTGAAAGTATGCGCGACATCGGCATCATGGATGGCGACCTGCTGGCAGTGCACCGCACCAGCGAAGCCCGCAACGGCCAGATCGTCGTGGCGCGCCTCGGCGAAGAAGTGACGGTAAAACGCTTCCAGAAGCAGGGCCGCAAGGTCTCACTGATTGCAGAAAACCCGGACTTCAAGCCAATCGAAGTCGACCTCACCGAACAGGAACTTACCATTGAAGGTTTAAGCGTCGGTGTTATCCGTCGCTGAGGAGCTGATCATGCAGTACGCCCGCACCGAACAACAGACCCTGACCCAGGCCGACCTGTTTCACAACGCTCTAATGGCCAGCCGACTTAAACACGAGCGCCTTGATACCACGCTCAGGCAACCAGTCGAAGACACGGAAGGCAGTTACAGCGAGATGAGCCTGCAAGGCAGCGCGCGCCAGTGCCTGCAATGGCTTGCCCCGGTACTGCGAGATCTGAGCACGCGCAACAGCCGCCGCTGGCTGACACTGATCGATCCGCCGGCAGCCGTAAGCCAGCAATGGCTGCGCGGCGCTAACCTTGACCCGCAGCGCATCATGATTGTGCGCTCCAAGACCGGCATGGACACGCTGACCCTGTGCTGCGACCTACTCAAGATGGGCGGCAGCCATACCGTGGTCAGCTGGCTGGACAAGGACAGCTGCAGCGCGCCACGGCTTGAGCGCGCCGCCCGTATCGGCCGTTGCCACAGCCTGAACGTGCATTTGGGCTGACACAAAGAAAAAGGCCAGCTGAGAAGCTGGCCTTTTTTTGTGTCTGTTCGGCACTCAATGCAGAACCCGATCCTCTGGGATCAGTTCGCCATCCTCGTCTTCATCATCCATCATCTGCCCGGCCATTTGCATGCCTGCGCTGATCATGACCTTGGCGACTTCAATGTAGTTACCCTGCAGATATTCACGTGCATCGTCGGAAAACTCGATTACCAGCAACGGCTCCCCTTCCTCGTCGGAACGACGCAGCGCCACCTTACCGTTGGCGAGTTCGACGATTTCCAGAAAGGGTGAAGACATGACGCGGTTCTCCTGTATGACAGCGGCGCAGTGTAACACAGCGCCGCCTTCAGGGCATCCGCACTACCACTCCTGCATGCCGTCGCGGTATGCCGCCACACGCTCGGACAGCGCCTGCAGGGCTTCCTGCGCATCACTGCCGCTCCACTCGGTCGTCGCAACCGCACTGCTCGCTATCAGCGACTGAGCACCACTGTCAGCCGGCACCGGCGGCGCTTGCAGGCGCTGCCAGGCACCAATCACGCCCGCCAGCCAGGTGCCGTTACTGTCAGCCAACTCAGTCAGCTCAGCCAACTCCGGGCCGGGAAAACGTTGCACTACCGACGGCACCAGCACCGCTTCCACCTGGCGCGCGTCCACCAGCGGCCAGCGATAGCGGTCGGCAACCTCATGGATCAGCGCCAGCGCTCCCCGATACAGGTGAAACACTGCGTGCTCGCGGTGGTACAGTGCCTGGGTCAGGGCGTCCAGCGCATTGCTGCTCTCGGCCTGCTGCCAGGATTCGATCGCCTTGCGTGCAAAGAACAGCGCCTGATTGGTACGGGTATAAGCTTCATTGGCCATGGCTGATCACCTCAACGCTTGGCTTTTTTGCTGCGACTGTCATCCACCGACCATTGCTTGCCATCGTGGAATGCACGCCAACCGGTCGGCTTGCCCTCAACTTCCGTCTGTACGTACTGCTCCTTGGTCTTGCGACTATAGCGCACCACGGTCGGGTTACCATCCGGGTCAGCAACTGGCGCATCCAGCAGGAAGTGGTACTTGGGATCGATTTCGCTCTTGTGCGGCAGCAACTCTTTAACCAGCGGCGCGCGGGTTTCCCGGTTTTTCGGGAACTGGCTTGCCGCTAGGAACAGACCAGAAGCCCCGTCGCGCAAGACGTAGACATCGTCCACCTTCTCACACTTCAGTTCAGGCATGGGCACCGGGTCTGCCTTGGGTGGCGCGGCCTCGCCATTGCGCAGCAACTTGCGGGTGTTCTTGCACTCGCTATTGGTGCAGCCGAAGTACTTGCCGAAACGACCGGTCTTCAGCTGCATTTCACTGCCGCACTTGTCACACTCCAGCGTCGGGCCATCGTAACCCTTGATCTTGAACTGCCCCTCTTCGATCTCAAAGCCAGAGCAATCCGGGTTATTGCCGCAGACATGCAGCTTGCGCCGCTCATCAATCAGGTAGCTGTCCATCGCCGTGCCGCACAGGCCGCAGCGACGCTTGCCGCGCAGCACGCGTGACTCACCTTCGTCATCATCGGCGGCCACTTCGTTGCCCGGCACCAGGTTGATAGTCGCCTTGCACCGCTCTTTTGGCGGCAGCGCGTACCCAGAACAGCCGAGGAATACGCCAGTCGACGCCGTACGAATCATCATGGGCCGGCCGCACTCATGACAGGCAATGTCTGTCAGCGTCGGCTGGTTGGCGCGCATCCCCTTGTCATCACCCGATGCAGAGGCGGCGCTGAGCTTGGCACTGAAGTCGCTGTAGAAATCGTTCAGCACCTTCTTCCAGAGCACCTCACCCTGCGCCACGTCATCCAGCGACTCTTCCATGTTGGCGGTAAAGCCATAGTCCATCAGGTTCGGAAAGCTCTCGTTGAGGCGCTCGGTCACGATGTCGCCCATCTTCTCGGCGTAGAAGCGGCGATTGTTGAGCGTGACGTAACCACGATCCTGAATGGTGGAAATAATCGACGCATAGGTCGAAGGACGGCCGATACCGCGCTTCTCCAGCTCTTTTACCAGGCTTGCCTCGGCATAACGCGCTGGCGGCTTGGTAAAGTGCTGCTTGGGGTCCAGGGCTTGCAACGCCATGACGTCATCAACCTGAATCTCGGGTAGCACCTCATCCTCACCACCCTTACCCTGCTGCGGCATCACGCGGGTGTAACCGTCAAACTTGAGGATGCGGCCCTTGGCGCGCAGCTCGAAGTCACCGGCAGCCACCTGAATATTGGTGGACAGGTACTTGGCTGGCGTCATTTGACAGGCTACAAACTGACGCCAGATCAGCTCGTACAGGCGCTCGGCATCACGCTCCATGCCCTTGAGATCGGTCTGCTTGAGCTTCACGTCGGAGGGGCGAATGGCTTCGTGAGCCTCCTGCGCGCCCTCCTTGCTGCTATACAGGTTGGGCTTTTCTGGCAGATATGGCGCGCCGAAGTTGCTCTCGATGTAGCTGCGCGCCATGTCAATTGCGTCCGCCGACAGGTTGGTCGAGTCGGTACGCATATAAGTGATGTAACCCGCCTCATACAGACGCTGGGCCATCATCATGGTTTTCTTTACGCTAAAGCCCAGGCGCGTACTCGCGGCCTGTTGCAGCGTGGAGGTGATAAAAGGCGCGTTGGGGCGCGAGCTGGTTGGCTTGTCTTCTCGCTTGGCAACCTTGTAGGCCGCCTTGTTCAGCAGCGCCAGGGCCGCATCAGCCTCTGCCTTGTTGCCCGGACGGAAGGTCTCGCCGTTCTGCTTGACGACCTGAAAGCGCACACTCTCGGCCTTGGGCGTGTTCAGCTTGGCGTGAACCTCCCAGAACTCCTCCGGCACGAAAGCACGAATCTCGCGCTCGCGATCAACAATCAGCTTTACGGCTACCGACTGCACCCGGCCGGCAGACAGGCCACGGGCAATTTTCTGCCACAGCAGCGGTGACACCATGTAGCCGACCACGCGATCCAGAAAACGGCGTGCCTGCTGTGCGTTGACCCGATTCATATCCAGCTCGCCGGGCTCGGCAAAGGCTTCCTGGATCGCCTTCTTGGTGATTTCGTTGAACACCACGCGCTTGTAGCGCGAATCGTCACCACCGATGCTCTCACGCAGGTGCCAGGCAATCGCCTCCCCTTCGCGGTCCAAGTCCGTCGCGAGATAGACGGTATCAGCGTCTTTGGCCAGGCGACGCAGCTCGTCGACGACCTTCTCCTTGCCGGGCAGGATCTCGTAGTGCGCCTTCCAGTCGTTCTCTGGATCGACGCCCATGCGCTTGACCAACTGGGCACGCGCCTTCTGCTGCTTTTCCTGCTCACTGGCAGCAGCCTTGCGCCCGCCTTTGGGTTTGCTTTCGGTCTTGCCGCTGCCGCTGGTGGGCAGGTCGCGAATATGGCCGATACTCGACTTCACCACAAACTCGTTGCCGAGGTACTTGTTGATTGTCTTGGCCTTGGCTGGCGACTCCACAATGACCAGTGCTTTTCCCATGGATACTTGTTTTCCTGACCCGAACTGAACTCGAAGCTGACACTCAACCCCTTCTGGCAGAACACTGCCGGACAGGCTGGAGGGCCAGAGCCTACACGTCTTCGCTGATAAAGGTAAAGCGTGGATATTGCTCCCCGTCAACCTCGACCTGCTCGTTGAACATGGCGAGCGGCCTGACCCAGAGATCAAAATCACCGTACAGAGTGCGGTAGACCACCAAGGGTTCCTCGGTCTCGGAGTGCCGCGCCAGACCGATGACCTGATAGTCCTTTCCTTTATAGTGCCGATAGCGTCCTGGACGCATATACAACCTCCTCACAGCAATAAAAAAGCCGAGGCACAGGGCCTCGGCTTTAGTCACCAGCCAGAGCCGTCAGACACGCTCAAAGATCGTGGTGATGCCCTGACCCAGGCCAACGCACATGGTAGAGATACCGATGGTGCCGTTGTTCTGTTTCATGACGTTCAGCAGGGTGCCGGAGATACGTGCACCGGAGCAGCCGAACGGGTGACCCAGGGCGATGGCGCCGCCGTGCAGGTTCACCTTCTCGTCCATCTTGTCCAGCAGCTTCAGGTCTTTCAGGACCGGCAGAGCCTGGGCAGCGAAGGCTTCGTTCAGTTCAACGAAGTCGACGTCATCCATGCTCAGGCCAGCACGTTGCAGCGCCTTCTTGGTGGACGGAACCGGACCGTAACCCATGATCGCCGGATCAACGCCGGCCACCGCCATCGAGCGAATGACCGCCAGCGGCTCCAGACCCAGGGCCTGAGCGCGCTCTGCGGACATCACGATCATGCAGGAGGCGCCGTCAGTGATCTGTGAAGAGGTACCCGCAGTCACGGTACCACCTTTGGGGTTGAACGCCGGACGCAGTGCAGCCAGGCTTTCTAGGGTGGTTTCCGGGCGGATGGTCTCGTCTTCAGTGAACAGCTTCAGGAAGCCGTTCTCGTCATGACCTTCCATCGGGATGATCTCGTCCTTGAAGTTGCCTTCAACGGTGGCCTTGTGGGCCAGGCGGTGAGAACGCTCACCAAAGGCATCCTGCTGCTCGCGGGTGATGCCATGCATCTTGCCCAGCATTTCAGCAGTCAGGCCCATCATGCCGGACGCCTTGGCGGCATACAGCGACAGGGCCGGGTTCGGATCAACACCGTGCATCATGCCCACGTGGCCCATGTGCTCGACACCACCGACGACAAACACATCACCGTTGCCGGTCATGATCGCCTGGGCGGCGGTGTGCAGCGCGCTCATGGAAGAACCACACAAACGGCTGACGGTCTGCGCAGCGCTGGTGTGCGGGATCGGGGTCATCAGCGACGCCATGCGCGCGATGTTCCAGCCCTGCTCCAGGGTCTGGTTTACACAGCCCCAGATTACATCTTCAACTTCCGCCGGATCGATCTTCGGGTTACGTGCCAGTACGCCGGTAATCAGGTTGGCGGACAGGGTTTCAGCACGCACGTTGCGGTACATGCCACCCTTGGAACGGCCCATCGGGGTACGGCCGAAGTCGACAATAACGACGTCTCTCGGATTCAGGCTCATAGATTTACTCTCGCTCTGTACGTTCCGCGGTTAACCGAAGAATTTCTGACCGTTCTTCGCCATTTCACGCAGCTTCTCAGTCGGTGCGTACATGGCGCCGAACTCGGCGTATTTATCGGCAATGGCAACAAACTCGGCCACACCCAGGGTGTCGATGTAGCGCAGCGCGCCACCACGGAAGGGCGGGAAGCCGATACCGTAGACCAGGCCCATATCTGCGTCAGCTGCAGACTCGACAACGCCGTCTTCCAGGCAGCGTACGGTCTCCAGGCACAGCGGAACCATCATGATCTCGATGATTTCTTCGTCGGTGAACTCGCGCTGCTCCAGAACCACTTCTTTCAGCAGTTCGTATGCCTTGGCGTCGACCACCTTCTTCGGCTTGCCCTTCTTGTCCATCTCGTAGGCGTAGAAACCGCTACCGGTTTTCTGACCCAGGCGGCCGGCGTCGTACATGACGTCAACAGCAGTGCGGGTCTTGTCAGCCATGCGATCCGGGTAACCTTCAGCCATGACGTCACGACCGTGATGACCGGTGTCCATGCCGACAACGTCCATCAGATACGCCGGGCCCATCGGCCAGCCGAATTTTTCCATGATCTTGTCAACGCGCTGGAAGTCCGCACCCATGCCGATCAGACGAGCGAAGCCGCCGAAGTACGGGAACAGAACACGGTTGACCAGGAAACCGGGGCAGTCGTTGACCACAACCGGGGTCTTGCCCATTTTCTTGGCGTAGGCAACGGTGGTGGCAACCGCCTTCTCGCTGGACTTCTCGCCACGAATAACCTCAACCAGCGGCATCATGTGTACCGGGTTGAAGAAGTGCATGCCGCAGAAGTTTTCCGGGCGCTTCAGCGCTTCAGCCAGATAGGTGATGGAGATGGTCGAGGTGTTGGAGGTGATGATGGTGTCTTCAGTCACCTGACCTTCAACTTCAGCCAGTACCGCGTGCTTGACCTTCGGGTTCTCGACCACCGCTTCGACCACCAGGTCAACTTCCTTGAAGTCGCCGTAGGACATGGTCGGACGGATGGCGTTCAGCGCCTTGGCCATTTGCTCGGGCTTCATGCGACCCTTTGCTACGCGCTTGCCAAGCAGCTTGGAGGCTTCATCCAGACCCAGCTGGATGCCTTCCTCGCGGATATCCTTCATCAGAATCGGGGTGCCCTTGACCGCAGACTGGTAGGCGATGCCGCCACCCATGATGCCCGCGCCCAGAACAGCGGCCAGATTGACGTCGGCAGCCTGCTTGTCGTACTTCTTGGCCTTGTGCTTGAGCACCTGATCGTTCAGGAACAGACCCACCAGGCTGGCAGCAACAGAGGTCTTGGCCAGCTTGGCAAAACCGGCAGCTTCAATTTCCAGCGCTTTTTCGCGGCCGTGATTAGCGGCTTTCTGGATAGTCTTGATCGCTTCAACCGGTGCCGGATAGTTCGGACCAGCCTGGCCGGCGACGAAACCCTTGGAGGTTTCAAACGCCATCATCTGCTCGATGGTGTTCAGCTTGACCTTTTCCAGCTTGGGCTGACGCTTGGCCTTGTAGTCCAGCTCGCCGGCGATGGCGCGCTTGATCACGTCGATGGCAGCCGCTTTCAGCTTGTCATCAGCAACAACAGCGTCAACTGCGCCCGCTTTCAGCGCCTTGTCGGCACGCTGCTCGGTACCGCCGCAGATCCATTCAATAGCGTTGTCGACACCGATAATGCGCGGCAGACGAACGGTGCCGCCAAAGCCCGGGTAGATACCCAGCTTGACTTCCGGCAGACCAATCTTGGCGCTGGCGGCCATGACACGGAAGTCCGCAGCCAGACACATTTCCAAGCCACCGCCCAGTGCGATGCCGTTGATGGCTGCGACAGTGGGAACATTCAGGTCTTCGAAGGCATTGAAGATTTTGTTGGCGGACAAGTTGCCGGCAACCAGGTCTTCTTCAGGCAGCTTGAAGGTGCTGACGAATTCGGTGATGTCGGCGCCGACGATGAATACGTCCTTGCCGCTGGTGACAACAACGCCTTTAACGTCGGCGTTGTTCTGGATGGCCTGCACTGCCGCATCGAGCTCGGACAGAGTGGCGCTGTTGAACTTGTTGACCGACTCGCCCTGCAGATCAAATCTGAGCTCGACGATGCCGTCTTCAAGGCCTTGAACCGTGATGGCTTTACCTTCGTAAATCATCAACTGATCTCCACGCTATGAAAAGCACATGAGAAACACCGACCGACCTGACTGCCGCTAGGGGCGTCAGGCCAAGCCCGTGTCATGAACGATCCCGATTATCCGGGACGGGATGAACCAAAAAATTCATACGACCGTTTGATTCGGGTGCGCACACCTTCTTTTAATTCCTGGCGGTTGTCAATTGCCGGCGCACCGCCTGAGCGCCAGGCACTAGCGTACGCCCCTCTGCACCTAGATTCAAAGTCATTAAAAAACAATAGGTTGCGAAAGATACCTGGCAAAGCCCGGCACGCATAAAATCAACGCGCCAGCATACCAACAGACTACTGTAGAAGCCGGCCGACCGGCGCGCCAGAGCGCCTAGCGCCATTCGGTCGCATGCTTGGCGCTGGGCCATCGCTACCAGGCGGCGTATGCTGACTTTGTACGCTGTTAAACCTCCGCAAACTAGTGAAAGCGCAACGCTCAAAACAACGCGCTAGCGCTTGAAAATAAAAAGCCGACAGCATTTGCCGGGCCACCTGAAGCGCTATCAACAACGCACCGCTTGCGATCAGGCTGGGGCAACGCCTAGTATCCGAGCAAAAAAGGAGAAAGAGCCCATGCTGTACAAACACGTTCTGGTAGCCGTCGATCTGATTGAAGAGTGTCGGGCGGTTGCCGACCACGCCATGCAGCTGGCCAACGCACTAAACGCCAAGCTGTCGCTACTGCATGTGGTCGAGCCGCTTGCGATGGCGTACGGGGGGGATGTACCCATGGACCTGTCAATGCTGCAGCAGCAGCAGTTTGAACAGGCCAAGGAACGCATGCAGCTGTTTGCCGCCGACTACGGGCTGCCCGACGAATGCCTGCAGATCGCCTTTGGCCATCCGCGCCAGGAGATTCATCGGGTAGCCACCGATCAGGAATGCGACCTCATTGTGGTGGGTAGCCACGGTCGACACGGCCTCGCCCTGCTGCTGGGCTCCACCGCCAACGATGTGCTGCACGGCGCGCCGTGCGACGTGATTGCGGTACGACTGGGGAAGAAGGGCTAACAGCCCTGCGGGAGCTGCAAGCCGCAAGCTTCAAGCTGCAAGAGAAACCCGGGAGAACAGCCCACCCTGGCTTGTAGCTTGTAGCTTGTAGCTTGTAGCTTGCAGCTAAAGCGAAGCGGTCTAGCCGCCCGACTGGTCCTCCAGCTCCGCCCAGCGCTCCATAGCGGCGTCCAGTTCGGCCTGTTTGGCTTCCACTGCCGCCAGCACCGGCGCGGTCACCTCATGCGATTGCAGATAAAACTCGGGATCGCCGACCTGCGCCTGCAAGGCTTCAAGCTCACCCTCCAGCGCCTCCAATACAGCAGGCAACCCGTCCAGTTCGCGCTGCAACTTGTAGCTGAGTTTGGGCTTGGCGGCCGCTGCCGGTGCTGCCGCAGCTGGTTCAGGGGGCGGCTCGGCAACCGGTGCACTCTGCGGCTGCGCCTTCTCACCCCACTCCGCGAGTTGGTCAACACTGCCGCCCTGCCGCAGCCAGTCGGCATAGCCGCCGACATACTCACGCACCCTGCCCTGACCTTCGAACACCAGGCTGCTGGTGACCACGTTATCCAGAAACGCCCGGTCGTGGCTGACGATCAGCACGGTGCCGTCGAAACCGGCGAGCACTTCTTCCAGCAGTTCCAGGGTTTCCACGTCCAGATCGTTGGTCGGCTCATCGAGCACCAACAGGTTGGCCGGCTTGCTGAACAGACGCGCCAGCAACAGGCGCGCGCGCTCACCGCCGGACAGCGCCTTGACCGGCGTACGTGCGCGCTCGGCCGAAAACAGAAAATCGCCGAGGTAACTGATGATATGTCGACGCTCGCCGTTGATTTCGATGAAATCACGGCCTTCGGAGATGTTATCGATGACCGTTTTTTCCGGCTCCAGCTGGTCGCGCAGCTGGTCGAAATAAGCCACTTCCAGGCGCGTGCCGCTGTGAATGCGACCACTGGTCGGCTGCAGTTGCCCCAGCAGCAGCTTGAGCAGCGTACTTTTGCCGGAACCGTTGTTGCCGATCAGACCGATCCGGTCACCGCGGATCACGTTAAGCGACAGGTCACGCACCAGCAGCGCGCGGCCAGGCCAGGCAAAGCTGACATGCTCGACCTCGATAACCCGCTTGCCGGAGGCCTCTGCAGTTTCCAGCTGGAAGCTCGCCTTGCCCTGACGTTCAATACGCTGGGCGCGCTCGTCCCGCATCGCCTTGAGGGCCCGCACACGGCCTTCGTTGCGGGTGCGGCGGGCTTTGATGCCCTGGCGAATCCAGGCCTCTTCCTGCGCCAGCTTCTTGTCAAACAGCGCATTGGCCGTGGCCTCGGCAGCCAGCTGCTGCTCCTTGTGCTCAAGAAAGCTGCGGTAGTCGCCCTGCCAGTCAATCAGCTGGCCGCGATCCAGCTCCAGAATGCGCGTCGCCAGCGCCTGCAGGAAGGCTCGATCGTGGGTAATAAACAGTACGGCACCGCGAAATTCCAGCAGTACCGACTCCAACCAGGCAATCGTATGGATATCCAAATGGTTGGTCGGCTCATCCAGCAGCAGCACATCAGGCTCAGCCACCAGCGCCTGGGCCAGCAAGACGCGGCGGCGCCAGCCACCAGACAGCTCGGACATTTGTTTGTCGGCCGGCAGGCCGAGCCGCGTCAGTGTGGTATCAACCAACTGATCCAGCCGCCAGCCATCTTTGGCTTCGAGCTGAACCTGCACTTTCTCCAGCCGCGCCAGCTCCGCGTCACCCATCTCGCCAGTAATCAGGTGATGGTACTCGGCCAGCAGCTCGCCCACCCCAGCCAGGCCGGAGGCGACCACGTCGTAAACGGTCTTGTCGTCGGCCGCCGGCAGCTCCTGCGGCAGTTGACCAATCTTCAAACCCGGCGCAAACCAGATATCGCCCTCGTCAGCACCCTGCTCACCGGTCACCAACCGGAACAGGCTGGACTTGCCGGCGCCATTGCGGCCGATCAGACACACGCGCTCGCCCCGGTCGAGCTGAAAGCTCACCTTGTCGAGCAGCGGATTGAGGCCGTAGGCCAGGGATACATCAGAGAACGAGAGCAGCGCCATAACTCACCTGTTGGTTTGCAAGCCGCATAGTCTACCCTGTGGCGGGCGTGCCGATAACCGCTGTGCGCCATTTCACATGCCGGCCCTATGCCGCCGTCAGGCAACAGGCTAAGCTGTGCGCAAATCGGCCGCAGCCAGCAAAGCAGACAGCCGCAACGACAATTACCGAGCTTGCAACGCCCTCGCGGCAGGAGAATCATGCGTCGCCACACCCGCTCCTTTCTCACCTGTACTCTTCTTGCCAGCCTGCTGCTGCCCGTGCTGGCCCAGGCCAATGCTCGTCTGGACAGCCAGCGCCTGAATTATGATCGCGCGCTGGAGGCCATCGACAAGGAGCAGTGGGAGCAGTTTCGACAGCTGGAGCCGGGGCTACGCGACTACGTGCTCTACCCCTACATCCGCCAGGCTTACCTGAACCAGACTTTCGACAGCGCCACCGATCAGGACCTGGCCGACTTTGTTCGCGATCACAGCACCCTGCCCTTTGCCAGCCGCCTGAAAGACCGCTGGCTGACCCGCCTGGCGCGCCAGGGCAAATGGCAGCAGTTTGACCAGCAGTACCAGGAGGCTGACCGCAACGCCAGCCTGGATTGTCGCCGTGCCATGCACCAATGGGATATGGGCGACCAAGCCGGCGCCATGCAGCAGGCCCAGACACTCTGGACTGTCGGTCGCTCACAGCCCAACGCCTGCGACCCGCTGTTTGATCGCTGGCGCGCCGCTGGCGGCTTAAACGACGACGTGGTCTGGCAACGTATCCGCCTGGCCCTGCTGTACCGCCAAGACGCCCTGGCCCGCTACCTGACCAAGCTAATGCAGGACAACCAGACGCTGGCGACTCTATTTGTCGATACCGCCACCCAGCCAACCAAACTCCGCGATGCCAGCGCCTATCGCAACCTGCCGCCCCAGCGCATGACCGACATTGCCACCGTCTCACTGCGCCGACTCGGCCGCGATGACGCGAGCACCGCATTGAGCCTTTGGCCGCAATACAAGGATCTGCCGTACGCCGAGGAAGACCGCCTGGCCATCACCCGCGATATCGGCGTACGTCTGGCCAAAAAGGTCGACCCGGCCGCCCTGCCCTTCATGGCAGCCAACGATCCACAGATGAAAGATGACGACGTCAGCGAGTGGCGCGTGCGCCTGGCCCTGCGGACCCGCCAGTGGGATACCGCCAGCCAGCTTACCGCGCAACTGCCGCCTTCACTGGCCGGACAGAGCCGCTGGCGCTACTGGCGCCTGCGCAGTGCGCAACTGGCCAACAACGGCGTGGGCGAACTGGTCAGCGACTATCAGGCGCTGGCGCAGGAGCGCGATTTCTACGGCTTTCTCGCAGCAGAACGAGCGCGTCAGCCCTACGCCCTGAATCATCAGCGCGCCAGCGTGCCGGACGCGGTCATGCAGAGCGTGCAGCAAGACCCGGGCACCCTGCGCGCCAAGGAGTTTCTGGACCGCAATGAAGTGATCAATGCTCGCCGCGAGTGGTATCACGCGGGTGACCGCTTCAACCGCGAGCAGCTGATTGCACAGGCCGTCCTGGCCAACCAGATGGCCTGGTACTTCCCGGCCATCCGCGGCATCAGCCAGGCACAGTACTGGGACGATCTGGATATCCGCTTCCCGATGGCCTATCAGCAATCAATCAAGGATCAGGCCCAGACACGCCAAATCAATTCCACCTGGGTTTATGCCATCACCCGTCAGGAAAGCGCTTTCATGGCCGACGCCCGCTCACACGCTGGCGCCATGGGCCTGATGCAGTTGATGCCGGCCACCGCGCGGGAAACTGCTCGACGCTACGCCATCCCTTATTCCGGCAATCAGGATGCCTTGATCCCCGAGCGCAACATCGCCCTGGGTGCGGCCTACCTGTCTGGCCTGCATCGCCAGTTCGCTGGCAACCGGGTACTGGCTTCCGCCGCCTACAATGCCGGACCGGGGCGCGTGCGTCAGTGGACCCGCGACATGGGCAGCCTGCCATCAGACGTGTGGATTGAGGCCATTCCCTTCGATGAGACGCGCAAATACGTGCAGAGCGTACTTAGCTATGCAGTGATCTACGGTGAGAAACTCGGCATTCAGCAACCAGTGATGGAACAGCACGAGCGCTATCTGGAGCCTTGAGCCATCAGCGCTCAGGACTCCAGCCGCTGCAGCCGGGTACGTACCACCTCGACCAACTGGTCGGGCTGGAATTTGGACAGGAAGCCGTCACAGCCGACCTTCTCGACCATGGCCTTGTTGAAGTTGCCGGACAACGAGGTGTGCAGCACCACATACAGGTCTTTGAGGCGCGGATCCTTGCGAATCTCGGTGGTTAAACGATAGCCATCCATCTCCGGCATCTCGGCATCGGTGATCACCATCAGCAGGCGCTCGCTGAGGTCTTCACCGGCGTCGGCCCAGCCCTGCAGCATGCGCAGGGCTTTCAGCCCGTCGGTAGCCACATGCAGCTGCAGGTCGAGCTGCGCGAGCGTGTCACGCACCTGATTGACACCGGTCGGCGAATCATCCACCACCAGCACTTCGCGCCCGCGGGCGCGCTGCAGCAGCGGGTCTTCCAGCAAGGCATCGCTGACCCGGGTATTGAACGGTACGATTTCCGCCAACACCTTCTCGACGTCAATGATCTCAACCAGACGCATGTTATCCAGCCGCGTGATGGCGGTCAGATAATGCGCGCGCCCAGCGCCTCGCGGCGGTGGCTGCACGGCGTCCCAGTTGAGGTTCATGATGCGATCGACCGCCCGCACCAGAAACGCCTGCACGGAGAGGTTGTACTCGGTGACGATGATGGTGCTGTTGGCATCCACAGCCTGCGGCTGCAAACCGATGGCACCGGACAGATCAATCACTGGAATGGTCTGCCCGCGCAGGTGGATAACGCCGACCACGTTTGGGTGGCGCTGGGGCATCTGGGTCAACGCCGGGAGCGTGAGGACTTCGCGAATCTTGAAGACGTTGAGCGCAAACAGCTGCGGTCCGGCAAGCTGGAACAGTAGTATTTCCAGTCGGTTTTCACCAACCAGTCGCGTGCGCTGGTCAACCGTATCCAGAACCCCTGCCATAACGTCGCCTCATCGTGCCGATGGAACAAGCGCTGGCACGAGGCCAGCCTGTTTGCAGCAGTATAGCGCTACAGCTGCGGCCCGGCGCAAGCATACGTCAGGCCGGCGCCGATTATTTATGCACGGCCACGACGAGCGGTTGCTGCCAAATCAGTAGTAGGCATTCTCGGTAACGCTGTGGTCGGTGGCGTCGCGCACACCGTTGATCTCGGGAATCCGCGCAATCATGGTTTTCTCGATGCCCTCCTTAAGAGTCACATCGACCATGCCGCACCCCTGACAGCCGCCACCAAACTGCAGGATCGCAATACCGCCCTCAATCACATCCACCAGCTTGACGTCACCGCCGTGGCTGGCCAGTCCCGGGTTAATCTCGGTTTGCAGCAGGTAGTTGATGCGGTCGTTCAGCGGACTGTCGTCGTTGACCATCGGCACCTTGGCGTTCGGCGCCTTGATCGTGAGCTGGCCGCCCATGCGGTCGGTAGCAAAGTCCACCAGCGCCTCTTCGAGAAAAGGCACGCTGACGGCGTCTTGCCAGACATTGAAAGAGTCCAGCTTGAGCAGCTCGTCCTCCGGCTTTTGCTCGCCGGGCTTGCAGTAGGCAATACAGGTTTCCGCGTAGGGGGTGCCCGGCTGAGTGATGAACACCCGAATGCCGACGCCTTCAGTATCCTGCTTGGACAGCAGGTCAGCGAGGTAGTCCTCTGCCGCCTGGGTAAAAACAATGCCTGCCATGAAATGCCTCGTACTCAATGACCTTATAGGGCGCAAGTGTAAGGGATGCACGCTCGCGAATAAAGCCCTACCTTTTTACTTGGTTATTATCCACGCAGCAGCCAACTGCCACCCAAGCCCGCGCCGTGCTATGATTTTCGGCTTTTCAGCGCGCCTTTCCCGGAGTACCCATGCCTGACCGAAGCACCCGCCTGACCGCCCTGCGTAACGCCCTGCAGCAGCGCATCCTGATTCTTGATGGCGGCATGGGAACCATGATCCAGAGCTACAAGCTGGAAGAAGCGGACTACCGCGGCGAACGCTTTGCCGACTGGCCCAGCGACGTCAAGGGCAACAACGACCTGCTGCAACTGACGCAGACCGAGGTGTTATCGGCCATCCAGAAAGCCTATCTGGACGCCGGCGCCGACATCATCGAAACCAACACGTTCAACGCGACGCGCATTTCCCAGGCCGACTACGGCATGCAGGCGCTGTCCTATGAGCTGAACGTCGAGGGGGCCCGCATCGCCCGCCAGGTTTGTGACGCGAAGACCGCCGAAAACCCGGACCGCCCGCGCTTCGTCGCCGGGGTGCTGGGCCCGACCAGCCGCACCTGCTCCATCTCACCGGACGTGAATGACCCGGGCTACCGCAACGTCACGTTCGACGAACTGGTAGAAAACTACATTGAATCGACTCGCGGCCTGATCGAAGGCGGCGCCGACCTGATTCTGATCGAAACCATCTTCGATACCCTGAATGCCAAGGCGGCCATTTTCGCCGTGCAGCAGGTTTTCGAAGACGACGGCATCGAACTGCCGATCATGATCTCCGGCACCATTACCGATGCCTCCGGTCGCACCCTGTCCGGCCAGACCACCGAAGCCTTCTGGAACTCGGTGCGCCACGCCAAGCCGTTGTCCATCGGTCTGAACTGCGCTCTGGGCGCCAAGGACCTGCGCCCCTATCTGGAAGAACTGTCCAACAAGGCAGATACCTTTGTTTCGGCGCACCCCAACGCGGGCCTGCCCAACGAGTTCGGCGAGTACGATGAAACCCCGGAAGAAATGGCTGCGGTCATCGAAGACTTTGCCCGCGCCGGCTTCCTCAACATCGTCGGCGGCTGCTGCGGCAGCACACCCGGGCATATTCGCGCCATCGCCGAGACCGTTGCCCAATATCCGCCGCGCAAGATCCCGGAGATCGCACCAGCCTGCCGTCTCTCCGGCCTGGAACCCTTCACCATTACCCGGGAATCGCTGTTCGTTAACGTCGGCGAGCGCACCAACATTACCGGCAGCGCCAAGTTCGCCCGCCTGATTCGTGAGGAAAACTACACCGAAGCGCTTGAGGTTGCCCTGCAGCAGGTAGAAGCCGGAGCCCAGGTCATCGACATCAACATGGACGAGGGCATGCTCGACTCCAAGGCGGCGATGGTGCGTTTTCTCAACCTGATCGCCGGCGAGCCGGATATTTCCCGCGTGCCGATCATGATCGACTCCTCCAAGTGGGATGTGATCGAGGCCGGCCTCAAGTGCATTCAGGGCAAGGGCATCGTCAACTCGATCTCGATGAAGGAAGGGGTTGAACAGTTCAAACAGCACGCGCGCCTGTGTAAACGTTACGGCGCGGCCGTCATCGTCATGGCCTTCGACGAAGCCGGTCAGGCTGATACCGAAGCGCGCAAGAACGAAATCTGCCAGCGCTCCTACGATATCCTGGTCAACGAAGTCGGCTTTGCGCCGGAAGACATCATTTTCGACGCCAACATCTTTGCCGTGGCTACCGGCATCGAAGAGCACAACAACTATGCTGTCGACTTCATCAATGCCTGCGCCTATATCCGCGACAACCTGCCCTACGCACTGAGCTCGGGCGGCGTGTCCAACGTGTCCTTCTCGTTCCGCGGCAACAACCCGGTGCGCGAGGCGATTCACTCGGTGTTCCTCTACTACGCCATTCGCAGCGGGCTGACCATGGGTATCGTCAACGCCGGCCAGCTGGAGATCTACGACGAAATCCCAGCCGAACTGCGTGACCGCGTTGAGGACGTGATCCTCAACCGCAACCCTGATGCCACCGACGCCCTGCTGGCCATTGCCGAGCAGTTCAAGGGCGACGGCGCCGCCAAGGAAGCAGAAAACGAAGAATGGCGCAGCTGGCCGGTGGAAAAACGCCTTGAGCACTCGCTGGTCAAGGGCATCACCGCCTGGATCGTCGAAGATACCGAACTGGCTCGCCAGCAGGCCAAGCGCCCGATCGAAGTTATCGAGGGCCCGCTGATGGCCGGCATGAACGTGGTCGGCGACCTGTTCGGTGCCGGCAAGATGTTCCTGCCGCAGGTGGTCAAATCTGCCCGGGTCATGAAACAGGCCGTCGCGCACCTGATCCCCTTTATTGAAGAGGAAAAGGGCGACACCCCCGAGGCCAAGGGCAAGATCCTGATGGCCACGGTAAAAGGCGATGTGCACGATATCGGCAAAAATATCGTAGGCGTGGTACTAGGCTGCAACGGTTATGACATCGTCGATCTCGGCGTGATGGTGCCGGCGGAGAAAATTCTGCAGACCGCCATCGACGAAAAGTGCGACATCATCGGTCTCTCCGGTCTGATCACCCCGTCGCTGGACGAGATGGTCCACGTAGCCAAAGAAATGCAGCGCCGCGACTTCCATCTGCCGCTGCTGATCGGCGGGGCCACCACCTCCAAGGCGCACACCGCCGTGAAGATCGAGCCGCACTATCACAACGACGCGGTGATTTACGTGACCGACGCCTCTCGTGCGGTCGGCGTGGCCACCTCGCTGCTGTCCAAGGAGCTCAAGCCGGGCTACGTGCAGCAGATTCGCGAGGATTACGCCGTAGTCCGCGAGCGCACCGCCAACCGCTCGGCGCGCACCGAATACCTGACCTATCAACAGGCGGTCGACAATCGCCTGCAGCTCGACTGGACCGACTACCAGCCGCCCACCCCGCGCGCGCTCGGCGTGCAGACACTGGACAACATCGATCTGCGGGTGCTGGCCGAATATATCGACTGGACGCCCTTCTTCATCTCTTGGGATCTGGCCGGCAAGTTCCCGCGCATCCTGCAAGATGAGGTGGTTGGCGAGGCGGCAACCGCGCTGTACGCCGACGCCCGCAGCATGCTGACCCGCCTGATCGACGAGAAACTGATCAGCGCCCGCGCGGTTTTCGGTTTCTGGCCGGCCCAGCAGGTCGCACATGACGACATCCAGCTGTTTGACCCGCAAGGTGAACCGCTGGCCCTGCTGCACCACCTGCGCCAGCAGACCATCAAGCCCGAAGGCAAGCCCAACCTGTCGCTGGCCGACTTTGTAGCCCCGGCAGACAGCGGCAAGACCGACTACGTCGGCGGCTTTATCACCAGCGCCGGCATCGGCGCCGAAGAGCTGGCCAAGGAGTATGAGGCCAAGGGAGACGACTACAGCGCCATCATGGTCAAGGCGCTGGCCGACCGTCTGGCCGAGGCCTGCGCCGAATGGCTGCACGAGCAGGTGCGAAAGAACTACTGGGGGTACGACAGCGCCGAAGAGCTGGACAATGACAGCCTGATCCGTGAGCAGTATCGCGGCATTCGCCCGGCACCTGGTTATCCCGCCTGCCCCGATCACACCGAAAAGGCCACGCTGTTCAAGCTGCTCGATCCTGAGGGCACCAGCGGCGTGACCCTGACCGAGCACTTCGCCATGTTCCCGGCGGCGTCCGTCAGCGGCTGGTACTTCTCGCATCCGCAAAGCCAGTATTTCGCGGTCGGCAAGATTACCCGTGATCAGGTTGAGTCCTACAGTGCCCGCAAAGGTCAGGATCAGGCAGTCAGCGAACGCTGGCTGGCACCCAACCTCAGCTACGACAACTGATGGCCCTGCTCCCCTCCCGCGCACGGCTGCGCAGCATCGCCGTGCTCGGGCTGCCGATTATGGGCGGCATGCTGAGCCAGAGCCTGCTTAACCTGGTGGACGCCGCCATGGTCGGCAGCCTGGGCAGCGAGGCGCTGGCAGGTGTGGGGCTGGGCAGCTACGCCAACTTCATGGCCGTTGCGCTGGTCATGGGACTGGGCGCCGGTGTGCAGGCCATGGTGGCACGCCGCCAGGGCGCCGGTGACACCAACCGGATTGCCGGTCCGCTCAACGAAGGCCTGCTGATTGCTCTGCTGCTCGCCGTGCCGCTCACTCTGCTGTGCTGGACCCAGGCCGAGCGCATCATTCGCTTTCTCGCCGACGACCCTGCAGTGGTCGAGATAGGCACTCATTACTTCCAGTGGCGCGTGCTGGCCATCGTAGCAGTGGGCGCCAACTTTGCCTTTCGCGGCTACTGGAACGGCACCCACCGGGCCGGCCGCTACCTGCAGATTCTGATCATCATGCATGTCGCCAATGTGCTGATCAGCTATGGCCTGATCTTCGGCCGCTTCGGCCTGCCGGAGATAGGCGCCGAAGGCTCGGGCATGGGCACCGCGATCGCCATGCTGCTGGGCTCGGCGCTGTATTTCGGCATCACCCTGCATGGCGGGCGCGAACACGGCTTCCTGCGGGCTCGGCCACGCGGCACCGAGATTCGCGCCATGTTGCGCCTGGCCCTGCCCAATTCACTGCAGCAGTTCTTCTTCGCCACCGGAATTACCACCCTGTTCTGGATTGTCGCGCGCATCGGCACCGACGAGCTGGCCATCGCCCATGTGCTGGTCAACCTGGCGCTGTTTCTGATTCTGCCCGGCGTGGGCCTCGGCATGGCCGCCACCACACTGGTCAGTCACAGCCTGGGACGGCAAGAGCCGGAGCAGGCCTATCGCTGGGGCTGGGACGTGGTCCGCGTGGCCGTCCTGGTGCTCTTTGTACTGGGCATGCCGTTCTGGCTGGCGCCACATCTGATTCTTGGCCTCTTTACCCAGGATCCGGCACTGATCGACCTCGGCGAATGGCCGCTGCGCATTACCGGCCTGGGCATGAGCCTGGATGCGACCGCCCTGGTCCTCACCCAGGCGCTGCTGGGCGCTGGCGCCAGCCGCACCGTCATGGCCGTAAACTTGGGTAGTCAATGGCTGCTGTTTTTGCCCTGCGCCTATATTGCCGGACCGCTACTGGGCGGCGGCCTGCTGCTGGTGTGGCTGCTGCAGAGCCTGTATCGCTGTATCAACTCGATGATTTTTGCGCTGATGTGGCGTCGCCGGCATTGGGCCGACATTCGCATTTGAGCCGCTAAGCACCTAAGCTGGCAGAGCACCCTAACGGAGCTGTGCCCATGAGCGAGTCAGATCAACAGCAGCCGAACGACAAGCCGATGCGCCTGCGCGACACCCTCTCCAGCGTGCTGGCTGCCGCCTTGGGCGTGCAGAGCAACCGGGCCCGCGAGCGCGACTTCAGTCAGGGTAAACCCAGCCACTTTATTATTGCCGGTGTTGGCTTTACCCTGCTATTTGTCCTCTGCGTACTGGGGGTCGTGAAACTGGTATTGCATGTCGCTGCTGGCTGACAGCAGGCCTACTGGCCACTGACCCAGAACACAGCAGCCACCACCACGATAAGAATCAAGGCAACCGCGGCCATGGCGTCCAGGGACGATTCGCCCGCACTGCTCTCCTGCAGGTTGTGGTCTGTCATATAAAAGCCCTCTGTCTTGTTGTTATGGTTGTAGTGCAATGTCAGATAACAGTTAAGACCATTCCAACACGGCTCTCAAGGCCGCTTTTTATGTACAAAATCGATCTAAACATATAGATAAACATTCCTTTTGTGCATATTCAAAAACTGCTATTGTCTGCCCGCCCAAGCCTGAAGGGTCATGACTAAAGAAGGGGCCAGCAGTGCCCCATGAACAGGTTTCTGTATGTATATCTACGACGAATATGATCAGCAGATCGTCGAGGACCGCGTAAAGCAGTTCCGCGATCAGACCCGCCGCTTTCTCGCCGGCGAGCTGAGCGAGAGCGAATTCCTGCCGCTGCGCCTGCAGAACGGTCTGTATGTTCAGCGCTACGCGCCAATGCTGCGCGTTGCCATCCCCTACGGCCTGATTTCTGCCAGACAAGTGCGCAAACTGGCCCTGATTGCCCGTCAGTACGACAAGGGCTATGTACATTTCAGTACCCGTCAGAACGTGCAGTTCAACTGGCCGGCCCTGGAAGACGTGCCGGATATTCTGGCCCACCTGGCCGAAGTCCAGATGCACGCCATTCAGACCAGCGGCAACTGTATCCGCAACACCACGACCGATCAGTTTGCCGGCGTTGCTGCTGACGAGCTGGTTGACCCGCGTCCGTGGTGCGAAATCATCCGTCAGTGGTCTACCTTCCACCCGGAATTCGCCTTCCTGCCGCGCAAGTTCAAGATTGCCGTCAACGGCGCTGAGGCGGACCGTGCCGCCATCGGCGTACACGACATCGGCCTGAACGTTGTACGTAACGATGCCGGCGACATCGGCTTCCGCGTGCTGGTGGGTGGCGGTCTCGGCCGCACGCCGATTGTCGGCTCGCAGATTTGCGAATTCCTGCCCTGGCAGCACCTGCTGACGTATCTCGATGCCATCCTGCGTGTCTACAACCGCTATGGCCGTCGTGACAACAAGTACAAGGCGCGCATCAAGATCCTGGTCAAGGCTCTGACTCCCGAGGTCTTCGCCGAGAAGGTCAATGCCGAATGGGCGCACACCAAGGACGGCCCGGCCACCCTGACCCAGCAAGAGCTGGATCGTGTTGCCGGCCACTTCTCTGCGCCTGCCTACGAGCAGTTCAGCGGCGACGACGCCGACTACCTGGCCAAGCGTGAAGCCGAAAAGGGCTTCAACAACTGGGCGCTGCGTAACGTGCACGCCCACAAGGTACCGGGCTATGCCGCGGTTACCCTGTCGCTCAAGCCGACCGCGGTTGCCCCGGGCGATGCCGACGACAAACAGCTCGACGCCATTGCCGACCTGGCCGATCAGTTCAGCTTCGGCGAGCTGCGCGTTACCCACCAGCAGAATCTGGTGCTGGCCGACGTACGCCAGAGCGACCTGTACGAGCTGTGGCAAGCCTGCCGCAAGCATGGTTTTGCGACCCCCAATATCGGCCTGCTGACCGACATCATCTGCTGCCCCGGCGGCGACTTCTGCGCCCTGGCCAACGCCAAGTCGATTCCGATCGCCGAAGCCATCCAGCGCACCTTTGATGACCTGGACTACCTGCACGACATCGGCGATCTGGACCTGAACATTTCAGGCTGCATGAACGCCTGCGGTCACCACCATGTGGGGCACATTGGCGTACTGGGCGTCGACAAAAAAGGCCAGGAGTTCTATCAGGTCTCGATTGGCGGCAACAGCGGTCGCGACGCCAGCATCGGCCAGATCCTCGGCCCGTCCTTCTCGGCCGAAGATATGCCCAGCGTGATGACCAAGGTGATCGATGTCTACATCGAGAACCGCACCCCCGAAGAACAGTTCCTCGATACCTTCAAGCGTATCGGCATGGCACCCTTCAAGGAGCGCGTGTATGCAGCGGCTAATTAAGAACGGTGAGGTGGTCAACGACAGTTGGCACCTGCTGGACAAGGACGCCACCCTGGACGGCCTGCCCAACAGCGACAGTATCATCGTGCCGCTGGCACTGTGGCTGGAGCACAGCCATGCCCTGAAAGCCCGTGATGGCGGTCTGGGTGTGTGGCTGGACAGCGACGAGGAAGTGGAAAGCATTGCCGATGACCTGCAGCAGTTCCAGGTTATCGCACTGAACTTCCCGGTCTTCAGCGACGGTCGCAACTACTCCAACGCCCGCCTGCTGCGTGACCGCTACCAGTACCAGGGCGAAGTCCGCGCCATTGGCGATGTCCTGCGTGATCAGCTGTTCTTCATGCAGCGCTGCGGCTTTGACGCCTTTGCCCTGCGTGCCGACCGCAACGCCGATGAGGCGCTGGAAAGCCTGAAAGACTTTTCCAACACCTATCAGGCAGCGACCGATCAGCCGCTACCGCTGTTCCGCCGCCGCGCCTGAGGCGCAAAAAAAAACCGGGGCTGGGCCCCGGTTTTTTTATGCCTGCTTGATACATGCTGCCAGCCGACTAATCCAGATTGACCACCACGCGCCCGGTCATCTTGCCGGTCAGAATACGCTCGATCTCGTTGGGCAGCTCCTCCAGCGAAACTTCCCGCTCCAGATTGTGCAGATCGGTCTTCCACTGCAGCGACAGCCGATCCCACATCGACGCCTTGACCACCAGTGGCAGCTCGACCGAGTCCACCCCCAGCAGGTTGACGTTGCGCAGAATGAACGGGAACACAGTCGCGGCAAAGGCTCCGCCGGCGGTCATCCCGCAGGTGGCGACGCTGGCACCATAGCGCAGCGACTTGACCACGTTGAACAGGATATCGCCCCCCACGGTGTCCACCGCCCCTGCCCACTGCTCCTTGAGTAGCATCTTTTCTGTGCCGCTTTGCAGCGCGGTACGGTCAACAATTTGACTGGCACCCAGGCGCTTGAGCATCTCGGCCTGCAGCGCCTTGCCAGTGGCGGCGGCCACCTCATACCCCAGGCTGGACAGCATGGCCACGGCAATACTGCCCACGCCCCCTGTCGCGCCGGTCACCAGTACCGGCCCCTGACCAGGCGTCAGGCCGGCCTGCTCCAGCTTGTCGATACACAGGGCCGCCGTCAGACCGGCAGTCCCCAGTACCATGCTGTCACGCAGGGACAGCCCCTCAGGACGCTTGATGACCCAGCTCGCCGGCACCCGAATATACTGGCCAAAGCCACCAGCGGTGCCCATACCCAGGTCGTAACCGGTCACAATCACCTCATCGCCCGCCACCAGCTCTGGCGCAGAGCTGGCCTCCACTACACCCGCCGCATCGATGCCCGGGGTGTGGGGGTAGTTCCGGGTGACGCCCTTGTTGCCGCTGGCGGACAGGGCATCCTTGTAGTTCAGCGAGGAGTAGCGCACACGAATCAGTACGTCGCCTTCGGGCAGTTCATCCACGTGCCGCTGCTGCACGGCCGAAACATAGCGTCCGTCCTGCTCAGATACCACCAACGCCTTGAATTCAGACATATTCGCTCCTACCAGAATCGTTGATTGTGAAAGCGTGAAGCCCAGGTGACCAACAGCTTGTCAGCCGTCTGGGACAGGCCGCCGGACAGGCGCTCCTGCAGCCGCTTACGCTGTTCAAACTGCACCTCAAAGACGTCAGCCTGGCGAACGCGCTCGCACAGATACTGATCGCTGGTCTTGATCTCATCGGCCAGGCCGCGCGACAGGGCTTCGCTACCAAACCAGACCTCGCCGGTTGCCACCGCGTCAATATCCAGTGTCGGGCGGTAGCGGGCCACAAACGCCTTGAACAGGCGGTGGATGGTTTCCAGATCTTCCTGAAATTTCTCCCGCCCCTTGTCGCTGTTCTCACCAAAGATAGTCAGTGTGCGCTTGTATTCGCCAGCCGTCAGCATCTCGAAGTCGATATCGTGCTTCTTCAGCAGACGATGCACGTTGGGCAACTGAGCCACCACACCAATGGAGCCGAGCATGGCAAAGGGCGCTGCCAGAACGCGGTCGGCAATACAGGCCATCATGTAGCCGCCGCTGGCCGCTACCTTGTCGACGGCGATAGTCAACGGAATCCCTGCCTCGCGCACTCGTACCAGCTGCGAAGCCGCCAGCCCGTAGGCGTGGACCATGCCACCGCCACTTTCCAGGCGCACCAGCACCTCATCGCTCGGGCGGGCGATTTCCAGCACCGCGCTGACCTCGTGACGCAGGTTCTCCAGCGCGCTGGCCTTGATGTCACCGTGAAAGTTGAGCACGTAGACGCGCCCCTGCTCGTCCGCCTGCGGGTCCTTGCTGCGTGCCTTGGCCTCCTGCTTGCGGATCTTGAGCTGCGCCTTGCGTGCCTGCTTACTGAGCACCAGCTCGCTCAGTTGTTCGTTCATACGCTGGAAACGGTCATTCAGACGACTGACCTGCAGCGTCCCCTCTGCCCGCTTGCCACGGCCCTTGCTGGCCGCGACCAGCACGATGAGCGCACCAACAACCAGCAGCACCGTCAGCGCCTTGGCGAGGAAAAAGACATACTGATCAAACCATTCCACTGCGCTCTCCACCCTGTTCAAATAGCCTGCATTGGCGCTCAAGCATACAGCAACGCCCTGTCCATGGGCGGCGCCGGCGCTGGCAAAATTCAAACGCTCGTATGATTTTGTATTGACAGCCTCGTCAGCTCAAGCCTAACCTCAACGCATAACAGCAAACGGGACCGGGGATTGTGGGCAGTATCTACCTGATCAGACACGGGCAGGCGTCGCTGGGCGCAGCCAACTACGATGAACTGTCCCCGCTGGGCGTGCGCCAATCCCAGCTGTGCGGCGAGTTTCTGCATCGCTGCGGCCTGCGTATTGATGCCTGCTATGCAGGCGATCTGCGCCGTCAGATAGACACCGCCCGTCACTGCCTGGCGGGCTTGCGCCAACCCGAAACCGACATACAGATCGATCCGGCATTCAACGAATACCACTCTGATCCCGTCATGGCAGCCTACCTGCCCCGGGTGCGTGATCACATCGCCGACACCGACTTCTACCTCGCCCATGCCGGGCAATACCGCAAGGAATTCCAGCGTATTTTCAGCATGGCTGTGACCCTGTGGATCACCGACGATAACCCGCCGCAGGGCTGCCCCACCTGGCAAAGCTATGTAGATCAGGTAGCCGGCGGTCTGCAGCGCGTCATGGCAGCCAACACCGACAGCGGCCAGAACATCGCCATCTTTGCCTCGGGCGGCACCATTACCGCCGCCCTGCAACTGATCACGCAAATGCCAGCCACCAGCGCCTTTGAGCTGAACTGGCAAATCGTGAACACCTCTGTCAGCCGGTTGCAGTACCGGGCGGACAAGGTCAGCCTGGCTGCCTTCAACAGCCAGGCGCACCTGGACATCCACCAGCGTCCGGAATGGATCAGCTACAGATAACCGCGACGGCGCATCCAGCCCCGTCACTTCAACCAGCATAGGAACGACCGATGACTACCGTTGCAGAAATCACCAGCCAGATGGAATCCAAGTTCAACTCAGCCGCTGCAGCCGGTCTGGATCTGGTATTCCAGTTCAACATCACCGACGACGAGAACTTCAACGTGACCGTCAAGGATGGCACCTGCGCTCTGGCCAAAGGCGAAGCCGCCGATCCGAACGTCACCCTGATCATGGACAAGGAAACCCTGGTCGGCGTCATGACAGGCGAAACCGACGGCATGCAGGCGTTCATGGGCGGCAAGCTGCGCGCTGAAGGCGACATGATGCTGGCCCTCAAGCTGGGCGAACTGTTCCCCGCCTGAGGCCGACAGCCAAGGAGGGGTGCCGCCCTGGCCCCCTCTCTGCCCCGCAATCAGGCAGACCACCAGGCAAAGCGCCCCAGAACCGGGCACACAGCCATTCCACCGACTCCCCCCTTTGCTTCAAAAACATCTAACCAACTGATTACACTGGTATTAGCCAGAGAGGCATGCGACTTGCTTTAGTTAATACCATCTTGTATCCAAGACGGTATTCAACACTATGAGCAACAGCACCACCGGTTTCACCCTGAGCCAATGGCAGCAAGCCTACCAACAACCCGGCGTCTCCCCCGACACGCTGCTGCCCGCTCTGCGCGCCCAGCTAAGCGAGACAGACAACGCCTGGATCAGCCTAGCCAGCGCCGAGCAACTGACCGGCCAACTGCAAGCACTGGCAGCCCAGCTGGACGCTGCCAATGGTGACCTGACAACACTGCCGCTGTACGGCGTGCCCTTTGCGATCAAGGACAATATCGATGCTGCCGGATGGCAGACCACTGCCGCCTGCCCAGCCTTTGGCCGTGTCGCCGATAACGATGCGACCGTGGTCACCCGCCTGCGTGCGGCCGGTGCCATTTTGATTGGCAAGACCAACCTGGATCAGTTTGCCACCGGGCTGGTGGGCACCCGCTCGCCCTACGGCGCAGTCGCCAACAGCTTCAACCCCGAGTACGTCAGCGGTGGCTCCAGTTCAGGCTCAGCCAGTGCCGTCGCCCGCGGGCTGGTGCCCTTTGCACTGGGCACCGACACCGCCGGCTCGGGTCGCGTACCGGCCGGCTTCAACAACATCGTCGGCCTCAAGCCAACGCGCGGCTGGTTGCCCAATACGGGCCTGGTTCCGGCCTGCAAAACGCTGGATTGCATCTCCGTTTTCGCCCTGACCGTAGAGGATGCCGAGCAGGTCGCCGGCATCGCTGGCGGTTTCGACCCTGCCGACCCTTATAGCCGCGCCAATCCTGGCAGTGCACCGGTCGGTATGCCTCAGGCGCCGCGCCTGGCGATTGCCAGCAACCCCGAGTTCCACGGCGACCAACAGATGCAAGCCGCCTACGAGGCCGCGCTGGAGCAATGGCGCGCGCTGGGAGCCGAGCTGTGCGAGATCGACTTTAGCCCCTTTGCCGAACTGGCAGCCCAGCTGTATCAGGGCTCCTGGGTGGCGGAGCGGACAGTTGCTGTCGATGGCGTCAACCCGGACGACATGGACCCGGTGGTACGCGCGATTACGGCCGGCGGCGACCAGTACAGCGCCTGCGACGCCTACCGCGCGGAATACACCCGTGCCGAGCTGTCACGTCGGATCAACCTGCTGCTGGCCGACTTCGACGCCCTGCTGGTCCCTACCTCACCGACCATTCGCCGTATCAGCGAGATGCAGAATGAGCCGGTGCTGTATAACAGCCAATTTGGCACCTACACCAATTTCACCAACCTGGCCGACCTCAGCGCGCTGGCCGTACCGGCAGGGTTCCGCGCAGACGGTCTGCCAGCGGGCGTCACGCTGATTGCTCCGGCCTGGCACGACCACGCCTTGGCCAGCCTCGGCAAACGCTGGCAACAGCACATGGCACTGCGACTGGGGGCCACCGACCGCCCCTGCCCGCCGCCGGCCGAATCGTCCCCGCCCGCACCCGGTTCCGTTCGCGTTGCGGTGGTTGGCGCCCACCTGACCGGCATGCCGCTCAACTTCCAGCTCACCACCCGCGACGCCTGCCTGGTAGAGCAGACCCTGACCTGCGCCGACTACCGCCTGTATGCCCTGCCCGGCACCGTCCCCCCCAAACCGGGATTGGCGCGCGTCAACGAGGATGGCGCACAGATCATCGTCGAGTTGTGGGATGTACCCATAGCCCGCTTCGGCGAATTTGTTGCCGAAATTCCACCGCCGCTGGGCATCGGCAACCTGCAACTGGCCGATGGCCGTTGGGTCAAGGGATTCATCTGCGAGCCAGCCGCACTGCAGGGCGCACGCGACATTACCAGCTTTGGCGGCTGGCGCGCCTTTATCGCCAGCCAGAACAACCACTAACCCCAAATAGCGCCACCAGCTGCGCCCTGCAGCCGGTGGCCCATTGATCCAGCCAATGCTCCGGCAACACCCTGTCTAATCCTCTGACACATTCCTTGTTACTGCCCCATCGCTGCTTTAGATTAAGCGGTCATGTCGCCCTGCCCGGCGCGCGCAGTTATCTGCGGCCGCTGCGCGGCATCCAATCAGCGCCTCTGCAAGGAGGCAGAACGAGATCAAGGATCAAGCCATGCAAAAGACCCAACTGTTCGACCTCGACGGCAAAGTAGCCCTGGTAACCGGCGGCAGCCGCGGCATCGGTGAAGCCATCGCCAAGCTGCTGGCCCAGCAGGGCGCGCACGTGATCATCTCCAGCCGCAAGGTCGAAGACTGCCAGGCCGTAGCCGACGCCATTGTCGCCGCCGGTGGCAAGGCGTCAGCCCAGGCTTGCCACATCGGCGACATGGAGCAGATCGTCGCCACCGTTGCAGCGATTGAATCGCAGTTCGGCAAACTGGACATCCTGGTCAACAACGCTGCTGCCAACCCCTACTTCGGTAACGTGCTGGACACAGACCTGGGCGCCTTCCAGAAGACCGTTGACGTCAATATCCGTGGCTACTTCTTCATGTCGGTAGAAGCCGGCAAGCTGATGCGCAAAAACGGCGGCGGCAACATCCTCAACGTCGCCTCGGTCAACGGCGTCGTGCCCGGCCAGCTGCAGGGCATCTACTCCATCACCAAGGCAGCGGTCATCAACATGACCAAGGTCTTCGCCAAGGAAACCGCTCAGTTCGGCATCCGCTGCAACGCCCTGCTGCCAGGCCTGACCGACACCAAGTTCGCCTCAGCCCTGACCACCAACGACGCGATCCTCAAGCCGGCACTGGAGCGCATCCCGCTGGCCCGTGCAGCAGACCCGTCCGAAATGGCCGGCACCGTGCTGTACCTGGTGAGCGAAGCCTCCAGCTACACTACCGGCGCTGCCATCAACGTCGACGGCGGCATGCTGTCCTGATTGCCAGCCGGCAATAAAAAAGGCTGCCCACGGGCAGCCTTTTTTGTTTCTGCGTAGCGACACGCTCGGGGGGACAGCGCTCACAGCCCCTTCATGGCCGCGCGTGCCTGTGCATTCAACGGCTCTGGCGTCAGGCCGGTGGGGCCGACCTCAAGGGCAAAGCGCGCACCATCCACCAGGGGCACAAAGCGCACTTCAAAGGCATCAGCCTGCACCATCGCCTGGCTTTCCAGCCGATCAACCCAGACCCACAGATCACGCCAGGCCGGCGTGGGGTTGAAGTTGGCTGACAGCGCGCTACCGGCATCACGCTGTTGTTCCAGTGCGATATAGCGCCCCAGCAGCCGATGCATCCGGTAGCCGTCCTGCAGGCCAATCAGGCTCGCCAGGCCGTGCCAGCGCAGCACCTCTACCTCAAGCTCCCAGAGATCACCGGTCAAGCGCACCCTGCGCTCTTCTCCCGCACCGGACAGCACCGCCTCATACTGCTGATTACCTACCTTGCTGAAGGTCAGAGTGCCCGCCGTGGTGCGTGGCTCGATCACCCTGAAATACTGCAGATCCCATGCGAGCAGCCCGATCAGGGTCGCCAGCACCAAGCCCAGCAACAGCACATTGCCTTTCACCCAGCCTGCCAACCAGCGCAAATGCCAGCCATAGCGCACGACCAGCAGTACCAGCAGCGCTGCCAGCACAGCAGCGATCAAGGCCAGTCCGAAAAATTGCATACCCAGCGACTCCTTGCGTAGCTCAGGCGGGAACGGGCGGAACCGGCGCGCCGTCAAGTTGGGCCAGGTAACAATCCACCAGCCAGCGCGAAATAGTGCCCTTGGGTGGCAGCCGTGGCAAATCATCCACTGACCACCAGTGCGCCTCTTCGATTTCCCCGGGCTGCGGCACAATCTCGCCGCTCACATACTCGGCGTGAAACCCGAGCATCAACGAATTAGGGAAAGGCCAACTCTGGCTGCCCAGATAGCGCAGCTGGTCGACCTCCAGATTGACCTCTTCCTTGACCTCCCGGTGCAGGCATTCCTCGGCGGATTCACCCGGTTCGATAAAGCCGGCCAGGGTGCTGAAAAAGCCAGGCGGAAAGTGCGGCGCACGGGCCAGCAGAATCTCTCGACCACGGGTAATCAGAACGATGATGCACGGCGCCAGCTTCGGGTAATCCCGGCGCTCGCAGGCTTGGCACTCCATCGCCCGCTCATCCTCTCGCGGCTGCATCGCACCGCCGCAACTGCCGCAGAAACGGTGGCCGCGATACCAGGCATCCAGTTGCTGAGCCAAGCCAAGCAGGCGAAACAGGGCATCATCCACCTGACCGATCAGGGTACGCAGGCCGTGCCAGCTGACACCGGGCATATCCAGCGTATTGCTCAGGTGAATCAATTCGCAGGGCCGTCCATCCACATGCCCAAGCATCAGGCGATGGCCGGTATCACCAAAGTACATCACCTGATCCGGATCGAGCAGCAAGCGCCCCTCGAACATTGCAAACTGATTCTGGTGATAGACCACAACCACCCCTTGCGAGGCGGTCGATTGCAAACGGGTGGCTGGTTCAAACAGCCGGAAAGATCTCATGCAGAGGGGGTCCCCGATACGGCGTAGCCGAGCTCGGCCAGGCTTTCCTCCGCCAACGCCAGTACATCGCCGGTCGCGACGGCGGCTCGCTCGGCCGACTCGAGATAGAATTCAATGCTGGTCAAGGCGTCGGCCAGCACCTCCAGTTGAGCATCCTGCGGCACTTGCTTGCGCTCAAGCATGGTTTCGCGGATAAAGCTGGCGGCCATCTGAATCACATTGGCCGCACGCGTCATGCCCAGGAAGACCAGGCCGCCGCGCACGGTTTCCAGTGACGGCGGAACGTTAAGCAGGTGCATGGCATCATTGCCCGATTCCATATAGGCGGTGATCGCCCGCTTGGCCAGGGCCAGACCCGCCTGCGATTCTTCGATCAAAACGATGCGCGCCTCCTTCAGCTCCAGCGGCTCGCCGTAACCAGCCCCATCGGCGGTCGCCGTCTCAGCTTCATCGCCGGACGCATCAAGCCGGTTGACCGCCGTCTCTGCGCGCAGCACGGCATCAGCCACCTGCTCCAGCGCAACCATATCGCCACTCTCCCAGCGGCTGAGCTGGGCGGCAGCCGCTTTGATCCCTTCGGACTCGGCACGAATATCCAGCATGTTCAGCGTCTTCCAAAGACGTTCCAGGCTGCCGTTAAGGGTTTCAAGCGACTGTTCCGGGTCACCGGCATTGCGTGCCAGCAGGTCCAGCAGATCCTTGATGGCAGTAATTTCTTCGCGCAAGGCTTCGGCGACCGAATGCATCACATCAATGCCCGGACCACGCAACTTCGCGAAGGCATCCTGAATTTCGATTTCGGTGTAGCCCGGATCGGGCAGCTGATAGGCGCTTGATACCTCCTGGCAGCGCATGCAGCTGGAGTCGGCCAGCGCAACCAGATAGAGCAGCTCTCGCAGCAGCTCGTCATTGAAAGCGCCATCGTTGGCGGCGCCATGGCGTTTGATTTCCCGGTCGAGCTGGGCAAACAGGCGCTTGCGCACCGGGGTCAGCTCGAGTCCGGCCTGCTCCAGAGCCTCAAGCGCCGCTCCGGCAACCCAGCACAGGGTCGCCATACGGCTGCTCATGCAGGTTTCAAAACGCAGCAGCGCGCGCTGCATCAGCGGCGTAGCGGCGGCAGCGTCTTCGCGCAGCAGCCCCAGCAGGCCCAACTGATACATCTGACGCATGCGGGCAAAGGTTTTCGGGTTCGGGTCTTCTGTCACCCCGGGGCGCAGATTCAGCGGCAAGCCTGCCACCGGCAGCGGGTAGAAATGGCTGTCTGGCAAGGGCGCTGCGCCGCTGCGATGGCGGCGCAACTGGTTGATCATCGGCAGCAGCAACTCCGGGCGTTCGCTGCCAGCCTGGCGCGCCTGATCCAGGTAGCGCTGGAGCAGAAACAGGGCGTCACACAGGGCCGCCAAAGGTTCGTTACGTTGCTCGCCTTCATGCACCGGAATGTCGGTGGCCAGCTCAATCATCTCGTCGAGCAGTTCGGCAGCCCCCTTGAGCTCAATCAGCGCCAAGGTGCCACGCAACTGCTGCAGGCCCTCGATCGACTGCTGCAACAGACTGCCATTCTGTCTGTCTTCCAGAAACTGCTGCAGGAGATCCTCTACCTCACCCATGCTGGTGAAGAGTTCATCCCTGACAAGATCTAGCGACGTGCTACCGGTTAACATAGCTTTCAGTCCCCCACCGTCCCTGCGCTGCGCCCTGGCCGATCAGTCGGCAAACTCCGGCTTTTGCTTGCTCATGTGTGCCATCACAGCGTTCTTGAGGTCATCAGACTGCAGCATGGCTGCATTCCAGGTCGCAATATAGTTGAGACCGTCCTCGACGCTATGATCGCGGCTGAAGCGAATCATTTCCTTGGTGCCGCGAATGGCCAATGGTGACTTGCTGGCGATTTCTTGCGCGAGTTCAAGCACGCCAGCCAACAGTTGCTCGTGATCCGCCCAGGTGCGGTTGACCAGACCAATGCGCGCGGCCTCGGTGCCCAGCACGGCACGGCCGGTGTAGGCCATCTCCCGCATCATGCCATCGCCAATAATGCGCGGCAATCGCTGCAGGGTGCCGACGTCGGCGGCCATGCCCATGTCGATTTCCTTGATGGAGAAATGAGCATCTTCCGTGCTGTAACGCATGTCACAGGCAGAAATCAGATCAATCGCACCGCCAATGCAATAGCCGTGAATCGCAGCAATGACCGGCTTGCGGCAGCGATCGATCACGTTGAAGGACTCTTGCAGCTTCAATACATTGCGTCGAATCGCTTCGGCCTTGCGGCCGATATCCGGGTCCATGCCAGCAGCAGCTTCGGCCAGCATCTGCAGGTCGATCCCTGCGGAAAAGTGTTTGCCCGCGCCGGAAATAACCGCACAACGGATCTCAGGGGTCTCGTCAATCCAGTCGAACAGCTGGATCATCTCTTCCCAGAACGCGCGGTTCATCGCGTTGATCTTGTCGGGACGATTAATCTGGATGTGAACCACCTTGCCCAGTTGCTCCACCAGCAGTGTCTTGAACTCCGGCATTTTCAGACCTTCTTTTTTTGAGGATGCATCCGGCAGCCGATCTGAACATGATCCAAATCAGATACCACTACCAGACGAATAGAGTAACGTGACTATAACAAGCCGACAGGCAAACACCATAACCAAAAACTCAGCAAACCCGCCTAAGATACTGAAAATGCGACTTGGTAAAGGCTCCTGCGCCGGCTCACGCCGGCCGGGACCAAAGACCCCTGCAACATCGACTATCGGGGGGCCACACCACACGGCAATTTGCGGTAAGCTTCCGGCGCCTTGGTGAGAGTACGTCGAACAGGCCACTGACTCACTCCAGCATTCTGTTCAACGCACTTTCCCACTTGAAACAGGACTTTCACCATGTCTGATGCCCTCCTCCCGGCGTTGGCGCAGAACTTTCTCGGCCAGGCGCCGGGCTGGTACAAGCGCACCATTGTCGCCTTTCTATTGCTCAACCCACTCGCCATGTGGCTGCTCGGCCCCTACCTGACAGGCTGGCTGCTGGTGGTGGAGTTCATCTTTACCCTGGCCATGGCCCTCAAGTGCTACCCCCTGTTACCCGGCGGCCTGCTCGCACTGGAGGCCCTGGTCATCGGCATGACGACACCAGACGCCCTGTATCGCGAGGTACTGGGCAACTTTCCGGTGATCCTGCTGTTGATGTTCATGGTCGCCGGCATCTACTTTATGAAGGACCTGCTGCTGCTGACATTTACCAAGCTGATCCTTGGCGTGCGCTCCAAATCAGTGCTTGCGCTACTGTTCTGCCTGGTGGCGGCGGTATTGTCGGCCTTCCTCGACGCGTTGACGGTGACCGCAGTGATCATCACGGTCGCGGTCGGCTTTTACGGGGTTTATCACAAGGTGGCTTCTGCTGGCCCCGGTGACGGCAGCACCCTCGACCCTGACGAAGACCCGCGCCACCGCGAGCACCTGGAGCAGTTCCGCGCCTTTCTGCGCAGTCTGTTGATGCACGGCGCGGTGGGTACCGCCCTGGGCGGCGTCTGCACACTGGTCGGTGAACCCCAGAACCTGCTGATTGCCGGAGTAGCCGGCTGGGACTTCGTCGAGTTCTTCCTGCTGATGGCGCCGGTCAGCATGCCGGTGCTGGCCTGCGGACTGCTGACCTGCCTGCTGCTGGAGAAAACCAGCTGGTTCGGCTACGGCGCTCGCCTGCCCCGCCCAGTACGCCGCGTACTGGAGGATTTTGCCGCCAGCGAACAAGCCAAACGTCGCGGCCCGCAACGTGCAGCCCTGCTGATTCAGGCCCTGGCCGCCGTGCTGCTGGTCGTTGGCCTGGCGCTACACCTGGCGGAAGTCGGCTTTATCGGCCTGATGGTGATCATCCTGATTGCGTCGTTCAACGGCATCATCGACGAACATCAAATCGGCAAATCCTTCCAGGAGGCGCTGCCCTTCACTTCGCTGCTGGTGGTGTTTTTCGCGATTGTTGCGGTGATCCATGAACAGCATCTGTTCAGCCCGATCATCCACGCCGTGCTGGCGCTGCCGCCAGAGCAGCAACCGAGCATGTTCTTTATCGCCAACGGCGTGCTGTCGATGATCAGCGACAACGTGTTCGTCGCCACCGTCTATATCAGCGAGGTCAAGCAGGCACTGGATGCGGGCGAGATCACGCCGATGCAGTTTGAGCACCTGGCCATTGCCATCAACACCGGCACCAACCTGCCGAGTGTGGCGACGCCAAACGGCCAGGCAGCCTTCCTGTTCCTGCTGACCTCCGCCATTGCCCCGCTGGTGCGCCTGTCCTATGGCCGCATGGTCTTTATGGCGTTGCCCTACACGCTGGTGCTGGGTGGCGTGGGGTTGTTTGCGGTGACGTATTGGCTGTAAGGGCGCGCCAAAGGATAAATAGCTTTTCGCCTTTTACGGCGAGCTAAGGGGGGCTGCTTGCCCAGCCCCCCTTAGCGATCCCCCGGGGCACCCGGCTACGCGGCCCTGCGGGTTCGCTGCGTTGCTCGGGCTAACGGGGAGTCATAAAACTCGGCTCTTCGAGCCTCAAACATCCTATGACTCTTTCTCCCGTTAGCCCTGCGCTACTCGCCCGCGTAAACGGGACAGAACTCGGTGTACACCCCACCAACAGAGCGGTAGTCAGAGCGACTAGGTTTCGCTTTTCCCCGCCAAACCTAAGAAAACATCACTGCAAAGGTTACTGCTCTGGGGCGCCGCGCCAGAAGGCAAAGCCGGCTGATTTTTCCAGCGCGTCCAGTCGCGCCTCATGGGCCTGTAGCTCGGCGTCACTGGCGCGCAACACTTGCAAGTGCTGACGCAGCGCCGGGTCGATGCGCCGAATCGCGCTGGCCGTATCCCCCCCTTCGCCATCACCCTGGCCGTTGGCTGCCAGCGACAGCGCCGTCTGGCCACCGGTCATGGTCAGATAGACATCAGCCAGAATCTCGGCATCCAGCAAGGCGCCGTGCAGGTCGCGCTGAGAGTTGTCCACGCCGTAGCGCTTGCACAGGGCATCCAGGCTGTTGCGTTGGCCCGGGTGCTTCTCCCGCGCCATCGCCAGGGTATCCAGCACCGAGCAATGGTCTGCCACAACACCGTGCCCACGATTGAGACGGGTCAGCTCGCTGTCGATAAAGCCGACGTCGAACGCGGCATTATGGATGACCAGCCGAGCGCCGCTGATGAAGTTCATGAAATCATCGGCGATGTCGGCAAAGAGCGGCTTGTCGGCGAGAAATTCGGCGGAAATGCCGTGTACCGCCTGGGCGCCTTCATCAATGTCGCGCTGCGGGTTGATGTAGACGTGATAGTGCCGCCCGGTCAGGCGCCGGCCAATCACCTCGACACAGCCGATCTCGATAATCCGATGCCCTTCCTTGTGCTCGATACCCGTGGTTTCGGTATCCAGTACCACTTCACGCATGCGTTAACCCTTCCGTTCACTGAGGATGTACTGGACACCCAGATTGGCCAGCTCGTCGGCCAGTTCATTTTCGCGATGGCCGGTATGGCCGCGTACCCAGCGCCACTCGACCTCATGCTGACTGACCAGCGCATCCAGCTGCTGCCAGAGATCGACGTTCTTCACTGGCTGCTTGCTGGCGGTTTTCCAGCCACGCTTTTTCCAGTTGGGCATCCACTCGCGCACGCCCTTCATGACATACTGAGAATCGGTGGTCAAAATCACCGAAGCGGGTCGCTTGAGCGCTTCCAGACCGCGGATGGCAGCCAGCAGCTCCATGCGGTTGTTGGTGGTGTCCAGCTCGCCGCCGTAAAGACGCTTTTCATGCTCGCCCAGCCGGAGCAACACGCCCCAGCCGCCCGGGCCAGGATTGCCCTTGCAGGCACCGTCGGTAAAGATTTCAATCGCTTGGGTCATCGGCCATTCCGTTTATGCGCCTGCCGACTGCCGGCAGCCAAGGGCGGCATCACCAGCGTAGGGAAGACCCGGCCGCGCTCGCGCTGCGGCGTGGCGCCGAGCATCTGGCGGCGCGCCAGCAGGCAGTAGAATCCGCCGCCAGGCAGCCCGCCACGCTGTCCAAAGGATTCCAGGAAAGCCAGGCGCCGCAACCAGGTCGGCGATGCAAGCGGCGGACGATAACACCCATCCAATCGTTTCTCCACCGCAAACCCCAGCAGCTCCAGCCAGTCCTCCAGCCGCGCCGGACTGACAAAGCCGGCCTCGCCAAACCAGTCACGCCCCAGGTAGTGTTGCCAGCCCCAGGTGCTCAGCGGGTTGAAGCCAAAAATCAGCAGGTGGCCACCAGCCCGCACAGCCTGGCTGGCCTCGCGCAGCAAGGCGCGCGGCGACAGGCTGAAGTCCAGCCCATGATGCAACACCACCACGTCCAGCGCTTGCGGTGCAAAAGGCCAACGAGCCTCTTCGGTAGCAATACTCTCACCCTCGCCACGCATGTCCAGCAACCAGCAATGGCGCAGCACCCGCACCTCTGGCGTCAACAGCTGGGGAGCCAGCCCGTACTGCACCAGGTGCTGGCCAAAACACGCCGACAGCACCTCGCGCTGCACTTGCCGCTCGGCGTCCAACAGCATGCAACCGGCCGGCGACGCCAGCCACTGGCGCGCCTCCTGCAGCAATCGCATCAGATCAGCCTGGCTTATTGACCCTGCCGCCTCACCGCGAGCCATGTCATCTCCACCGGGGTATCACCCCACTCTGTGTATTTGTCCGAACCAGTACATCGGGGTCGTGCAATGGTAGGCTGCACCCTGGTCGACAACGAAACCAAGAATATCTCGAGGAATAGCCTGCCCATGTCTACCTTTATCGCGCTACCGGCTTTCAATGACAACTATATCTGGCTACTGATCGACGAGCAGCGCCAGCAGGTTGCCGCGGTTGACCCGGGCGACGCCCGGCCGGTAATCACCTGGCTCGGTCGACACCCGGAATACAGCCTCAGCCACATTTTGGTGACCCATCACCACCCCGACCATGTTGGCGGCGTCAACACCCTCAAGGCGGCCACCGAGTGCCGCGTCTGGGGCCCCGCAGACGAGAACATCCCAGGCCGCGACCGTGCCCTCAGCGACGGCGATCGCCTGCACCTGTTCGGCCTGGAGCTGGAGGTGATTGCCGTACCCGGCCACACCCTCGGCCACATTGCCTTCTTCTGCGACAACGCCGGCGACCCCTGGCTGCTGAGCGGCGACACCCTGTTTGCTGGCGGGTGCGGTCGCCTGTTCGAGGGCACGCCGGAGCAGATGCACCATTCGCTCTCACGTCTGGCTGCGCTGCCAGACAACACCCGCATCTACTGCGCCCACGAATATACCCTGGCCAACTTGCGCTTTGCCCATGCAGTAGAGCCGGACAACACCGATATTCGTGTACGCCTGGAAGTCGTGGAAGAGCTGCGCGCCGCCGACCGCATGACGCTGCCAACCGATCTGGCTCTGGAAAAACGCACCAATCCGTTCCTGCGGGCCGAGTGCGACGCTGTGACGCAGGCCGCCAGCAGGCAGGCAAATCGCGACCTGAAGCCGGGCGTAGAAACCTTTGCAACTGTAAGGTCATGGAAGGACAGTTTTTAACCGTTGACCGGTTAAAAACCCGCCCATAGAATCGACCTCATTTTTTTGGGGTCCTACATGCGAATCACGGAATCTGCCATCTTGCCCAAATTGCTGTCAGCAGCCTCCCTCGGAGCGATGCTGCTGATCAGTGGCTGTCAAACCACCGACAGCCAGGGCTACCGGCAGACGGGACAGCTCGAACAGCCCGTCGAGCCACTCGCCGCGTCACCTTTCCCCGCTCCCGTTGTCCCCCCCTCCGTTCTCGAACCGATTCCCCAAGCCAGCAAACCGCACACCCTGTGGGGCCGCATTCGCGCCGGCTTCACCCTCGATCCGGCCTCTATCGACAACCCGCGCATCGACCAGCAACGTATCGTGTTTGCCAGCCAGACTCGCTATTTCGAGCTGACCTCTGCACGCGCCCAACGCTACCTCTACTACGTGGTTGAGCAACTGGACGAGCGCCAGATGCCGCTGGAACTGGCCCTGTTGCCGTTTATCGAGAGCGCCTACAACCCGCAGGCGATCTCCAGTGCCCAGGCCGCCGGCCTGTGGCAGTTCATCCCCTCTACCGGGCGCAACTTCTCGCTGCGTCAGGATTGGTGGTACGACGGTCGCCGCGACATTACCGCATCCACCGCCGCCGCCCTTGACTACCTGACGCTGCTCAACGGCTACTTCGATGGCGACTGGCTGCTGGCCCTGGCGGCCTACAACTGCGGCGAAGGCTGCGTTGGCCGTGCCATCAAGCGCAATGAAGCCCTCGGCCTGCCGACCGATTACTGGAACCTGCAGCTGCCGCGCGAAACCATGAATTATGTGCCCAAACTGCTGGCCCTGGCTCAGATCGTCGACAGCCCAACCGCCTACGGCACCGTGCTGCCCAGCCTGGCCAACGAGCCCTACTTCGCTGGCGTGGCCATTGATCAGCAGATCGACCTGCACAAGGTCGCCGAACTGGCCGACCTGTCCACCGACGAGCTGCTCAGCCTGAACCCGGCCTTCAATCAACGCGTGACCGCACCAAACGGCGAGTACCAGTTGCTCATTCCGGTCGATCATGTGGAACAGTTCACCGCCGCGCTGGCCAGCCTGCCAGCCAACGAGCGCGTCAACTACCAGCACTACCGGGTACGCCGCGGCGACACCCTGTCCCAGATCGCCCAACGTCACCAGCTGAGCGTCAGCGTGATTCGCGACGTCAACGACATCAACGGCAGCCTGCTGCGCGTGGGTCAGACGCTGATGCTGCCGCAACTGGCCGGCAGCCCCGCCGCGCCGGCTACCAACACGCTGGCTGGCGCCGACTCGCTGCGCTACCGCATCCAGCCCGGCGACAACCTCTGGACCATTGCCCGCGCCCACGGCACCACGGTCAACCGCATCAAGCGCGACAACAACCTCAGTAGCAACGGCCTGACTGTTGGTGACACCCTGGTACTGCAGACTGCTGGCACCAGCGCTGATGGCGATACGCGCCGTGTGGCCTACACCGTGCGTTCCGGTGACTCGCTGTACACCATCGCCCAACGCTTCAATGTGGATGTCGACAAGATCCGCGACTGGAACCAGCTGGGTCGCTACCTGCAACCGGGTCAGCAACTCACTCTGTTCGTGCGCTAAGCAAGCGCTGAACAACTGCGCTCGCCCTGCGGGGCGCTCGGGCCGGAGGACCGGCCGAGTTAATCAGTGTTTCCCTAAACACGGTGCCGGGCTTCCGCCCGGCGTCGCACAATGGTAGCGTTGGCACCATCGCTGACGGCGCGCCGACACCAGCTGTCACTCGACGTGCAGCCCGGGCAATGCCGTCAGCCATCGGCCACCTTATCGTGCGAAAAGTCATGCCCCTGCTGTCTCGAATGCTGTGCCTGGCGCTGCTGTTTACCCTCACCCAACCCGCCTGGGCGACCCTCTACCGCCAGCATGGTTACTCGCTCTACGGCCAACCCAAGTACCCCGCCAACTTCGAGCATCTGGACTACGTCAACCCTGACGCGCCCAAGGGCGGTACCCTGCGGGTCATGGGCAGCGGCACCTTCGACACGCTCAACCCGTACACCCTCAAGGGCACCAGCCCGATCAACACCGGCGACTTTGGCCAATTTGGCATCAGCGAGCTGAACGAGCCGCTGATGGTGGGCAGCGGCGTCTACGACCCCTCCGGTGACGAGCCGTACTCGGCCTACGGCCTGATTGCCGAAAGCCTGGAGTTTGCCGACAACCGCAGCTGGGTCGTATTCAACCTGCGGCCAGAAGCGCGCTTTCACGACGGCGAGCCGATTACCGCCGAGGACGTCGCCTTTTCCTACCGATTGCTGAAGGAACAGGGGCACCCCAACTATCGCTCGGTGCTGCAGGACGTCAGCCGCATCGACATTCTGGGTGAACGACGTATCCGTTTTGTCTTCAACCGCCCCGGCAACTCGCTGCTGATATTGCGCCTGGGCGAACTGCCGGTGCTGCCAGCGCATTACTGGCAGGGGCGCGACTTTGCCAGCACCACCTTCCAGGCCGGCCTGAACAGCGGCCCGTACCGGGTCAGCAGTGTGGACCCGGGCCGGCGCATCAGCTTTCAGCGCGTGGAGGACTACTGGGGACGCGACCTGCCGATCAACCGCGGCAAGTACAACCTCGACCGTATGGAAGTGGAGTTCTATCGCGACAACAGCGTCGCCTTTGAGGCCTTCAAAGCCGGCGAATTCGACATTTACATCGACCACAAAGCCAGCAACTGGGCCAACGCCTACGCCTTCCCTGCGGTGACCAATGGCGAGGTAATCAAGCGCGCCGTGCCGCATGAAATCCCCAGCCCCACCCAGGCCATGTTCTTCAATACCCGCCGCACGCCCTTCGACAGCCTGGCCCTGCGCAAGGCTTTGGGCATGCTGTTCGACTTTGAATGGTCCAACCGGGTGCTGTTCTACGATGCCTATCAGCGCTCGCTGAGCTACTACCCGAACAGCCCCTTCAGCGCCACCGGCATTCCGGCCGGACAAGAGTTTCTTTACCTCTCGCCGTTTCGCGATCAACTGCCCTCGGAACTCTTTCTTGAGCCATTCAGTCTACCTGAGACCGATGGCCGGGGAATCCCACGCGACACCCTGCGCGAGGCCGTGGAGTTGTTTGCCGAAGCGGGCTGGGAACTGCGCCGCGGGCGCCTGGAAAACGATGACGGCGAGCCACTGAGCTTTGAAGTCTTGCTCGTCAACTCAAGCCTGGAACGCATCCTGCAACCCTATCGCGCAAACCTTGCGCGCCTGGGGATCGACATGCAGATTCGCACCGTGGATCGGGCGCAGTACAAGGCACGGCTGGATCAGTTTGACTACGACATGATCCTCACCACCCTGCCCCAAGGGTTGTCGCCGGGACTGGAACAGTTTGGTTATTTCCACTCCAGCCAGCGCAACGTCAAAGGCAGCCGCAACTATGCGGGCATCAACAACCCGGTGGTCGACCAGCTGGTCGAGCGCCTGGGCGCCGCCAGCAGCCGCAGTGAGCAGGTTGCCGCCGCACGCGCCCTCGACAGAGTATTACTGTGGCAGCACTATACGATTCCGAACTGGTATATCGACTACCACCGCATCGCCTACCGCAGCTGGCTCCGCACCCCGGAGATTCCGCCCTACTCGCTGTCGATCCGCAGCTGGTGGCAGGCGCCGGCGCAACAATAGAAGAATAAGGGACCTGAATGCGACTCTCGTTGAAATCCTGCAGCCTGGCCCTGCTGATGAGTGCCACAGGCGCCCTGCAGGCCGCACCACAACATGCCGTTACGCTCTATGATGAGGCACCCAAGTACCCCGCCGACTTCACTCACTTCGATTACGTCAATCCGGACGCGCCCAAAGGCGGCACACTGAGACTGTCCGGCTTTGGCGGTTTCGACTCGCTCAACCCCTACATCAGCCGCGGCACATCCGCCGAGCAACTTGGCCTGATCTACGACACCCTGACGTTCCACTCACTCGACGAGCCCTTCACCGAATACGGGCTGGTTGCCGAAAACATCGAGAAGGCCGATGACGGCAGCTGGGTCAGATTCAAGCTCCGCCCCGAAGCACGCTTTCATGACGGCGAAGCGATCACCGCCGACGACGTTGTGTTCACCTTCAACACCCTGATCGAGCAAGGCGCGCCCTTCTATCGTGCCTACTACGACGATGTGGATAGGGTCGTCGCCGACGATGCGCACAGCGTCACCTTTCACTTCAAACACAGCGGCAACCGGGAGCTACCGCTGGTGCTGGGCCAACTGCCGGTACTGCCCAAACACTACTGGGAAGGTCGCGACTTCAGTAAGGGCTCGCTGGAAGCGCCACTAGGCAGCGGCCCCTACCAGATTGGTCAGGTGCGCCCCGGTCGCAGTGTCAGTTTTGAGCGAGTGAAAGACTATTGGGCCAAAGACCTGCCGGTGCAGCGCGGCTTCTACAACTTCGACCGGATCGTCGTCGACTACTACCGCGACGGCAACGTCACGCTGGAGGCCTTCAAGGCCGGCCAGTTCGACTTCAACCAGGAAATGGCCGCCAAAAACTGGGCAACCGGCTACAGCAGCCCGGCACTGGAGGCCGGCCGGATCATCAAGGAAGAGATTCCAAACAACAACACTCAGGGTATGCAGGGCTTCGTCTTCAACATGCGCAAGCCCTACTTTGCCGACGCACGGGTGCGCCAGGCCATCGCACTGCTGTTCGATTTCGAATGGTCGAACGCCAAGCTGTTCCATGGCGCCTACACTCGCACCACCAGTTACTTCGACAACTCTGAACTGGCTGCCCAAGGCGAACCTGACGCTGACGAACTGGAACTACTTGAACCGCTGCGCGACCAGTTGCCAGCCAGCGTTTTCGGGCCGGTCTGGACGCCACCCAAAACCGATGGCAGCGGCACTATTCGTGAGCAGCGCCGCGAAGCCTATGCACTGCTGCAGGAGGCAGGCTGGCAGATTGTCGACGATCAACTGGTCAACGCCGAAGGCGAGCCCCTGCAATTTGAATTCCTGCTGGTACAGGCAGAGTTTGAGCGCGTGCTGCTGCCGTTCAAGCGCAACCTGGCCTCGCTCGGCATCAACATGGAGCTGCGCCGCGTCGATGTATCGCAATACATCAACCGCCTGCGTTCACGCGACTTCGACATGGTGGTCACCAGCTTTGGCCAGTCAAATTCACCGGGCAATGAGCAACGCGAATACTGGCACTCCTCCAGTGCAGACAACCCGGGCAGTCGCAACCTGATGGGCTTGAAAGACCCGGCGATCGACACCCTGGTTGAGGGCCTGATCCAAGCCGACTCGCGCGAGTCATTGGTCACCTACACCCACGCCCTGGACCGCGCGCTGCGCTCGCTGCACCTGGTCGTACCCAACTGGTACACCAAGGTTTATCGCGCCGCCTACTGGAACAAGTTCGGACATCCGGAGCAACCGCCGAAGTACGACCTTGGGCTCTACACCTGGTGGGTAAACCCCGCCAAGGATGAACGTCTGCGCAGCGAACAGGAACAAGTGGCGGAACCACAAGCCGCAGCCGCAGACAACGCAGGCGATGCCGCGCCAGAGGCTGAATAAGCATGCTCGCCTACATTATCCGTCGCCTGCTGCTGATAATCCCGACGCTGTTTGGCATCCTGCTCATCAACTTTCTGATCATCCAGGCGGCGCCTGGCGGCCCTGTCGAGCAGATGATTGCCAACCTTGAAGGCTTTGAGGGCAGCGCTACCAGCCGGGTCGGTGGTGGCGGCAGCGAAGTTGCCAGCGGCGGCAACTACCGTGGCGCGCAGGGACTGGACCCGGACATCATTGCCGAGATCGAGCGCATGTACGGCTTCGACAAGCCCGCCCATGAACGCTTCTGGCTGATGATCAAGGGCTACCTGCAGTTCGACTTTGGCGACAGCTTCTTCCGCGACGCCAAGGTAACCGACCTGATTCTGGAGAAGATGCCCGTCTCCATTTCGCTGGGGCTGTGGACCACCCTGCTGACCTACCTGATTTCCATTCCGCTCGGCATTCGCAAGGCCATCAAGCACGGCTCAGCCTTTGATGTGTGGACCAGCTCGCTGATCATTGTCGGCTACGCCATCCCCGGCTTTTTGCTGGCGATCCTGCTGATCGTATTGTTCGCCGGCGGCAGCTATCTGGACTGGTTCCCGCTGCGCGGGCTGACCTCCAACAACTTCGAGCAGATGAGTACCGGCGAGCAGATACTCGACTATTTCTGGCATCTGGTGCTGCCGATCTTTGCCATGGTCGTGGGCAGCTTTGCCACTCTGACCATGCTGACCAAGAACTGCTTTCTCGACGAAATCGGCAAGCAGTACGTGGTCACCGCCCGCGCCAAGGGCCTGTCCGAGCGCCGCGTGCTCTATGGCCACGTGTTCCGCAACGCCATGCTGCTGATCATTGCCGGCTTCCCCTCGGCGCTGATCAGCATCTTCTTCACCGGCTCGCTGCTGATCGAGGTGATCTTCTCCCTCGACGGCCTCGGCCTGCTCGGCTTTGAGGCGGCGATCAACCGCGACTACCCGGTCATGTTCGGCACCCTCTACATCTTCACCCTGGTCGGCCTGGTGGTGAAACTGATCGGCGATATCGCCTACACCCTGGTCGATCCGCGCATCGACTTCAGCAGCCGGGAGGGTTGATCCATGCGCCTGTTCAATCTGTCCCCGCTCAATCAGCGCCGCTTTGCTCGCTTTCGTGCCAACCGCCGTGGCTGGTGGTCGCTGCACCTGTTCATGGTGCTGTTTGTACTGAGTCTGGGCGCCGAGCTGATTGCCAACGACAAGCCCCTGGCCGTGGGCTATCAGGGCGAGCTGTACTTTCCGGTGTTCAAGCGCTATCCGGAAACCGCTTTTGGCGGCGAGTTTCCGATCGAAGCCGACTACCGTAGCCCCTACGTGCAGGAGCTGATCACCGACGCCGGCGATGGCTGGATGCTCTGGCCGCCGATCCCCTATCACTACGACACCATCAACTACGACCTGCAGGTGCCCGCCCCCGCACCGCCGTCGGCGGACAACTGGCTGGGCACCGATGACCAGGCAAGGGACGTGATGTCGCGGGTGATCTACGGCTTCCGCATCTCCGTGCTGTTTGCGCTGACGCTGACCATTTTCAGCTCGATCATCGGCGTGATTGCCGGCGCAGTGCAGGGCTTCTATGGCGGGCGCATCGACCTGTTCGGCCAGCGTTTCATCGAGGTCTGGTCGGGCCTGCCAGTGCTCTACCTGCTGATCATTCTGGCCAGCTTCGTGCAACCCAACTTCTGGTGGCTGCTGGGCATCATGCTGCTGTTCTCCTGGATGGCGCTGGTGGATGTGGTGCGTGCCGAATTCCTGCGTGGTCGCAATCTGGAGTACGTGCGCGCCGCTCGCGCCCTCGGCGCCAGCAACCAGGTAATCATGTTCAGGCACATTCTGCCCAACGCCATGGTCGCTACCCTGACCTTCTTCCCGTTCATTCTGACCGGCGGCGTCATCACCCTGACCTCGCTAGACTTTCTCGGCTTTGGCCTGCCGCCCGGCGCGCCCTCGCTGGGCGAGCTGATCGCCCAGGGCAAGAGCAACCTGCAGGCGCCCTGGCTGGGGATTACCGCCTTTGTCGTACTGTCACTGATGCTCAGCCTGTTGGTGTTTATCGGCGAGGCGCTGCGTGATGCCTTTGACCCAAGGAAATGAGATGAGCGAACAACCTTTGATCAGCATCCGCAATCTCAGCGTGGCCTTTCGTCAGGGCGATGACAGCGTCCTGGCGGTCAAGGATGTCAGCTTTGACATTCAGCCCGGACAGACCCTCGCCCTGGTCGGCGAGAGTGGCTCCGGCAAATCGGTCACCGCGCACTCGATTCTGCGTCTGCTGCCGTATCCGATCGCCTCGCACCCCAACGGCAGCATCGAGTTTCGCGGCGACGACTTGCTCAAGGCCGGCGAAAATCGACTACGCAAGGTCCGTGGCAACCGCATCTCGATGATCTTTCAGGAGCCGATGAGCTCGCTCAACCCGCTGCACAGTGTAGAGCGGCAGATTGGTGAGGTGCTCGCCCTGCACAAGGGGCTGAACAAGGCGCGGGCGCGTGCACGCACGCTGGAGCTGTTGGAGCTGGTCGGCATCCCGGAGCCGCGCAAGCGCCTGGGCGCCTACCCCCATGAACTGTCCGGCGGCCAGCGTCAGCGCGTGATGATCGCCATGGCACTGGCCAATGAACCGGAACTGCTGATCGCCGACGAGCCGACCACTGCACTGGATGTCACGGTACAGCTGAAGATCCTCGAGCTGCTCAAGGAACTGCAGCAGAAACTCGGCATGGCCATGCTGCTGATCAGCCACGATCTGAACCTGGTCCGCAAAATTGCCCACCGAGTATGTGTCATGTACCGCGGAGACGTCGTCGAAGAGAACGATTGCGCTACTCTGTTCAGCAACCCGCAGCACGACTACACCCGTCAGCTGCTGGCGGCGGATCCGAGCGGTGAGCCGGTGGCAGTCGATCCGAATGCAGAGGATATTCTGCGGGCGGAGCAGGTGCGGATCTGGTTTCCGATCAAGAAAGGCGTACTGCGACGTACCGTGGATCACGTCAAGGCCGTCACCGACATCAGCTTCAGCCTGCCCCGCGGGCAGACCCTGGGTATTGTTGGCGAGAGCGGCTCGGGCAAGACCACCCTGGGCATGGCGATCCTGCGGCTGATCGACAGTCAGGGCCTGATCGAATGTGACGGCAAGCGTCTGGACGGGCTTAGCCAGCAGGAGGTACGCCCGCTGCGGCGCGAGCTGCAAGTGGTGTTTCAGGACCCTTATGGCAGTCTGAGCCCACGCATGTCAGTCAGCCAGATCATCAGCGAAGGGCTGGAGATTCACCGCATCGGCACCGAGGCCGAGCGCGAACAGATGGTGATTCAGGCGCTGGAAGAAGTCGGCCTGGATCCGGAGACCCGGCACCGCTATCCGCATGAGTTTTCCGGCGGCCAGCGCCAACGGATCTCGATTGCCCGGGCACTGGTGCTCAAGCCCAAGCTGATCCTGCTGGATGAGCCGACGTCGGCACTGGATCGCACGGTACAGGGGCAAGTGGTAGAGCTGCTGCGCAGTTTGCAGCAGAAGTACAATCTGACGTATTTGTTTATCAGTCACGACCTGGCAGTGGTCAAGGTTCTCAGCCATCAGTTGATGGTGATCCGCCAGGGCGAAGTAGTAGAACAGGGACCGGCAGGCGACATCTTCGCTTCTCCGCAGCACGCGTATACTCGTCAGTTGCTGGAAGCGGCCTTTGCCCTGCCGCAAACCGATAACAGGGCCGATACGGCCAAGCACTAAACAGGAAAGCACTATGGGATTTCTCAGCGGAAAGCGCGTACTCATCGTTGGCGTCGCCAGCAAACTGTCCATTGCCTCCGGCATTGCCGCGGCCATGCACCGCGAGGGCGCCGAACTGGCCTTCACCTATCAGAACGAAAAGCTGAAAGGCCGGGTTGAAGAATTCGCTGCCGGCTGGGGCTCCGGTCCTGAGCTGTGCTTCCCCTGCGATGTGGCCGATGACGCCGAGATCGAGCAGGTATTCGTCGAGCTGGCGAAAAAGTGGGACGGCCTGGATTGCATCGTGCACTCCGTCGGCTTTGCCCCGGGCGACCAGCTGGACGGCAACTTTGCCGAAGTCACCACCCGTGAAGGTTTCCGCATCGCCCACGACATCAGTGCCTACAGCTTTGTCGCGCTGGCCAAGGCCGGTCGCGAAATGATGAAAGGCCGCAACGGCAGCCTGCTGACGCTGTCCTATCTGGGCGCCGAGCGCACCATGCCGAACTACAACGTCATGGGCATGGCCAAGGCCAGTCTGGAAGCCGGCGTCCGCTACCTGGCCACCAGCCTGGGTCCGGAAGGCACCCGCGTCAACGCGATCTCTGCCGGCCCGATCCGCACCCTGGCAGCCTCCGGCATCAAGAGCTTCCGCAAGATGCTGGCCCACAACGCCGCACAAACCCCGCTGCGTCGCAACGTCACCATCGAAGAAGTCGGCAACGTCGGCGCCTTCCTCTGCTCCGACCTGGCCTCCGGCATGTCCGGTGAAATCACCTACGTTGACGGTGGTTTCAACATCACCGCCATGGGTGGCCTGGAAGACTAAGCCGCGGCTGTTTTCGGACATAAAAAAACCGGGCGACTCAGCCCGGTTTTTTTATGTTTTATGCCGCCGGTATCGCGTGGCGCCGATGGCGGACACGCTTCGCTTTGCCCGCCCTACAACGGTATCGCGCATTCAGTCTTCCGAGGTCGCCCCGATCTTGTGGATCGACAGGTCGGCGCCCTGGTATTCCTCTTCTTCGCTCAGACGCAGGCCGGCCACCGACTTGATCACGCCGTAGACCAGCAGACCGCCAATAAAGGCAACCACCACACCAGCCAGCGAGCCAATCAGCTGCGATATAAAGCTGACGCCGCCCAGACCGCCCAGCGCTTCGGTGCCAAAGATACCGGCCGCCAGACCACCCCACACACCGCACAGACCATGCAGCGGCCAGACACCCAGCACGTCATCGATCTTGAAGCGATTCTGGGTCAGGATGAAGGTCCAGACGAACAGTCCGCCGGCAACCGCACCGGTGGCCAGCGCGCCCAGCGGATGCATCAGGTCCGAGCCTGCGCACACCGCCACCAGCCCCGCCAGCGGACCGTTGTGAATAAAGCCCGGGTCAGCACGGCCAACCAGCAGCGCCACCAGGGTGCCGCCGACCATTGCCATCAGCGAATTCACCGCCACCAGACCGCTGATACCCTCCAGCGTCTGCGCCGACATCACGTTGAAGCCAAACCAGCCGATGGTCAGAATCCACGCACCCAGCGCCAGAAACGGGATATTGGAGGGCGGCATCGCAACCACGTGGCCACCGCGATAGCGGCCGTTACGCGCGCCCAGCAGCAGCACCGCGCCCAGGGCAATCCAGCCCCCTACCGCGTGCACAACGACTGAGCCGGCAAAGTCATGGAAACCGGCACCAAAGGTCGCTTCAAGCCAGCCCTGGAAGCCGTAGTTGCCATTCCAGACGATGCCTTCGAAGAACGGATAGACCACGCCGACAATCAGCAGCGATGCACACAGCTGCGGAGCAAACTTGGCGCGCTCGGCGATACCGCCGGAGATGATGGCCGGAATCGCTGCGGCAAAGGTCATCAGAAAGAAGAATTTGACCAGGGCATAGCCGTTGTTCTGCGACAGCGTGGCCGCGTCGGTGAAAAAGGTTGCGCCGTAGGCGATCCAGTAACCAATGAAGAAATACGCCAGGCAGGAGATGGCAAAGTCGCTGATGATCTTTGACAGCGCGTTGACCTGGTTCTTCTGCCGCACCGTACCCACCTCAAGAAAGGCAAAGCCGGCGTGCATGGCCAGAACCATGATCGCACCCATCAGAATAAACAGGGTGTTTGCACCGTGAACCAGGGTTTCAACAGCGCTGTGCAGGTTTTCCATTCAAGCAGCCTCTTGCAAACAATGTGCACCCCATGCGTGCACAGCGCTTTGCGCTGCATACATTTGGTGCAATATCTCCCGGACAGCAAAATAGGTCGCTGCGGCCGGGTTTTCAGGGTTTGTTTAATTTGTATTTATTTTTCATAGCATTAGATGCAATCTTGGCTGTTTCCCATAACAGCAAGGCACCATGTTGGCGCGTAATCAAGCTTGCAACTCCCCTGATTAGTGCAATCGTCATACCAAAAGCGCAAAATCGTGCACTGCAAGCGCACAATGACGCTTTGATGACACCTGCGCGGACCCAAAGTCCTTGGGCACGGCAGCATCCAGCCGCTTGGCTATAATCTTGCATACTGTCAGCGCCCGACGTCCCGACCCCGGAGAATGATGTGTTTACAGGCCAGCCACTGCCCTACTTCCAGCCCTTGATCGACACCGCCACTGGCCGCATTGCCGGCTACGAGGCCCTGGCGCGCCTGCGCGACGATGAAGGACATGTTCGCAGCGCCGGCCCGCTGTTCACCAACCCGGCCACGCCGCAGGAAGATCTGCTGGAGCTGGACCGCGCCATCCGCCGACAGGCGCTGGAGCGCTTCCGCGATACGCCCGAGGGGTTTCTCAGCCTGAACATCTCGCCCGCCTGGATCAGCCAGTTACAACCGGGCAAGCCGCTGCCCAGTCTGCAACTGCTTGAAGAAATGGGCATTGCCAGCGATCAGGTGGTGTTTGAAATCACCGAGCTGCAGGGCAGCATCGAGCAGCTGCGCGAAGTCGTGCAGCGCTACCGCGCCGCTGGCATTCGCATCGCCATTGACGACTTCGGTGCCGGCTACTCCATGCTTGACCGGGTGCTGGCGCTGGAGCCGGACATCCTCAAGCTGGATATCCAGTTGTTCCGTCAGGCGGCCGCCGGCAACGGTAACAGCGGCGACTTTGTGCGCGCACTGGCATTGATGGCGGAAAAAAGCGGGTGCTGGATCATCGCCGAAGGCGTGGAGACCGAGCAGGAACTGCACTTTGCGCTGGAGTGCGGCGCCCGTTACGTGCAGGGCTACCTGTTTGGCCAGCCGGCCGAGAACTTTCTGCCTAGCGAAGCCGTGCAGCAGCAGTTCTCGCGGATGCGCGATCACTACGTGCACGCCAAGCTGGCCGAGCGCGAAAAGCTGGCCCACCTGCGCCGCTCGCTGGCAGAGCTGTTTGCCGAACTGCGTCAATGGCTGCAACAGGGCGCTCAAGCGACGCGGCTGCCCGACCCGCGCAACTATCCGTGGCTGCTGCGCTGCTTTTTGTGTGATGCCGAGGGCACGCAGATCTCCCCCAACTTTGACTGGCGCGACGGCACCTGGCAGACCGACCCTCGCTACCTGGACCACAACTGGTCCTGGCGGCCGTATTTCTATCAGATTCTGGCCGAGGCCGGCGAAGACAGCCGCGTGATCCTGTCCAACCGCTACCGCGACGCTACCACTAACCAGTACTGCATGACGTCCGGACTGTTCATCGACGACAGCCGCCACCTGCTGCTGGTCGATATCGACGCCTCCGCACTCTGACGCTTGCTCAGGCGCCGCCCCGGCGGCGCTGCAGTGGCACGCTGATACGCACCAGCAGCCCGCCTTCCGGGGCCTGCTCCAGCGCCAGCGTGCCCTGATAGGTGGCTACCATATCCCGTACGATCGCCAGGCCCAGCCCATGCCCGGGGGCCTGCTGGTCAAGGCGCGCGCCCCGCCCAAGCACTTGCTCACGCTCAGCCTTCGCGATACCGGGGCCGTCGTCTGCCACCTCCAGATCCAGCTGGTCGGCACGCAGCTGCCAGGCAATACGTACCTCGGCGCGCGCCCATTTGCAGGCGTTATCCAGCAGATTACCCAGCAGCTCCAGCAGATCCTCCCGGTCAAAGGGCCAACTGATGGACAACTCCCCCTGCAGCTGAATCTGCGGGCCATTTGGATACAGGCTCTGCAGCGTCTGCACCAAAGCGGTGAGGTCGGTGCTCGGCGCAAAGCGTTGCCCACGCGCCTGATCCGGTGCCAGACGCGCACGCTGCAGTGTGCGCTCCAGTTGGGTACGGATGCTCTGCACCTGCTCCTGCAGCTCCTGCCAATCGGTCTGCGGCAGCTGCCCGGACAAGCTCTCCAGACGGCTCTCGATGACCGCCAGCGGGGTCTTCAAGGCATGCCCGAGATCACCCGCGCTATTGCGCGCACGCTCCAGCACGGACTCTATCTGCTGGCCCAGATGATTGATTTCAGCCACCAGCGGCGCCAGCTCCTCCGGCACCTGCTCGCTCAACTGCAGACGCTCCCCACTGCGCCACTCTGCCAACTCGCCCTGCACCCTGCGCAGCGGCCCTAGCGAACGACGCAGAAACCAGTGCTGCAACGCCGCAGCTAGCAGCACCACCAGCACCCCGAGTCCGGTAAGCCACCAGCTGGCCTGGCGAAACTCACCCAGCAACGGCTGATAGTCGATGGCCACACTGATGGTCAGACGCTCGCCGCCCTTAAGGTACTCACCGGACCAGACCAGCAGCTCCTGACCATCCGGCCCGGGCAGCAATTCAGCCTGCAGGCCGTCGCCCGGCAGCGGTAAACGGTGATCCCAGAGCGAGCGCGAGCGCCATTTTTCGGCTCCCTGCACAACGAAATAACGCCCCGAGTAGGGGCGTCGATAGTCAGGGTCAACCTTATCCATGTCCAGAAACAGACCGTCGCTGCCCCGGGTCAGCGCAGCCAGCATACTGTCGGCTTCACGTTGCAGCAGTTGGGTCAGGTAGTCGCGCTGCGCCTGGTCATACAACCAGACACCGCCCTGCACAATCAGCAACACGCTGACCAGCAGCAGCGGTACCAGACTCAGCGTCAAACGGCGGCTGATGGATATCACGCATCCGCCCCCACCAGCACATAACCCTGACCACGGCGCGTTTCAATCGCCTCACGGCCCAGTTTACGGCGCAGGTGGTTGATCAGTACCTCAATGACGTTGGAGTCGCGCTCGTCTTCATAATCGTAGAGGTGCTCTGCCAACCGGGTCTTGGATAGCACCTTGCCCGGGTTGAGCATAAAGTAGCGCAGCAGCTTGAACTCGCTCGCCGACAGGCTGACCGGCGCCTGCCCGTCGCGCACCACCTGCTGCTGCGCTTCATCCAGTTGCAGGCCAGCAGCGCTGAGCAGGGTTTGCGGCTCGCGGCCATGGGCACGACGCAGCAGTGCCTGCACGCGCAGGAGCAACTCCTCATTGTGAAATGGCTTGGTCAGGTAATCATCGGCACCGGCCTGCAACCCCTCAACGCGCTCGGTCCAGCGGCTACGAGCCGTGAGGATCAGCACCGGCAGCGAGCTGCCGGCAGAACGCCAAGTGCGCAGGATCTCCAGGCCATCCATGCCCGGCAGGCCGAGGTCAAGAATGGCCAGGTCGTAGGGTTCCTGCTCACCGAGCAGCAGCGCATCGCGTCCATCAGCGCGCCAATCCACTGCGTAGCCCGCACGCTTGAGTACGGCCAGCAGGCTGTCGGCCAGCGCCACGTTATCCTCAACCAGTAACAGCCGCATCAATCGTCCTCTTCTACGTCCAGCAGATCGCCAGTGGTCGCGTCGTATTCCAGTTCCATGACCCGCCGCGAGTGGGTCACCACCTCGATCTCATAGATGTAGATGCCGTCATCAAGTTCCAGCTCGGCTTCCAGCAGGCGGCCCGGGAATCGCTCCAGGGCGTCATCCACAAGCACCTGCAGGGGCACAATGTGCCCCTGCTCGGTCAGCGTCAGCGCCTCGTCCTGACTCAGGTCGCGCGCGCTGACACTCAGTGGAATCAGCACCAGCGCCCATACCAGCGGGCGGCTGATGCGCCGCGGATCAATCGTCGCGGCGGTGTTCCAGAACGTCGCCATTGCTCGCATCCAGGTCGAGGTCCCACTCCTGCCCTTGGGCATCGCGAATTTCAACTTCGTAGACATAGCGGCCATAATGCTTGTCCAGATCGGTATCGGTGATGGTGCCAGGTTGCACCGAGAGCGCCTTTTCGTTCAGGCTTTCCAGGGACTGAATGGTACCCTGCTCAACCAGACCGGGGACCTCATCCATGCGTACATCGTCGTCTGCCAGCACGGCAGCACTGCCCAGACCCAGGATGGCGGCGCAAGACAGCGAAACAAGTTGCTTGTACATAGTCGTTTCCTCTTTTATGTGGAGCGATGCCGAACCGTTCGGTACCGCCTTCTGACAAGTACAGACTATAGCCACCAGCTGAAACCAACCTTAAAATCGGGCGCGCAGCCACAGGGAACCCGCTCAGCATGACAGCGATACAGGTTAAAACACCGGCGTTGACGCTCCGCGCAGGGCAGCGCGCCCTTCAGCACATCCGCGAAAACGGCCTGCAGCCGGCCGATGTACATATGATTCCCGGCGCCGCCGGTGGCCCCAAGGCACTGGGCATTCAGGGACTGGACCTGGCGCTGTTCGGCGAATGGCTGCCGCGCGCGCCGCAACCCCGCAGCCTGATCGGCGCCTCCATCGGCAGTTGGCGCTTCGCCAGCGCCTGCATGCCAGACCCTGTGCACACGCTGCGTCAGCTCGGCGAATTGTACACCGCCATGCGCTTCCCCAAGGGCGTGACCATTCAGACCATCAGCGCTGCCTGCGGCCAGATGATCGACGAGCTGCTGCAGGCGCAGTTTGATGCCATTCTCAGCAATCCGCACTACCGTCTGAACATCGTCGTAGTGAAGAGCCGCGGCCTGCTGCGCGACGATTCGCGCACGCGCCTGGCGCTCGGCCTGGGGGGCGTCATTGGCGCCAATCTGCTGGGCCGTCGGCACCTCGGCCGCTTCTTTGAACGCGTGATCCTGCATGACCCGCGTCAACTGCCCGCGCTGGAAGAGCTGCGCGATTTCACCAGCGCCCATGTCGAACTGACAGCCGAAAACCTGCGCTCGGCGCTGCTCGCCTCCGGCTCCATTCCGATGGTGATGGAGGCGGTCCGCGACATACCTGGCGCCGAGCCCGGTGTGTACCGCGATGGCGGCCTGCTCGACTATCACCTCGACCTGCCCTACACCGCGCCCGGGGTCATTCTCTATCCGCACTTCATCGATCGCGTGATTCCCGGCTGGTTCGACAAGAGCATGCCGTGGCGCAAGCACAACGCCCAGCAACTGCGCGACGTGCTGCTGCTGGCGCCCTCGCCCGAGTACCTGGAGCGCCTGCCGCATCGCAAGCTACCGGATCGCAAGGACTTCAATCGCTACGTGTACGACAACGATGGCCGCGAGAAGTACTGGCGCAAGGCAATGAGCGAAAGCCAGCGCATGGGCGACGAATTCCTGGAGCTGGCCGACTCCGGACAACTGATAGACCGTATCAAGCCACTGTGACTGCGCAGCACCAGGCCCTGCCCTGCCCGCTCTGCAGCTCGCCCTCCCACTGGATGCTCAGTGACCGCAAGCGCGGCTACTGGCAGTGCGAACAGTGCCTGATGGTGCACGTACCGGCGCAATGGCACCTGACCGCCGCGCAGGAAAAGGCCGAGTACGACCGCCACGAGAACCACCCCGATGACGCGGGCTATCGGCGTTTTCTCTCACGTCTGGCTGAGCCACTGCTGCAGCGCCTGCCGCCAGCCAGCTGCGGTCTCGACTTTGGCTGTGGCCCCGGCCCGGCCCTCGCGTTGATGCTGCGTGAGCACGGGCATCAGGTGACCCTGCACGACCTCTACTACCACCCCAACCCGGCCGCGCTTGAACAGCAATGGGACTTCATCACCGCAACCGAGGTAGTGGAGCATCTGGCTGCGCCGCTTGCGGTGCTGGAGCAACTCTGGCGTTGCCTCAAGACTGACGGCTGGCTCGGGCTGATGACCAAGCGGGTAACCAGCCCGGAGGCCTTCAGCACCTGGCACTACAAGAGCGACCCGACCCATATCAGCTTTTTCAGCGAACACAGCTTTCACTGGCTGGCGCAACACTGGCAGGCCGAGCTGGAGATAGTGGGGGCGGATGTCGTGTTACTGCGCAAGCGCTGATTCAGCGCAGGCGATAGCGCTCTGCAAAGCCGTTAGGGTCACTGGTAAAGGCGCGCACACAGTGCTGGCAGATACAGGCGCGATGACGCTGCTCTGTCGGCACCAGCGCCAGCAGAGCCTCAGGAACGGACAGGTCAAAGCACCAGCAGCTCCCCGTCTCGGCAGCGCAGGCATTGGCACCCGCGCAGAAAGGACAACGGGCCGCATCACTACCCGCAGGCGCCAGTTGCACCTGTCAGCCTGCCAGACGGCTCAGCAGGTTGTTCTTCACCGCCGGCCACTCGCTGGCAACGATGGAGTACACCACAGTGTCGCGAATCGAGCCATCGGGCAGAATCTGGTGGCTGCGCAGCACACCATCCTGCTTGGCGCCTAAACGCTCGATAGCCGTCCGCGATGCCTGATTGAAGAAATGCGTGCGAAATTCGACCGCGATGGCACCGGCGGCCTCAAACAAATGCTGCAACAGCAGCAGCTTGCTCTCGCTGTTGATCGGCGTTCGCCGAGCGGCATCGGCATACCAGGTATAGCCGATCAAGGCGCGGCGATTGGCGGTATCTACGTCGTAGTAGCGCGTGCAGCCAACGATCTCCCCACTGGCAAGGCTGCGCACCGCATAGGCAAGGTTGCCCTGTTCCATACCGTGCAACGCGTGCTGAACGTACTCAGGCATCGCGTCAGGCGTCGGCACGCTGGCGTACCAGAGCTTCCAGCTTTCTCCATCGGCAACGGCGCGTTGCAGCGCAGCGGTATGCTCCAGCGCCAGCGGCTCCAGCAATACGTGCTGGCCCCGCAGGGGCCCAGGTTGGATAAACATGTTTGACTCCTGGCAGCGGGTCAGTGGCTACCGATCACCCGGCGTGCGCCCTTGAAGGTACGCTGCCAGAACGACGACTCCAGCTCGTCGACGCGCACCACGCCGCCCGTGCTGGGCGCATGCAGAAAGCGCCCCTCACCAATATAGATGCCGGCGTGGTTGACGCGTCCGCCGTTCATGGCAAAGAGCACCAGGTCACCCGGCGCCAGCGCGCTCTCGGCGGGGCGAGCCACGTTGAGGTTATACAGATCGGAGGTGGTGCGCGGCAGGCTCATGCCGGCCGCTTCGCGGTAGACGTACTGAATCAAGCCACTGCAGTCAAAACCGGTCTCGGGCGAGGTGCCGCCCCAGCGATACGGGGTGCCCACCAGACTGAAAGCCTGAAAGACCACGTCATTGCCAAGAATCTGAGAGGAGTCGGAGGGGGTCACCGAGGGCAAGGTGCGCGCCGGTGCAGACACCGCAACGGGAGGGTTTTTGGGCGCACTGGAGCAGCCTGCCAAAACAGCGGTCAGAAACAGGATCAACAGCGCACTGTGCCGCATCCGGCAACCTCCAGCCCGAGGGGTTTGATTAAAAAATGGACGCTCAAGCGCCCAAGGTCAAGAATTTACTTTAACTTGCCGCGCCAAGCCACAGATCAGCTGCCTTTTTCTGATCAATGGTTCACGGTAAACGCCAGCATCGCAGAGAGCTGACATAACGGCCGTCCGCTGTCCGCGCGCCACTGATTGAAAGCCGCCTGCGCGGCGGCCTGGTCACGCTGGCTGGTCGGCATCTTGTCGATGATGCCCTGTGCCTTCAGCGCGGCCACCACATCCTCACTGGGAGCCCAGGTGTCCTTGCCCAGCATGCGCAACAGGCGCGGTGCCGATTGACCGCCCAGCTGCGCGCCCCGCTTGGCCAGCAAACGCCAGAGCCCGGCGATATCGTCCTCCGGCCAGTCAGCGATCAGGTTGCCCATACTGCCGTACTCGGCGCGGATATCCAGCACCAGCTGGGCATTGCGCGGCACGCTGCGCAACTTGCCAAGATGGCGAATCAGGCGAGTGTTCTGCATCAGCCGCTCGATGTGCTCGGCGCTCATCAGTACGACTTTCTCCGGGGCAAACCCAAAGAAGGCCTCTTCAAAGGCCGGCCATTTGGCATCCACCAGACTATGTCTGAGCCCCGCACGAAATACCCGCAAAGCGATGGTCGACAGATAGCGATCATCAGCAATGGCACGCAGCTCATCTGCGGTTCGCGGCTGGGGCAAAAGCGCTTCCAGCGCCTGCGCCGAGCCAAAGCGATTCAGGCAGTACTCATGCAGCCAGCGGTAGTCCTGCATCGACAGCTCCCGCCTCAGAGATTCATGACGTTGAGCACACGGGACGCAGCCTGCTCATCGATACGCAGGCTGGCGAAATCATATAACGCCGTGTCAGCCAGCTGCGACGGCTGCACATGCCTGAGGGCGCGGAAAATGTTTTCCAGCCGACCGGGCGTCGCACGCTCCCAGCCCTGCAACATATCCTTGACCACCTTGCGCTGCAGGTTTTCCTGCGAGCCGCACAGATTGCACGGAATGATCGGGAAACCCTGCAGCTCGGCATAGGCCTCGATATCCGCCTCATTGCAATAGGACAGCGGACGAATCACCACATTGCGGCCGTCATCAGACAGCAGCTTGGGCGGCATGGCCTTGAGGTTGCCGCCGTAGAACATGTTGAGGAAGAAGGTTTCGATAATGTCGTCGCGGTGGTGCCCGAGCGCCATCTTGGTCGCGCCAATTTCATCGGCGAAGGTGTAGAGATTGCCCCGGCGCAGTCGCGAACACAGCGAGCAGGTGGTCTTGCCCTCGGGAATCTTCTCCTTGACGATCGAATAGGTATCACGCTCAAGGATGTGATAGGCCACACCCACACTCTCAAGGTAGGCTGGCAGCACCTCTTCCGGGAAGCCCGGCTGCTTCTGGTCCATGTTGACCGCGACAATCTCGAAGCTGATCGGCGCCACCTTTTGCAGGTACAGCAGCATGTCGAGCATGGTGTAGCTGTCCTTGCCGCCTGACAGGCAGACCATCACCTTGTCGCCATCCTCGATCATCTTGTAGTCGGTCACCGCCTCGGCGGTCAGACGACGCAAACGTTTCTGCAACTTGTTCTGGTTGACACTGAGACGACTCATGGACAGGGCACCGGTCTGGCAAAAGCCGGCATTTTACTGGAAAGCGCTGAGCATAAAAACATCAGCCCCCGTCAGTGCGACTGACGGGGGCTGATGCCGGCTCAGGCAGGCCTGGAGAAGATAGCCCAATAGGCTTGACTAACGCAGGTACACAGGCCCTACGCCAAAGCCCCAGAAGATGACCGAGGTCGCCATCATCGCTACCAGCACTACCAGTCCAACCGCGAGCACCGAACTGGAGAACAGGAAGCCCTCGTCACTGGGAATATCCATAAAGATGGGAATGCCCTGGTAGAGCAGGTAGACCGTGTAACAGATGGCTGCGGTGCCCACCAGCATACCCAGCCACAGACTTGGGTAGAGTGCCGCCACCCCGGCGATGAACAGCGGTGTTGCGGTGTAGGCAGCAAAGATCACGCAATCATTAAAGGTTGGGCTGGCATCGTAGGTGCGCGCCATCCAGTGGATGAAGGCTCCCATGACCGCTACACCCGCCAGCATGGCGAGGTAGGACAGCACCGTCATCTGCAGCGCGCTGGCCTGGGTCAGTTTGACCGCTTCCGGCGTGCCGATCGTCCAGCCGATCTGGGTGGTGCCTATATAGGCGGACACGGCGGGAATAGCTGCCAGCAGCAACACATGCGTAAGGTACATGTGGCCGATGCTCTCTTCCTCACCTCTGATTTCCTTCCACTCCTCGTCAGGATGGGTAAACAGCCCCACTACGTGATGGATCATGGTCTGACCTCCTCATTATTATTGAGCCCCGGCCGGACACCTCCGATCGGAGAACCGAGCGCGCCGTGGCAGCGCCCTGCATTGACTATAGTCAAAAAGCGCTCGGCAGATCAGACCCTGCTTAGAGAGATTGGCAACTTCAGTTTTTGCCGTAATAGCGTTGCAGAATTAGCATGGCGCGATTGATCTCCTGCGCTCGCGCAGTGCAGCCGCCGCGGTCAGGATGGTGGCGGCTGAGCAACGTGCGATAACGCTGCTTCAATGCAGCCGGCGCGGGCTCGGCATCAAAGCCCATCACCTCCAGCGCCTCTGCCACCTCGCCATCCGACAGCGCGCCGCGTCCGCGCCAGAAACCATCAAGCAGTCGCTGAACGTCGTCCGCGTTAGTCTGGCGCCACTGATTCCAGTCCAGATAATACCGCCGCAGCGGGTCTTCAGGCTGCAGCGCTGCGTCGCCCGATGCTCGGGGCACCAGCACGATCTTCAGCACATGAATATCCAGCGCCAGCTGATCATCGGCCAGCTGGTCGGCCAGATCATACAGACGGTTGAACAACAGAAAGTGCAGACGAAACAGCTGCAGGGGATCGCGCAGTGCACCGGGCTCGGCAAACAATGAGTTGGGCAACTGCCGGGCCAGCAACTGCAGCAACTGATGTTCACTCACGCCTTGGGGGTGGGCCTGCAGCATCGCGCGCAGCTGCGCACTGAAGTCATCCGGCACCAGGTCTTGCGGGTATACCTCGGTCATCGCTGGAGTGTATCAGTGCCCGTCACCCAGCCCAAACCGTCATCACTTTGCCATCAAAGCGACAAGCCCCTGTCACGCCAAGTGCGTATCACTGTCACCTTCCAAGACCTCAGCAAGGACAGAACACATGAACAGATGGGTACTCGCCGCGACGACCAGCGCCATGCTGGCCGCGTTGGCCGGCTGCAACAGCGACAGTGACAATGACGACGCCGTGGTCGAACCGCCAGCGGTAGTCACCCCTGACAGCATAAATCTGAGCTTCCTGGGTCGCTACAGTGCCGGCATCTTCGCCGAAAGCGCCGCCGAGATTCCGGCCTTTGATCCGGTCAACAAGCGCATCTTCATCGTCAACGCGCAGAAAGGCGCTGTCGACGTACTGGATGCCAGTGACCCGGCCAACCCGACCCTGATCGAGACCCTGACCGCCACCGGCATTGCCGCCGACGCCGTGGTCAACAGCATCGCCTACAAGGGCGGCTACCTGGCCGTGGCCATCGAAGCCTCGCCCAAGACCGACAACGGCTACGTTGCCCTGTATGACGCCACCACTCTGGAGCTGCTCGGCTCCGAACAGGTTGGCGCCCAGCCCGACATGCTGGCTTTCAGCCCTGATGGCAAATACCTGCTGACCGCCAACGAAGGCGAGCCGAGCAACGACTACAGCGTCGACCCGGTCGGCTCCATCAGCATTCTCAGCCTGACCGACGACGACATCGTCGAGGTCAGAACCGCCACCTTCAGCAGCTTCAACGCCCGTCGCGACGAGCTGGTCGCCGCTGGCGTGCGCATCTTTGGCCCCGGTGCCAGCGTCGAGCAGGACCTGGAGCCGGAATACATCGCCATCTCCGACGACAGCAGCACCGCCTGGGTTGCCCTGCAAGAGAACAACGCCCTGGCCAAGATCGACATTGCCAGCGCCACCGTCACCGACATTCTGCCGCTGGGCTACAAGGACCACGGCGTGGCTGGCAACGGCATTGATGCCAGTGACGAAGACGGCGAAATCAACATCACCACCTGGCCTGGAGTGCTGGGCATGTACCAACCTGATGCCATCGCCGCCTATAGCGCAGGTGGCAGCACCTACCTGGTCGCCGCCAACGAGGGTGACGCCCGCGCCTGGGGCGAGGACGACGACGCCTACTGGGCCGGCGATGCCAGCAAGGGCTTTGTTGAGGAGTTTCGCGCCAAGCACCTGCTCCACACCGGCGGCTTTGACCGCCGCGCCGGCGACGACCTGCCGCCGCAGCTGCGTGAACTGGCAGCAGGCGCCCTGCTCAACCCGACCACCTTCAGCTACTGCGGCGCCACCGCCGCTGATCCGGGCGACTGCCGCGAAGACGAAACCCTGGGCCGCCTGACCATTGCCTGGACCGATGGCTATCGCAAAGACGACGCCGGCAACCCGGTGATGTTCGATGCCGCCGGCAATGAAAACGTCGCGGGTGACCGTCTGATGTACGACAACCTGTACGCCTACGGCGCTCGCTCCTTCTCCATCCGCGATGCCGATGGTGCGCTGGTATGGGATTCGGGTGATGCCTTCGAGCAGTACATCGCCAGCGCCGAGTGCATGCTGGGCGCCAACCGCAATATTCCCTGCGCCGACTACTTCAACTCGACCCACGATGAAGGTGACGTATTCGACAACCGCAGTGACAACAAGGGCCCGGAGCCCGAAGGCGTCACCCTGGGCCAGCTGGGCGAGAAAACCTTTGCCTTTATCGGTCTGGAGCGCATGGGCGGTGTGATGGTATGGGATATTACCGACCCGACCGCGCCTGAGATGGTGGACTACCTGAACACCCGCGCCGATTGGACCACGGAAGATACCGAATCCGTGCTGGCCGATGCCGGAGACCTGGGGCCGGAAGGTCTGGTGTTTGTCTCTGCCGAGGACTCACCGAACGGTGAAGCTTTGCTGATCGTCGGTCACGAAGTCAGCGGCACCACCACGGTGTACCAGGTCAACCAGGTACTGCCGTAACACAGCTGTGCTGACACGTTGTTAGCCCACAGGGCCGGCCATCTAGCCGGCCCTGTTCATTTCCGGCTAGGCCACCTCGTCGCTATGCTCCAGCGCCTCACGGTGCACCCCACGTACCGCCTGCAAAAACTCATCGCCCCAGCGACGAATATCGTTGTGCTGCACTATCCCGAACAACTCCCGCAACCGCGCTTCGCGCTCTGCCTTGCCCAGCGTCAGCCCGATATAAAGGCCATCGCGCAGATCATGCGGATCGTGCGGGTTGGTCAGCAGTGCGCCGTGCAGCTCGGCCGCCGCCCCGGCAAACTCGGACAGCACCAGCACCCCGGCGCCACCGCACAGCCCCTGGGTTGCCACGTATTCTTTGGCCACCAGGTTCAGCCCGTCACGCAGCGGGGTAATCCACATCACATCCGCCATCAAGTAATAGGCCACCAACTGGTCAAAGGGCACGGCGCGATAGAAGAACTGCACCGGCGTCCAGCCCACCCGTGAGAACCGTCCGTTGATACGCCCCACCGCCTGCTCGATCTGCCCCAGCAACTCGGCATAAATGGTCATCTCGCGCGCCGCAGGCACGCAGATGGTTATCAGGCTGACCTTGCCGATCAGCTCCGGATGGGCCTCCAGCAATGCCTCAAACGCCAGCAGCTTGGCGTAGGTACCCTTGGTGTAATCCAGCCGCTCCACCGACAGCACCACGCGGATGCCCTCCAGCTCCTTGCGCAGCATGCTGATCTGCTCCTGACACACATCGCTGTCGAGCACCTGTTGTACACGGTCGACATCCAGCCCGACCGGGTGCGCGCCCAGGCCGATCTCGCGGCCGTGCACGTTGATGCGCGTCGCCATGCGGTCCAGCCCCACCGCGCAGCCGTAGGTCAGATAGCGCGGCGCGCAGCCGGTTTCTTCCAGTACCTCCAGCGGCGCGACCCCGCGCACCACATCGACAAAGTTCTCCGACTGGCGAGGAATGTGAAAACCGATGTAATCGCACTGCAAGAGGCTGCCGATGATCTCGCGGCGCCACGGCAGCACGTTGAACACGTCGGCAGAGGGGAAGTAGGTATGGTGGAAAAAGGCGATATTCAGGTCCGGGCGCAGTGGGCGCAGGAAGGCCGGCACCATCCACAGGTTATAGTCGTGCAGCCAGACCACCGCGCCCTGCGCCGCCTCGGCGGCAGTACGCTCGGCAAACAGACGGTTGACCTTGAGAAACACCGCCCAGTCCTCCTCACGGAACACGGCACGCTCCCAGAAGGTATGCAGGGTCGGCCAGAACGCCTCTTTGGAGAAGCGCTTGTAGAACACATCCACGTCATCCTTGGTCAAAGCGACCCTGGCCGCAACCAGGTTGGGGTAGCGCTCGGCATCCACCTTGGTGTGTACCTCAAAGCCTTCACGCCGACGCGGATCATGAATCGACCAGGCCACCCAGGAGCCCTGCTGATCGCCGGCAAAAAAACTCAGCAGGGTCGGCAGAATACCGTTGGGCGACGACGGTGGACGGCGTATTACCTTGCCGTCCTGCTCTACCTCCTCGTAAGGCAGGCGGTGATACACCATGACCAGATCCGCCTTGCCCTTGATCTGCAGGTCGCGCAGCTCCGAATCCACGCCCAGCGGGCCGAGAAAGCCGAAATGCGAGACCGCTTCAAGAATCCCGCCGCAGCCACTTAGACGGGCGTGCAGTACCTTGGCGCGGTCACTGGTGGCCTCCAGCAGCGCTAGTTCCGACTCACCGACGCACACGCCCTTGAAGCCCTGCTCGTACATCGACAGGTCATTCAGGGTGTCGCCTGCCACCAGTACATCGTCCAGCGACTCATCCAGATGTTCGACCAGACGCTGCAGGGTACTGCCCTTGTTGACGCCCCGGGGCAGGCAATCCAGGTACATGCCGGCCGAGAACAGCAGGTCGCAGTCCAGCGCCTCGACGGCAGCGCGCAGTTCGTCGGTGACCGCGTCCGGCTCACAGAACCAGGAACAGCGGCGCTGCTGCGGTACCTGCTGGCGTTCGAGTCCGGGAAACGCCGCCACCGTCTGCAGCACCAGCTGCTCGCCCGGCCAGCGCGCCTCAATCTCGCTCTGCACCGGGTAGACCGGTTGCAGGGTCTTGCCGTCGACTACCGTCGCCCCCACATCACAGATGATGTAGTCGGGCTGGGGTATCGCCGGGTCAGACAGCAGTGGCACCACCACCTCCAGGCCACGACCGGTAACAAACACCAGGGTGATGCCCGGGTGCGCGCTGATCAGCTGGTAGAGGCGCTGCCGGTTATCCGGGTCGCCCGCAAGAAAGGTTCCATCCAGATCGGTTGCCAACATCATGGTTGAGGTCTCCCTGTTACATCGGAATCGGTATCGGTGTCGGGCGCAGCCTGCTTGGGCGCTGCCTGCTCAGACGCCGCATCGGCGGTAGCAGCGGCGTCGTCACCACCGGCGTCCTCCAGCATCATCTCCAGCACGGCGGTTGACGTGCGTACCATCGGCACCTGATGCGCCGCACCATCGACAATTCGGTCACGACCGGCACGCAGATGCCAGCCGGCATAGAGCGCACAGAGCGCGAACATCAGGGTGAAGAACAGCGGCAAGGCCACCGGCGTCACGCTCATCAGCACACCTGCCAGCGCAGGACCGATCGCCGCGCCCACTCCGTGCAGCATCAACAGGGCGGCGTTGCCGGAGAGAATATCTTCCTGGTGTAAATGATCGATCAGATGCGCCACCACGGCGGGGTATACCGAAAACGAACCGGCGCCGAACACCACCGCCCCCACCAGCAGCCACAACCCGAACGGCCCGAGCGCCGCCATCAGCAGCCCACCCAGCGCCGCGCTGCCGGCGATGATGACCAGCGCCCGGCGGCGGTCGATGCTGTCCGACAGCCGCCCCATCGGCCACTGGGCCAGCGCTCCGGCAACAATCACCAGCGAGACGAATCCGGCGATCTGCGCCGTGTCCATGCCCATGCGCGTGGCGTATACCGCGCCCAGCCCCCAGAAGCCGCCCATGCCGAGCCCCGACAGCAAGGCCCCGGCGCAGGCGACAGGCGCGGCCTCCCAGAGACGGCGCAGCGACAAGGCGGGGGTATCGGTAATGACCGGTTGCGACAGGCGAGTGGCCGATACCGGCATGACGGCCAGTACCACCAACATCGCGGCAATCACAAACAGCGTGAAGTTGAGCGGGCTATCCCAGTTCAGCAGTTGCTGGGCCAGCGCCAGCGAGCCCAGGTTGATCGCCATATAGCAGGCAAACACCTGTCCGCGTCGCTCGGGCGGCGCCTGGGTGTTGAGCCAGCTTTCGATCACGGTGTAGATGCCGACCAGCGCAACACCGGTCATCACCCGCAGTAGCAACCAGACACCTGGCAGCATCCACAACAGGTGGATCAGCACACAGGCAGCCTCGGCAGCAGCCAGAAAGGTAAAGGCACGGACATGCCCCATGCGGCGAATCAGCCGCGGACACAACCAGGTACCGAGAATAAAACCGGCAAAGTAGGCGGAACCCAGCAGACCGAGGGTCTGGTCGCTGAAACCTTCGGCACTACCGCGCAGGGCGAGCAGCGTATTGAGCAGGCCGGTGCCCAGCAGCAACAGAGCGATGCCGCACAGCAGGGCCGCGATGGGCACTACAAGTCGAAGCATGGAACCGAATCTCCTTGGTGGCGTCGGGTCCAGGCAGGATTTGGGGGTGTAAATTTATGCGTACTATTTATATTCAGCTGTAAACACCCTACCGCAATCCGGGCCGTGCTGGCCAGTCCGGATTGTCTGTACCTTCAAAACACAGGGCACATGACGCTACACTGGCCAACAATCGCTGACAGGAATCTCGCCCCGCCATGGCTACCATCAAAGACCACGCCCGCCGCCTCTGCGCGCCCTTGCTCAACCCGCTGGAAGCCGGTGACGCTCCGTACCATTACGCACCCAAGAGCCGCGCCATTCTGGTCATCATGAGCCTGCTGTTCATCGCCCTGGCCAGTGCGCTCGGGCTGCTGTTGCCGGCCGGCAGCGATCCGTTTTTCATCCTGCCCGTCGCCGTCTTCGGGCTGCTCGGGGCACTTGGCCTGCTGGTCGCCTGGCTGGGCAGCGAACGCGCGGTTGCCCGGCTGTGGAATAGCCGGCAGGGCTAGGGTCTGTTGACGGTTCGTTCACCTGCCTGTTGCTGCCTGTAAAGCCGCCAATCAAGTAGCGAGGAGTGTAGTTTGTTCAGCACATCCCTGTGCTTCACCCCTTCGGGGCTAGCGCACAAAAACGCTCCCGGCGTTTTTGTGGTCATTCCAAATAAACGACGAGGGACGCTGAGTGGCAGCTTTACAGGCACAACCTCGGCGGCCCCACCCGCAGGGCCGGGGCCATTTTTCGGCCATGCTGCGTTGTCAGTCGCTTCTGTGGAGCGACCACACTGCGCTCCTTCCGCCTTGCCTGGCCGAAAAATGGCCTCCGGCAGGCTGGTGAACGAACCGTCAACGGACCCTAAGGTATGACACCCAAACAACTGCTGATCGTCGCGCACGCGCCCTCGCCCAACACCCGCAAGCTGGCCGAAGCAGCTCTGCGCGGCGCGCGCCATCCGGATATCGAACAGGTCGAGACCCGCTGGGTGCCGCCACTGGAAGCCCAACCGCAAGACGTGCTGCAGGCCGACGCCATTATTCTGGGCACCACCGAAAACCTGGGCTACATGAGTGGTGCGCTTAAGGATTTCTTCGATCGCTGCTACTACCCGGTACTGGAAGAGAAGCAGGGACTGCCCTGTGCGCTTTACATCCGTGCCGGCATGGACGGCACCGGCACCCGCCGCGCGGTGGAGTCGATTGTCACTGGCCTGCGCTGGAACTGGTTACAGGCGCCACTGACTCTGCGCGGTGATTGGCAGGACGACTTTGAACAGCAGGTCGAGGAGCTGGGCCTGTACATGGCTGCCGGACTCGATAACGCGGTGTTCTGATGGAACGCATCATCGCCCGTACCGAGACTTGCTACGCGCAGGCCGAGCAGTATTTTCGTCGCACCTTTGCGCGCCCCGCTATCCACCTGGACCTGCGCGGCCAACGCGCCGGCGTGGCCTATCTGGATCGCAATCTGCTGCGCTTCAACGGCCAGATGTATCGCGACAACAGCGAGCATTTTCTACGGCAGACAGTAGCCCATGAAGTCGCCCACCTGATTGCCCACCAGCTGTACGGACACCGCATCCGCCCGCACGGCCGTGAATGGCAGGCCCTGATGACCGGCTTGTTCGGCCTGCCCGCAGACCGCTGCCACAACTACCCGGTCGCCCGCAGACGCAGCACCCAGTACCTGTATCGCTGCGGCTGCGCCGAGCACATGCCCTTTACCGCACGCCGTCACGCCCTGGTGAAAAAGGGCAACCGCTACCTGTGTCGGCGCTGTGGCGATGCGCTGCACTTCACCGGCAAGAGCCAGCAGGTTTAGGTGCTACCCCGCTCGCCGCAGCCCCTCGATATAGGGTCGCAGGCTGTAGCCCAATTGCGCCGTCAGCCGGTCGGCCCAGACATTCATGGCCTGACGGTCCAGCGCCAGCTCGCCCGCCTGCGGGATAAACAGGAGGATATTGCCCTCCACTACCTCCACCTGCAGGTAGCGCTCACCGAACAGTTCGCGCAGACGGTGGACGGCGTAGGGCTTGCCACTGCTGCCCTGCTGCCATTGATTGACCACCATCAGCCCGCCCGGGCGCAGCGCCGCGTGGCATTGTTGCAAAAAGTCCATGTGCAGTTGGGCGCCGGCAATACCGTCTTCCAGATACAGATCAAGCAGCAGCAGGTCGACCGGCTCGGTCAGCGATTCCATGTACTGCTCGGCGCTTGCTACCACCACCTGCAGCTCGGGCACCTGCGGCAGCGCAAACCAGCGCCGAGCCAGCTCCACCACCGCAGGACGGAGTTCTACCGCGCGCATCTGAGCCGGTTGCAGGTGCTGCAACACCGCACTGACCAGGCTGCCGGCGCCCAGCCCCAACGCCAGCGCTCGCTCGATCTGTGGCAGCCAGAACCCCGCCAGCAGCATCGCGCGGGTGTAGTCGTACTCCAGCCAGGCCGGGTTGCCGATCAGCGCGCAGCTCTGTTCAGTCTCCTCGCCAAAGTAGAGGTAACGTAGCTCGCCTGCCTGCGTTACCCGCAGCTCGCCCAGCGCATCATGCTCACGCGCCAACACGCGCTCCGGCTCACGCCCGAGGCGATGCGCCAGCCACCAGCCGAGTTGCTGCAGATAGCCCCGCCATGCTGCCACCGCCGTACTCCCTATCCTCTTCTTTGCGCGGCACAGTAGCAGTTTTGCCCAACCGCGCGACAGATTTTCCGCCACAGTGCCAGCGCCGTCACTTAAACTGCAGAGGTCGTTTATCCTCTGTTCAGGTACCCCTTCACATGCACCCCTCCGGCAGCGCTCTGCAGCTTATCGTCGTTCTATTGCTCGCCACCGTCATCGCTGTGCCTGTAGCCAAGCGCCTGCGCCTGGGCGCGGTCATCGGCTACCTGGCAGCCGGCGTGATCATCGGGCCCTGGGCGCTGGATCTGGTACCGCACCCCGAAGACATCAGCCATGTGTCCGAACTGGGCGTGGTCCTGCTGCTGTTCATCATCGGCCTGGAGCTATCGCCGCGCCGGCTGTGGGTGATGCGCCGGGCGGTGTTCGGCACCGGAGCGCTGCAAGTCGGCCTGTGCGCCAGCGTCATCGGTCTGCTCGCCCTCTTGCTGTTTGAGCAGCCGCCGGCAACCGCGCTAGTGCTCGGTCTGGGGCTTGCCTTGTCCTCCACCGCGTTTGGCCTGCAGCTGCTGGCAGAGCGCCGCGAGCTGACCAGCCCCCACGGCCGCCAGGCCTTTGCCGTACTGCTGTTTCAGGACATGGCCGCCATTCCGCTGATCGCACTGATCCCGCTGCTCGGCAGCCAACCCGGCAGCAGCGCCGACGGCAACCTGTTGCTGCAGACGCTCAAGGTACTGGGCAGCATCGCCGTGATCATCGTCGGCGGACGCTACCTGCTGCGCCCGGTATTCCGCATCGTCGCCCGCACCGGCCTGCAGGAAGTCTCCACCGCCACCGCCCTGCTGGTAGTGATCGGCACGGCCTGGCTGATGGAGTCGGTCGGCGTATCCATGGCCCTTGGCGCCTTTCTGGCCGGCTTACTGCTGGCGGACTCGGAATACCGGCATGAGCTGGAGTCGCAGATCGAGCCCTTCAAAGGGCTGCTGCTGGGGCTGTTCTTTATCACCGTCGGCATGCAGGCCGACGTATCGCTGCTGCAGTCCAACGGCCTGGCCGTCGCGCTGCTGACCACGCTGATCATTGTGCTCAAGCTGCCGCTGATCTACCTGACCGGGCGCCTGGCCGCCGGGCTTGATCGCCGAAGCGCACTGCGGCTGGGCATGGTGCTGGCGGCCGGCGGCGAGTTCGCCTTTGTCGTCTTTCAACTGGCCAGCGGGCACCAGTTGCTGAGCGCCACCCAGCACAATCTGCTGGTACTGGCCATTACCCTGTCGATGGCCGTCACCCCGCTGCTGATTCTGCTGCTCGCAGCACTGCTGCCCAAGGAGCAGGCCACGCCGCGCAAGGTGCCCGAGGAGTATCAGCAGATCGATACCGACAGCCCGCGTGTGGTCATCTCCGGCATGGGCCGCATGGGGCAAATCATCGCCCGTGTGCTCCGGGCCCAGCGCGTGCCCTATGTTGCGCTGGACACCTCGGTCGACAGCATCGAGATGTCGCGCAGCATCAGTGCCGAGATGCCGATCTACTACGGCGACCCCCTGCGCCCGGAGATCCTGCGGGCCGCTCAGGTCGACAAGGCACAGTTTTTCATCATCACCAGCAGTGACCCGGACATCACCCTGCGCACCGCCGAGACCGTACGCCGACTGTATCCGCAGATCACCATCATCGCCCGTGCCCGCAACCGCCAGCACGTGCACAAGTTGATCGACCTGAACGTACTGCCGGTGCGTGAAACCTTTCACTCCAGTCTGGAAATGAGCCGCCAGATTCTTACCGGACTGGGCCTCAGCGATGAGCAGGCGGACTCGCGTCTGGCGCGCTTCCGGCGCCACGACGAACAGGTCCTGGCGGCCCAGCACGCGGTGTACGACGACGCCACCGCTGTCATGCAGACCGCCCGTCAGGCCCGTGCCGATCTGGAAAACCTGTTCGACACCGACCGCATCGAGGCGCGCAGCGTGGCTGACATGATCGAACAAGCAAAACGGCAGTCCTGAGGCTGCTAGAATACGCCGCTATAGCAATCAGGAGCAGCAGCATGGCCGACATCGGGCGTTTCAATAATCTGGAAATCACCAAGCACACCGGCTTCGGGCTCTACCTGGACGGTGGTGAAGATGGCGAGATTCTGCTGCCCAACCGTTATGTGCCCAAGGACCAGAGCACCGAGGTGGGCGACCGCCTGCGAGTGTTTGTCTACTTCGACAGCGAAGACCGCATCATTGCCACCACTACGCGGCCCCGCGCACAGGTCGGCGACTTTGCCAATCTCAAGGTCGTAGCACGCAGCCAGGTCGGTCTGTTCCTCGACTGGGGCCTGCCCAAGGATGTGCTGCTGCCCTTCGCCGAGCTGAAAAAGCCGCTGGAGGAAGGCCAGTATTGCGTCGCCTACCTGTATCTGGACAAGCACACCAGCCGGGTGCTGGCGACCACCCGCCTGGACCGCTATCTGGACAAGACCCCGGCGCGCTACCAGGTCGGCGATGCGGTCAACCTGCTGCTGGTGGAGCGTACTGATCTGGGCTACAAGGCCATCATCAATGGCGAGCATTGGGGCCTGATCCACCGCAACGAGGCTTTCCGGCCAATCAAGCTCGGCCGCAAGGAGCAGGGCTACATTCGCGAAATCCGCCCCGACGGCAAGATCAACCTCAGCCTGCAGCCGGTCGGCACCCAGGCCGCTGACCTACTGCAGCAGCAGATTCTCGACCGCCTGCGCGCCAGCGGTGGCCACCTGGCCCTGAGTGATCGCAGCAGCCCCGAGGCCATCAGCGACGCCTTTGGCGTCAGCAAAAGCAACTTCAAAAAAGCCATTGGCGGTTTGATGAAAAAGGGCGTTATTCGGATTCATTCGGAGCATATCGAACTGGCCCAATAAGCAACGGCCCGGCGGGCCTGCGCATTGCGGCTCTGCCGTAGGGCGGAGAACGCCGCAGGCTTCTCCGCGCGTCGGCAAATGAACCCACGGAGAACGCTGCGCGGTTCTCCATGCTACGGGGCTCGTCGCTCACGTGGAATGACCACGCTACGCTTCTCGCTCCTTGATTGGCGGCTTTACAGGCTGCAACAGGCGGGCGAACGAAACGGCAACAGACCCTAGGGTCTGAAATAGCCTCACACAAACCGTCATCAATTCTTCGCGGCGCTGTCACCTGCCGTCTTTATTGTCCCTGTCTACCTCGCCGGCAACCGCCGGCCCCCTGCCGATGACAAGGACGAAGACATGACCAACTGGAAAGTGCTTTCTGCGCTGCTGCTGGGCAGCGCGCTGCTGACCGCCTGTAACTCCGACAGCGACAATGATGACGACGCTGCAATCACCCCCGAGCAGGAGCTGGCAGCACGCCTGGCTGCCTTCCCGCAGGAAGGGGTTGAACTGCCCTTCGCGGTACTGCGTGATGACCTGATCGATGGCAAGACCATGGCGCCGTTCGAAGTGCGCAATGGCGGCTACGGCTCGGCCATGACTGCGCACCCGAGCAACCTGGGTGAGTTTTACGCCATGACCGACCGCGGCCCCAACGCCGACTTTGTCGGTGGCGCCTACGGCTCCGGCAAGTCATTCCCGGTCGCCGATTACACGCCACGTATCGGGCACTTTCGTATCACCGCCAGCGGCGGGGTCGAGCAATTGGCCACCATTGAGCTCAAACGCCCGGACGGCACCCTGATCACCGGCCTGCCCAATACCTCGGCGCTGGGCGGCACCGGTGAGACGCCCTACAACCCGGATGGTACACCGGTCGTGGTTGACCCCACCCGGCCCTACGATGCGGCAAGCAATCCGCTCAAGCTCGACGACTACGGCCTGGATGGCGAAGGCCTGGTCGCACTGCGCGACGGCAGCTTCTGGGCAAGCGACGAATACGGTCCGCACATGGTGCACTTTGATGCTGAAGGCCGCGAGATCGACCGTATCAATCCGTTCACGGCCGACACACGCACCCGCATTAACCTTCCGGCAGAGTACGCCTATCGCCGCGCCAACCGCGGCATGGAAGGCCTGGCCATCACCCCGGACGAAAGCACTCTGGTCGGCCTGATGCAGTCCACCATGGACCTGCCGACCAAGGCCGTGCGCGCGCAGACCATTACCCGCATTGTGACAGTGAATCTCGAGACCGACGAGATCGGCCAGTATCTGTACCAGCAGGAAAAACCCACCAACTCCAACTCGGAAATGGTCGGTCTGAGCAGTACCGATTTCCTGGTACTCGAGCGCGACGGCAGCTTCCTCTATGGCGGTCCGAACGGCGCGGCCGGTGTGTCGCCCAACGCACAGAAACAGATCTACCGCATCGACCTGTCCACCGGCACCAACCTGGAAACCGTCGCCCTGCAGCCCGGCATGGTGCAGGACCCGGATCTGGGTCTGACCATCAACGGCAAGACGCTGGAAGAAGTCGTGCTCGACGGTGGCTGGGAGGCCCTGGCTGCAGTCGGCATCTATCCGGTGGACAAGACACTGGCGCTGGACATGGTAGTTGAAGCCAACTACCCGCACGACAAGATGGAAGGCCTGTGGCGCATCGACGACAGCCACCTGGGCGTCCTGAACGACGATGACTTCGCCACCTGGTCCACCGGCGGCGTGCTGGAGCAAAAGATGCTCGACGAGGCCACCATCGATGCTGGTCGCCTGTACATCCGTGAAGTAGATCTGTCGGTGAACTAATGGGCTGACGTTGCTGCAAACAAGACAGGCGCCCTTTACGGCGCCTGTCTTGTTTTTACTCTCGACGACTCAACCCGCCTGATGAAACGCCCGGTACTGTCCCGGTGTCAGCGCCGTGCGCAATTTGAAGTGACGCTGAAAATGCGCCTGATCGGCAAACCCCAGATCGAGCGCCAGGTGATTGAGGCTGACCGCCTCGGCTCGCAGGCGCGAACGCGCCAGTTTGATCCGAGCATCCAGCTGATAGGCGTGCGGTGCCTGGCCATAGAGGCGCTTAAAACCACGAATCAGCTGGTAACGATTGAGCTCCGCCGCCTCGGCCAGCTCATCAAGCTGCAGGTTGCTGCCGAGCCGATCCATGATCAATTCCCGAGCACGCAGCAACCCGCGCTGGTGCAGGGTTTGCGGCCCTTCCTGCTGCTGGGCAAACAACGGCTGCAGCATCTCGACCAGCCGCCCTTCGGCTTCCAGCGCACCATCGCTGCGTCGCAAACTGGCAAACAGGGCATCGAACTCGGCGCTGGCCGCCGGGTTGCAAATGTCTGGAAAACACTGATAGTCGGCACTACCGCCAAAGGCGTCACGCTGCAGCGCGCCCAGCCAGTTGGCATCAACAAACAGCATCCGGTAAGACCACTGGCCGGCAGCCGGGTTGCAGGCATGCACCTCTCCCGGATTGACCATCACCATGCTACCGACACCGATACGTTCCAGGCGCTGCCGGTTGCGATAGGCAGTATGACCCTGATCGATCACGCCAAAGGAAAACTCGTCGTGGGTGTGCGCCTGATAACAGGCTGTCGAACGATCAGCCTGCCGCAGCTCGATCACCGGCAGCGCCGGGCTACGCTGGAGAAACTGCTCTTGCGACATGCACACCTCAAACCGGTTACGGCAACAGAATCAGCACCACACTGAGCACCAGCAGCAGCGCCATCACCAAATTGAATATTCGCATTGCCCGCGCACCCGGTAAACGCCCACCGAGCAGGTGCCCCAGCAACGCCCAGCAGCCAACGCCGAACAGACAGACCACCAGTGACAGGATACAGAAGACCGCCAGTGGTTGCGCCTGGTTGCTGACAAACATGCTCAAACCCGATAACGAAAACAGCCAGGCCTTGGGGTTTAACCACTGCGCCAGCGCGCCGGCCCAGAAGCCCGGCACCCGAATCCCTGCCATTCTTGGTAGCCCCGGTTCGGCGCGCGCAATACGCCAGGCCAGATACAACAGGTACACCGCGCCGACCCAGGCCAGACCCTGCAGCACTGCCGGGCTCTGCGCCAGGCTGCCGAGCAGCCCCAACCCCAGCAGCAACACCATCAGCGCGTAGCCAAGCGATGCACCCAGCACATAAGGCATGGCGCGCAGCATGCCGGCGCGCGCCGCGCTGCTGACCGTCACCACGCAAACCGGCCCAGGCGCAACCGAGCCCACCAGGGTAAAGGCCAACATCGACAACCACAGCGACAGCATCATGCACCCTCATTACATTAGTCAGAGCATGCTGCGGCAAATGGCCGGCTGTGTATTGAAGGAAATTGCGCGCACAAAAAAGGCGCCTTGCGGCGCCCCAGACTGCTGACAAAGCCCCT
>NZ_NTMR01000010.1 GCF_002307495.1 Pseudomonas abyssi | reverse complement strand
GATATGGCCGGTATGGACCACGGCAGCATGAGTCACGGCGACATGGCCGGCATGGATCACAGTGGCATGAACCACGGTGATATGGCCGGCATGGATCACAGCGGCATGAACCACGGCGACATGGCCGGTATGGATCACAGCGGGATGAACCACGGCGATATGACCGGTATGGATCACGGCAACATGAACCATGGCGAGGCCGCAGCACTGCCCGCTGATCCCTTCTACGCCCAAGGCAGTGGCCTCATTCCCCAGGCCTATAACGACGGTCGCTTCCTGTCCTATGCCGACCTGCGCGCCCAAAAGCCGTTATATGAAGATCGCGAACCCACCCGCGAGATCGAGTTACGGCTGACCGGTAATATGGAGCGCTATATCTGGTCGATCAACGGCATCAAGGAGTCGGACGCTGAACCGATTCGCCTGCAGTACGGCGAGCGGGTGCGCTTCAAGTTCATCAATGAAACCATGATGACCCACCCCATGCATCTGCACGGCATGTGGTCGATCCTCGACGTGGGCGCTGACCAGTGGAACCCGGTCAAGCATGTGATCAGCGTGGCGCCCGGCACCACCGTTTACATGGAGACCGAGGTCGACGCACCGGGCAAGTGGGCCTTCCACTGCCACCTGTCCTATCACGCGGCGGCGGGGATGTTCCGCACCGTCATTGTCGAAGGCGGCCCTGAAGGAGATGACTCATGAAGCGCCTGATGATCCCGTTGCTGCTGATGGCTTCGGCGTCGGCAGCAGCCGAGCAGATGCGTCACTCCATGCACCACGGCTATTTCTATGGCCTGCAGGCCGACGCGCTGGAATACCGCTATGGCGACAGTGGCGAGGAGCTTGGATACTGGAGCACCGAAGCCTGGTGGGGCACCGATGAGTTGAAAGCGCTTTGGCTGAGCGAGGCCGAATACAGCTTTGATCACGACAGTTGGGAGACGCTGGACAACCGTCTCGCGCTGCAAACCCCGGTCAGCGACTTTATCGATCTGCGCGGCGGCCTGCGCTTTGATACCCCAGACGGTGAGAACCGGCAGTACGCATTTGTCGGCCTGAATGGTCTGCTGCCCTAATGGCTGGAGATGGATAGTAATCTCTACCTGAGCGAGCACGGCGATCTGTCGCTGGATCTCGCGCTGGAATACGAGCTGCTGCTGACCAACCGCCTGCATCTGACCCCGGAGCTGGAGTTCGATGCCGCCCTCTCGGATGACGAAGCAGTTGGGGTTGGTCGTGGTCTCAGCGGTATGGAAGCCGGCCTGCGGCTGAGCTACGACCTGGTTGATCGTGCCGTCGTGCCTTATGTGGGGGTGCACTACGAACGGGCCTTCGGGCGCAGCGCCGACTTTGCCGTGCAGGACGGTGAAGATCGCGACGGCTGGTTTGCGGTCGCGGGCGTAAGGCTGATGTTCTAGCTACGCAGTGCTGCGTCGCCGGCTGGAACCTCGCAGCCGGTAGCGCAGTCGCAAGGTCAGGGTGATCGTGTTCTGTGCCGCTGGGGCGGCGTTGTGCCAGCCGGTGCAGGCACTGCCCAGATGACACAAACCGGACAGCAGGAGTGACCCGATGACGGATCGACCGCATGAAGCGACACTCTATCGCATGGTGATGAAAAACCACCTTTGCCCCTTCGGGCTAAAGTCCCTCGATCTGCTCAAGCGTGAGGGTTTCAAGGTGCAAGACCATCACTTGACCAGTCGCGAGGAAACCGACGCATTTCAGCGCGAATACGACGTGGATACCACGCCGCAGGCCTTTATCGACGGCAAGCGCATCGGCGGCTACGACGAGCTGCGACGGTACTTCGGCAAGCCGGTTCAGGAAGCGGATGAGGTGACCTATCAGCCGGTTATCGCGGTCTTTGCCTGCACGGCGCTGATGGCGTTGGGTGTCAGCTGGGCCGCGTTGGGTACGTTATTCGGTGTGCGCACGCTGGAATGGTTCGTCGCTATATCGATGTGCGTGTTGGCGATACTCAAGCTACGTGACCTTGAAAGCTTCTCCAACATGTTTCTCGGTTATGACCTGCTGGCGCAGCGCTGGGTGCGCTATGCCTATCTTTACCCCTTCGGCGAGGCACTGGCCGGTATTCTGATGATTGCCGGTGCGCTGCTGTGGCTGGCCATTCCGGTGGCTATGCTGATCGGGGTGGTCGGCGCGGTCTCGGTATTCAAGGCGGTGTATGTCGAGCGACGCGAGCTGAAGTGTGCCTGCGTGGGTGGCGACAGTAACGTGCCGCTGGGTTTCATTTCGCTGACCGAAAACCTGATGATGGTGGGGATGGCGATTTGGATGCTGATCAAGTAGTTCCAGACGCATACACTGACACCTCGACATGCACACTTGTTGCACGACCGCAGGAGGCTTGATGAAGGCGGAAACCTATCGCGATTTGATTGAGTGGACACAGCAGCTGCACGGTCATCTGGCCAGCAGCCTGGAGGCTGGCGCCGCGGACAGCGGGACCGGCGAGCGCATGCGCGCGCTGTTGCAGTACCTGGCCGAGCACGAGCGCCGCATGCAGCAGATGGTGCTGCGCTTTGAGCAGCAGGCCGATATCAAGGTGCTCGATAGCTGGGTCTACGACTACTTTACCGACAACCCGCGCGTGCGCCTGCTCAATACCCGGCCCAGCTTTGCCGGGCTGGACTACGATGCGCTGTGCACCATGGTATTTGACCTGCACAACGATGCGCTGGACTTGTATCGCTACCTGCAGGGCCGGGCGGAAACGGCGGGTGGTCGCGAGCTCATGCAGGATCTGCTGGCCATGGAAGAGCATGAAACCTTGCGGCTGGCCGAGCAGGTCCAGCGCGGCCAGGATCTTTGAGACTTGGCCGGGAGCGGTGAAGGTAAATGTGGCTGCAGAGAGAAATTCGCCTCAAGCCCCGTGCGCGCGGGTTTCATCTGATCGATGACGAGATTCTGCGTGCGCTGCCAGAGCTGACCGAGGTGCGCGTGGGGCTGCTGCATCTGTGGCTGCAACACACCTCGGCGTCGCTGACTGTCAACGAGAACGCCGATCCGCTGGTACGCGGCGACTTCGAGGCGTTCTTCCGGCGCGCGGTGCCGGATGACGCCCCCTACTTCAAGCATACCTACGAAGGCCCGGACGACATGACAGCGCATATCAAGTCGAGCCTGCTGGGTGTGCAACTGACCCTGCCGGTAACTGCGGGCAGACTCGCCGTTGGCACCTGGCAAGGTCTCTATCTCGGGGAACACCGGGAGCATGCCGGCAGTCGCCGGGTGCTGGCCACGCTGCAGGGGCAATGCGACTGAACCCGGTGCATCACGGGGCGGCCGCCCCAAATCAGGGCGAAAGTGGCGGAGCTCAAGGCGGGAATTAGCCAGGCAGCAACGCCTGCACTGCCCGCAACTGGCTGAAAAACGGGCCATTTCCGATATTTATCGAAAAGCTGGCACCAAGCGTGCATTAAGCATCAGTGAAACGGGATGAGTCGTCATTGACTCATGACGCATCACACACTGGAGTGGTACTTAGGCGAACTAGGGTTCCGGCTTGCGCAGCAAGTGTCTGGTCCGAGAGTTTTCCGGCTCTCAAGGAATGAGGGCTACACGGCGGGATAAAAGCCCGGGAGACCGTCATGACGACGTTGTCCCCGTGCGCCTTTTCTCACTGTGTAGGAGTTGTACCCATGACCGCCCCACGCTTCAGCTTTGTCCGCAAGTCCCTGGCCGGCATCAGTCTGGCTGCCGCTGCCGCTCTGTCTCCCGTTGCCGTTCAGGCTGCTGACTCCATGACCATCGGTACCGTTGTCTGGGCCGGTTACGGTCCGTTCTATGTTGCCGACAAACTCGATCTGTACGACCAGTTCGGTCTGGATGTAGAGCTGCAATTCTTCAATGACCCGGCGCTGCTGCCGTCCGCCATGGCCGGCAACGCCGTGGACGGCGCCATGCTCACCTACGACCAGGTAGTTGGCTCGGTGGCCAAGGGCCTGCCGCACCGCGTGGTCATGCCCATCGACTTCTCCTACGGCGGGGACGCCATTGTCGCCGAGAAATCCATCGCCTCTGTGGCCGACTTCAAGGGCCAGCAGGTGGGCTTTAACCCGCTGTCGCCGTCTGACTTTTTGCTGGCCTACGCGCTGCAAATCAACGGCATGGGCGAGGGCGACATTCAGTCCGTCAACATGACCCCCGAAGGCATTCCCAGCGCTATGGCCTCCGGCAGCCTGCCGATTGGTGTGACCTACGAGCCGAACGTGTCGCAGATCCTCGCCATGGGCGGCGGCGACAAATTCCACGTGGTGTATTCCTCCAAGGATGCTCCGGGCCTGATCACCGACGTGCTGGCCTTCAGCGAAGAGCAGATTGAGGAAAACCCGGAAGCCATCACCGCGATGATCAAGGGCTATCAGGCCGGTCTGGAATACATGCAGGCCCACCCGGAAGAAAGCGCCGAGATCATCGGCAAGGTGCTGGGCGTGAGCGGTGCCGAGGCGCTGGAGCAGATGGAAGGCGTCTACAACATTCCGCTGGCCGAGATGGGCCGGAACTTTGTTGAGTCCACCGAAACCACCTCCTTCTACGGCAGTGGCGCGGTGATTGCTGACCTGCTGCTGAAGAACAAGCAGATTCCGGCGATCCCGGATTTTGCCGACACCTTCGATGCCAGCTTCGTCAACGAACTGACCAAGTAAGACTAGGTGCAGGCGCATTGCGCCTGCCCTGATCCGGACTTGCGGAGGAATCATGTCCACGTCCAAACCACTTTATCGTTATGCCGATGGCCGGGTCTGGAACAGCCTGGCGATTGGTTACAGCGTCGGCGGCTATCTGGTTGGCCTTGGCCTGCTGCTGACGCCGTTCTGGCTGGCCAAGCTGGGCGGGCTGCTGTTGCTGGCGCACGCGATGATCATCGGCGCCTACCTGATTCACGAATTTGCCCATGGCACTATTTTCAGCAAGCCTGCGCACAACGCGCTGGCCGGCGAGGTGTTCAGCTGGATGACCGGCGGCTGCTACGCCGACTTTCAGGATCTGCGCCGCAAGCACATGCGTCATCACGTCGACCGTGCCGACGTCATCACCTTCGACAGCAAGGTGTTTATCAACAGCCTGCCGAGCTGGGTACGCAAACTGATTCTGGCCCTTGAGTGGGCGTATATCCCGGCGGTGGAGCTGATCATGCACTTCTATGTGGTGCTGCTGCCGTTTATCAGCAAGAGCGAGAAACACCGTGCCCGTCGCGGCAAGGTGCTGACCGTACTGCTGATTCGCGCGGCCCTGTTTGCCGTGCTCGGCTGGCTTTCGTTCAGCGCGCTGGTGCTCTACTGCGTTGCCTGGCTGATCATGGTCACCGTGCTGCGTTTTGCCGATGCCTATCAGCACACGTATGACGCCTTCGCCGTGCTGGAGGAAGACGGCAAGATCCCGGCCGACAAGCTGCGTGACCGCGCTTACGAGCAGCTCAACACCTTCAGCAATGTGGTGTCGCTGCGCTGGCCGTCGCTCAACCTGCTGCTGCTCAACTTTGCCTACCACAACGCCCACCACGAGAAGCCGGTGGCGCCCTGGTATCGCCTGCCCAAGTTGCACGAAGAGCTGTACGGCGACGCTTACCGCCAGGTGGTGCCGATGAGTGAACTGCTCAGCAGCTTCCACCGTCATCGCGTGCGCCGCGTGTTGAGCGATGACTACGGCGTGTTTGTCGATGGCCCCAAACGTGCCGAGAACTTCTACGGTGCGGTGGGCGTGTCCTTCCTGACGGCGGTGTGAGCATGCAGACACTGGATTATCAGGGCCGCACTGTGGTGATTACCGGCGCCGCCAGTGGCATCGGTCTGGGCCTGGCGCAGGCCTTTGCCGAACAGGGCGCGCGGCTGGAGCTGGTCGACCGCAATGCCCAGGCGCTGGCCGCGACGGTTGAGCAGCTTGCAGTGCTGACGCAGGTGCACGGCCGGGTGCTGGACCTGAACGATGACGCAGCGGTGGCCGACTACGCCAGTCAGCTGGGCCGGCGTCAGTCGCAGGTGGATGTGCTGATCAACAACGCCGGCATGGAACAGCCGACGCCGTTGCAGGATGCCGCCGCCGATGCCAATCGGCGCTGGCAGATGCAGCTCGATAACAACGTGGTGTCGATGCTGCGCCTCACTCGCGCGCTGCTGCCACTGCTCGGCAAGGGCAGCAGCGTGATCAATCAGTCGTCGATCTGGGGGCTGAGCGCGGTGGCCGGGTTTTCCGCCTATGTCGCCAGCAAGCACGCAGTGATCGGTTTGACCCGTTCATTGGCGTGGGAGCTGGGCGCGCAGGGTATTCGCGTCAACGCGGTTTGCCCCGGCTGGGTCGGCACCGACGCGGCCATGGCGTCCCTGCGCAACATGGCCCAGGGCAGCGGCCGCAGCGAGGCAGAGGAGCTGGAACACATCCTCGCCGCGCAGGCGATTCCCGAACTGCTTACCCCGGCCGATCTGGCCGGTACTTTTCTGTTTCTCGGCGCGCCGGCCTCGGCCGCCATTACCGGGCAGGCCATTGTGGTCAGTCGCGGGGAGGTCATGCATTGATGTTGAAGGTTGATTTGTCGGGCCAGCGCATTCTGGTCACCGGCGCCGCGACCGGCATCGGCCGCGCCTGTGCGCTGATGCTCGCAGGCCAGGGCGCGGAGGTCTGGATCAACCACCTGGGCCAGGCCGGTGCCAGCGCTGATCTGGTTGAGCAGATTCGCACGGCCGGTGGCCAGGCGGTGGCGATTGAGGCGGATGTCAGCGACCCGGACGCGGTCGAGGAAATGTTCGCCTGCATCACCGCCACCGGCCCGCTGCACGGCCTGGTCAACAACGCTGGGATTATTCAGGAGCAGTCCTTTCTGGACACCTCGGAAGAGGATTGGCGACGGATCATGGCGGTCGATCTGGATGGCGTCTATCGCTGCTGCCGCTGCGCGCTGGAAAGCATGAGCGGCGCGGGCCGTGGCGCCATCGTCAATATCGCCTCCGAGCTGGGTCAGCTGGGGCGCGAAAACTACGTGGCCTACTGCACCGCCAAGGCGGGTGTGATTGGTATGACCAAGGCGTTGGCGCGCGAGTTTGCGCCGCAGATTCGCATCAACGCGGTGGCCCCCGGCCCGGTGGAAACCGCCATGGTGTCGCTGGAGCACATGAGCGAGGAGTGGATTGCCAAGGAGCTGGCCATCCCGGCGGCGCGCCTTGGTCAGCCCGAAGAGATTGCGGCAGCGGTGTGCTTTTTGTTGTCGCCGGCGGCGAGCTTTTTCACCGGACAGACGCTGGGCGCCAATGGTGGTGCCTGGATGGGTAGCTGAGCGCTGCCCTGCCACTTCAAGAGGAATGCCCATGACAAGCGTACATATGGATCAGATCAGCTGGGTCGAATACCAGCAGCGTGTTGAACAGGGCGCCGTGGTGTTTCTGCCCTGCGGCGCGACCGAGCAGCACGGGCCGCATTTGCCGCTGGGCACCGATGCGTTGCTGTCGACCGCGCTGAGCGCCGATGTGGCGGCGCAGATTGGCGGCATCGTCGCCCCGGCGCTGGCCTACGGCTACAAGTCGCAGCCCAAGTGCGGCGGTGGCCAGCATTTTTGCGGTACCACCAGTCTCGATGGCGCGACCCTGATTGCGCTGGTGCAGGACGCGGTACGCGAGTTTGCCCGCCACGGCGTCAAGCGTCTGGTGCTGGTGCTGGGTCACTACGAGAACACCTGGTTTGTCACCGAGGGTATTCAGCTGGCGCTGCGTGAGCTCGGGCCAGGCTGCGAGCTGGAAGTCATGCGTCTGGAGCACTGGGACTTCTGCCGTGAAGAAACGCTGGAAGATATCTTCCCCGACGGCTTCCCAGGCTTTGCGCTGGAGCACGCGGCGGTGATCGAAACCTCGCTGATGCTGCATTACCTGCCGCATCTGGTCAGCCTCGACAAAATTCCCAACGACCCGCCGGCGGACTTTCCGCCCTATGACATGTATCCGACCCGCACCGAGTGGGTCCCGCCGTCCGGGGTGCTGTCTTCGGCGCTGGGCTCGACCGCCGAGAAGGGCGCGCGCATGGCGGACGACATCGCCACCGGCATCACCGCCGCCGTACGCCACGAATTCAAGCTGGAGGCCTGAGATGCTGCCGCTGCTGCCATCGCGTACTGCCCTGCTGCTGATCGACATGCAGCGCGACTTCTGCGCCCCCGGTGGTTATGCCGATCAGGCCGGGCTGGATATCCAGTGCCTGCGCGCGCCGATCCCGGCCCAGCAGCGCCTGCTGGCTGCGGCGCGGGCGGCGGGCCTGCTGGTGGTGCACACCCGTGAAGGGCACCGCACGGATTTGTCTGACCTGCCTGAGTGGAAGCGCATCCGCGCCGAGCGCAGTGGCGCGCCGATTGGTGCAGCAGGCCCGCTGGGGCGCTTGCTGGTGCGTGGTGAGTACGGCCATGACCTGATCGACGAACTGCAGCCGCAGATTGGTGAGCCGGTGATCGACAAGCCCGGCTACTGCGCCTTTGCCGCCACCGACCTAGAACTGATCCTGCGCACGCGCGGCATCGAGACACTGATCATCACTGGGGTGACCACCGAGGTGTGCGTCAGCTCTACCTTGCGCAGCGCCATCGATCGCGGCTTCAACTGCCTGACCGTGAGTGACGCCTGCGCCTCCGCGCACCCCGAGCTGCATGCGGCGGCGCTGGCGATGATCAACGTGGAAGGCGGCATCTTTGGCGAGGTGTGCGACAGCGCAGCGCTGCTCAGCGCCCTGCGGGAGGCGGCATGACCCAGGTACAGAAACTCTGGCCGCTGCTGACCGCGACGCACCATTACGACAAGTCGATCTCGACCCGTGGCCGTGGCCACGGCGTACAGATCGAGGCGCCGATTCTGGCCTTTCTGATCGAGACCAGACAGGGCCGGGTGCTGTTCGACGTCGGCTGCGACTACAACAAGCTGAGCGATCCAACGCTGCGCGCCCGCTGGTACGACCCGGTGGCGTTTCCCATGGGGCCGCCGCAGATGAGCGAAGAGCAGCGACTGGAAGCGCATCTGGCCAAGCTCGGGCTGACCTGCAACGACATCGACATGGTGTTTCTCAGCCACCTGCACTTTGATCACGCCGGCGGCCTGTGCGACGTCTGCGGCGCCGAAGTGCATGTGCACGAAGACGAACTGCACGCCGCCCGTGAACCGGCCGATGACGCCTACTTCGCCGATGACTTTGCCGGCAATGTGCGCTGGCGCCTGCAGCAGGATGAGTACGACCTGCTGCCGGGGCTGCGGGCGATCAACACGCCGGGTCATACCGCCGGGCACATGTCATTGATGATCGAGCTGCCAACCGGTGCGCCGGTGATTCTCACCGGTGATGCCGCCGATTTGACTGAAAACCTTGATGACGAAATTGCCCCCGGCCTGTGCTGGCGCGACCGCGAGGACATGGCGCTGGACAGCATTCGCAAGCTCAAGCGCATCGCCACTGAGACCGGTGCAGACCTCTGGCCGAACCACGACATGGCGTTCTGGCGCACCCTCAAACGCTTCCCGGAGTACCACGCATGAAAGCCGTTCCAGAGGCTTATCACGGTGTTTGGCAGCGCACCCTGCTGCGGATGTCGGACGGCACCGAAGACACAACCACCCGCGTGTTCTGGCTGCAGAGCGCGCATCTGCACGCGGACCTGCGCATCCCTGATCCTGCGCCAAAGCTGCCGCATGAGCGCGCAGCCCAGGCGGGCTTTGCCGGGCTGACCGAAGCCAGCCTTGGCCGCTGCCAGTGGCACCGCATCATCGATTTTCATCCCGACAGCGGCACCGATATCGGCAACATGCAGTTTGTCAGCAGTGAAGAGGTACACGAGACCGCGCTCGACGACAGCTACTTGGAAATCTGGCAGCGGCTGCCAGCGTCGCGTGGCCCGGTCGCCGAGTTATGGCTGCAGAGCGCTGGTGGCTCCGGCCGCCAGGCCTGTTTGCTGCGCGCTGGTGATTACTTCTTCTTTGCCGCTGACCGCCCGGAGCGCTTGGCGCCGGGCCGCTCCCTGCTCACTTATCTGCAGCACGAGAACGCGGGCAATGCCGAACATCTGCTCGGGTGTGAGCTGACCTTTGGCCGTATCAGCGGTGCCGAGCGGCCTTGGCAGACTCTGTTCAGCACCTTGCCGGCGGCCAGCGGCAGTCTGTTTTCCGTCCCTGCCGACGCGGCGCACTGGGACGCCTTGCCGGTCGCCTGGCTGGGTGTTCACGCCCCCGAACATGGCTGGCGTCCGGCGCCCTTACCTAGTTTGCAGCCCCTGACCGAGGAGACACTGGTATGAATGCACCAGCCCCCGTACCTGAAAGCCGCGCGGCTGAGGCCACGCGCAAGCCGCGCTCGCGCTGGTGGGCCGTGCGCGGCAACCTGTCGCCCCGCACCAGCGCTCTATTGACGGCCTTTGGCCTGTCAGCGCCCTTTTTCATCTGGTGGCTGTATAGCGCCCTTGGCCTCAACGATCCGCTGTTCATGCCGGGCCCCGGCGCGGTGCTGGAGCGCGTGGTCAGCTGGTGGCAGGAAGAGGGCCTGTGGGATGACATCTGGATTAGCGTCTACCGGGTGATGGCGGGCTTTGTGCTGTCGGCAATGATTGCCCTGCCGCTGGGGCTGTACCTGGGCACCTACAAGCCGGTGCAGGCGACGCTGGAGCCGCTGATCGACTTTATCCGTTACATGCCAGCGGTTGCCTTTATTCCGCTGGTCATGCTCTGGGTAGGGATTGGCGAGGGCTCGAAGATCCTGATCATCTTTATCGGCACCTTCTTTCAGATGGTGCTGATGGCGGCCGAAGACATTCGCCGGGTGCCGATGGCGCAGATCGAAGCGGCGCAGACCATGGGCGCCTCGCGCAGCGAGATTATCCGTCTGGTGGTGTTGCCCTCGGCGCGCCCGGCGCTGCTCGACACCTTGCGCATTACCTGCGGCTGGGCCTGGACCTATCTGGTAGTGGCCGAACTGGTGGCCTCCAACTCGGGGTTGGGCTACGCCATCCTGCGCGCCCAGCGCTACATGCACACCGACAAGATTTTCGCCGGCATCCTGCTGATCGGCCTCATCGGTCTGTTGACCGACCAGGCGTTCCGCTGGCTCGGTCGCCGCGCCTTCCACTGGCAGAAGAGGTAAGCTCATGGATCAGTCCTGCATCAGCATTCGCAACGTGGGCAAGCAGTTTGCTGCCCGCAACCAGACCATCGAGGCGCTGCGTGACGTCAACCTTGAGGTAGAGCCTAACGAGTTCATTACCTTTGTCGGCGCCTCCGGCTGTGGCAAGTCGACCCTGCTGCGCATTATGGCCGGGCTGGAAACCCACAGCAGCGGCGACATTCAGCTGCGCGGCGAGCCGATTGACGGCCCCGGCGTTGACCGCGCCATGGTGTTTCAGCACTACAGTCTCTACCCCTGGCTGACGGTGACCGAGAACATCAAGTTCTGCCGCCAGCTGAAGGTCATCTCTGACTCGGTACACAGCCAGTCTGACGTGGAAGCCGCCAGCGGCCGGGCCGATGCGCTGCTTAATCTGATGGGCTTGAAGAACTTTGCCGGCGCCTACCCCAGCCAGCTTTCCGGCGGCATGCAGCAGCGCGTCGCGATTGCCCGGGCGTTGATGCCACGGCCGGACTTTCTGCTGATGGATGAGCCGTTCGGCGCGTTGGACGCGCAGACCCGTGAGGTGATGCATGACCTGATCCTGCACGTGCACCGGCTGGAGAAGAGCACCATCTTGTTTGTCACCCACGACGTGGAAGAGGCGATCTACCTGGGTACCCGCATTGTGCTGATGGCGCCGCGCCCCGGCCGGATCGACAGTATCTACGAGGTGCCGCTGCCCAAGGTGCGGCATCAGGACATGAAGCTGGAGCCGGAATTTATCGCCTTGAAACGCGAGATTCTGACTCGCATCCGCGAAACCTCCGGGCTGCAGACCGACCTGGATCAACTGGCGCGTTTGAGTGAAGGGGCCGGGTTGTGATCCGGCTCTAGGGCAGGCGGTACAGGCGAAAAAAATTTTCTCCGGAGACTAGCCAAATCCCCTCGATGAACTATATATAGCCTGTTTTCCACTGTGAGGATTCAGGCATGAGTGATGATCTGGACGACGATCTGGATGGGATGGACGATTCCGAGGTCGACGATCAGGACGATGTGACAGACGGCAGCGACGATGTTGATGACGGCGATGATGGTGCCGATGTCAGCAGCAAGTCGCGCAAGAAGAAGGCCGCAGCCAGCGATGACTTCGAAGGTGCTTCGATGGAAGCCAAGGAGCGTGAGCGGGAAATGCTGGCCCGTCAGATCGAAGAGTTCATGGCGCGCGGTGGCAAGGTGCAGCAGATCGACGACAACGTGGTCTCCGATCCGCCGAAAAAGCCTGAAAACAAGTACGGCAGCCGCCCGATCTGATTGAATCGGGCCTTGCCGCCGTGCCCGTTCAGCGTTTGGCGTAACGCTGGTAGCGGTTCAGCCAGGGCGGAATCTCGCTCAGGCAGCGCACCTCGCCATGGGCCCGTTGCTGGCCCGTCCAGGCATTGCCCTGTGGGTTAAACCACAGGGTATGCATGCCCACATCCAGGGCCCCCTGGATGTCGTCCCCCGGATGATCTCCGATATGCAGGGCCTGCTGCGGCTCGACCCCGGCGTTGTCGAGCGCCGCCAGGAAGGGTGCCGGGTCCGGCTTGCTGATACCCACCTCATCCGCTGACACGATGATGCTGAAATAGCGATCCAGCCCCAGCCGGCGTACGTCGGCGTTGCCGTTGGAAATGCAGGCCAGCCGGTATTGCTGCGACAGCAGCTGCAGCACCAGCTCCATATGCGGGAAGTACTCCAGCCGATGTCGAGCATCAATGAACACCTCGAAACCGGCGCGTGCCAGCCGTTGGGCTTCGTCTGCCGGGTATCCCGCCTTGCGCAGACCCAGTTCCAGTACCGCGATGCGCAGTGGCGTCACCCGGTGGCGCAGGTCGGGGTCGCCATCCAGCACCTCGGCCAGCAGGGCCTTGCGTGCGTCCAGATCGCGCGCGGCGGCGTAGTCCGGCGCCTGTTTGGCGAGCCAGTCGGCCAGCACCCGCTCGGCGTTGGCCACCACCGATTCGGTTTCCCACAGGGTGTTGTCGAGGTCAAAGGTCACCAGCTGAATCATTTGTCTGCCTTGCGTTTGGCTCTGGGGTGGGCCTGATCATACACCTGGGCCAGGTGCTGGAAATCAAGGTGAGTGTAAATCTGCGTGGTACTTATGTCCGCGTGGCCCAGCAGCTCCTGGACCGCCCGCAGGTCGCCGGAAGACTCCAGCATGTGGCTGGCGAACGAATGCCGCAGCATGTGCGGATGCAGGTGCTGGCCGATGCGCTCCACGCCATGCCGACGCAGGCGCAGCTGAATGGCGCGCGGAGTCAGCGCGCTGCCGCGCTGACTGACGAACAGCGGCTGTGCTGCCTGGTCGCTGGCTGGGCGCACACTAAGCCAGTCCTGCAGGGCGCGGCGCGCCATGCGGCCGACGGGCAAGACGCGGGTCTTGTTGCCTTTGCCGGTCACCCTGACCTCGCCCTGCTGCAGGTCGAGGTCGGCGATGTCCAGGCCGGCCAGTTCGGACAGCCGCAGGCCGGAAGAGTAGAACAGCTCCAGCATGGCCTGGTCGCGGCGGCCGAGCCAGTCGTCCTCGCCCGGGCTGTCGAGCAGCTGGGCGGCCAGGTCGGCATCCAGCGTGCGCGGCAGGGGGCGTGCGGCCTTGGGGGCGCGCAGATCCAGCGCGGGGTTTTGCTGTGCACGCCCCTCGCGCTGCAAAAAGCGGTAGAAGCTGCGGATGGCGCTGAGCAGGCGTTGCAGGCTGCGGGGGGCCAGACCCTGCTGGTGTTGGCTGGCGATAAAGTGGCGCAGGTGCTGGGTGTCCAGCCGGTCCCAGCCCGGCAGCTCGCGCGCGGCGCGGTGCTGATCCAGACTTATCAGGTCGTGGCGGTAGGCCTCCAGCGTGCGCGGCGACAGCCTGCGCTCGATGCGCAGGTGGTCGAGGAACGCACTGATGTCAGGGTCGGCGATGCCGGCCGGCTCAGGCGTGGTTTTCATCGGCCAGGGGGCGTTGGCGCAACAGCACGCGGGCCAGCGCGTCGGCGACGTAGCCAAGGAACAGGGTGCCGGTGGCGCTGCGGTATTGCTGGGCGTCTTCGCTGCCCAGTGCGAGCACGCCGTGCAATCCCTGGTAGCGGATGGGCGCCAGCGCGGTGGATGCGACCTGCTCACCGTGCTCGCCGAACAGGAAGTTCAGCTCCGCCGGCCGCAGCGCGCCGGCCACTGGTTTGTCGCTGTCGAGCAGGTGACCGATGGCTTCCTTGGCGGCGGCGTGGGTAACGCAATGGGCGTTGCTGTAGCGGTCCGCTTCGGTAAACAGGATCAGGCTGACAAAGGGCACCTGAAAGTCGGTGCGCAGGCTGTCTTCCAGTGTCGCCACGACTTGATCCGGGCTCTGCGCCTCGAGCATGCCGAGAATCAGCCGGCGGCTCTTGTCGAACAGCCGGTCATTTTCCCGCGCGGTGTCCATCAGCTGGTTCAGGCGGTGGCGCACGTCGATGTTGCGTTCGCGCAGCAGTTTGACCTGCCGCTCGACCAGCGACACCGCGTGACCTGCTTCATGGGGCACGATCAGGTCGGCCAGCAGCTCGTCGTGCTCGACAAAGAAGGCCGGGTGGCGTTGCAGAAACTCTACGACGCGGGCGGCTTCCAGTTCGTCAGGATGGGGCGGTTGCTCTTTCATACGCGAATCTGTCCCTCGTAGACCCGGGTGGCCGGACCGGTCATCAGCACGGGCTGGCCTGGGCCGCCCCACTCGATCTGCAGACGGCCGCCGGGCAGGTCGATCTGTACGGGTGAGTCCAGCAGGCCGAGACGGATCCCGGCGACGGCAGCGGCGCAGGCGCCGGTACCGCAGGCCTGGGTTTCACCCACGCCGCGCTCGTACACGCGCAGCCGGGCGTGCTGGCGGTCGACCACCTGCATAAAGCCGGCGTTGACCTTGCGCGGGAAGCGCGGGTGCGCCTCGATCAGCGCGCCCAGGCGCTCCAGCGTGCCGTCCTGCACATCGGGCACCAGGGTGACGCAGTGCGGGTTGCCCATGGAGACGGCGGCTACCTGCAGGGTTTCTCCGGCCACTTCAAGTGTGTAGTCGATGGCTTCGGCGTCGGCCTGGAAGGGCACCTCGGCGGGCACAAAGCGCGGCGCGCCCATGTCCACCGTGACCTGGCGGTCACGGTTGATGCGCAGCACGATAGGGCCGCCGGCGGTTTCGACGTGAATTTCCTGCTTGGCGGTCAGGCGCTTGTCCTGCACAAAGCGCGCAAAGCAACGTGCGCCGTTGCCGCATTGCTCCACCTCACTGCCGTCGGCATTGAAGATGCGATAGCGAAAGTCGGCATCGGGCGTGGTCGGTGGCTCGACCAGCAATAGCTGATCGAAGCCAACGCCGGTGTGGCGGTCGGCCCACTGACGAATCTGCCGCGCTGACAGCTGGGCGTGCTGGGTCACCAGGTCGATGACCATAAAGTCGTTGCCCAGCCCGTGCATCTTGGTAAATCGCAGCAGCATCTCAGGCCTCGGGCAGCAAGGATTCGCCGGCCAGCAGCTCACTGACGGTTTCGCGGCGACGCACCAGGTGGGTCGTGTCGCCGTCGACCAGCACTTCAGCCGCCCGCGGACGGGTGTTGTAGTTCGAACTCATGACAAAACCATAGGCACCAGCGGAACGCACGGCCAGCAAGTCGCCTTCGGCGAGCGCCAGTTCGCGGTCCTTGCCGAGGAAATCACCGGTCTCACAGACCGGGCCCACCAGGTCCCAGGTGTCCACAGCCACGTCGCTGCGCGGCTTGACCGCGTCGATACCCATCCAGGCGCTGTACAGGGCCGGGCGGATCAGGTCGTTCATGGCGCCGTCGATGATGGCGAAGTTCTTGTGCTCGGTCGGCTTGAGCAGGTTGACGCGGGTCAGCAGCACGCCGGCGTTGGCGACAATGGAGCGGCCCGGTTCAAACACCAGCGTCAGGTTGCGACCGGCCAGCGCCTCACGCACCTTAGCCAGATAGGTACCGGGGCTTGGTGGCGTTTCGTCGCGGTAGGTCACACCCAGACCGCCGCCCAGATCCAGATGGCGAATGGTGATGCCGTCGGCGGCCAGGCTGTCGATCAGTTGCAGCAGGCGGTCAAGCGCGTCGATGAAGGGCGTGTCGTCGGTCAGCTGGGAGCCGATGTGGCAGTCCACACCGCAGATGTCGATATGGCTCAGCTCGGCGGCGCGGCGATAGACGGCCGGCGCTTGGGCGATATCGATACCGAATTTGTTTTCCTTCAGGCCGGTGGAGATGTACGGGTGGGTCTTGGCATCCACATCCGGATTTACGCGCAGGGAGATCGGCGCCTTGATGTCCAGCTCGGCGGCAACCTGCTGCAGGCGCTCCAGCTCGGCCGCAGACTCGACGTTGAAGCAGTGAATGCCGACTTCCAGCGCGCGGCGCATCTCGGCGGCGGTCTTGCCCAGGCCCGAGAAGACGATGCGCGAGGGCTCGCCACCGGCGGCCAGTACGCGCTCCAGCTCACCGCCGGAGACGATGTCGAAGCCGGCGCCACGGCGGGCCAGCAGGTTCAGCACGCCCAGGTTGGAGTTGGCCTTGACGGCAAAGCACACCAGGTGGGGCACACCGTCCAGCGCGCTGTCCCAGGCGTCATAGGCCTGCTCGATGGCGGCGCGGGAATAGACGAAACAGGGTGTATCGTATTGTTCGGCAATCGACGACAGGGCAACGCCTTCGGCGTGCAGCTCGCCGTTGCGGTATTCAAACGCGGTCATTGGGGCATCACTTCTGGGTCGATTGCTCGGCGTTCTCGGTCTGGGCAGGCGCGCTGGCCGTGTCCTCGGGGATATACAGGGGGCCTTTCTGCCCGCAGCCGGTCAGAACCAGCAACGTGAACAGGGCCGCAGCGAATGGCTTCATGTTGAAATCCTTACAGGTAGAATACCCGGCAGTATACCCAGCCACCCGGTCCGACGCATTAGCCAGCGACCCGGCGGCCAGAAAACGGCGCGCAGACGCCAGAGTCAGATGAGAGACAGACAATGCAGGACATGAGCGAAGCAAGCTTTCACCAGGCGGTAGACCGCGTACAGGACCTGATCGAGCACGCCCTGGATGATGGCGACCTGGATCTGGAGATGGAGCATATTGACGGCTCACTGGTGCTGATCCTGCCCGAGGGGCAGCGGCTGGCCGTTGGTCGTCAGCCGGCTTCGCGCGAGCTGTGGCTGGCAACGCCGGAACGTACCCTGCACTTCAACTTCGATGCAGAGCAGGGCTGGTTGCACGACAGTGGCGAGGGCACGCTGGGCGAGGTGCTGGCCGCTGTGCTGGAAGATATCAGCGGCGAGGAACTGGAGCTGGATATCGACGCGGACTCGCTGTGACTCCGCGCGGCAGCCAGCCTTCGCCCTGCGTACGCAAATGCTGCCTGGACGGCGAGGTGTGTCTGGGCTGTGGCCGGCTGTTGAGTGAAATCATCGAATGGGCTGGCGCCTGCGACCGACGCCAGCGCGATATCATCGAAGCCGCTGCCAGGCGGCAAGCGCTGCGTCGCCGCAGCTGATCTCAGCCCAGCGCCTGCATGGCGTCATTCAAGGCGCTTTCCAGCTGCTGGCGGTAACGCAGGTACTGCACGGTCTGCATGCGCCCGCCCGGGTCCACCGCCGAGAGGTCCAGGTCGGTGATATAGCAGGGATAGGGCTCGCGGTCGCGACGGCGGCTGAGGATATGTTGCGCCACCTCGGTGTACAGCCGGGGGCCATATTCCAGCTCGGAAAATTCGCGATGGTCGCAAAAGATGGTCACCCGCAGGCGCCGCCCGGCGCCGGGTTCGGCAATTGCCTGCACGGCGTAGATGTCGGCATCCAGGCCGCCGCGCGGCAGCGCGCGCTGCTCCAGCCGCAGCGGATGACCGTCCTGGGCGGGCAGGATGCTGTGCAGCTCGGGCTCGCCTTCGTCGATGCTGCGAGCCAGACTTTCACCCGCCTGGCGGCGTAGCTGAATGCTGCGCAGAAAGCGTAACAGCGGCAGCAGCAGGGTTTGTTCGTCGCGATAGCCCTGCTGGCTGGTCCAGAGCGCGCCGCGCTCATCCAGCAGACTGATCTCGGCCTGCCAGTTGGCGCGCAGGCGGTAGAACAGCTGGACGCGGCCCGGTTGGTCCTGTTGCAGAATCAGCGCCAGATCCTGCCCCTGCAGGGCATAGTCGTCGAGCACCAGGCGCTGATGGCGTGGACGCGAGCGCCCCAGGTAGCGCAGCAGCTGGTCGCGGTCTTCCAGTGCCTGCATGCCGATCTGCTCGTCCTGCCACTCAAGCACTCTGAACGCGCTCTGCAGCTGCAGCATGAAGCGCGCCGGCGGTGTTCCCAGCAGGTGCTGGGCCGCGCTGCCGAACAGCCGCTCGACCCGCTCGGCGATGGCGCTGGCGCGGTTGCGGCAGAAGCAGCGTACCGCCAGCTCGGGCAGGCGCTGGTGCTCACGACCGCCATTGAGATAGTCGCGCAGTGCCTGCATGCAGGCTTCTTCGCCTTCGTACTGGGTGACCAGCAGCTCGTTCCAGCTGTTCAGCGTGACCAGGTCGATACGCTGGATCAGATTGTCCCGCAGGCCGGAGTAGCCAAGGGCGTCGGTGTGGCTGCTGATCAGGTGCAGGTTTTTCTGGCTGCTGCCGGGCAGCGGGTCCAGGCCGACGTTGACCAGCAGCAGCACGCGACAGGGCTCGCTGGCGCGTGACAGGGCAATCTCGGTCAGTGCCGGCAGCGGCAGCGGGAACTGCTGCTGCAGACTCTGCACCAGGCTGCTCAGCTCGTACTCGCTGAGCGCGCTGTCGCCGGGGTGCAGGACAAAGCGCGTGGCGCTGTCGATCAGCCCGTTGCGGTGTCCCCAGGCGAGCAGCTCCAGCAGGTTGAGGCTGCGCTTGAGCGCCTGGTGATCGCTCAGTTCGATGGCACTGAGGCCGTCGCGGTACAGGCTCCAGCTGGGCGGGTTGTCGTCGGTGCCTGCACTCCAGGCCAGCGTCAGCAGTGCTTCGCTGAGGTCCGGGCTGATGCCCGGGTTGATAAACTCGATCTTGCCGGCCTTGCGCTCGAACGCGGCGTAGAGGCGCCGGCCCAGCAGCGACAGGTCGCGGGCGCTGACCGCGTTGATCACCCCTTGGCTGCGGCCAAACTGCGATAGCAGCCGATAGCTGTGGGTCAGCTCGTTGACCAGTTGGCGACGCTCGGTCGCCACTTCGCGAATGCGCCACTGGCGGCGGTCATCCATTTGCTGCAGCTGGCGCGTGCCCCAGTGCCATTCGCGCACCAGCCGTTCCATCATTTGCCGCTTCCAGTCCAGCACCCCGCTGCGCCGACTCAGACGGACGTTGGCCTTGATATACAGACAGCGGCGGATCAGTTCCAGGCGTTCGTTCTCCTGCCGACTGAGCAGGTAGCGCTCCAGTCGGCGGTAGAGCATGACGTAGGGGTCCAGCTCATCCTCGTCCGGCTTGCCGGCAAATACCGCCTGCTTGAAGTCCAGGCTCAGGCAGCGCACGCGCGGGTGCTCGCTGGAGTAGACCTCGGTCAGCAGCAGCTTGAGCACCGACTTGTAGGGCGACTCGATGCCCTTGAACAGCTGCCACAGGCCCGCGCCGACAAACTCGCCGGCGGGGATGGCCGCAACGTGGCCCAGATCAAGATAGTCATCAGCGCGGATAAAGCGCTTGCTGATCAATTGGTGAGTGTAATCGCGGTAGCGCGCCTCTTCGTAGACCGGCACCAGCCACCACAGGGGAAAGCGGCCGCCCAGGCGGATGGCGGTGCGGTAAAACTCGTCCAGCAGCAGGTAGTGCTGGGTGCTGCCGCAGTCCTCGATACCTAGCGGATTGTCGCGCTCGCCCTGGGCGAAGCTGGCCGGGTTGATCAGGTGAAAGTGAACTTCGCTGTTTTGACCGGCGGCCCACTCGCTGATCAGCTGGCACTTGCGATCCAGCTCTTCGATCTGCCGGCTATCCAGCTCGGGGGCATGGCAGACCCAGATATCCAGATCGCTCTGCTCGGACTGGCCGATGGTGCCGCCGCTGCCCATCAGATACAGGCCATGAATTTGGCCACTGAAACCGGCAGGGTGGCGGCGGTACTGAAAGCTGCGGGTCAGGCTCTGGGCGATCTGCAGGCGGCTGCTGTCCGGCTCAAAGCCGTGCAGGCCGCAGGGTGTCTCGCGTGAAACAAAGCCGGGCAGCAGTGGATAGTTGACGTCGAACAGCAGCGGCAGCAGTTGCAGCACGTTGTACTGACGGCTTGGCAGTGCCTGCAGCACCCTGCGCAGGCGTGTGGCGTTGACCGCCATAAAGCGTTTGCGCAGGGTGTTCAGGGTCTTGCGGTCAATGCCCTCGTCAATCCGTGGCTGAATTTCACCGTGCTGCTGCATGGCGCGCTTCAGGACCTCGGCGTGCGCAGGATAGTGAGCAGGGTCTGAGCATGCTCGGCGGCGTCCAGGCCCAGGCTGGTCAGATAGCCGCCGTCGGGTTGGGTCGTCAGCCCCTTGGCGAACAGGCGCTCGGACGCCGCGACGGTGGCGGGGTCGGCTTCGTGACTGTGGATTTTCAGGCCTTCCTGGGAGTTGCCCAGGTTGAACTGGCAGAGCAGGTTGATTTCGGCTATTTCATCGGGTGTCAGCATTGATGGTGCCTCTTGTCGGGTGTGCAGTTCAGTCTAGCCGGGCGTCATTGTCGGCGCATTCAGGGGCCTGATGACGCTGGAGAATTATCGCCTGAGCGGTTACAACTCAGCCTATGCCCTCCCGTCCGCCTAACAATGGAGAACAACAGGATGATCAGACTACACGGCTTCGCAGCAAGCAACTACTTCAACATGGCCAAGCTGGCGCTGCTGGAAAAGGGTGTCGAGTTTGAGGTCGTCAACGTGCACGGCAGTCAGGACCCCGACTTCCTGGCCAAGAGCCCGCGCGGCAAGGTACCGGTGCTGGAAACCGCACAGGGTTTTCTCAACGAAACCAACGTCATCCTCGAATATATCGAAGAGACCCAGGGCGGCAAGTCGCTGCTGCCGAGCGATCCGTATGAGCGTGGCGTGGTGCGTGCGCTGACCAAGGAAATCGAGCTGTATATCGAGCTGCCGGCGCGCTCCTGCTTTATGGAGGTGTTCTTTGGCGGCAAGGTAGACCAGGCGATCAAGGACAAGGCGCGGGTCGAGCTGCTGGCCGGCGTGGCAACCCTGGCGCGACATGGCCGCTTTGCGCCCTATGTGGCAGGCAATGAAATGACCATCGCCGATATTTTCCTGCTGTACAGCTTTGACCTGGCCTCCACGGTGGCGCAGAAGCTGTTCGACATTGACCTCAAGGCGGAACTGCCGCAGGCGGCTGCGTTGCTGGAGCTGCTGGCGCAAAACCCCAACGTGCAGAAAGTGGCCGCCGACCGCGATGCTGAAATGGCTGCGTTTATGGCGGCGATTCGGGCTCGTAAGTAAGTTGGGGCGCGCCAAGCGGCCAACATCGGTTCGCCTTTTTTGCCATTGAGATGATGTTGAGCGCGCCTTTCGCCTTTTACGGCGAGCCAAGGGGGGCTGCTTGCCCAGCCCCCCAAGGGCAGTAATAGCCAATTCCACACGCCCTCTGCGAGTGCTCAAGCATGCAGATACAAGGCGCGATGAGCAGCCAATAGTGGTTCTATTGGCAAGCAGCGCAACGCAGCAGATACATGCTTGAGCGCCCGCCCTTCGGGGCGTTCAGGCCGGGATGCACTCTGTGTTGTGATTTCTCGACAGGTCTAGACATGCCTTCGAAACCACGCCTTGATTGCATCCCGGCCTGAACGCCAGAGAGCATGTGGAGTTGACTATTACTGCCCCTGAATCCCCCGGGGCACCCGACTACGCGGCCCTTCGGGTTCGCTGCGTTGCTCGGTTGGACGGGGGTGGCCGGCGAGGTAGTCATAAAACTCGGCTCTTCGAGCCTCAGACATCCTATGACTCTTTTTCTCGTCAGCCCTGCGCTACTCGCCCGCGTAAACGGGACGAACCCAGTGTGCACACTCCACCTGCCGAGCATTCGGCAAGTTGCCACGCTGCCATCTTTTGTCGCCTTAATCGGGCGCCTGCGAAGCGCCTTATTTGAGGACAGCAAACCCGCGCTTGGCATATCCTTTGCTGCATGAACTGCACGTTCGTGCAGCAGGATTCCAGGAGTTGCCTATGTCCTTCCCCGATACCGATTTTCTCCGTGCGCTGCCCAAGGCCGAGCTGCATATGCACCTTGAGGGCAGCCTCGAGCCCGAGCTGATGTTTGCCCTGGCCGAGCGCAACGGCATCACCTTGCCCTACGCCGATGTTCAGGCGCTGCGCGGCGCCTACGAGTTCGGCAACCTGCAGGAATTTCTCGATCTCTATTATCAGGGCGCTGATGCGCTGCGCACCGAGCAGGATTTCTATGATCTGACCTGGGCCTACCTGCAGCGCTGCGCGGCGGATGGTGTGGTACACGTCGAGCCCTTCTTTGATCCGCAGACGCACACGGTACGCGGCATTCCTATCGCGCTGCAGCTGGCCGGCATCTCCCGTGCGTTGGCTGACGGGCAGGCCCAGCTGGGTATCAGCTCACGGTTGATTCTCAGTTTTCTGCGGCATCTAAGCGAAGAGGACGCCATTGCCACGCTGCAAGAGGCGCTGCCGCTGCGCGAGCACTTTGTGGCTGTTGGATTGGACAGCTCCGAGCAGGGCAATCCGCCGGACAAGTTCGAGCGGGTGTTTGCCATGGCGCGCGAGGCCGGTTTTGCGTGCGTTGCCCACGCCGGCGAAGAGGGCCCCGCCGAGTACATCGAGCAGGCGCTGGATCTGCTCAAGGTGATGCGTATTGATCACGGTGTGCGCTGCGTTGAAAGCCCGGCGCTGGTGCAGCGACTGATTGCCGAGCAGATGCCGCTGACGGTGTGCCCGCTGTCGAACACGCGCCTGAAGGTGTTTGCCGACATGGCCGAGCACAACATCCTTGAGCTGCTCGGACAGGGCGTGAAGGTTACCATCAACTCGGATGATCCGGCCTACTTTGGCGGTTACCTGCTGGCCAACTTCGAGGCCGTGCGCGATGCGCTGAGCATGACCCGCGAGCAGGCTGTCGCGCTGGCGCGCAATAGCATCACGGCGAGTCTGCTGAGTGAAGCCGAGCAGGCCACGTGGCTGGCGAAACTGGCCGAAGCGGCCTGAGGCGGGAGCGGGGCACGGCAGGCCGTGCCCCGCGGTCAATCAGTCCAGCATGTCCTTGAAGCGCTCATCGGTGCGGAAGGTCAGCGCCTTGTTGAAGCCGGGCACCTGAATCTGCGCATCGCTGATCTGGATCGCGGACTCGTCGATCATGTTCTGACCGAAGTTGTAGATGATATCCAGCTGGCCCTTGAGCGCGCGCTGGTTGTAGGCCTCGGCCGCAGCGCGGGTCTGTTCGCGGCGCTGCTGCCAGGCCTCGAATGCCTCGGCGCCGTAGCGTTTTTTCAGCATCCGTTCGACGATCGTCGGGGCGATCACCACGGCACTGGCGTTGTTGCCGCCAAAGCCCTTGGAGTTGATAAAGCCCACTTCCAGCGGCAGTGCGCTGCGGTCGACATCGCGCGTGCTGATCAGCAGGCGCTGCTGGTGCACGTCATCGGCGACCTGGTCGATGGTCTTGATGCCCGGGATGATCTGGTACTTGAAGCTGCCCAGGGTCGCCACCAATTGGTCGGCGCTGGCGCTGGCCAGTGAGTGACCGACGTAGGCCTTGACCGCCGCGATGGGCCAGCTCTGGATGCCGAAGGCTTCGGCCACGCGGTCGAGGATCTCCGATTCGGTGACCCGGTTGGCTGGTGTGCTGGAGCCGTGCGCGTGGACAAAACTGCGTTGCTGCACGGCCTGCGGGCCAACAATCTGCATGGCGCTGTGCACGGCCTTGGCCATGGTCAGGTAGTTGCCGGGGCCAGGCGCTGAAATCGACTTCTTGAAGCCGTCGGCGTTGATGAACACATCCGGCACCGCGCCGTGGATATCGGCGCCCAGTTCCATCGCCAGGGCGTCGTCCATCAGCACGAAGAACTGGCCGGACTCGGCCAGGGTAAAGCCGCAGTTGGCGCTGAACGGGCGGCTGGCGCGGCGGAAATCAACCTCGTCTTCGCTGCTGATCTGGCGCAGGCCGTCTTCGGTCGCCAGTGCGCCCATGGCGCCGTAACCCTCGATGCACTCCTGGGTAATCGGCGCTTCCCCGTTGCCGACCAGTACCACGCGGGCGCGGCCGCTGGTGATCATGTCGCTGCCTTTCTGCAGGTTGTAGAGGAAGCTGGCGCAGGCGCCGGTGATGGCGCCGGTGGTGCCGACGCTGCCGAGAATATACGCATTGATAAAGTCGGCCGGCATGCTGTTGAGGCCCAGTGCCAGCTGCTTGGCGCTGACCCGGCCGCCTTTCAGACGCGACTGCATGAGACCGCCGAAGCTGTTTTCATCCAGCTGGCTCATGGCGCTGCTGGCGAATACGGCGACTTCGTCGGGCTCCACGGCATTGGCGATGGTCTGCCAATCGATACCGACCGAGCGCAGGGCGTCGGTGGCGGCGACGATGGTCAGCTGCAGGCCGCGTGGGTGGAAACGCGAGGCGTAGAGTTCGCCCGGCTCCAGGCCGCTAGGCAGCTGCCCGGCGGATTTAACCGGCAGGGCGCGAAAGCTGTCGACCTTGAGATCGCAACCATCGTACACGGTGACCATCACGTCACTGTCGTTCAGCGGCTCGACTGCCCAGTCGCTCGGCAGTGGCTCGGGCAGCTGCTTGGCGAGGGTGATGAAGGAGAACGGCTTGCCTGCTTCGCCGGTCACGGTCAGGTTCTTCTGCCAGTGCGCCGCATCGACATCCAGATAGCGCTTTTCAATGCGTCGTACCAGGGTGCTGTCGAGCACCTGCTGGCCGAAGCGCTGCTCAACCTCGGCGGCGCTGAGCGGTTGCTCGTCGGCGTCCAGATACTGATCGCCCTCGACTCGCACCAGCTTCATCAGGACGGCCAGCCCGACGAGTGTCTGCTGGCGCTCGGCAGCAGGCAGAGACTCGATCACCATGCGGCGGAAACCATGGTGGAATGAGCTGCGGCCGGCGGCGTTGTAGCCGCCAAAGCCGACGATGACCGGTAAACGCGACATCAGGCTGAACTCCTCGCTGGGCCCGGGCCTGCGGGTTAGCAGGCAGGTTGGCGATCAGATGTTGCCAACGGGGCTGGGGTTTGTTGGTTGGGATGTCATTGCTGACGAGAAATGTAACCGCCTGGTCACGTTTAGACCAATGTGTTTTTTGTAATCAGGCCCCTGCGCGCCTAGGGCGAATAGGCTGTTGTTGCCAGAACGCGCTGCACTTCGCCGCGTTGCTCCAGGGCGCTGAAAGCCGCATCCAGGCGCTGCAGCAGTGCCTGGCCGTCAGGGAAGGCGCGGGAGACAAACAGGTAGACGGGGATCTGTACCAGCGGGTCACTGGTGATACTGTTGTCGGGCAGATTCTCCAGCAGGCCGCGCATGGGGTCGGCATAGTCGATCAGGTAGTGCGCGCGATCATGCAGCAGCATCTGCAGGCCGCTGGAGTGGCTTGCCGCGTGGGCAACGCGGGCGCCCGACGCCGGCGACATCAGCTGCTGGGCCAGCGCGCCGTAGGTGTAGCCACTGATCAGGATCACGCTCTTGCCGGCCAGCTCGGCGGGCTGGCGAACCTGAGGCTGCTGCGGTTTGCGATAGATGTTCAGCTCGACGGTGAAGATGGGGGCACTGCCGCGCAGGCTGGTGCGGGCCATCTCCGGATGCCCGGCGCCGCCCATCGACACCGCCGTCTCACCCCGCTCCAGGCGCTGATACAGCCGCGCAGCCGGATAGCCACGAACAACGTGGGGTTGCTCTGCCTCGGCGAACAGCGCAGCTACCAGCTCCAGTACCGGGCCGCTGGGCTCGTTGCGTTCATCGATCTGAAAGTACGGCGGAAAGTCCGCCAGGGCGAACTCCACCGGCGCGGCTTCCTGCGCGTACGCCGTATGCGTTGCTGCCAACATCAGCAGCAGGCCGGCAAGAGTCTGAAAATGTTGCACCGCAGTGCCCCGTCCTTGACTGTCTCGCCCCCACGCTAGGCGTTTACCGACGGCGGGTCAAACCTGAGCTGCCTTCAGCGTGCCTGATCGGCGCCCGGCTCGTAGATCACATAGACCTTGCGGGTGCGCTGACGTACCTCCCAACTGCCGCTGAAACCGGCGGGGATGACGAAACGGTCACCGGCGCGCAGCAGCCGGGTGTTGCCGTCGGCATCATGGAGCACGGACTCGCCCTCCAGAATTTCGCAGTACTCGTGTTCGCTGTAGCTGACGGTCCAGTGCCCTGGCTCTGCCTCCCAGATACCCGTACTGAATTGTCCGTCGGGGCTGCTGTAGTGATTCCGCACGTTTTGCGCGGGGTCGCCGCTGATGATCTTGGCGTCGTCGGGGCGGTAGTGCTCGGCCGGCGTGTCGGCGTTGGCGAAATCGATGATGCTGGCGATAGTCATGGAAGACTCCGAGGTTGGAGGGGCAATGATGCTTGGATTCTATGTCAAAAAAAACAAACGTAAAGCAACCTTTGCCGCCTTGTTGAGGCGCTCATCTGCCAGTTTGTCAAAAATATTGAAATATTGTCGTCGCCTGATTACTGTTGCCTGCATTGTCCCGCGCGCCCCAAGCGGCGCCCTCGTCAGGAGCAGAACATGAGCAAGGCAGTCAGTCGGCAGGATTGGGAGCAACGCGCGGCGGCGTTGCAGGTTCAGGGGCAGGCCTATATCGGCGGACAGTATCAGCCGGCGGCCAGCGGTGAGACGTTCGAGTGCGTCTCGCCCATCGACGGCCGCGTGCTGGCGCAGATCGCCAGTTGCGATCAGGCCGACGCCGACCAGGCGGTCGCCAGTGCACGCGCCACCTTTGACAGTGGCGTCTGGTCGCGCAGTGCGCCAGCCAAGCGCAAACGCATCCTGCAACGCTTTGCCGACCTGATCGATGCCCACTGCGAGGAGCTGGCACTGCTGGAGACGCTGGACATGGGCAAGCCGATTGGCGACTCGCTGGCGGTGGATATTCCCGGCGCGGCGCGCTCGATTCGCTGGTGCGCCGAGGCGATCGACAAGATTTACGATGAGGTCGCGCCTACGGCGCACGACGAGCTGGGTCTGGTGACCCGCGAGCCGGTGGGGGTGGTCGCCGCTATCGTGCCCTGGAACTTCCCGCTGCTGATGGCCAGCTGGAAACTGGGCCCGGCGCTGGCCAGCGGCAACTCGGTGATTCTCAAACCGTCGGAAAAGTCGCCGCTGACCGCGATCCGCATTGCTGCACTGGCGCTGGAAGCCGGCCTGCCAGCAGGTGTGCTGAACGTGTTGCCCGGCTACGGACACACTGTGGGCAAGGCGCTGGCTTTGCACATGGATGTCGATACGCTGGTGTTTACCGGCTCGACCCGCGTTGCCAAGCAGCTGATGATCTATGCCGGTGAATCGAATATGAAGCGCGTGTGGCTGGAGGCCGGCGGCAAGAGCCCGAACGTGGTCTTTGCCGACGCGCCGGACCTGGACGCCGCCGCTGAGGCGGCGGCCAGCGCCATCGCCTTCAACCAGGGTGAGGTCTGTACCGCCGGTTCGCGCCTGCTGGTCGAGGAGTCGATTCGCGAAGCGTTTGTTGGCAAGGTGGTCGAGGCGCTCAAGCGCAGCTGGGCACCGGGCCACCCGCTGGACCCGACTACCAGTGTGGGGGCGCTAGTCGATACCACCCAGATCGACACCGTGCTGCGCTACATCGAAGCGGGTCACGCCGACGGCGCCACCCTGAAGCTGGGTGGCAAGCGGGTGATGGAAGAGACCGGTGGCCTGTTTGTCGAGCCGACCGTATTCGACGGCGTGACCAACAGCATGCGTATTGCCCGCGAGGAAATCTTCGGGCCGGTGCTCTCGGTCATCGGCTTCAGCAGTTTTGACGAAGCCATGCAGATCGCCAACGACACCATCTACGGTCTGGCCGCCGCGGTCTGGACCAGTGATCTGTCCAAGGCCCACCGCGCCGCCCGTACCCTGCGCGCCGGCAGTGTCTGGGTCAACCAATATGACGGCGGCGATATGACCGCGCCCTTTGGTGGCTTCAAGCAGTCCGGTAACGGCCGCGACAAGTCGCTGCACGCCTTCGACAAGTACACCGAGCTGAAGGCGACGTGGATCAAGCTCTAAGCAGCTGCAAGCGGCAAGCTTCAAGCTGCAAGCAAAACCCGCGTAGCATCGAGCTGCGCGGTTTGCCTCGCAGTCTTGCATAGTAAAAAACGAAACAATCGTTGACGGCCCCGCCGCGCAACTCATCCTTTTGCAAGCTTGCAGCTTGCAGCTTGCAGCTTGCAGGGGGCGGCCATCCGCCTTGCAGCTTGAGACCCTTATGAACTGGAAAACCTACACCGTTGTCACCTCCGCGGTGGTGATCGTGGGGCTGGCGTTGGGGGTGACTCTGCCGCTGGTGTCGCTGCGCCTGCACGAATGGGGTTACAGCACTTTCGCCATTGGCGTCATGGCCGGCATGCCTGCGGTCGGTATCGTGCTGGGCTCGCGCATGAGCAGCCGTCTGGCTGGCCGGCTTGGCTCGGAGAACACCCTGCGGCTGGTGATGGCCTGCAGCGCGGTGTCGGTGGCGCTGCTGGCGGTCTGGCCAAGCTACCCGGTGTGGCTGCTGCTGCGGCTGGTGTTGGGCATTTCGCTGACCGTCACCTTTATTCTTGGCGAAAGCTGGATCAATCAGATTGTGCCGGATCGCCTGCGCGGGCGGCTGGTGGCGGTATACGGCAGCGGTTTTGCCCTCAGCCAACTGTGCGGGCCGCTGCTGCTGGGCTTTATCGGCACCGAGGCGGACAGCGGTTTCTGGCTGGCGACCGGGCTGCTGGTGTTCGGTAGCCTGATGCTGCTGACCGTCTCGGGCGCGCCGGTCGTAGACGCCGCCGCGGCAGACGGCCGGGGGCTGCGCACCTTCGTCCGGCAGTTGCCGGCGATTGCCTGGGCGATGGTGCTGTTTGCCGGGTTTGAGACCATGACCCTGACGCTGCTGCCGGTCTATCTGATTCGCGAAGGCTTTGCCCAGCAGCTGGCGCTGATCATGGTGAGCGCTGTGGTGGTCGGGGATGCCGTGCTGCAGGTGCCGGTGGGCGCGCTGGCGGACCGCATCTCGCGCACCGCGCTGTTCAAGTTCTGCGGGCTGGTGCTGTTGCTCAGCAGTCTGGCGCTGCCATTCGTGTTGCATACGGTTCTGATCTGGCCGGTACTGGTGCTGTTCGGCGCGAGCGCCGGCGCGCTTTATACCCTGTCGATCATTCTGGTTGGCCAACGTTATCGCGACGACGAGCTGGTGCGGGCCAATGCGCACATCGCCATGCTCTGGGGGCTTGGTTGCTTGCTCGGGCCGATGCTGACCGGTGCGGTCAGCGAATGGATGACCGGCCATGCGCTGCCGATCATGATGGCGATAGCTGCGCTGGTCTTTGTGCTGCTGGCGCGCAGGCCCGGTGCCTTTGACGCGGTCACGGTCGACCGCGCCTGACGGGCCCGCTACGGCCAGCGGTATTGCACCGCAACGCCGAGCAGCCAGTTTCGCTCCGGCGCGGGTTCGTAGTAGCGGGCACCGGCGCCGTTGACGATCAGCGAGCCGATGTATTCGCGGTCGGTCAGGTTGTCGATGCGGACGAACGGTTCCAGCTGCCAGTTGCCGAATTGCTGGCGATAGCTGGCGCGCCAGTTGAAGGCGGCGTAACCGGGGGCGTCTGCGCTGTTGGTGTCGTTGGCGTAGCGCTGGCTGAGGCTCTGCATTTCCAGTGCCGTGCTGAAACCGTCGGTTGGTTGCCAGGCCAGTTCCGCATACAGACTGTGACGCGGCACACCCGGCAGGCGATTGCCGGCCAGGTCCTCGCCGTTGCTGTTGCGGTAGCGGTCAAAACGCGCGTCCAGCCAGGTGTAGGCCAGATAGCCGGTCAGATTGCCCGCCAGCTGCTGCTGGATGCTCAGCTCGATGCCCTGACGCGTCGACTTGGCGGCGTTGGCATAGGTGGAGCGGTCGGTGTTCAGTTGCGGCTCAGCGGTAACGATTTCATCATCGACGCGGGTGTAAAACACGGCGACGTCGACCTGGGTCCGTGCCCGGCGCAGCTTGAAGCCCAGCTCTGCGTTGTTGGCCTTGCTGGGCTGCAGGTCGAAGTTCAGGCCGCTGCCGCTCGGGCGGTAGGCCAGTTCCTGTGCGGTTGGGGTTTCGAAGCCTTGGCCAATCGCGCCGTAGAGGCTGATCTCCGGCGTCCACTGATAACTCAGGCCCAGCGCCGGGCTGGTCTGGTCGTAGCGCACCGAGCCGCTGTCATCCTGGCCGTCGATGAAATAGCTGTCGTCAGAATCGAACTTGACCTTGCTGTAGCGCGCACCGGCGGTCAGGCTCCAGCGTGGGGCCAGCTGCCAGGTGCTGATCAGGTAAGCTTCGCGGCTTTCGACGCGGTTGAATTCGTCGCGCTGCAGGCTGCCCTTGCGGCCGAACTGGTTGGCGAAGCCCTTGCGGTCTTCACCCTGATAATCCCAGCTCAGGCCCGCAGCCAGCGTTACCGGCAGCTTGAACAGTTCGGTGTCGCGCTGCCAGCCGACTTCGCTGCCGCCAAAGCGACGGTCCAGCTCGATCACGCCGCCGCCGGAATACAGCGAGTTGCCAGTGAAGGCGAGAAACTGCTGCACGTCGCGTTCGCCACCGTAGACCATCACCGTGATCTCATCGTCGTTGGCCAGGCGGCGCCGGTAGTTCAGCCCCAGTTGTTGATGGCGGATGCTCTTGCGGGTGTCGAATCGCTCGGCCTGCGCGACCGGCTGCTGGCGGTCGGCGCGCAGCGCGTCGGCCGTTAGCCCGAGCGGGTCCTGGGTATCTGGCTGATCCAGCGCATTGAACAGAAGGGTCAGGCTGGACGTATCGTCGATGTCCCAGCCCAGCCGCAGGTTGGCCATATCTCGGCGGGTGTCGCTGTGATCGCGGTAGCCGTCGGTTTCCAGACGCGAGAGGTTGGCGGCGACGTTGAGGTTGCCGTGCTGGCCGCCGTACTTGAGGCGCGAGCGCCAGAGGCCGTCGCTGCCAATGGCGCTGCGGCTTTCCAGCGTCGGAAAGTAGCTTCCTTCGCTGCTGAAGCCCTGAATGATGCCGCCGGACGCGTTGCCGTAAAGGCTGCTGAGTGGCCCGCGCAGGACCTCGATGCGGTAGAGGTTGTCCAGATCGAACAGCCCCGGCTGACCCTGGCCGTCAGGCATGGTCAGGGGGATGCCGTCCTGCAGCAGGCGGACACCGCGTACGCCGAATTGGGCTCGGGCACCAAACCCGCGGGACGATATCTGCACGTCCTGTGCGTAGTTCTGGCGATTGAGCGCAAGCAGACCCGGGACCCGCTGCAGTGACTCGGACAGGTTGGCACCCAGGTGGGTTGCTGGCTGCTGGTCGAGAAACAGCGTGCTGCGGGCTAGCGGCAGACTCAGCTCATGGGCGTCGTCGCTGGCACCAAGCACCGTCTGGGTCGGGAGCTGGATGGGTGCGGCCGGCGTGGCCGTGGCGGCCAGCAGCGCCAGGGGCAGCAGGCACAGGTGCGGGCGTAGCGTCGGTCGGGTCATCAAAGCCTTTTCCTGTTGTAAGTATTGTAGAGGCATTGGCCATGCGGCGTTGTCGGTCGCGAGTGTGGAAGCGATTTCCCTCATGCTCGGTCGAAAATAGGCTTGGGCAGGCGAGTCAACGAAAGGGTAACAGGCCTCGCGGACCGGGCGGCAGGCATCCCTTGGTCGTAAAAGCCTCGTTCCAAGGGACCCCCGGCAGTGTGCCTGAAGTTGTCCTGGGCTGCAGGATCATTGCTGGCAGAAATGCCGGCTTATGAAATATTGTTTTGATGTGGAAGTAATTTTGCTGTAGGCTGGCGACCATTGTCTGGCTGTTCTATCTGGCCTTGCAGTGTGGTTTGAAGGTTGCCAGCTGTTTTTTCGGCGACTTCTAGTTATTGCTGTAATTTTCGCCCGGATGATCCTGGCGGTCGGGAGTACCCAAGCATGCATATGATGCACGATCTCTATCTGGCGCTGCGCCGTTTGCAGCGCGCCAGCGAAATTCACGCCAAGCGCGTGGGGCGCCATAGTGGGCTGACCCCTATCCAGCTGCTGATTCTACACAGCATCAAGGCTACAGGCGAAAGTACCTTGGGTGATCTGGCGCGGCAGGTCAGTGTATCCCAGGCAACCCTGAGCACCATCATTGATCGTCTGGAAAGTCGCGATTTGCTGCACCGGGTGCGCAGCACCAGCGACAAGCGCAAGGTGCATCTGGCCCTGACCGAGAAGGGGCTGGCCGCCATTCAGGCCGAGCCTGCGCTGCTGCCGGCCGCGTTTCTTGAGCGTTTTGGGCAGTTGGCTGACTGGGAGCAACTGATGCTGCTGGCCAGTCTGCAGCGGGTTGCCGGGCTGCTGGAAGCAGGCCAGCAGGTACGCCCTGAGCTCTTCGAAGGCGAATCCGCCGCCTGACCCTCCACGCCCGCCGTTCGTGCGGGCGTTTCCATTTCAAGTTTTTTCTCCTCCGGGTATTGCCTGGCGTCAGACGCGCGCTTAGCATGTTTGAAATATCAAACATGGCTGTTCTAAATGTGTTACGACAGCCGGAACACCCTACTAGAGGACTCTTCAGATGGAGCTGCACTGCCCTGACCTGTTTCGCCAGCAAGCCTTTGTCGCCGGTCACTGGTGCGAGGCCGACAAGGGCGCGCGCACCGATATCGCCAATCCGGCAAGCCATGAGCGCCTCGGGAGCGTCCCGAACATGGGTGCGGACGAAACCCGCCGTGCTATTGAGGCGGCACGTGTCGCCCAGCAGCAGTGGCGTCAGCGCACCGCCAAGGAGCGCGCCCAGGTGCTGCGCAAATGGTTTGAGCTGATGATGCAGCACCAGGAAGACCTGGCCCGCATCATGACCGCCGAGCAGGGCAAGCCGCTGATCGAGGCACGGGGCGAGATCGCTTACGCCGCTTCTTTCCTGGAGTGGTTTGGCGAAGAAGCCAAACGGGTCTACGGCGATGTCATTCCCGGCCATCAGGCGGACAAGCGCATTCTGGTGCAGAAAGAGCCGGTTGGTGTCACGGCCGCCATCACCCCGTGGAATTTCCCCGCTGCGATGATCACCCGCAAGGCCGGGCCGGCACTGGCTGCCGGTTGTGCCATGGTGCTCAAGCCGGCGCCGCAAACGCCGTTCTCGGCGCTGGCGCTGGCCCATCTGGCCGAGCAGGCCGGCTTGCCGGCGGGGTTGTTCAGCGTGGTCACCGCCGATGTTGATCGCTCCCGCGAAGTGGGCGACGAGTTGTGCAGCAACCCGGTGGTGCGCAAACTCTCCTTTACCGGCTCCACTGGTGTTGGCATCAAGCTGATGGAGCAGTGCGCTCCGACCCTCAAAAAGCTGTCGCTGGAACTGGGCGGTAACGCGCCCTTTATCGTGTTTGACGATGCCGACCTGGACGCCGCGGTCGAGGGCGCCATGATCTCCAAATACCGCAACGCCGGTCAGACCTGCGTCTGCGCCAACCGGATCTACGTGCAGGATTCTGTCTACGACGCCTTCGCTGCCAAGCTGGCCGCCGCGGTTGCCAAGCTCAAGGTGGGTGACGGCACCGAGGCCGGGGTAACCACCGGGCCGCTGATTGACGCCCGCGCGGTCGAGAAGGTGCAGCGCCACCTCAAGGACGCGATCAACAAGGGCGCCAAGGTTGTGGCTGGCGGCAAGCCGCACGAACTGGGCGGCTTCTTCTTCGAGCCGACCATTCTCACCGGCGTCGACAGCAGCATGGCGGTTGCCCGCGAAGAAACCTTCGGCCCGTTGGCGCCGCTGTTCCGCTTCAGCGATGAGGCCGATGTGGTGCATCAGGCCAACGATACCGAATTCGGTCTGGCGGCCTATTTCTACGCTCGCGATCTGAGCCGCGTGTTCCGCGTCGCTGAAGCACTGGAGTACGGCATGGTCGGTATCAATACCGGCCTGATTTCCAATGAGGTGGCGCCCTTTGGCGGCATGAAGTCCTCGGGCCTGGGCCGCGAAGGCTCCAAATACGGTATCGAAGAGTACGTCGAGATCAAGTACCTCTGTCTGGGCGGTATCTGAGTCGTAGCAACCCGATGGGGAGCAGTCGGCTCCCCTCCTATTTCCGCGAGGCGGTTATGAGCAAGACCAACGAGTCCCTGATGCAGCGGCGGCACAATGCTGTCGCCCGTGGTGTAAGCCAGATTCATCCGATTGCCGTGCAGCGCGCCGAGAACGCGACCGTCTGGGACGTGGAAGGGCGACAGTACATCGACTTTGCCGGCGGGATCGCGGTACTCAACACCGGCCACCGTCACCCCAAGGTGATGGACGCGGTGCGCCGTCAGCTGGAGCAGTTCACCCACACCTGTTTTCAGGTGCTGGCGTATGAGCCCTACATTGCCCTGTGCGAGCGGCTGAACGAGATGGTGCCCGGTGACTTTGCCAAGAAGACGCTGTTGGTGACCACAGGCTCCGAAGCGCTGGAAAATGCGGTCAAGATTGCCCGCGCGGCGACCGGCCGTGCCGGGGTGATCGCCTTCACCGGTGCCTATCACGGCCGCACCATGATGACCCTGTCGATGACCGGCAAGGTGGCGCCGTACTCTGCCGGCATGGGCTTGATGCCCGGTGGCGTCTACCGCGCGCAGTATCCCTGCCCGTTGCATGGCGTCAGCGATGACGATGCCATCGCCAGCATCGAACGTATCTTCAAGAACGATGCACAGCCGCAGGACATTGCGGCCATCGTCATCGAACCGGTGCAGGGCGAGGGCGGTTTTTATGTCGCCAGCCCGGCCTTCATGCAGCGCCTGCGCGCGCTATGCGATCAGCACGGGATTTTGCTGGTGGCCGATGAAGTGCAGACCGGAGCCGGTCGTACCGGCACTTTCTTCGCCATGGAGCAGATGGGGGTGGCGGCAGACCTGACCACCTTTGCCAAGTCGATTGCCGGCGGTTTTCCGGTCGCGGGCGTTTGTGGTCGTGCCGAGGCGGTCGATAGCATTGCGCCGGGCGGCCTGGGCGGTACCTATGCCGGTAGCCCGCTGGCCTGTGCCGCCGCGCTGGCGGTGATCGAGGTATTCGAGGAGGAGAACCTGCTGGCGCGCAGCCGTACCGTAGGTGAGATTCTCACGGGCCGCCTGCAGCAGCTGGCGACGGACGACAAGCGCATCGGTGATGTTCGCGGTCTGGGCGCAATGGTGGCCTGTGAGCTGTTCACCGCCGACGGCAAACCGGATGCGGAGCTGACCGCACGTATTGTCGGCGCGGCGCGGGACAAGGGCCTGATCCTGCTGTCCTGCGGCCAGTACGGCAACGTGATTCGTATCCTGGTGCCGTTGACCGCCACTGACGTTGAGCTTAACGCGGGCATGGACATTATCGCCCAGTGCTTCGCTGAGCAGCGCTAGGCACGCGCGGCGGCGGGCGCTCAGAAGGTCGAGAGCCCGCTGGCCTCCATGAACCGGTAGACCAGATAGCGCCAACGGCTGTGATCTGCAAAGTCTGCGTAGGGCAGGCTGTAGATGGCACCGTTGGCGTTCTGCCATTCACGCTCGAAGTCTTCTCGCTGGCTGCGGATCTGCGGATCGTCGCGCAGGCTGATCAGGCGTACGCTGGTTTCCAGGTTCAGGTCGTGCAGGTTGCGGCGGGTGAAGTTGGCCGAGCCGGCGATCAGCTCGGCGCTGCCGTCTCGGCGCTCCAGACGAATCCACTTGCGATGGCATTGTTCACCTTCGGTCGCGCACCAGCGCACCGGAATGCCTGCCTGGTGCAGATCCCAGGCCGCCTGACGGTTGGGAATGCCGTTCTTCTCCCGGCCAAAGGCGTCGCGGTTGGGGTCCAGTATCACGCGCAGCGTCGCGCCGCGCTGGTGGGCGGCAATCAGCGCTTCGATGACGGGCCGCGAAGACAGGTAGAACATCTCCAGATCCAGCCTGTCGCCGGCTTGCGCGGAGCCGATCAGTTGCAGCAGCCCCTGTTCGATGGCGCCCTCGGTTAACACCTGCAGCTGTGGCGGCGCGCTGCTGGACACCGCTGGTGCGGCAGGCCAGTCGGCGGCCAGGGGGTAGCCGGAGAGCAGCGCGATCGCGCGTTCTGTCTGCAGCAGGTCGAGCGCCGCTGCGCCGCTGAACTGCACCGCGCTGTTGTCGTGGCGGCTGCTGGCGTCATGCGGATTCATTGAGGTCACCAACCCGGTCCATTCACCGTCACGGCCAACGATCAGCGTCTTGCGGTGATTGGCGCGGAAGTTCAGCAGGTGCAGATAGCTGCGCAGCGTGACCTTGCCGTCGCCGACCGGGTTGGGCAGCCAGCCGCCCTCGGTGTTGTTGCCCAGGTAGCGGCAACACAGACTCCAGATGCCGGTCCAGGTCGGGTTGGACGCAGGCAACTGACTCAGATCGGTCATCACCACGGCTACCCCGGCGCCGCGCAGGGCCCGCAAATGGCGCGATTCGACGCCCCCATAAAGAGTGTTGAACGGATCGGTGATCAGCACTACGGGCATCTGCGGCTGGCGCTGCCGGGCGGCGATCAGTGCCGCTGTCAGTTGGTCTGACAGCGGGCGGTAGCTGTCCTCACCAGCGAAGTCGTTGAACAGGAACATGTCCACCACAACCAGCTCATTGGCACTGTCGATCAGTTCGAGGACGCGGTCCATGATCTGTTGCTGAATGTGCTCTTGGCCCTGGCTGTCGCGCCAGGTCTGGTCGAATAGCAGTTCGACATCGATGGCAGGGCGCAGCGGGGTGGCGGTGGATAGCTCTTCGGGCATCTGCTGACAGCCGAACAGGCTGACCAGGAGCAGGGACGTCAGCAGCTGGCGGAAACAGGATAGGGACATGAAGGCAGGTCTGTTGCGGAGTTAGATGCAGCGTGCCCCAAGCGGGGCCGCCAATGCAAACCGCAACGCACCGGCCCGGCGCAGGGCGCTCCGGGCCGGTGCAGAGATTCAGGCAGGTTGGGCGTCAGCCAGTTTAGGGTTAGGGCCAAAGCGGTTGTCGCCGGCGTCCCCTTCGATGCACAGGAAGATCAGCAGGATGATGCTACCGACAAAGGGCACCAGGCTGATCAGAATCCACCAGCCACTGCGGTTGGTGTCGTGCAGGCGACGGATGCACACGGCAATCGACGGCAGCAAAACGGCCAGAGAATACAGCGGCACCAGCAGCATGATGCCGAGGATGCCATCAATCACGCCGCAGATGATGGAGGCCAGGATGTTGAACAGAATAAACATCCAGTATTCCTTGCGACGGGCACGGCCCTGAAACTCGACATACTTCTTCAATACAGCGGTATACCATTCCATGCGGTTTCCTTTCTTTGGGAATGTGGAGCTAAAAGGGGATTGGTAACGCGCGGGGGTACGGTGAACCGCTCCCTGGTTGTGACAGTCAATCCCTGTAGCGGCCATGGCCGCCCGCGGTATTTAAGCCGCCATGCCGGAGTCGGGTCAACCGCCTGGCGCCGGCGGAGTGCTAACCTGTGAGCGGTTTGACACCTTTGGGGGGCGCATGCGCCGGCGTGGTTCGATACTGTTGCTGATTTTTCTGCTGCTGACGCTGGGGGTGTTGCTGGTGCGGCTGTGGGGGCTGCAGCAGTTGCACGCAGCGAGTGTTCAGCAACTGGATTGGCAGGGGCTGCGTTGGCGTGATGCTGCGCTGCAGGTCGATGAATTGCATTTGCAGATGCAGGACGGGCTGCGTTTGACGGTGCAGCAGGCGCGTCTGCAGCCAGGCTGGCGCGGCGGCCCGCGACTGCGGATGCTGCAGGCCAACAGCCTGCAGTTGCACCTGCCGGCCGCGCAAGGCACTAGCCAGAGCGGTGGACTGGACCCCCTGCTGCTGCTCGGTGACGAACAATTCTGGCGTCAGCTGGCCAACTGGGCGCCGGATAGCGCGCGCGTCGGGCAGATCAACGCCAGCCTTCCCTGCCGAGATCAGCGCTGTCAGCTGGCGGGTGCCTGGCAGCTGCAGCGCACGGAGCAGGCCGATGGGCTGGCGCTGTCGAGCGCATTGCGACTCGACCTGGACGGCCAGCAGCTTGATGTTCAGCCGCAGCTGCATCTGGATGCCGAGCGGGTGGAGCTGCAAGCTGACCTGCAGATCGATCAGGCGACCGCCGCCCGGTTGAGCAGTCAGTGGCGCGGCGGGCAGCACTGGCAAGGCAGCCTGCACATGCCGGACTGGCCGCAGACTCCCTGGCTGTTTGGCTACCTGGGGCGCTGGATGGCGCTGGGTGCGCTGCCGATCGAACAGATACCGGCTGCCGCCCAGCTGCAGCTGGATTGGCAGCTGGACGCGGCGCGCGTGCCGGAGTCGCTGCATGACTGGCTGGCGGGCGATGTGCAGCTGCAGGGACGGCTAGCGCTGCCGGAGCCTTGGGCAGTCGATCAGGTGGGTGAGGTGAGTGGCGAGCTGAGCGTGCAACTGCAGGGCGCAGCGGGCGACTGGCAGCTGACCCAGAGCAGCCTGCAGGCACGCTTGCAGGCGCTGGCGTTACCCGCTTTGCACGATGTGCCGGCGGCGCTGCGGCCACAGCAACTGGAGCTGCAACTGAGCCCGCTGGCAGGGCAACGCCTGCAGCCGGACGCCTTGCTGCAGGCTGATCTGCTGGTCGAGGCCGCGTTGCCAAAAGACGCCTCCGTGACGCTGGCTGGCCTGGTGTCCGCGCCGCTGAATCGTCAGTGGCAGCTCGCCAGCGACGCCCTGCAGCTGAGTCTGCAGGCGCCCCTGCTGGATCTGCCCGCGCTGCGCGCCCGGGGCGTCAGTGGTCGCTGGCTTGTGCGTCTGCAGGCTGACGCCGCAGCCCTGCAAGCGGCGCTGGTGGAGCCCGGGATGTTGCGCTGGCAGCAGTTGCAACTGGCGGATGCCGGGCTTGGGCTGCGTGATGCCAGCCTGGTGCAACCGGCGTTGCAGCTGACCTTGCCGCTGACGGGCGACGCAGCGCTCACTGCCTCGGGTCGCCTGGACGGCAGCCTGGCGGCCCTTGAGCATCCGCAGCTGAAGGCGCAGCGCTGGGAATTGAGTGGCGACTGGCGCTGGCAGCAGACGCAACTGAACTGGCGCGGCAAGGTGAACAACGCTGCCGGGCTGGCGTTGGCCCACGACGCCAGCTGGCCGGCGGGTGGCGACTGGCGCCTGAGCGGTGAGCTGGCGCCGCTGTTCATGCGCGCCGGCAACCCGCTGGCAGACACCCTGGCCGGCTGGCCGGAACTGCTGGGGTTTGCCAGCGGGCAGGTCAGCGGCAGTCTGCAGGCCAGTGGCGGGCGCCAGCTGCGGGTGCGCAGCGATCTGACCTTGAGCGGTATCAAGGGGATTTATGACCGCACGGCTTTCAGCGGGCTGGACAGTCCGCTGAAGCTGCAGCTGGAGGGCGAGCAACTGACACTGAGTGTGCCGTCATTGCAACTGGCCCAGGCCAACCCGGGCATTGAGCTGGGGCCCTTGCGCGGGCAGTTGACCTACCACGCCGCGCTGGCACAGCCGGCCAATGGTCGCCTTGAGGTCAACGAGTTGCGCACCGGGCTGCTGGGCGGTGAGGTGCGGGTGCGGCCGACAACCGTGGACCTGGCTGAGCCCGAGCAGCGCGCTGAACTGCAACTGCAGGGGCTGGAACTGGGTCGGCTGTTCGAAGTCTATCCGACAGAGGGGCTCAGCGGCGGCGGCACCCTGGATGGGCGGTTGCCCGTGCTGCTGCGCGACGGGCAGCTGCTGATCGACGAGGGCGCAGTTGCCGCGCGTGAACCGGGTGGCGTGCTGCGCTACCGCTCGGACAAATTGCAGCGCCTGGCCGCAGCCAACCCGAGCATGCGCGAGCTGGCCGGAGTGCTGGAGGACTTTCACTATACTGTCCTCAGCTCCCAGGTAGACTATGGCGAGAATGGCAATATGATCCTTGGATTGCGCCTGCAGGGCAGCAATCCCGACTTTCAGCAGGGGCGGCAGGTCAATCTGAATGTCACCCTGGAAGAGAACATTCCGGCCTTGCTGGCCAGCCTGCAATTGAGCGGCAAGGTCAGCGAGATCATTCAACAGCGGGTTCAGCAGCACCTGATCAAGCAGCGTGCTCAGCAACCCTGACAAGGAGCGCCCATGTACAGGCGAGGGCTGACAATCGTGTTTCTGGCCGGCCTGCTGTCGGCCTGCGCCGGACCGACGGTGCAACTGGCGGCGCCCAGCGAGCCGATCAATATCAACCTGAACGTCAAGATCGAGCACGAGATCTACGTCAAGGTCGATCGCGAGCTGGATGACATTTTCGACGAATCCAGTGGCCTGTTCTAAGCCCGTTGCGAAAGGATACCCATGATGCGTAAAACGACTTATCTGATCTGTGGCCTGCTGGTCCTGCTGCTGGGTAGCGGCGCGGCGCTGGCCATGAGCCTTAATGAAGCCATGTCCGCATTGCCTGCGGCCAAATCTGCTGGCCAGCTGGGCGAGCAGCCCAACGGTTATCTGGGGGTGGTGAGCAACGGTGGCAACGCCGCTGAGATCGCCCGGCAGATCAACGCTGCGCGCAAGGCCGAATATCAAAAGGTGGCGCGCGATAACGGCGTGGCGCTGAATGACGTCGAGCTGATTGCCGGCCAGAAGGCCATTGATCGCACGCCCGCCGGCCAGTACGTCCAGGTCAACGGCCAGTGGACGAAGAAGTAGCCGGCAACCATTCGATACTGCCGTACCAGCCGCTGACCGACTGACCACTGTTGTCGCAGTCGGTCATGATGGCCAGCCCATCTATCTGATCCAGCGTCTGCCCGTGCAGGCGCTGGAAATCCTCTCTGACATTACGTTCCAGCACCACTTTGCCCTGCGGCACCCCGCTACTGACCGCCAGCATCTGCGCGTTGGCGGTATAGGCGTTGGGCCAGTGGCTACCCACCGGCTGACTGGATGACCAGACGTAATTCACCGCCAGGGTGCGCCAGGGCAACAGCCCGCCGTCTTTCACGACATACAGACGCACCGGGTAGTCATCGCCCTCGCGGCTGCGTTCGTTGAGGCCGCTGAAGGGTTGGCTGATGGCCCAGCTCCAGCGCAGCACCGGCGTCTGGCGCAGGTCAATCTGCTGTTCGAGGTAGCGCGCGCTGGCCTGGCGGTCGCTGCAGTCGGCGCGGAGCAGGGGGCTGCCGTCCAAAGGGTCGAGCTGGTAGCGGGTCGCTGCGGCAAAGCTGCGCTCTGGCCACTGGAGGATATCGGCCGGGCTGTAGTGTTGGGCGTGGCACAGGCCGACACCGGGCAGGCAGGTCAGCATGAGCAGTAGTGGTCGACGCATGAGCAGGTCCGCTGGCAGGGGCACTCCAGTATGGTACCCCAGCGCGGTGCTGGTCAGTCGCTCAGGGCACTGACTCGCAGTTGCTCGGTGCGGTCGAAGCGCGCGTCGAGCAATGCCTGTACGGCGCGCTCGCGGTCGCTGTCGGCCAGACCGGACTGGCTGAGGATGGCATCACGTTCTCGGCGATAGTCGTCCAGCCGCTGCTGCCATTGCGCGCGCTGCACATCCAGCGCTTCCAGCCGGGCGGTGGCCTCGGGGCCGACCATGTCCATGCGCAGCTCACGCACCGCCGCCGGGTCGGCACCGGCTTCACGCAGCGCCTGGGTCTGCTGGCGCAGGTCCTGATGAATTTGCGGTACCAGCAGCGCCTGCATGGCTTCGGGCAGGCTTTCGCGCAAGGCCTCGATGTCCTGCGCCTTTTCCGCTTCGCTTAACGCCGGGTTGTGCAGGATGCTCAGGCGCTCCAGGGTGAAGCGGTTGTAGCTCTCCTCGGCGGCAAAGAAGGCCTGGTGTTCGGCCGGGTTGAAGAGGTCGGCGCGCAGGCGTTCAACCGCGTCCTGACGAGCCCACAAGCTGTCGATGTCGGCCGCGGCAGGAAAGTCCTGCTCAAGCGCGACCAGCGCCCGCTGATAGTCGAGGTAGCGCTGGAACAGGTCCAGTGCCTGGCTGCGCGCTGGATCATCCAGGCTGTCACGGATCAGTGCCTGTACCTGGGCGACGATCTGCTTATGTTGCTGTTCGCCAGCAGTGCTCAGGTAGTAGTCGAACAGGTGCCGCAACTGATCGCTGATCAAGAGATTGCCGTCGGCGTCGGTCTGCAGCCGGCCATCCACCTCGGTGCCGCGCAGTGAGGCGGCCTGGGGCACGGTGCTGGAGGTCGGCTGCGGGCTGTGCAGCAGGCTGGCCGGTGCTGCCTGCTCGTTGCTGGGCGCGGTGCCAGCAACCGTAGGGGCATCAGGGGCGTCGGGGCGGGTCAACTGCCAGCCTAGCAACAGGGCGGCGGCCAGCAGAGGAAGGTAGACAAGGGCTTTCATCGAATACTCACGCGAGATGAAAAGGAAAACAGCAGGGCCGCCAGCGTGGCGGCCCTGTCGGGTCACAGACCGGCGTTCTTCAGGCGGTTGGCCTGCTGCCGATACACGGTGACCGGGTCGGTTTCGAACAGGCTGGTCAGGCCCAGGGTCTGGTTGACCTCGTCCAGGTGGTTCATGCGGTAGTTGTCGCGGATCACCATACCCAGGTGCGAGCTGCAACGTCCGACCAGACCGTCGTTGGCTTCGCCGCCGAAGGTCAGCGAGGAGGCGCCCATCAGCAGGTCTGAGACGTCCAGAACATTGGTCAGCGGGCTGGTGCCGCTCCAGGAGTAGTAGCGCACACCGTTGACCTGGTAAGCCCCTTCGCCACAGGCGCTGGTCGGAATACCCTGCGGGAACTTGGCATTGAAGCGCGCTGCGCCTTCGCTGTTAAGTGATTCCAGCGAGCCCAGTGAGTTCTGCGGGGTGTTTGAGCTGCTGCCGGAGAGGAAGTTGATCAGCGCGCCCAAGCCGTTGACGATCCCCGCCAGCAGGGCTTCACCCGATGAGCCCTCGGGGATCTGTCGGAGGAAGTCGGCGGTGGCCGAGCCCTTGTGCGGCGCGCCGACGCTGGTGACCGAAGCAACCAGATCGGGGCGCAGCGCAGCAACGTAGCGCACGGTTGGGCCGCCGTGGCTGTGGCCGATCAGGTTGACCTTGCCCTTGCCGCTGATGGCGACGATCTCTTCCACCTGTTCGAGCAGTTGTTCACCGCGCGCTTCGGAGGTGTCGAGCTGGCTGACTTCGGTGATGTAGACGGTAGCGCCATCCTTGCGCAGGGCGCTGGGGATGCCGTACCAGTAGTCGACGCCGAGGATGCTGTCGAAGCCGAGCATGCCGTGGCTCAGGACGATGGGATACTTGGTCTTGGTGTACTGCGACGATGAGCTGAACCAGAACGCATTGGCCTGGGTGCTCACGCCCAGCGCGGCGATCAGGCCGCAGGCGACACTGAGTCGGGTTTTACGCGACATGACGAAACTCCTGTTTGTTGTGCTTGTTTTTGTATCGTCTTGAGGCACTTTTGTTAGTGCCTGGCCGCTGAGCATAGTCAGCGCCTGCGCCGGAAAGTAGTGACTGATCGACAGAACAGCGCCGCCAGCGTGACGGCGGAGAAATGACCGGCGAGTCATTGGCTCTGCAACGCCACTATTCAAGCGGATTATCCGATGAACGGAAATTCAGACTATGGCGCTCCGGCAAAGAAGCCCGGTTTACGGCGCCTCGCCCAGGTAGGCACGCTGGATCAGACGCCATTCAGGCGACTCGGTCAGGCGCAGGATGGCTTCGTTGACCTCGTCGCGCAGCGGGCTGCCGGTTGGCAGTGCCAGGGCATACAGCTGCTGATCGAAAACGCCGGGTAGCAGGTCCAGTCGGTCTTTGCCCAACTGCTGGTTGCGGTACTGCAGCAGCGGGCGGTCATAGACCACGGCATCGCTGTCACCGGCGCTGACCGCCTGCATGGCGCTGTGCAGATCGGGGTAGGTGTTGCTGAGGATGCGCTGCTCCTGCAGATACTGGGCGCTGGCGGTGCCGTCGATGGTGGCCACGGTATTGCCGGGCAGATCCTGCGGGCCGCTGATCTGATATTGCAGGTTGCTGACGGTCAGCGAACTGGTGATGGCGGCGGTAAAACTGGCAACCATGATCAGCCCGGCAAACATCCACACCAGTGCTAGCAGGCGGCCGGCGAGGGTGATGGGGGCCTTGTCGCCATAGCCGACGGTGGTCATGGTCACGGCGGCCCACCAGAAACCGGCGCCGATACCCTCGGCGTTGCTGCCGCCAAACTGCTCTGTATTACGGCGTCGCTCCAGCAGCCAGAGCAGAAAGCCAGCCCCCAGCAGCAGCAACGCAAGGGCGCCAATCACGCTGAGAAACCCCCAACTGAACAACGCCTTGAGGCTCTGCAGCAACCCTTGCCTGGGGGAGTGGGGCACACCGATGGATAGTCCGGTCTGGTAGAAGGGGTGGCTGAAGTCGAAGGCCGCTTCGCGCTCGGCGGTCATGGTCAGCGCGCCGACGACGACATCGACCTCGCCTTGCTCGACGGCATTCAGCAACTCGGAGAACGGCATCACCTGCCACTCGAAGGTCCAGCCCTGACGCTCGGCGATGGCGCGCCACAGATCGATGCTGATGCCTTCCCAGTCGCCATTGCCGTCGGCGATGACGAAGGGGGGCACCTCGGTGATGCCGACGCGCAGCGGCGTGCTGTCAGAGGTGCTGGTTTGGGCATGGACGAGCGGGGTGGCGCACAGCAGCAGGCAGACGATTAGGCGGGTGCAGGCGGCAAGGGACATGGCAAACTCCTTTTTGATCCTGTCTGCAGGGTAACAAACTGAGCATCCTGTGCCAGCGCGGGATCGACTTACGTACAGACCAGCGATTTGCCGCAGGCGCAGACCAGGCCCTTCTGGTAGGCTGCTGGCTCTGACCCTAACATCCAACCTACGGAGGCCCGACAGGGACAGTTGATGTTGACTGGATATCTCGAAAGTTATGCGTTCTGGCTATTGCTGGGGCTGGCGTTGCTGCTGTCGGAGTTTTTCTTCCCTGGTCTGATTGCGGTGTTTTTTGGTCTGGGTGCTTTGCTGGTCGGTGCCTTGACGCTGGTTGGGCTGGTTGAAGGACTGGCCTGGCAGGTGCTGCTGTTCTCGTTGTTCAGCGTGGGCACGCTCTGGTTGCTACGCCGTCGCTTTCAGCGCTGGCTGCGCGGGGGCGAGTCCGATCTGGCCCTGCGCGACCCTGACGATGCCGGATTGCTGGGCATGCGCGTCAGCGTGCTGACCGACTTTGTCGACGGTGTCGGCGATGTGCAGCTCAACGGCGCAAAGTGGGACGCCGAGTCGAGCGAGCCGCTCATGCAGGGTGACACCGCCTGGGTGGTGAGCCACTCCGGTATTGTCCTGCAGGTGAGTGCAACACGGCCCGCCGCCAACTGAATCCTTCCCATCTACTCTACGGAACTCTTTACATGGAAATTGCTACCATTCTGTCCCTTGGTTTTCTGGCGCTGGTCATCGTTGCTCTGGCCAAGACCGCACGTATCGTGCCGCAGCGTTCGGCTTTTATCGTTGAGCGACTGGGTAAGTACGCAAAAACCCTGGACGCGGGTTTTCACATTCTTATCCCCTTTGTTGATCGCGTTGCCTACAAGCACACCCTGAAAGAAGAGGCGATCGACGTACCCAGCCAGGCCTGTGTCACTCGCGACAACATTCAGGTGGTGGTCGATGGCGTGCTCTACCTGCAGGTGGTCGATCCCAAGCTGGCCAGCTATGGCATCAACGACTACCGCTATGCCTCCATGCAGCTGGCACAGACCACCCTGCGTTCGGTGGTCGGCAAGATCGATCTGGACAAGACCTTCGAAGAACGTGAAACCATCAACGTGCAGGTGGTTGAAGCGCTGGACGAGGCGGCCAAGCCCTGGGGTGTGAAGGTGCTGCGCTATGAAATCGCCGATATCGAGCTGCCGGCTACCATCCTCGATGCGCTGGAGAAGCAGATGCGCGCCGAGCGGGAGCGCCGCGCGGTCGTCGCCCAGTCCGAAGGCGAGCGTGAAGCCAAGATCAATGTCTCCGAAGGCCAGAAGCAGGAAACCATCAACCTGTCGGAAGCCGACAAGCAGCGCCAGATCAACGAAGCCGAAGGTAAGGCGCGCGAGATCGAACTGATCGCCACCGCAACCGCAGAAGGTCTGCGCCGCGTTGCCGAGGCCATCAACACCCAGGGTGGCCAGGAAGCGGTATCGCTGCGGGTGGCCGAGCAGTACGTGAAAGAGTTCGGCAAACTCGCACAGACCAACAACACCATGATCCTGCCGGCAGAACTGAGCAACATCGGCTCGGCCGTCGCCGCGATCACCAAGACGCTGGAAACGGCTCGGAAATAAGCGGCAAGCAGCAAGCAGCAAGCTACAAGCTACAAGCTACAAGCTACAAGTTTGAAGCCTGAAGCTGGAAGAGAAAACCGTGCGGCGTGAGTCGTGCGGTTTTTTTAACATCTAGCTGGCGTAGATGCTTGACTCTGCAAGACTGGCATCCCGCACACTGCTCCAGCCTCCAGCCTCCAGCCTCCAGCCTCCAGCCTCCAGCCTCCAGCCTCCAGCCTCCAGCCTCCAGCCTCCAGCCTCCAGCCTCCAGCCTCCAGCCTCCAGCCTCCAGCCTCCAGCCTCCAGCCTCCAGCCTCCAGCCTCCAGCCTCCAGCCTCCAGCCTCCAGCCTCCAGCCTCCAGCCTCCAGCCTCCAGCCTCCAGCCTCCAGCCTCCAGCCTCCAGCCTCCAGCCTCCAGCCTCCAGCCTCCAGCCTCCAGCCTCCAGCCTCCAGCCTCCAGCCTCCAGCCTCCAGCCTCCAGCCTCCAGCCTCCAGCCTCCAGCCTCCAGCCTCCAGCCTCCAGCCTCCAGCCTCCAGCCTCCAGCCTCCAGCCTCCAGCCTCCAGCCTCCAGCCTCCAGCCTCCAGCCTCCAGCCTCCAGCCTCCAGCCTCCAGCCTCCAGCCTCCAGCCTCCAGCCTCCAGCCTCCAGCCTCCAGCCTCCAGCCTCCAGCCTCCAGCCTCCAGCCTCCAGCCTCCAGCCTCCAGCCTCCAGCCTCCAGCCTCCAGCCTCCAGCCTCCAGCCTCCAGCCTCCAGCCTCCAGCCTCCAGCCTCCAGCCTCCAGCCTCCAGCCTCCAGCCTCCAGCCTCCAGCCTCCAGCCTCCAGCCTCCAGCCTCCAGCCTCCAGCCTCCAGCCTCCAGCCTCCAGCCTCCAGCCTCCAGCCTCCAGCCTCCAGCCTCCAGCCTCCAGCTCCAAAACAAAACCCGGCACCAGGGCCGGGTTGCTTGCAGCTTGCCGCTTGAGGCTTGCAGCTGACGGCCGTCAGGCCGTCCCGCCCGCTCTACGCTCCTTCCACCCCTCCAGCATCGACAGCAGCGCCGGCACCACCAGCAACACCAGCAGGGTCGAGAAGCCGAGACCGAAGGCAATCGAGGTGGCCATCGGGATCAGGAACTGCGCCTGCAGGGACGTTTCGAACAGCAGCGGCAGCAGGCCGCCGATGGTGGTCAGGGAGGTCAGCATGACCGCCCGCAGACGCTGCACCACCGCTTCGTTCAGGGCGTCGTTGACGGCCAGTCCACGCTGGCGTTGCTCCTGATAGAAGCTCACCAGGATGATCGAGTTGTTGACCACGATACCGGACAGACCAAACAGCCCGAACAGCGACAGAATGGTCAGGTTCAGCCCCATCACCCAGTGACCGAGCAGGGCGCCGACCAGCGCCAGCGGAATCACCGACATGACAATCAGTGGCGTACTCCAGGACGAGAACACCCAGACGAGTACCGCGTACATCAGCAGCAGCCCGATGATCAGCCCGTCGCGCATGTCGGCGAGGGTTTCCTGCTGGTCGACCGAGCGTCCTTCGAAGCTGTAGCGCACGTTGTAGCGGCTGGCCAGCGCGGGCAGCTCTTGTGCGGCGGCTTTGAGCACGACGCCTGCGGTGGTCTGGCCGCTGTCGATGTCGGCGGTGACGTCGGTAGCCAACTGGGCATCGGCATGACGCAGCGCCGAGAAGCCCTGATTACTGGTGAAGGTCACCACCTGACGCAGCGGCACGAAGCGGCCGTCATCCAGGCGAATGTTCAGATTACCCAGGCTGGCGAGGCTTTCACGCTCGGCACGGGGCAGCTGTACCCGTACTTCGATTTCATCGCGCTTGTCCTGGTAGATCTGCGCCAGGCGGCCATCGTAGGCCGCACGCAACTGGTTGCCGACGCTCTCGATGCTGAGCCCCAGCGCCTGGCCATAGGGCGTCAGGCTGTAGACCAGCTGCTCGCGCCCCCAGGTCATGTCGTCATCGGTGCTGACCACCCCTTCGATGCCGGCGAGAATGACCGACAGCGCGTCTGCGGCTTCCTTGAGCTGCTGCGGTTCGGACCCGGTCAGGCGAATATCGACGTCCTTGCCGGGCGGGCCGCTCTGCTGCTCGGTGATGTTGATGCGCTCTATGCCCGGCGGTGGCTGGATGCGCCGTTGCCACTCGCGGATAAACGCTTTGTTGCGCACGTCGCGGTGGTCCGGCGAGACCAGCTCCACCATCATCGAACCCAGGTTGTCGCCCTGACGGGCGACCCCGTTGTCTCCCAGCACTTCGCCTTCGCGGGTCAAGGCGGTGAGGATCAGCTCGCCCCCCAGCGCCTGCTCGGTGTCGCTCAGGCTCTGTTCCAGCTCCCGCATGAAACTGACCATGCTGGCGCGGGGGGTGCCGGCGACGAAGCTGACGTTGGCATACAGCACCTGCGGCTCGGGCGTGGGGAAGAAGCTGAAGCCGATGCGCCCGCTGCTGAGCAGGCCGACGGTGATCACCACACTGACCAGGGCGCAGGCCAGCGTGGTGCCGCGATTGGCCAGCGCCGCCTGGGACAGGCGGCGAAACTGGCCATCACGAAAGCGATTGAAACTGCGGTCGAAGCGCGCGCGGATGCTATCGAGGCGGTTGCCGACGGCCGCCAGGCGTCCGGTGCGGGGCTTGCCGGGTCGGAAGGCTTCACGCAGGTGATGCGGCAGCACGACGAAGCACTCCAGCAGCGAGGCAATCAGCACGCAGATCATCACCGTGGGGATGTCGCCCAGAATATTGCCGAAGATGCCGCCGACCATCAGCAGCGGCATAAAGGCGGCGATGGTGGTCAGTGAGGAGGCCACGACCGGCCAGAGCATACGTTTGGCCGCCCCCTCCGAGGCGCGCTCGGACGCCTCGCCATTGCGGTGGTGGGCGTCGGCGTCCTCGCCGACCACAATGGCGTCGTCGACGATCACCCCCAGCGCCATGATCAGGGCGAACAGCGAAATCATATTAATCGATCCGCCAATGACCCAGAACACTGCCATGGCGGCGAGGAAGGCGGTCGGAATACCCACCGCGACCCACAGCGCCACCCGTGCAGGCAGAAACAGATACAGCAGAATCAGCACCAGCACCAGACCGCTCAAACCGTTGTTCACCAGCAGGCGGATACGGTCGTCAATCAGCTGCCAGGCCTGGTCATAGGCATGAATCTGCAATTGCGGCGGCAGGGTGGGGCGGATGTCTTGCAGCCAGTCGTTGAGGATCTTGGCCGACTCCAGGGAGTCGCCGTCTTCGCTGCGCTCGAGCTGCAGCTCCACCGCAGGATAGCCGTCGTAACGCAGCAGCACCTGATTGCGGCGTGGCTCCTGGCGGATATCGGCAATATCGCCGAGGCGCAGGTGGCTATCGCCTTCAGGTTGCAGGGCAATGCTGCCGAAGGCCTGCGGGTCGCGACGTTGCTCGATGGCGCGCAGCTCACGGGCTGAGTCCTGCTCACCGGCCTGGCCGGCGGGCAGATCGCGCGATTCGGCGTTGATGCGAGTGGCCAACTGGTCTAGCGACATGCCCAGACGGCGAAGCTCGGCATTGGGTACTTCGATGCTGATCTGCTGCTCGGGCACGCCGTTGATGACGATGCGGTCCACACCGTGGTTGAGCAGGTCATCTTCCATGCGGTTGGCGATGCTGCGCAGTTCGTGCGGTTCGAACGGCCCGTACAGCAGCAGGTTGGCAATCGGGTCGTAGCGGGCAACCCGGACGACCTCGGGTTTCTCGGCGGCGGCGGGCAGGTTGCGGAACTCGTCGACCTGTTGTCGCGCGTCGTCCAGGGCGACAATCGGATCAGTGCCCTCGCGGAATTCCAGGGTGATGCTGGATACGCCCTGGGCGGAGGTCGACGTCATGGTCTTGAGGTTCTGCAGGCTGCGCAGTCGCTGCTCCAGCGGGATGGTGATGGCCTGCTCGACGTCCTCGGCAGCGGCCCCGTTCCAGATCACTTGTACGGTGACGAAGTCGAGTGCGAAGGTCGGAAAGAACTGGATGTTCATGCGTGACAGGCCGATCACACCGCCCATCAGCATGATCAGCATCAGCAGGTTGGCAGCAACCTTGTGACGAACAAAAAAGCCCAGCGGCCCGGTGCTGCTCATTCCTCCGACTCCGCCGCGGGGTCACCGGTATCGACCCGCAGCCCTGACATGGCATTGGGCAGGTGGGTGGTGACGATCTGCATGCCGCTTTGCAGCGCTTGCGAACGTACCAGCACTCGGCTGTTGCCCTGTTCATCCAGCGTCTCGCCGACACGCTCAACGGCAATCGCCTGCAGACGACTGTCGTTGACCGTGTAGATGGTGTTGTTGCCATACAGTGCGCTGTACGGCAACGCGACACTGTCATTGCGGCTTGGACGGGCGACGCTGACGGCCATCAGGTTGCCCAGGCGCAGGTCGGCACGCGGGTTGTTGACGCGGAATAGCGCCTCGATACCACTGGCGTCGGCCTGGCCGGCAATGCGGGTCAGCGTCAGCTGCAGCGGTGGCTGCACATCCAGGCTGCGGGCTTCGAGCTGCTGGCCTTCGCCGAGGGCGTTGATAAAGTCCTGGCTGTGTACCTGGGGCACCAGTGCGCGCAATTCCATGCCCTCTAGCGGGTAAAAGTCGAGCAGGGCAGCGTTGGCGTTGACTTGATCACCCACGGCAACCTGAACGCTGCCGATTACGCCGTCGAAAGGGGCGATGAAGCGGCTGCGCTCGGCGTCGCGCCGGGTGCTGTCGAGGGCTGCTTCGGCGCGCTCCACGCGCGCCTCCAGAGCGGCCAGCCGGGAAGGGTAGGCGGTCAGGCTGCGCTGGCGGTTGGCGACCGTGAGCGCGGCGCGATCAAGCACGTCCTGGGCGTTGTCCAGCTCGACGGCGGGCACCATCTGGCGCTCGACCAGTTGCTCCATGCGCTCCAGCGCCTTGCGTGCGTTGTCCTCGAGCCGTCGTTCCATGCGCAGCGCCTGGCGATCTGCGTCGTTGGCGAGTTTTTCGCTCTCCAGCTGGGCCTTGGCATCAGCCAGCTCGGCGCGAGCCTGGGCAATGCGTGGCTGAATGTCGGCCTCATCCAGGGCGACCAGCAGGTCTCCCTTGGCAACGCTGGCGCCATCGTTGGCCGGCAGCTCGGCGATGCGGCCTGACAGCGGTGCCACCACGGTAAAGCGGCGCGGTGATTCAAGCTGGCCGTACAGTGTCAGGCGCGGCTGGAAGGCATCAGGGCTGATGGTTTCGGTGGCAACCCGCCAGGCGCGCTCCTGGTTGCCGACGGGCTCGGGTTGGTCGCGGGTGACGCGCAGCAGGATGAAAATGATGATTCCGACGACAACGATCAACAGCGGTGTGAGACGTTTACGCATTCCTTCTCTCTTGTTCTTTCCTGCGGGCGTAAGGGTCTCTCTGTATAGCGTGTGACGGTGATGGTCGCAATAGCGCTGAGTGTCGCGGCAGTGTCCTTGCGTACACTGCGCAGATCAGTGACTGCTGCCGATCTCCCGCTCGAGGCGGTCGAGCTGCTGGGCGACCTGGACACTGGCCTGTTCCATGTCCAGGAGCAGCCGGTGCAGCCTGTCATTGTCACCCTTGAGAGCGGCGTCGCGCGCCTGCAGACCGCATTCATGTACCTGGCGATGCACGTTTTCCAGCTGACGATATGCCGGCAGGTGGCTGTACAGGTCAGCTCCCTGGCCACGGTAATACCATTGCCCCAGGCGGCATTCGTGGTGATCGGTGAGTGATTGGCTCAGGTTGCCGGCGGCGATGCGCTGGTATAGATCCATCTTCCAGACCACATGATCGAGCTTTACGGTCGACAGAAAGCTGCGCGTGGCAGAGCTGTTGATCACCTGCTTCATCCGGTCGGCATGGTCGATGACCTGATGGGTTACCTGATCAATCTGCTGGGCAGAGGCAGCGATTTCCAGGCTGCTCTGCATGGATTCCTCAGCCATGCCGGACAGGGTCTGGCTCTTTTCCATTACCTGGGTTACCAGAACCTCAATGTTTTCGCTGGCGTGCTGGGCCTTCTCGGCGAGACTGCGTACCTCATCGGCTACCACGGCAAAACCGCGACCCACTTCGCCGGCTCGTGCCGCCTCAATGGCCGCATTCAGGGCCAGTAGGCTGGTCTGTTTGGAGATGTCCTGGATGACGGCAATGAAGGCACGAATGCGGCCGGCGGTTTCGTCAAGGCTGCTGGCGGACTCGGCATTGCGCTCGGCATGGTTGCCGACCGTGTCGGAGCGTGCCTGCAGGCTGCTCACCGCCTGCTGGGTCTGGGCGAATATCTCGCTCAGCGCGGTCAGGGTCTGTTGCTCATCCATCAGACGGCTTGCTGCGCCGGCCACCGATTCGCGCACATCCTGGACCAGATGATCTCCCATTTCCCGGCAACCGAGCAGCTTCTGGGACAGGGTCTGCTCGCTCTCGGCAATGCCGATACGCGCATCGAACTGCCGTTGTCGGTCGTCCAGTTGTACCGTCAGGGTGCCGAGTTGCTCCTGCAGTTGCCGGTTCAGTTCTTGGGATTGTTGCAGCTCTGCGCGCAATTGACGGCTTTTGAACACGTTTTGCTCCTGGATGGGCAGGGAGGGGTATAGGGACGATACTGTTATCGGGCCGACTCGGACCTGTTATCGGCTCGGTAACATAAAACTGTAATGATGCGTTGATTCGACTGGCAGATTATTGATTTGCGGCAGGATTTGCCTTGTCGCTCAGCGTTGGCAGCGGCTATGGCCCGACATATCCGCAGTCGATCAAGCTTCACCGGAGCACGGCACAGCGACTAGGGTTGGGAAAACAAAAAGCGCCCCGCGCCAAAGCCGCCCGGGCAGACAATGGAGAGCATGCTGTGGACACCGAACTGCGCTGGTTGAAGTCGTATCCGTCGGACGTGAATTGGGAGCTTGCCTACACCCCGGAGGCCATTCCGGCGTTGCTGGACGCGGCCGTCACTGAGTTCCCCGATAATCCTGCAATCGACTTCCTTGGCCACAAGCTCACCTACAGCGAACTCGACGCGCTGGTCTCCCGCGCGGCCCGTGGTCTGCAGAAACTGGGGGTTGGCCCCGGCGTCCATGTAGGGCTGTATCTGCCCAACTGCCCGCATTACTTCATCGGTTTTCTCGGTGTGCTGCGCGCCGGCGGGACGGTGGTGAACTATTCACCGCTGGATGCTGAACGCACCCTCGAGCACAAGATCGAGGACAGTCAGACCGACATCATGCTGACGCTGGATCTGGAAGCCTTGTACCCGCGCATGGCGAGCCTGATGACGCGCACTCGGCTGCGTCAGCTGGTCGTGGGCAGTCTGGTCGAGTTCTGTGGTGAGGTCAGCGACGAGCAGTGCCATCTGCTTGGCAAACCGGCGATGGTGGCCTGGGGCGATCAGTGCTGCAGTTTTGCCGAGCTGCTGGACAATGCCGGCGATTATCGGGAGCACCTGCTGGCCGATCCGGCCAACACGCTGGCTGTGCTGCAATATACCGGCGGCACCACCGGCGTCCCCAAGGGGGCGATGCTGACCCACGGCAATATCACGGCCTCCTGTGCCCAGCTGCGCGAGGTGTTGCGTTCGGCGATCGTGCCCGGGCAGGAGCGGGTGCTGGCAGTGCTGCCGCCGTTCCATATCTATGCGTTGATGGTCAACATGATCTTCGGTCTGCGCGCCGCTGCCGAGCTATACCTGCATCCGCGCTTTGATGTGCCCACCGTGCTGCGTGAAATCAGCCAAAGCCGGATTACCACCTTCCCAGGCGTGCCGACCATGTTTATCGGTTTGCTGGCGCATCCGCAGACCGCCGAACACGACCTGACCTCGCTGAAGATGTGCAACTCCGGTGGCGCGCCGCTGCCGGTAGAGGTGCAGCAGCAGTACAGGGTGCGCTCCGGTTGCGCGCTGCGCGAAGGCTGGGGCATGACCGAGACCACCACCAGTGGCACCTTTACCCCGCGTGATGCCGCGCCGCGTCCAGGTTCGTGCGGTATACCGGTGCCCGGCACTCAGATCCGTATTTTGCCGCTGGACGGCGGCGAAACCGAGCTGCCGGCCGGCGAGCGGGGCGAGGTGTGCATTCAGGGGCCGAATATTACTGCCGGTTACTGGAAGCGCCCTGATGCGACCGCCGAGGCGATGACCAGTGAGGGCTTTTTGCGCACCGGGGATATCGGTTACATGGACGAGGACGGCTACGTTTATATCGTCGACCGTACCAAGGACATGATTCTGTGCAGCGGCTACAACGTCTATCCGCGCGTCATCGAAGAAGCCATTTACGAGTATCCGGGTGTCGAAGAAGTGTCCGTTATCGGTGTTGATGACGCCTATCGCGGGCAGGCGCCCAAGGCGTTTATCAAGCTGAAGGACGGGGCCGAGGCGTTTGACTTCGAGACCTTGCAGGCGTTTCTGGCATCACGGCTGGGCAAGCATGAACGCCTGTCGGCGATGGAGATTCGCCCCGAGCTGCCCAAGACGCCGGTCGGCAAGCTGTCGAAGAAGGAGCTCTACGAAGAAGAGCGCCAGCGTCAGGCGAGCGCCGCCAGCGCGGCGACCGCCTGAGTTCTGCCTAACGGCCTGGCCGCTGGTCAGGCCGACAGGCGCCCAGTCAGCGTTCCCAGCTCGCCAGACAGTTCGTGCAGGGTCTGACTGGCGCGGGAGGTGCTGTCGACTTCCTTCTGGTTGGCCGCGGCAATATCGGTAATCTCGGTGATATTGCGGCTGATGTCCTCGGCTACGCTGGTCTGCTCGTCAGCGGCAGTGGAAATCTGCCGGTTCATGTCGCGTACCGCCTCGATGGCCAGGGTGATCTGCTGCAGCCGCTCGCCCGCCTGATTGACCTGCTGCATGCTGTTTTCACTCTGCGCCTGACCGCTGGCGATGGCCTTGACCGCTTCGCCGGCCCCGGTCTGCACGTCATTGATGATCTGCTGGATCTCCGAGGTGGACTCGGCGGTACGCTGGGCCAGGGTACGTACCTCGTCGGCAACCACCGCAAAGCCACGCCCGGCTTCGCCGGCGCGGGCTGCTTCGATGGCAGCGTTGAGTGCCAGCAGGTTGGTCTGCTCGGCAATGCCCTGGATCACATCCAGTACCTTGCCAATCCGGCTGCTGTCGCCTTCCAGGCGCTGAATCACCTCCGTGGTGTGGTTGATCTGCTGCAGCATCGCCTGCATGGCGGCGATGGTCTGCTGCATCACCGCAGCGCTCTGCTGGGCGTTGCTGTCGACGTCGTCCGCGGCGTGCGCGGCTTCGGCTGCGTGTTGCGCGACCTGCACGGCGGAGGCTGACATTTCCTGCATCGCGGTGGCTACCTGATCGGTGCGCGAGAACTGATCGCGGCTGCCCTGGGCCATGCGGGTGGCGATGGTGTTGAGTTCACCGCTGGCGCGATCCAGCTCGCCGGTACTGCGCTTGAGCTGGCCAAAGGTATCTTCCAGAAAGTCGCGCAGCTGGTTGGCAGCACGCGCCAGGGTGCCCAGCTCGTCGGCGCGATGACTTTTGATCGGCTGGCCAAGACGGCCAAGACTCAACTGCTCGATCTGGCGGATCAGGTGGGTGATCGGGTTGACCAGGCGGCGGTTGACCAGCCACTGGCTAAGTACGCCAATCAGCACCGCAGCGACGCAAAGACTGACCAGCCCGACCCACAGCGCGCTGCTGGCCGCCTGATTGATTTGTACGCTCTGCTGCTGGGCCTGTTGATTAAGGCGCAGGGCCAGATCGCTCAGGTGTTCGCTGAAGTCACGATCAATGCCGCGGGCGGCCTGATCACCGGCGGTGGGCTCAAGGCCGGAGGTCTCGAAGGCACGCAGGCTGTCACGGTAAGCGCTACCCAGGGCCTGATGTTTTTGCATGAGCTGGCGCGCCTCGGCCTGCTGGGCGCTGTCGATATCCAGCGCGGAAATCTCCTGCAGGGTGGCCTGAACCGCTGCTTCGCTGGCCTCGAACTGGCTCCAGTACTTACTGCGGTCCGCGTTGTTGGCGCCGCGCAGCAGCACGTTCTTCCATTCCTGCACCTGGGTCTTGAATTCCAGATTGGCGCGGTTGATCAGGCTGGCGCTGGCCAGCGGGCGCTCGAGCAGGCTTTGATAGCTGTTGACGCTACCGGCCAGTGTCAGAGTAATCACAAGAGAGACCAGCAGCATCAGCAGCAGGCTGCCGAGCATGAGTGCGAGGGTTTGCTGACGCAGGGAACGGTTGATGGCCATATAGTCACCTGAATAGGGTGGGGATGGTCCTTCATCGCAGAGTGAGCATTGTTTGGCACCAATAGCGTGCCAGCAGGTCGAAACGCCTTAAGCGTTGCGGCCGCGTAGTGTATCGGCGCGCGGCGAGAATTCTGAATCTTTTTGTCACCGTCCGGCGCTTATCATTGATAATGGACGTTATTTTTCAAATGACACAGGAATCTGAAGATGTTGTTGGCTATTGCCGCCGTAATTGCCGGTCTGGCTCTGCTGGTCTGGAGCGCAGACCGCTTCGTGGATGGCGCCTCTGCCACCGCTACCCATGCCGGCATGCCGCCGCTGCTGATCGGTATGCTGATCATTGGTTTTGGTACCTCGGCACCGGAAATGGTGGTCTCGGCGCTGGCCGCCGGGCAGGGAAATCCCGGACTGGCGCTGGGTAACGCCTACGGCTCGAACATCACCAATATTGCGTTGATCATCGGCCTGGTGGCGGTCATCAGCCCGATTCAGGTGCACTCACAGGTTATCCGCAAGGAGCTGCCGATTCTGCTTGGTATCACCCTGCTGGCGGGTTATCAGCTGCTGGATGGCTCGCTGTCGCGCAACGATGCCTGGGTGCTGCTAGGGGCCTTCTTCCTGTTGATGGGCTGGTCTGTGGTGCAGGGCATGCGCGGCAAGGACGATGCCCTGTCCGGCGAATACGCAGAGGAAGTGGCGAGCCATGCCATGCCGCTGAACAAAGCGCTGTTCTGGCTGGTTCTGGGGCTGGTGCTGCTGATCGCCAGCTCGCGCCTGCTGGTCTGGGGGGCGGTCTACATTGCCGAGGGGCTGGGCGTCAGCGACCTGATCATCGGTTTGACCATTGTTGCGATCGGCACCTCCTTGCCGGAGCTGGCGTCCTCGCTCGCTGCCATTCGTCGTAACGAACATGACCTGGCGCTGGGTAACGTGATCGGTTCGGGGCTGTTCAACACCCTCGCCGTGGTCGGTATCGCTGCCGGTATCGCCCCGCTGGCGGTCGAGCCGGTGGTGCTCTATCGCGACTGGGTGGTGATGTTTGTGCTGACCCTGGTGCTGCTGGTCATGGGCATCGGCCGTATGGGCAAGCAGGGCACGGTGTCCCGCTTTAACGGGGTGCTGCTGCTGGCGACCTACGTCGGTTATACCGCTTATCTGGTCAGCACCATGCTGGCCTGACGAGCCGGGCCGGATCTCTGCTGGTGCTCCGCTGGGAGCGGGGCGCCAGCCTGTGTATGATGGCCCTTTCCCTCCGCCGGAGACTGTTTTCCCTGCCATGTCCGATGCCAATCCCGCCCCTGCGCAACACAAGCCGCGTCCGCTGATCGACCTGCTGGTCAGCATCATCATTCCCTCGATCATCCTGATGAAGCTCAGTGGTGAGGCTCAGCTCGGTGCCGCCAACGCGCTGATTCTGGCGCTGGCGCTGCCGATTGGTTGGGGCGTGTTCGAACTGGTGCAGTACCGCAAATTCAACTTTATCGCCGCGCTGGGTGTGGTCAGCGTGCTGCTGACCGGCGGCATTGGTCTGCTGCAGCTGGACAACAAGTGGCTGGCCATCAAGGAAGCCGCTGTGCCCGGCGTGCTCGGGCTGGCTGTGCTGATTTCGACCCGCACGCGCTACCCGCTGATTCGTACCATGCTGTACAACGAGAAGGTGATCAATGTCGCGCTGGTTCAGGAACGGCTGCAGGAGCGCGGGCTGGTGGATATATTCAACCTGCGCCTGCTGCGCGCCACCTACTTCCTGGCCGGCACCTTTTTCTTCTCGTCGGCGATGAATTACATCCTGGCCAAGTGGATTGTCACCAGCCCGGCCGGGACCGAGGCGTTCAACGAACAGCTCGGGCAGATGACGCTGGTCAGCTACCCGATGATCGCCATCCCCTCGATGGTGATGATGATGGGTATCCTGTTCTACCTCTGGCGCACCATCCACGGCCTCACCGGTCTGGCGATGGAAGAGATCATGGCGCAGCAAAAGGGCTAGCGGAGCTAGCCAGCTGTAAGCCGCAAGCTTCAAGCTGCAAGCCAAACCCGCGCGGTGTGCAATCGTGCGGGTTTTCTTTTGGCTTCATGCGGAGCATGCAGTGGTAGGTGGCGCCAGCAGAACCGCATGTTGCGCAGCAGCCAATCCCAGCGCACAAACAAAACCCGGCATCGAGGCCGGGTTTGCTTGCGGCTTGAAGCTTGTCGCTGCTTTTGCCGCTGCGTTTAGCGCGCCTGCAGCGCGCCAAACGCTTCGCGCAACGTGCCCACAGTGCGCTCTGGGTTGTGCAGCTTGTCGAGGCCGAACAGGCCGATGCGGAAGGTCTTGAAGCTGGCCGGCTCGTCGCACATCAGCGGCACGCCGGCCGCGGTCTGCAGGCCGAGCGGGGCGAAGGCCTTGCCACTCTGAATGCCGTCGTTGTCGGTGTAGCTGACAACGACGCCGGGGGCGCCGAAACCGTCAGCGGCGACACTCTTGTAGCCCAGCTCCTGCATCAGCTCGCGCACCGCAGTGCCGAGCGCCAGCTGCTCCTGCTTGACCTTGTCGAAGCCGTAGTCGCGGGTTTCCAGCATGGTGTCGCGGAAGGCCTTGAGGGCATCGGTCGGCATGGTGGCGTGATAGGCATGACCGCCATTCTCATAGGCCTGCATGATCTGCCGCCATTTCTTCAGATCGGCTGCAAAGCTTGTGCTGGTAGTGGTTTCCAGCACCGCCTCGGCGCGTTCGCTGAGCAGCACCAGTGCGCTGCAGGGCGAAGCGCTCCAGCCTTTCTGCGGGGCGCTGATCAGGACGTCGACACCGCAGGTCTGCATGTCGACCCAGACGGTGCCGGAGGCGATGCAGTCCAGCACGAACAGACCGCCGACGTCGTGTACCGCAGCGGCTACGGCGCGCAGGTAGTCATCGGGCAGGATGATGCCGGCGGCGGTTTCGACGTGCGGCGCGAAGACCACGTCGGGTTTGCTGGCGCGGATCTCGGCGACCACATCCTCGATAGCGGCCGGCGCAAATTGGGGCTGCTCGCGGTCACCCAGCTGGCGGGCCTTGAGTACGGTTTCGCTGGCGGGAATGCCACCCATCTCGAAGATCTGGCTCCAGCGGTAGCTGAACCAGCCGTTGCGGATGACCAGACACTTCTTGTCTTGTGCGAACTGGCGTGCGACGGCTTCCATGCCGAAGGTGCCGCCACCCGGCACCACGGCAACCGCGTTGGCGTTGTACACGTCTTTCAGGGTGCCGGAGATGTCACGCATGACCTGCTGGAATGTCTGCGACATGTGGTTCAGGGAGCGGTCGGTAAAGACCACGGAGTATTCGAGCAGACCTTCGGGGTCGATGGCAGGAACCAGTTTGGACACGGGGTTTCTCCAGACGGATGACAGGAAAACGCCGGCGATGCCGGCGTTGATTTACTGTCCATGCTACCCCGATTCGCCGCGCGGCGCAGTCCAGAAAAGCGGCGTTTTGTTATCAGGGGCGGATGCCATTTCCTTTGCCCGTCTGTTGCTGGCTGTAAAGCCGTCCATCAAGCAGCGACCAGCCCAAGGGTTCAGCGTATCCCTGCGCCGCCCCTTGCCGGCTTGGTGCGCAAAACCGTTTCTGCTCAGCTCACCTGGGCGATGAGCGACCCCGAGGGATGGCTTTGCAGGCGCAATCTCGGCGGCCTTACCCGGCAGGCGGGCGAACGAAACGGCACCAGGCCCTACTGATCGCGTGTCAGGTGAAAGAAAAAGTCCAGTGGCTTGCCCTTGATGTCACCCAGGCCGATAACCACGTCGTCGTTGACCTTGCGGAAGTAGTCGATGATCGGCTGCTGATCGTAGATCAGCGCGGCGGATACCGTGCCGTCAAATACCATCTCACGGATCTGTGCACGGCCCAGCTTGTCATAGTTTTGCAGCGTCCCATCCGGGCCAGGGTAGAGGATAGGCTCGACATCGTTGATGCTGGTGAAGCGTTTGCCGTGCCAGTTCAGCGGGTCTGGTTCGGCACCGCCATCAAATTTGCCGCCACGCCAGGTACCGAGCATGAATTCCAGACTGACCGGCTCCAGTTGCTTGAATAACGGCATCAGGGTGTCGGCCGAATAGGCGTCGCCGCTGGCGATCATCTGCAGCATGCGTTCTTCGGTTTCGCCGGCCACTGCTGCGGTGCCAAGCGCGGCGCTCAGGCCCAATGCGCTCAGGGATTTGGTGCTCTTGCTCATGACTGCTGCCTCTTGTTGTGGGCTTGGCAGCAAGGTGTCGTCAGCCGGTAAGCATCGACCAGCAGGTCTCGCAGGCCGCTTCCAGATCGTCGCTCTGCAGTACCAACAAGCCTTCGCGCTCGCACTTGACCAGGTTGGCAAAGGTGCCCCATACCATGGCTAGCAGCACTTCTGCGCGCAGATCGCTGCGGTAAACGCCTTGCTGCTGATACAGCCGGTACTGCGCGACCAGCGGAGCAAAGAACGTTTGCTCCAATTGGCGGCTTTGCTCGTCCAGGTACGGGCGGTGATCCTGCATCTCCAGAAACCGGTAGGTGTCCGGGTGTTCGCGGCTATAGCGGATCATGCGTTGCCAGACGACAGCAAATTGCTCATGTGCCGACAGGTTCGGCTCCAGCCCTTCGAAAAGCAGGTCCCGTTTGAGCTGACGCTGCTCACGAAACAGCTCGTTGACCAGAGCCTCCTTGCTGCTGAAATAGCGATAGATAGTGCCGGTGCCAACTTGAGCCTGTTCGGCCAAAGCGGGCATGGGAACGCCGTTTACCCCGCCGTTGGCAAAGACCTTCAAGGCCGCATTGAGAATGGCCTGGCGTTTGTCCTTGATGCGCGGACGGGGTGTTTTTGCGGTCATCGAATGAGTGTTCATTCGAGCATTCTAGCGACTATCGCCAGCGTTGTGCAGTACGTAATAGCGCCTTGTCGCTCGCTACCGGAACGCACTGATTTGAATGAATATTCATTCATAAGGGAAGAGTAAACCGATTGACGGTCAAAGCCAACTGTTTTCTTTCGGGAGGGGGCAAGGCAGTCGCGACGGGCAGGGACGAGGCGCTGTGGTTGCCCCGTCCTGCCCGTATGGGTCAGTTGCGACGGCTGTCGATAACTGCCTGCCAGGTGATGGTTTCTTCGTCATCCGGAGGCGTCGCCCGGCGCTTCTCCGCGCTGCGGGCGATGAACCAGCCGATCAGGGTGAAGATCGACACCGCCAGCAGAATCAGACTGGCGACCGCGTTGATTTCGGGCTTCACGCCAAGGCGTACGGCGGAGAAGACTTCCATCGGCAGGGTCGTCGAGCCGGGGCCGGAGACAAAGCTGGCCAGTACCAGGTCGTCCAGCGACAGGGTAAAGGACAGCAGCCAGCCGGCGGCGATCGACGGCGCGATCATCGGCACGGTGATCAGCAGGAAGGTTTTCCATGGCCGCGCGCCGAGATCCATCGCCGCCTCTTCGACCGATTGATCCAGCTCGCCCAGACGTCCGCTGACCACCACTGCGACGTAGGCGGTACAGAAGGTCACGTGGGCGATCCAGATGGTCACCATGCCGCGCTCAGCCGGCCAGCCGACCAGCTGCGCCATGGCCACAAACAGCAGCAGCAGCGACAGACCGGTGATCACTTCGGGCATGACCAGCGGTGCGGTGACCAGGCCGGAGAACAGCGTACGGCCACGGAAGCGCTTGATGCGGGTCATGACGAAGGCGGCCAGCGTGCCCAGTGCCACTGCGGCGGTCGCGGTGAAGAAGGCGATCTGCAGACTGCGTTTGACCGAGTTCATCAACTGGGTGTTGTCCAGCAGGCCAACGTACCAGTGCACCGACCAGCCGCCCCAGACAGTGACCAGGCGCGAGGCGTTGAACGAGTAGATCACCAGAATGATCATCGGCAGGTAAATGAACGCCAGGCCGAGCCAGAGCATGACGGTGGAGAAGGAGGGACGCTTGCTCATGACTTCTTCTCCATTTCCTTGGCCTGGTTGTAGTGGAACAGCACTAGCGGCACGATCAGGATCACCAGCATGACAATCGCCAGCGCCGAGGCGACCGGCCAGTCGCGGTTGTTGAAGAATTCTTGCCACAGCACCTTGCCGATCATGAGGGTTTCCGGGCCGCCCAGCAGCTCGGGAATCACGAACTCGCCGACCACCGGAATGAACACCAGCATCGAGCCGGCGATGATGCCGGTTTTCGACAGCGGCACGGTAATGCTCCAGAACGCCTTGATCTTGCCCGCGCCCAGATCCATGGCCGCCTCCAGCAGGCTGTGATCGTGCTTGACCAGGTTGGCGTACAGCGGCAATACCATGAACGGCAGGTAGGCGTAGACCACGCCGATATAGACCGCGGTGTTGGTGTTGAGGATCTGCAGCGGCTCGCTGATCAGGCCGATGCCCATGAGCACCGAGTTGAGCAGGCCGTTGTTGCTGAGAATGCCCATCCAGGCGTAGACGCGGATGAGGATCGCAGTCCAGGTCGGCATCATCACCAGCAGCAGGTAGACCAGCTGCTTTTCCTTGGGCGCACGGGCGATGGCGTAGGCCATCGGGTAGCCCAGAAACAGGCAGATCAGGGTCGAGAAGAAGGCGATCTTCAGCGAGCCCAGATAAGCGGACAGGTACAGGCCGTCCTGGCTAAGGAAAATGTAGTTGCCGAGATTCAGCGCGACGTTGAGCTTCTGCTCGACGTACTGAAAGATCGGCTGATAGGGCGGAATGGCGATCGCGGCTTCCGAGAAGCTGATCTTCAGCACGATGGCGAAGGGCAGCAGGAAGAACAGGAACAGCCACAGGTAGGGGACGCTGATAACCCAGAAGCGCCCGGGCGGTGTCAGGCGTGGCATTTTCATGAGTGCAGAATGACCCCGCTGTCGTCATCCCAACTGATATACACCTCGTCGTCCCAGGTGGGGCGGGGCAGCCGGCGTTCGGAGTTGGCAAAGAAGGCCTGCACCAGCTTGCCGCTGTCGAGCTTGATGTAATACACCGAGTGCCCGCCCAGATAGGCGATGTCGTGCACCACACCGTGTGAACTGTTGTGCTCGCCCTCGGGCTTCTCCGCGCTGACCCAGACCTTCTCCGGGCGCAGGGCGTAGATGATGTTCTTGTCCTGAGCGCGGGTGGTGATGCCGTGGCCGACGTAGATCGGCTTGTCCAGGCAGTCGCACTGGATAATGGCGTGGTCTTCCATGTCGGCGGTGATCTCGCCTTCAAAGATATTGACGCTGCCGATGAACTCGGCGACGTGACGGCTGACCGGGCTCTCGTAGATATCCATCGGCGTGCCGACCTGGGCAATCCAGCCCTGGTGCATGATGGCGATGCGCTGGGCCATGGTCATGGCCTCTTCCTGATCGTGGGTCACCATGATGCAGGTCACGCCGACCCGCTCGATAATCTCGACCAGTTCCAGCTGCATCTGGGTGCGCAGCTTCTTGTCCAGTGCCCCCATCGGCTCATCGAGCAGCAGCACCTTGGGACGTTTGGCCAGCGAGCGGGCCAGCGCCACACGTTGACGCTGGCCGCCGGACAGCTGGTCTGGCTTGCGGCGTGCGTATTCGGTCATGTGCACCAGTTTGAGCATTTCCTTAACGCGGGCATCGATCTCGGCCTTGGGCAGGCGGTCCTGCTTGAGGCCAAAGGCGATGTTCTGCTCGACCGTCATGTGCGGGAACAGCGCGTAGGACTGGAACATCATGTTGATCGGGCGTTCGTACGGCGGCAGGTCGGTGATGTCCTGACCGTCCAGCAGCACGCGGCCTTCGCTGGGGCGTTCGAAGCCGGCGAGGATACGCAGCAGCGTTGACTTGCCCGAGCCCGAGCCGCCAAGCAGGGCGAAGATTTCGCCACGATTGATGCTCAGGCTGACGTCATCGACTGCCAGCGCCTCATCGAAGCGCTTGCTGATGCGCTCAATCTTCACAAAGTCATTGGGCTCGGCCTTGGCCATCGCCTGTTTCATGGCTCCTGCTGCACCAACCATAGGTCTCTCCGAATATCATTCCACCGCTGCGGTCTGAGCCGCATGCTTGCATTGGGACAGGTGCCGGGCACCGGTCTGACGGGCTACTGCCGATTCAACAAGGGGCTGTCCGTGGACAGCCCCCTGGGGTATTACCGACCGGACTTGATACGGCTCCAGGTGCGGGTCATCAGGCGCTGCGCCGACATTGGGCGCGGCACGTTGACGTACAGGCGCTCGAGCACTTCGTCGGTCGGGTAGATGGCCGGATCGTTGCGGATTTCCGGATCAACCAGCTCGTCGGACGCCTTGTTCGGGTTGGCGTAGGCGACGTAGTCGGTGATCGGTGCAATCACATCCGGACGCAGGATGTAGTTGATGAAGGCGTGGGCGTTGTCGGCGTTCGGCGCATCTTTCGGAATGGCCATCATGTCGAACCAGAGGGCGGTGCCTTCTTTCGGAATGATGTAGCTGATGTTGACACCATTCTCGGCTTCCTCGGCGCGGTAGGCGGCTTGGAAAACGTCGCCGGAGTAACCGGCGGCAACGCAGATGTCGCCGTTAGCCAGGTCGGTGATGTAGCGCGAGGAATGGAAGTAGGTAATGTGCGGACGCACGGCCAGCAGCAGCTCTTCGGCCTTTTTCAAGTCGTCAGCGCTGGTGCTGTTCGGGTCCAGGCCCAGATAGCTGAGCGCGGAGGGCAGCATTTCGTCAGCGGAGTCGAGCATGCTGATGCCACAGCTGGCCAGCTTGCTGGCGTACTGCGGGTCAAAGATCAGTGCCCAGGAGTCCAGCGGGGCGTCGTCACCCAGGACTTCCTGTACCTTGTCGACATTGTAGCCGATGCCATTGGTGCCCCACAGATAGGGGATGGAGTGCTTGCTGCCCGGGTCGATGCTTTCCATCTGCTTCATCAGCTCGGGGTTCAGGTTGCTCATGTTCGGCAGCTTGCTGTGGTCCAGCTCCATATAGACGCCGGCCTGCACCTGCTTGGTCAGGAAGTTGTTGGTGGGCACCACGATATCGAAGCCGGAGTTGCCGGTCAGCAGTTTGGCGTCGACGACCTCGTTGGCGTCATACACGTCGTAGGTCACCTTGATGCCGGTTTCCTGCTCGAAGTTGGCGATGGTGTCTTCGGCGATGTAGTCCGACCAGTTGTAGATGTTCAGCTTGCCTTCGGCCTGCGCGATGGCGGCGCCGCCCAGCAGGGTCGCGGTGGTCAGGGCGAGCAGTGACCGATGCATGGATTGCTTCATGGTGTCTCCTAAAGGCAGGGGTGCCTGAGATAAGTAGTGCTGTTGATCTGGCCGGCGCAGGGAGACTGCAGCCGGCCGCTTGTTATTACCGTCTTTTCCACGTTACTGGCCGGATTTTACCCGCGTCCAGAGACGGGTCCGGGTACGCTCGATGTTGGCCGGCAGTTCCGCCAGAGTAAAGAGCTTGGCCAGGGTCTCGTCGCTGGGATAGACGCCCGGATCGGTCAGTACGCTCTCGTCGATCATCGACTTGGAAGCCTGGTTGCCATTGGCATAGGCGACGTAGTTCGAGATCTCGGCGATCACCTCGGGGCGCAGAATATAATCCATAAACGCATAGGCGTTATCGACATTTTTGGCGTCCTTGGGAATGGCCATCATGTCGAACCACATGGCCGCACCTTCCTTGGGAATCACGTACTTCACTTCGACCCCGTTTTCGGCTTCGTCGGCGCGCGCGGCGGCCTGCAGAATGTCGCCGGACCAGCCCACTGCGACGCAGATATCGCCGTTAGCCAGGTCGGTGATGAACTTGGAGGAATGGAAGTAGGTAATGTGCGGGCGCACGCTCATCAGCAGCTCCTGCGCCTTCGGATAGTCCTCAGCGCTGCTGCTGTTCGGGTCCAGGCCCAGGTAGAAGAGCGCGGAGGGGATGATCTCGGCCGGCGCATCAAGGAAGGCCACGCCACAGGAGGCCAGTTTCTCCATGTTCTCCGGTTTGAACACCAGGTCCCAGGAGTTGACCGGCGCGTCTTCACCCAGCACGGCCTTGACCTTTTCCGGGTTGTAGCCGATGCCGGTGGTACCCCAGAGGTAGGGGAAGGCGTACTGGTTGCCGGGGTCGTTGGTTTCCAGCGCGCGCAGCAGGGTCGGGTCCAGGTTCTCCCAGTTCGGCAGCTTGCTGCGGTCCAGCGGCATAAAGGCGCCAGCCTTGATCTGTTTGCCGAGGAACTGGTTGGACGGCACAACGATGTCGAATCCGGAGCTGCCCGAGAGCAGTTTGGCTTCCAGTACCTCGTTGCTGTCGAAAACGTCGTAGACCGGGCGAATGCCGGTGGCCTCCTGGAAGTTGTCCAGGGTGTCCTCGGCGATGTAGTCCGACCAGTTGTAGACGTTTACCACTTCCTCTGCCTGCGCCGCTGTACCGATGGATACAACGGTCGCAGTGGCCAGCAGTGTCTTGCCCAGATGCTTCATCATCGTTTCAACTCTCCATCCATTGTTTGGAAACGCGGTGTCCGGGCGGCGCGGGCCGCTCCGGTGGAGTCAAGCGCTCACTGGCCAGCATAGCCGCTGGGCGACCAGGACGTCAGACGCCCAGTTGCTCGGCAACCTGATCGAGCACTGTCCAGGCCTTTTCCACCAGCTCGTCAATCTCGCTGCGGCTGATGATCAGCGGCGGCGACATGATCATGGTGTCACCGACTGCACGCATTACCAGGCCGTTGGCAACACAGAGATCACGACACAGGGTGCCGACGGTGCCCTTGTCCGGAAAGCGCTCCCGGGTGGCCTTGTCCTTGACCAGCTCGATGGCGCCGAGCAGGCCTACACCGCGTACTTCACCAACCAGGCGGTGCTCTGCCAGGCCGGCGATTTTCTCCTGCAAATACGGTGCCGCTTCTTCACGAACGTACTCGACGATCTTTTCATCACGCATGATGCGCAGGTTTTCCAGGCCGACGGCAGCCGAGGCCGGGTGACCGGAGTAGGTGTAGCCGTGGTAGAACTCACCGCCATGTTCAACCATGGTCTCGACCACGCGATCACTGACAATCACGCCGCCCATCGGCAGGTAGCCGGAGGTCATGCCCTTGGCAATCGGCATCAGGTCAGGCTGCAGATCGTAGTGCTGGCTGGCGAACCACTGACCGGTGCGGCCGAAGCCGCAGATCACTTCGTCGATCACCAGCAGAATGTCGTACTTGGCGAGGATGCGTTTGATCTCCGGCCAGTAGGTGTCCGGGGGAATGATCACGCCGCCGGCGCCCTGGATCGGCTCGGCAATAAAGGCCGCGACCTGATCCTCGCCCAGTTCCTGGATCTTGGCTTCGAGCTGCTGCGCGGCCCAGATGCCGAACTCGTCCGGCGTCATGTCACCGCCTTCGCCATACCAGTACGGCTGCGGAATGTGCACGATGCCCGGAATCGGCAGGTCGCCCTGTTCGTGCATGACCGACATGCCGCCGAGGCTGGCGCCGGCCACGGTCGAGCCGTGGTAGCCGTTGATGCGGCCGATGATGGTCTTCTTGGTCGGTTTGCCCTTGAGGTCCCAGTAGCGGCGCACCATGCGCAGCACGGTGTCGTTCGACTCGGAGCCGGAACCGGTAAAGAACACGTGATTCATGTGCGCCGGCGCTACCTCGGCGATCGCCTTGGCCAGCTCGATCGCCGGCGGATTGGTGCACTGGAAGAAGCTGTTGTAATAGGGCAGCTTGAGCATCTGTTTATAAGCCGCTTCGGCCAGCTCGGTGCGCCCGTAACCTATGTTGACACACCACAGTCCGGCCATGCCGTCGAGCACCTTGTTGCCCTCGCTGTCCCACAGGTAGACCCCTTCGGCGCGCTCAATGATGCGTGTGCCGCGCTCGCCGAGATCCTTGTGGTCGGTGAAGGGGTGCAGGTAGTGGGCGGCGTCCATGGCTTGCAGGGCGGCGGTATTCAGTGTGCTCATGCGGTACTCCGGTATCCGTGAGGTCGCTGCCGGTAGCAGCGACGGTGGTCAGGTCAGGGATCAGACAGACAGCAGCAGGAACTCGCGCTCCCAGGAGCTGATCACCCGTTTATAGTTTTCATGTTCGGCGCGTTTGACGGCGACGTAGCCGCGGCAGAACTTGCTGCCCAGCACCGACTCGACATCGCGGCACTGCTCCATGCGTTCCAGAGCGGATTCGATGGTCAGCGGCAGGCGCAGGTTGCGGCGCTCGTAGGCGCGGCCCTTGACTGGCGCCGACGGCGAGATCTGGTTTTCCATGCCCAGGTAGCCGCACAGCAGGCTGGCGGCGATGGCGATGTAAGGGTTGGCGTCGGCGCCCGGCAGACGGTTTTCCACCCGGCGGTTCTGTGGGTTGGAGTCGGGCACGCGCAGGCCGGCGGTGCGGTTCTCTTCGCCCCATTCCACGTTGACCGGCGCCGAGGTGTCGGGCAGGAAGCGGCGGAAGGAGTTGACGTTGGGGGCGAACAGCGGCAGTACCTCGGGGATATAGCGCTGCAGGCCGCCGATGTGCTGCAGGAACAGCTCGCTCATGCTGCCGTCTTCATTGGAGAAGATGTTCTTGCCGGTCTTGGTGTCGACGATGCTCTGGTGCAGGTGCATGGCGCTGCCCGGCTCGTTGGTGATCGGCTTGGCCATAAAGGTAGCGGTCATGTCGTGCTTGAGCGCGGCCTCGCGCATGGTGCGCTTGAACACCTGAATCTGGTCGGCCAGGTGCAGCGGATCGCCGTGACGGAAGTTGATTTCCATCTGCGCGGTGCCTTCTTCGTGGATCAGGGTGTCCAGATCCAGGCCCTGGGCTTCACACCAGTCGTACATGTCTTCGAACAGCGGATCGAACTCGTTCGCGGCGTCGATGGAGAAGGACTGGCGGCCGGTCTCCTGGCGGCCGGAACGGCCGATCGGCGGCTGCAGCGGCAGATCCGGGTCCGCGTTGCGGCGAGTCAGATAGAACTCCATTTCCGGCGCGACAATCGGCTTCCAGCCTTTCTTCTGGTACAGCTTGAGCACGGTCTTGAGCACGTTGCGCGGCGACATCTCGATGGGGTTGCCCATCTTGTCGAAACAGTCGTGAATAATCTGCGCGGTCGGCTCCAGCGCCCACGGCACCATATACATGGCGGTCTCGTCGGGTTTGCAGATCATGTCGATGTCGGCCGGGTCCAGCAGGTCGTAATAGATGTCATCTTCGACATAGTCGCCGGTCACCGACTGCAGCAGGATGCTCTCGGGCAGGCGCATGCCCTTTTCCGAGATGAACTTCATGGTCGGTGCGATCTTGCCGCGGGCAATGCCGGTCAGGTCGCTGACCATGCATTCCACTTCGGTAATCTTGTTTTCTTTCAGCCAGCTTTCAATCTTGTTCATAACCGCCTCAGGGTTGCCGCGACGCATGGGCCCGGCAGGCGTTACCGAACGCCTGGAAAATGGACAGATACAGCGGATTGCTGCGAACCTGCCATTCGGGGTGCCACTGTACGCCGAGGGCGAATTGGGTTGCCTGGCTGACCGAGAAGGCCTCGATCAGTCCGTCGGGTGCTGTCGCTTCAGGCTGCAGACCGGATGCCAGTGTAGCCACTCCCTGGGTGTGCAGGGAATTGACCTGGGCCGAACTGCAGCCTGCGATCTGGTGAAGCAACCCCCCGGGCTCGAAGCGAACCTCATGGGCGGGGCCATATTGCACCTCGACCGGTTGTGTCTTGTCTTCGCGGTGTTCGATATATCCACCCACCTCGAACAGACGTTGATGCAGGGTGCCGCCGAAGGCGACATTCATTTCCTGGAAGCCGCGACAGATACCCAGGACCGGTACGCCCTGGTCGATGGCCTGGCGAATCAGCGGCAGGGTGGTGGCGTCGCGCTTGGGGTCGTGCTTGGTGCCCTCGGCGCTGGCCGGGCCCTGATAGTGATGGGGCTCCACGTTGGAGGGGGAGCCGGTAAACAGGATCCCGTCGAGCATGTCCAGTAACTGCGCGCTGTCGAGGCGCTCGCCGAGGGCCGGAATCAGCAGTGGCAGGCCGTCCGCACCGTCAACCACGCCGAGGATGTACTTCTCGCCGACGATGTTGAAGGGATGGAGGCCGAGCTGCTCGGAGCAGCAGACGATACCGATGACGGGCTTGCGAGCGATGGACATGGACTGTCTTCCAGATGATCCAGTATGAGTAGCGGGTGACCGCATTGTTGTTCGTTTTTTCGTACAATAGCAATAAAAAATATTCAACACAAAGACCGCAAATACTGAACGTTCGTCGGTGCGTATTGACGCATTAGTCGCCCGGAATGACCTTATTTGGTGCGCCTTGCACCGCCTTTGTGCGATGCCTGCTCTATTGACTCTAACGAGCCTTTCGGATTAACTCAGGGCTGGCACGTTTTGTGATTGATATATTTTACAAATAACAGGTGAAACCCCATGCAGCCCCAAGCCGGAGCGGATGCTTTAACAGCCGTAGCCACCGAGATCGGTGCGCAGGTCGGCATCCAGGAAGCGGAGGCCTTTCTGGTCGCGCATCCGGAAATCCACTTTATTGACCTTCTTATTGCTGACATGAACGGTATTGTGCGCGGCAAGCGCATTGATCGTTCGGCGTTGGCCAAGGCTTTCGAGAAGGGCATCGCATTGCCGGCGTCGGTCTTTGCGCTCAACATTCAAGGCACGACCGTCGAAGAGACCGGGCTGGGGCTGGAGATTGGCGATGCTGACCGCATCTGCCTGCCGATCCCGGGCACGCTGACGGTAGAGCCATGGCAGAAGCGGCCAACCGGACAGCTGCTGATGACCATGTACGAGCTGGACCGCAAGACCCCCTTCTTCGCCGACCCCCGCTATGTTCTGCAACGTATCGTAGAACGCTTCAAAGATCTCAAGCTGACCCCGGTATCTGCCTTCGAACTGGAGTTCTACCTGATCGACCAGGAGAACATCACCGGCCGGCCGCAACCGCCGCGCTCCCCCATGTCGGGCAAACGCCCGAACTCGGTTCAGGTCTACTCCATGGACGATCTGGACGAATACGCCGAATTCCTTGAGGACGTCATCGAAGCTGCCCACGAGCAGGGCATCCCCGCTGACGCCATCGTGGCCGAGTCTGCGCCGGGACAGTTTGAGGTCAACCTGCACCACGTCGATGACCCGGTGAAGGCCTGCGATTTCAACGTGCTGCTCAAGCGGGTGATCAAGAACGTCGCCTATGACCACGAGATGGACACCACGTTCATGGCCAAGCCTTATTACGATCAGGCGGGCAACGGCATGCACGTGCACATCAGTCTGACGGATGAGAACGGCCACAATATCTTCGCCCCCAACCCGGACGGCAGTCTGAGCGACACGCTGCGCTGGGCGGTCGGCGGTTTGCTGGAAACACTGCCGCAGTACATGGCCTTCCTGTGCCCCAACGTCAACTCCTACCGCCGCTTCAGCCCGAGCTTCTTCGTGCCCTGTGCGCCGACCTGGGGTATCGACAATCGTACGGTCGCCGTACGGGTGCCGGGCGGCGAGCCTGAGGCGATGCGCATCGAGCACCGCCTGGCGGGTGCCGACGCCAACCCTTACCTGTTGATGGCTGCCTTGCTGTCGGCCATTCACTACGGCATCAGCAACCAGATCGAGCCGCCGGAGATGACCGAAGGTAACGCCTACGATCAGCACGAAGCCTCTCTGCCGACCAACCTGCGTGACGCCCTGCGCGAGCTGGAAGCCTCCGAGGTGATGAAGGAGTACATCGGCGAGGAATACCTGGACGTCTTCGTACTCTGTAAGGAAAGCGAGATGGAAGAGTTTGAGAAGACCATCTCTGATCTGGAGTACATGTGGTATCTGCATACGGTCTGATCGCGGATATGAGCCCATCGCAATCCCGCCCTCCGGCGGGATTGTTCGTTATGCGAGAGCCTGGGTGATGAATGACTCCTGGTATCGGGCCAGCGTGCCCGCTGTTTCGCCCCGCGCCCAGCTGCAGGGTGGGCTGGAGGCGGATGTCTGTATTGTCGGTGCCGGCTTTACCGGGCTCTCGGCAGCACTGGAGTTGGCCGAGGCCGGGCGTAGCGTGATTGTGCTCGAGGCAGAAGATGTCGGCTGGGGCTGCTCCGGCCGCAACGGCGGGCAGATCAACCCCGGGCTGGCCTGTGAGCATGCCCGGGTCGTGCGGGAGCTGGGCGAGGCCGATGCGCGCAAGGTCTGGCAGCTCGGCGTGGATGGCGTTGACCTGTTGCGTGACCGGGTGGCGCGGCACGGCATCGACTGCGATCTGAAATGGGGCATCTTGCTGGTGGCCAACAAAGCGCGTCAGGTGCCCGACCTGCATGCCTGGCAGCAGGAGCTGGGTGAGCTGGGCTACGACCGGCTGGAGTTTCATGCTCGCGAGGCGCTGCAGGGTTTGTTGCGGGCGGATTATCACGCCGGCGTTATGGACTGGGGCGGTGGCGATCTGCACCCGCTCAAGTACACGCAAGGCCTGGCCCGTGCGGCTGAACAGGCGGGCGTGCGCATCTTTGAGCGTTCTGCCGTGTTGGGCTATGCACAAGAGGGGGGCGCGGTTGCGGTGCAGACGGCGACCGGTACGGTACGCGCTGGCCATCTGCTGCTGGCGGGCAACGCCTATCTTGGCACGTTGCTGCCGTGGCAGCGCAAGGGCTTTATGCCGATCGGCAGCTATATTGGCGCGACCCGGCCGCTGGGTGAGCTGGCGACCCAGTTGATTCCGTCGCGCGCCGCCGTTTGCGATATGAACACCCTGATCGATTATTACCGACTGACCCCAGACAATCGGCTGCTGTTCGGAGGCCGGGCCAGTGCCCGTGACGCCCGACCGGATGCGCTCAGACAGACCATGCGTCAGCGCATGGCGCAGGTGTTCCCGCAGTTGGCGGAAGAGGACTTTGAGTATCTGTGGGGCGGGCAGGTGGCAATGACGATGAGCAAGGCACCGGTGTTCGGTCGCCTTGGTCAGCGCGTGCTCTACACGCAGGGCTACTCCGGGCAAGGCGTGGCATTGGCTGGGCTGGCCGGCAGGCTGATGGCCGAAACGGTGCTGGGTGATGCGCGCAACTTTGACCTGCTGGCGCGCTGGAAGCACTGGCCGGTGCCGCCAGGAGCGCCACTGCAGACAGCTATCCGGGCGCTGGCGTTGCTGTGGTATCGTCTGCAGGACAGTCGCCAGTAGAGAGAGCTTTATGAGTCGGGTCGCCCCGAAACGCCGTGCCAGCAGTCAGGAGCGAATCGACCGTATCCTTGAGGCGACCATCAGCTTGCTGGATCAGGGCGAGCTGAGCGAGCTGTCGATCTATGCCATCGCCGAACAGGCGGACATTCCACCGTCCTCGGTCTACCACTTCTTTCCGCAGATCAGCGATGTGCTGGCGGCGTTGGCCGAACGGCTGTTCGTTGATCTGGACGCCGTGCTGCAGCAGCCACCGAGTTCTGCGCCCGACAACTGGGTCGCCCTGGTGGCCGAGATTGAGGCGCGCTTTCAGAATTATTACCGTCGTCACCCGGCAGCCTGCGAGTTGCTGCTGGGCGGTCACGGGCTGGCCGCGATACGACAGGCCGACCAGCAGCATGACCAGTTGCTGGCCCAGCGTTTTCAGCAATGCCTGGCAGAGCGCTTCGTGCTGCCGGCACTGCCGCAGGATGTCGATATTTTCGCACTGGCCATGCAGGCAGCGGACAAGCTGCTGGCGGTCGGATACCAGCAGTCTGGTGAGTTGTCTGACCCGATCTGTCGTGAAGCGACGCGGTTGATGACCGCCTATCTGGGCGTGTATCTGCCGCCGGTGCTAGCGCCGGCAGAAGGGGGCTGACATGGGGCTGTTCAGCTGGTGGCGCGACCGCCGTGAGACCCGGCAGCTGAATGAGCTGCAACAGCAGCTTGATCCAGAGCTGTGGCAGCAGGCGCTGGGTGACTGGCCCTTCTATCAGCGCAGTACGCCGGCCAGCCGCGCGCGGCTGCAAGAGCTGGCACTGCGCCTGTTGCTACGCAAGAACCTGCACGCCACCGAGGGTGTCGAGCTGGACGATGTGCTGCGTCTGCGGGTGGCCGGCATGGCGGTGGTGCCGGTGCTGGAGCTGGGGCTCGACTGGTACGCGGGCTGGCAGACACTGATCTTTTACGACGGCCCCTTTCGCGCGCGTCACCAGTGGCGTGACGAGGCCGGTGTGGTCCACCAGGGTGAGCGCGAACTGAGCGGCGAGGCCTGGTTGCGTGGGCCGGTGGTGCTGTCGCTGGATGACGTACGGCATTCCGGGCGGGCGGATGGCTTTAACGTGGTGATTCACGAACTGGCGCATACGCTGGATATGCGCTCGTCCACTGCCAATGGCGCGCCGCCCTTGCATCGGGGGATGAGTCGGGCGGACTGGGCGCGCGACATGCAGACGGCCTGGGATGATCTGGGCGAGCGTTTTGAGCGCAACGAGCCGCTGCCTCTGGACCCTTATGCGCTGGAGGCGCCGGCAGAATTCTTTGCCGTGCTGTCAGAAAGCTTCTTTGAGCGCCCGGCAGTGTTGAGCCGCGAGTGGCCGGCGGTATATCGACATTTGGCCGATTTTTATCGGCAGGACCCGGTGAAGCTACTGGGTTGATACGACGCGTAGCGCCTATTTGCCGATAATTATCTATTTACAGAATGCCTTGTAGCTTGCCAATGCTGCCGGGCTGGGCTATAAGTCGATTTTTATCCAACTCTCACCGGAGTGTGCCATGACTCGTACCGTGACCGTTGCCGCCACCCAGATGGGTTGTACCTGGGATAGCCAGGCCAATATTGCGCAAGCTGACAAGCTGGTGCGCGAGGCCGCCGCCCAGGGCGCGCAGATCATCCTGATTCAGGAGCTGTTCGAAACGCCGTACTTCTGCCAGAAGCCGAACCCGGAGTATCTGCAGTTGGCCACGCGGGTTGAAGACAACCCGGCGATCAAGCACTTTCAGGCGCTGGCCAAAGAGCTGGCGGTGGTGCTGCCGATCAGCTTCTTCGAGCTGGCCGGTCGCGCGCGCTTCAACAGCATCGCGATCATTGATGCCGACGGCAGCAACCTCGGCATCTACCGCAAGAGTCATATTCCGGATGGCCCCGGTTATCACGAGAAGTATTACTTCAACCCGGGCGACACCGGCTTCAAGGTCTGGCAGACCCGCTATGCCAAGATTGGCGTGGGTATCTGCTGGGATCAGTGGTTCCCCGAGTGCGCACGCAGCATGGCCCTGATGGGCGCGGAGCTGCTGTTCTATCCGACTGCCATCGGCAGTGAGCCGCACGACCACAGCATCAACTCCCGTGACCACTGGCAGCGGGTGCAGCAGGGCCACGCCGGCGCCAACCTGATGCCGCTGATCGCCAGCAACCGCATCGGCCGCGAAGAGCAGGATGGCTACGACATCACCTTCTACGGCTCGTCGTTTATTGCCAACCAGTTTGGCGAGAAGGTGCAGGAGCTGAACGAGACGGACACCGGCGTGCTGGTGCAGTCCTTCGACCTCGACGAGCTGGAGCGTATCCGCAGCGCCTGGGGCGTGTTCCGCGACCGTCGCCCGAACCTGTACGGTCCGCTCAAGACCCTGGATGGCGAGCTGGAGTCCTGAGGCCATGTACAACCTGCACAGCACACCGCAGCATGACGGCTACTTCATGCCCGCCGAGTGGGCGCCGCACAGTCAGACCTGGATGATCTGGCCGGAGCGCCCGGATAACTGGCGGCAACAGGCGGAGCCGGCGCAGGCGGCGTTTGCTGCGGTGGCGCAGGCGATTGCCGGGTTTGAGCCGGTGACCGTTGGCGTCTCGGCGGCGCAATACGCCAATGCCTGCGCGCAGCTGGATCATCCGGCGATTCGGGTGGTGGAGCTGAGCAGCAATGATGCCTGGGTGCGTGATACCGGGCCGACCTTTGTGATCAATGGCCAGGGCGGCCTGCGTGGTGTGGACTGGACCTTCAACGCCTGGGGCGGCGAGCTGGGCGGCCTGTATGCGGACTGGGCGCTGGATGATCAGGTGGCCAGCAAGATCCTGTCGATGGAACGCTGTCCGCGTTATCGCACCGAGGGTTTTGTGCTGGAGGGCGGTTCGATTCACGTGGATGGCGAAGGCACCCTGATCACCACCGAGGAGTGCCTGCTCAACCCCAACCGCAATCCGCACCTGCAACGCATAGAGATAGAGCAGCAATTGGCGGCGCAGCTGGGTATCAGCAAGGTGATCTGGTTACCCGAGGGCCTCTACAACGATGAGACTGATGGCCACGTCGACAACTTCTGCTGCTTTGTGCGCCCCGGCGAAGTGCTGCTGGCCTGGACCGATGATCCGCAGAACCCCAACTATGAGCGCTGTCAGGCCGCCGCGGCGGTGCTGGCCGACGCGCGCGATGCGCAGGGGCGGGCGCTGCTGGTACACCACATACCCATTCCCGGGCCGTTGCATGCCACCGCCGAGGAGTGCGCGGACGTGCAGGTGGTCGAGGGCAGCCAGAGCCGCGATCCAGCCATTCGCCTGGCCGGCTCCTACGTCAACTTTCTGATCGTCAACGGCGGGGTGGTGGCGCCCAGCTTTGCCGATCCTCATGACGAGGAGGCGCTGGCGATTCTGCAGGGGCTGTTCCCCGAACGCCGAGTGGTTGCGGTGCCGGGCCGGGAAATCCTGCTTGGGGGCGGCAACATCCACTGTATCACCCAGCAACAGCCGGCGGTCTGAAAGACAAAACGGACATGGCGCACATACCACGTTTCGGTACTGGAGCCAGGCGTGGGGGAAGAGGCATAATCGCGGGGCAAGAATGCGGCGCCGGGCTCAAGTTCGGTGGTTTCAGGAGGTTTTTCCGTCCAGAAGGAATTTATATGCAGTTCTCCTCACTTTTTCCCTCTTCCCTGTCTCGCACCGCTCTGGCGGTGGGCATGGTCGTCACACTGGCCGGTTGTGCGGCCACCCAGGGCGGCGCCGTGGATACCAACGGCGCTACACGCCTGCAGGGCGAGCTCACCAGCAGCAGCCCGGTCAACCTGAACGACGGGTCGCAGTATCAGGTATTCAACCTCAAGCTCAAGGCAGGTGAGCTGGTGCGCGTAGAGCAGGGCGGCGCCCTGGAAGGCGCGGTGCTGACCCTGCTGGATTCACGCAACCAACTGGTCAGCGGCCCGCGTCACGGTTCCCTGCACCTGTCCCCGCAGGCCGATGGCACTTACCGCCTGGGTGTCAGCGGCAGCACGGCATCGTCCTACGGCCCGTTCGACCTGACGCTGGAGCGCGTCACGCCGCGCAATAGCGGTGCGCTGGAGCTGAACGACTCGGTCTTTGGCCTGCTGAGCCGTGGCAACGATGCCAACACCTACACCCTGACGGTCGCAGAAGCCGGTCTGTACGAGATTGCCCTGGGCTCCGAGGAGCTGGACACCGTGCTCAAGCTGAACGGTGGCGGTCTGTCGCTGGAAGATGACGACGGCGGTGATGGCACCAACTCACGCATGACCGTCATGCTCGATCCGGGTACCTACCAGGTGACAGCGACCGCGCTGGACTCCCCGGCTGAAGGTGGCTACGACCTGAGCCTGAGCAGCCGCGCGCTGCCTGAGGGCGTTGAGCTGGTCAACGGCGGTGAGATTGCCCTGGGCACCACCATCAGCGGCCTGGCTGACAGCAACGACAAGGTCTACACCCTGGCTGTGCCGGAGCGTTCGCTGCTGCGCATTGTCATGAGTTCGGATGAGGTCGACAGCTTCCTCAAGCTGCAAGGTCCTGGCGTTGACACCAGCGACGACGATGGTGCCGGTCGTAATCTGGATGCGGCCATCACTACGCTTGCCAACCCGGGCAGCTACCGTATCAGCGCATCGACTGTCGATGGCAGCGCCGGTATCTTCACCCTGAGCACTGCCGTGCAGCCTGTCAGCAGCAACAGCGCGCAGGTGCGTCCGGGCGAAGGGGTTTCCGGTACGTTGTCGGGCAACAGTGTCGACAAGACGCTGGTGATCGCTGAAGCCGGCCACTACACGGTTGACCTCTACGCCACCGAGTTTGATGCGCTGCTGCGTATGAGCGGTAACGGTGTTGAGCTGGAAGATGATGATGGCGCCGGTGGCACCAACTCGCGCATCAGCACTTACCTGGAGCCCGGCCGCTACACTCTGAGCGCGCGCAGCTACGACAACAGTGGTCGTGGCAGCTTTGTGATCAGCGTCGAGCGCGAGTAAGCAAGCAGGACAGCACCGATCCTGCGCGAGTGCAATGGATCAGTGCTTGTTGAAAGGCCGGCAGCCCGCCAGGGCTGCCGGCCTTTCTTTTGCGCGTCAGGCGCCGAGCAGAGCGCGGCCGCGCTGAACCGCTGCCAGCACCTGCGCCGGTGCGGTGCCACCGATGTGGTCACGGGCGTTCACCGAGCCTTCCAGTGTCAGCACCTCAAACACGTCCTGCTCGATCTGGTCGCTGAAGCGGCGCAGCTCCTCCAGCGACATCTCCGCCAGATCCTTGCCTGAATCCACTCCGTACTTCACCGCGTGCCCGACGATCTCGTGGCAGTCGCGGAACGGGATGCCCTTGCGTACCAGATAGTCCGCCAGGTCGGTGGCCGTGGAGAAGCCGCGCAGGGCTGCTTCGCGCATGGCCTCGACCTTGGGCTCGATGGCCGGGATCATGTCGGCAAAGGCGCGCAGGCTGTCACGCAGGGTATCGACAGCGTCGAACAGCGGCTCCTTGTCTTCCTGGTTGTCCTTGTTATAGGCCAGCGGCTGGCTCTTCATCAGGGTCAGCAGGCCCATCAGGTGGCCATATACGCGGCCGGACTTGCCGCGCACCAGCTCGGGTACGTCCGGGTTCTTCTTCTGCGGCATGATTGAGGAGCCGGTGCAGAAGCGGTCGGGCAGGGCGATGAAGTTGAACTGCGCACTGGTCCACAGCACCAGCTCTTCGGAGAAGCGCGACAAGTGCATCATCGCCAGTGCGGCGGCGGCGCAGAATTCGATGGCGAAGTCGCGGTCGGACACGCCGTCCAGCGAGTTGCCGGAGATGGCTTCAAAACCCAGCAGCTCGCAGGTAATGCTACGGTCGATCGGGTAGGTGGTGCCCGCCAGCGCGGCGGAGCCCAGCGGCATGCGGTTGACCCGCTTGCGGCAGTCGATCAGGCGTTCGCGGTCGCGCTGCAGCATTTCAAACCAGGCCAGCAGATGGTGGCCGAAGGTCACCGGCTGGGCGGTCTGCAGGTGCGTGAAGCCTGGCATGATCACCGCGTTGTGGCGCTCGGCCTGGTCCAGCAGACCGGTCTGCAGGCGAATCAGCTCGCCGAGGATGACGTCGATTTCCTCGCGCAGCCAGAGGCGGATATCGGTCGCGACCTGATCGTTGCGCGAGCGGCCGGTGTGCAGCTTTTTGCCGGTGATGCCGATACGCTCGGTCAGCTTGGCCTCGATGTTCATGTGCACGTCCTCGAGGTCGACGCGCCAGTCGAACTGGCCTGCTTCAATATCGCCACGAATGGCGTTCAGCCCTTCGATAATGGCGTCGCGCTCGGCCTCGGTCAGTACGCCTACTTTGGCCAGCATGGTGGCGTGGGCGATGGAGCCCTGGATGTCGTGCTTGTACAGGCGCCGGTCAAAATCCACCGAGGCGGTGAAACGGGCAACGAAGGCGTCGACCGGTTCGCTGAACCGGCCACCCCAGGATTGGTTGGTTGTCTTGTCTTGGCTCATGTCTCGGATGGGTCCGCTGCGTGAAGAGGCGCATAGCATAGCATTTCACGCTTGCGCGATGGCGGTCGGCTGGCAGACACTGGCGCGATGAAGAACGGATTCTGGACCCTGCTCAAACGCCCCTATGAGGGAGAGGATTTCTTCCTCCCTGATCTTTGTTCGTCCGTTGCCGTTTTTACCCTGGTGGTGCTGGCCCAGCTGGTGGTGCTGGTATGGGTATTGGCACAACCTGCCGACGGCGGTTTTGACTGGCTGCAGTTGGCTATGGCCTCGCTCTTTGTGCAGTGGATTGTGCTGCTCTCGGCCGCAGCCTTGTGCCGCCTGCGCGACTGGATGCGCCGACGCCCGCTGGGGCTGGCAGTCGCCGCCTGTCACGCCGTGGTGGTGGGGCTGACACTGTTCTTTACGGTGCTGGGTGACTGGGTGGTATACCGCGGCATGACCGGTGCCCTGCAATGGGAAGCCGGGCAGTTGCTGCGCCATGGTCTGATCGCGCTGATCATGACCAGCCTGTTGCTACGTTACTTTTATCTGCAGCAGCAGTGGCAGCACCAGCAGCAGGCCGAGCTGCGCTCGCGCCTGCAGGCGCTGCAGTCGCGTATTCGTCCGCACTTTCTGTTCAACAGCCTGAACAGCATCGCCAGCCTGATCGAGGTTGCTCCGGCCAAGGCCGAACAGGCGGTGCTGGATCTGTCCGATCTGTTTCGCGCCAACCTGTCCAGTAGCGAAGCGCTGTCCTGCTGGGGCGAGGAGCGTCGTCTGTGTGAAGGCTACCTGCGTATTGAGCAATACCGGCTGGGTGAGCGGCTGCGCGTGCAATGGGATGTTGCCGAGCTGCCGGATACCTTGCCGATACCCTTGCTGACCCTGCAGCCGTTGCTGGAGAACGCCATCCTGCATGGCTTGCAGCCACGTATTGATGGCGGTGACGTGCTGATTCGTGGTCGTCTTGAGAGCGGGGTAGTTGAACTTCTGGTGAGCAATACCTGTCCTCAGCAGAACGACACGCATCAGGGTGAGCGCATGGCCATGGCCAATATCCGGGCGCGGCTGCAGGCACTGTTTGGCGAGCGGGCGCAGCTGATCGGCTGGCGCCAGGGGGAGTGCTTCTTCAGCAGGCTGGTCTATCCTGTTACACAAGATTCAACAACGGCAGAGAAGTCATTATCGAATGAAAGTACTGATCGCTGATGATGAGCCGCTGGCCCGCGAGCGGCTGGCGCGACTGGTTGGTTCGCTGCCGGGGTACCGAGCGTTGCCCGAGATGGCCAGCAATGGGCATGAAGCCCTGCAACTGGTTGAGGCGCATCATCCGGATATCCTGCTGCTGGACATTCGCATGCCCGGGCTGGACGGCCTGCAAACCGCCGCCAAGCTCTGCGAAAACGCCGAGTCGCCGGCGGTGGTGTTCTGTACCGCGCACGGTGAGTACGCGCTTGATGCCTTTGCCGTGAGCGCGGTGGGCTATTTGCTCAAGCCGGTGCGTAGCGAGGCGCTGGCTGATGCGCTGGCCAAGGCCCAGCGGCCCAATCGCCTGCAGCTGGCCAATCTTGGCAAGGCCACCGCCCAGCCGGAGGGCGCTCAGGCGCGCAGCCACATCAGCGCGCGTACCCGCAAGGGGATCGAATTGATCCCTATTGAAGATGTGCTGTATTTCATTGCCGATCATAAGTATGTGACCCTGCGTCACCTGGGCGGAGAGGTGCTGCTGGACGAACCGTTGAAGGCGCTGGAGGAAGAGTTCGGCGATCAGTTTGTCCGTATTCACCGCAACGCGCTGGTGGCACGCAGCCGCATTGAATGTTTGCAGCGTACAGCCATGGGGCATTTCGAGTTGTGCCTGAAAGGGCTGGAGGGCGAAACCCTGACGGTCAGCCGCCGTCATGTACCGGGCGTGCGCCGTCTGATGGAGCGTTTGTGTCTCTAACCGTGCTGCGACAGTCACCCGCGTGGATGCCCGTTTGACCATGGCGTATGATGCGACCTGGTTTGAAGCGAGAGTTCCATGAGTCGACATCTACGAATTGCCACCCGTAAGAGCGCCCTGGCCCTGTGGCAGGCCGAATACGTCAAGGCGCGTCTCGAACAGCTTGACCCCAGCGTCGCTGTTTCCCTGGTACCCATGGTCAGCCGCGGCGACCAGCTGTTGGATTCGCCGCTGGCCAAGATCGGCGGCAAGGGGCTGTTCGTCAAGGAGCTGGAAACCGCCATGCTCAACGACGAGGCCGATCTGGCCGTGCACTCGATGAAGGACGTGCCCATGCAGTTCCCCGAGGGGCTGGGGCTGTACGCCATCTGCGAGCGCGAAGACCCGCGCGATGCCTTTGTCTCCAATCACTATGCCGATCTGGATGCGCTGCCGGCGGGCAGCGTCGTGGGCACCTCCAGCCTGCGTCGTCAGGCGCAGATCATGGCACGCCGTCCGGATCTGCAGATTCGCTTCCTGCGCGGTAACGTCAATACCCGTCTGGCCAAGCTCGACGCCGGTGAGTACGACGCTATCGTGCTGGCGACCGCCGGGCTGCTGCGTCTGGGCTTTGATGCGCGCATTCGCTACCCGATGCCGCCGGAAGTCAGTCTGCCGGCAGGCGGTCAGGGCGCGGTAGGCATCGAGTGCCGTAGCTCGGATACCGAATTGCAGGCGCTGCTGGTGCAACTCAACGATGAGGACAGTGCGCTGCGCGTGCGTGCCGAGCGCGCCCTCAACACGCGCCTCAATGGCGGTTGTCAGGTGCCGATTGCCTGTTATGCCGAGCGCGAGAATGGCGAGCTCTGGTTGCGCGGGCTGGTCGGTGATCCGGATGGCCAGCGCATGTTGCGTGCCGAAGCTCGAGGCCCCGAGGCGGAGCCCGAGGCGCTGGGTATCGCCGTGGCCGAGGATTTGCTGGCCCAGGGTGCCCAGGCGATCCTGGATGCGGTTTACGAGGCGCCGCCACGGTGAGCGGCTGCCTGCTGCTGACCCGCCAGCCGGCGGAGAATCAGCGATTGGCTGCCAGTCTGGCCGAGCATGGCATTGCCACCTGCAGCTTGCCGCTGCTGGCGCTGGAGCCTTGCCCGGAAGGGCCTCGGGAGCGCCAGCGTATGCTGGATCTGGATCTTTACCAGGCCGTGGTCGTGGTCAGCCCGGTGGCAGCACGTCTTGGTTTGGAGCGGCTGGATCATTACTGGCCACAGCCGCCGCAGGGCGTTGCCTGGCTCGCGGTGGGGGGCGGCACGGCCCAGGTATTGCGTGATTACGGGCTGCCTGCCGAATGTCCGGCGCAAGGGCAGGACAGTGAGGCTCTACTGGCTATGCCGTTATGGCCGCCCTTGTTGGCCCGACCCGATCTGAAGGTGCTGATCTGGCGTGGCGAGGATGGACGCGAGCACCTGGCCGACCAGTTGCGTGCCGCGGGCGCGCAGGTGGATTACCTGCCCCTCTACGCTCGCCGCATGCCGGCCGGTCTGGAGACCGAACTGGCCGAGCTGGCGCCGCAGATCGATCGGGTGCTGGTGCTCAGCGTGCAGGCCCTGCGTCATTGGCGCGAGGCGGCGGGCGGGCAATGGCAGGCGCAGCGGCATTGGCGCTGCTTTGTGGCAAGTGAACGGATTGCGGCGCAGGCCCGGGAGTGGGGCTGCACGGATGTAGTAACCTGTCGAGGTGCAGATGACGCGGCCGTCGTGGAGGCCGTGCTCTCGTCGTCGGGATGACAAAGGGGAAGCGCGTGGAACCGAGCGAAGCGAACAACAAGACCGAACAACAGCCTGCAGCCGCTGCGGCGACCAAGCCCGCAGAGCCGGTGGCGGCAGCCAGCGGCAAGCAGGGCGGTGACGCCAAACGCCCGAAACCGGGCAAGCCGGCCGCAGGCGGTGGTGGTCGGGGTGTCAGCTGGCTGGCCCTGCTGCTGGCGCTGGTCGCGCTGGCTGCCTCGGGCTGGCAGCTGTGGCAGGCGCAGGCTCTGCAGCAAGGACAGCGCGACGCCCTTGAGCGGCAGCAGCGCCAGCTTGACGGTGCCAACACGCGCCTGGATCAGCGCCTCGAAGGCGTGCCCCAGGCGGATGACTGGCGCGCGGCGCAGCGCCTGATCGCCGACATGCAGCGCAGCCAGCAGGCGCTGGGCGAGCGCCTTGACGTGCTGCAGGGCGATGGCCGGGAAGAGTGGAAGCTGGCCGAAGCGCAGTATCTGCTGCGCCTCGCCGCGCTGCGGCTGCAGGCGGTGCAGGATGTCGCCGCCGCTCGCGAGTTGCTGGACACCGTCGACGGTATTCTGAAATCCATGCCTGATAGCGGACTGTTCGGCGTACGTGAACAGCTGGCCGGTTATCAGGCCGAATTGGAAGGCTTGCCTGAGCTGGATCGCGCTGGCGTGTTCCTGCGTCTGGGCGCCCTGCGTGATCAGGTCGATCGTCTGATGGCGCTGCCGGTGCCGGAGTTTGATCCGACCGGAGTCAGCGCCGAGGAAGAGTACGCCGACCGTCTGCAGCGTCGCGACCGCTGGGACCGCGTGCTGATGAGGCTGGAACGCTATGTGCGGGTGGACTTCCAGCGTGGCAAGGTGATCACCCCGCTGCTGGATGAAGCGGAGATGCAGCGCGTGCGTCGCACCTTGCAGCTGACGCTGGAGCAAGCCCAGTGGGCCGCCCTGCGTGGCGAGGAGACGGTGTACCAGGCCAGCCTGGAGCGGGCCGAGCAGATCCTGACCCAGTATTTCGAACTGGAGAATCCCAAGGTGCAGGCCATGCAGAGTCAACTGCAAGGATTGCACGGCCGTGCTGTAAGCCTGTCGCCACCTGATCTGGCGCCGCTGCAGCAGAGCCTGGCCAACTACCTGCAGAGTCGCCGCAGCAGTGCGCCGGCCGAGGAGGCGGCGGATGAGTAAGAGTTATGTAGCCATCCTGCTGGTGGTGCTGGTCGCCGCGCTGCTGGGGATGGCGATTGCCCAGGATCCCGGTTATCTGCTGATTGCCTGGCGGCATTTCTCCATCGAGACCAGCATTTGGGTCGGAGTGGGCTTCCTGCTCGCCTTCTGGCTGCTGCTGATGCTGACGCGCACGCTACTGCGGATGCTGACCGCGTCCGGTCGGCGCATCAACCCCTGGTCCCGTCGTAACCTGCAAAACCGCGCCAACCTGCTGGCAACCCGCGGCCTGCTGGAGTTTGCCGAAGGTCACTGGCAGCAATCACTGCGCTTGCTCAAGCGCTCGGCGCCACACGCCGAGCTGCCGTTGATCAACTACCTGGCGGCAGCGCGCGCGGCCAACGAGCTGGAAGACTATCCCGAGTGTGACGCCCTGCTGCGCGAAGCCTATGAAACCACCCCCAAGGCGGATGTGGCCATTGCCGTCACTCAGGCCCAGCTGCAGATTGCCCGGGGCCAGCTGGAGCAGGCGCTGGCGACGCTGACCCGGCTGCGCAAGGAGCACCCCAAGCACCTTTACGCCCTGAAGCTGCTGAGCCAGGTGTATGTGCGTCTGGAAGACTGGCACAGCCTGCTGGATTTGTTGCCGGAGCTGCGCCGGCAGAAAGTGCTGCGCGAGGATGATCAGCAGGCGCTGGAGCGTCAGGTGCATGTTGCCCTGCTGGCCCAGGCTGGGCAGCGCACGGCGTCGCTGGACAGTGATCCGGCCAGCCTGGTGATCGCGGCCTGGGAGCGCATGCCCAAGCGCCTGCGCGAGGAGCCGGAGTTGCTCGAAGCCTATGCCTTGCAACTGCGTACCCGTGGGCGGGACGAACTGGCTGAGGAGGTGCTGCGCAACGCCTTGCAGCAGCAGTTCAACGAACGCCTGGTCAATCTCTACGGTTTGCTCAAGGGCAAGGATGTGGCACGCCAGCTGGCAACCGCCGAGCAGTGGCTCACCCAGCATCCGCATAACGCCAGCCTGTTGCTGGCCGCCGGGCGTCTGGCGCAACGCAATCGCTTGTGGGGCAAGGCGCGCGACTATCTGGAAGCAAGCTTCTCCAGTCGTCGGGATATCCAGACCTGTGCCGAGCTGGTGCGTCTGCAGGAGCGCATGGGAGATTCGGGCGCTGCCGAGCGCACCCTGCGCGACGGCTTCGAGATGATTGAGGACCAGTTGCCGACCCTGCCGCTGCCAGAATGAGCGGCGCGCTTAGCGCTTGAATTCGCGCAGCGCCTGGTTGAGCTGACGCCGGGCCTGCTCGGCGTCAGGACCCTCCACGAAGCAGACGTGCAGGGTCAGTTCGCCGAGCAGTCTGGGGGCAAACGCCAGCTGTTCGGCGCTGTCGCCCAGCTCCTCTGAGGCCTCCAGCCAGTACTGCATGACCGCCTGATCAATCACCACCAGGTCTACCCGACCATGCAGCAGCTTCAGCAGGTTGAGCTGGTCGCTGGTTGCCTGTTCAACCTGCAAGACGCCATGGGCGACCGCCTGGTCAAAGGCCGGTGTGTTGCGATAGCCGCTGACGACCCCAATACGATACGGTGCCAGGTCCGTCAGCTGTTGCCAGTCCAGCGGTTCGCTGCTGCGGTGAGCCAGGCCCAGGCGGCTGGTGCCCAGGCTGTCCGAGTAGGCGCAGGGCAGGTCCGGGGCGCGGTATTCGGGGAAGTAGCCAAGGGTTTCAGCTTTAGTGTTGGCGGCCTTGACGGCCCGATTCCACGGCAGGAAGCGGATCTTGAGTGGGATGTCCTGCTGCGCCAGCGCGCCGCGCAACAGGCTGGGCAGTTGCCCTTGCTCCGGGAGGGCGGCACCGGTGTAGGGCGGCCACTCAAGGCTGTTCAGCTCAAAGGCGCTGACCGGGATGGCGCTCAGCCAGAGTGCAAAAATCCAGCTTGAGTAGGGCAGTGCCCGCATCTTGCGTATCCCCAATGATGGCGAATTTGCCTGCCCAGTCCGATCGCTGTGGGCGGGCTGGGCAGGTTTTCGTCAGTATAGGGAGGCTGGCGGGCGCTGTCAGCGCGGCGCGTAGGCGAAGGCGTCAGCCTGCATCTGCTGCGCAGGCATGCCGGCGGCGACCAGGGCATCAAGGGTCGCGTAGACCATGCCGGGTGAACCGCTGACGACAAACCGGTAGTCGGCCAGGTCGGTCAGGTCCTCGCAGACGGCCTGGTGCAGCAAGCCCTGGCGTCCGCTCCAGTCAGCCTGGTCGCTGACCACGCGGTGCAGGTAGAGGTTGGGGGCTTGCTCCCAGCGCTGCCAGTGCGGTGCGTTGTACAGGTCGTCGCTATGGCGCACGCCCCAGTACAGGTGAATCGGCTGGGTGACCCCCTGCTGCAGGCAGTCCTCGATGATGCTCTGCATCTGCGCCAGGCCGGTGCCGGCGGCAATGAGTACCAGCGGCTGGGTAGGCGGGGCAGTCAGACAGGCGTCGCCGAACGGCACCTGCACGCGTGCGATGCGGTGGTGCTGCAGGTAGTCGATGACGGCCTGGGTTAGCGGGTCGCGGGTAAGAATGTGCAGCTCAATCATGCGCTCCTCACCCGGGGCCGAGGCGATGGAGAAGGCCGCCGGTTCAGCGCCTTCGCGCTCCAGTAGCAGATACTGGCCGGAGTAATAGCGCAACGGCTTGCCTGCCGGGGTGCGCAAGCGCACACGCCAGACGTCGCCGCCGATCGGACTGCACTCGGCAACCTGACACGCCAGGGTGCGCACCGGGAGTTGCCCGGGCGCCAACACGCCTTCCCAATGCACGGTGCAGTCCTCGAGTGGCGTGGCCACGCAGGTGTAAATCTCGTCGCCGGCCTGGGCCTCTCGGTCTCCAGGCAGGCTAACGCGGCCTTTCAGTAGTACCGCCGTGCAGACATGGCAGTTGCCGTTACGGCAGCTATTGGGTGCATCAAAACCCTGGCGGCGTGCGGCGGCGAGAATGGTCTCGCCCTGGTCAATCTCCAGGCTCAGGTCGCCTGGCTCCAGCGCTACTCTCATCTAGTCGATACCCAGTTCAGCCCAGATCGCGTCGACTCGCTGGCGCACGGCGGCGTCCTGCTCGATGGCGACGCCCCATTCCCGGGTGGTTTCGCCCGGCCACTTGTTGGTGGCGTCCAGCCCCATCTTGCTGCCCAGCCCGGAGATCGGCGAGGCAAAGTCGAGATAGTCGATCGGGGTGTTGTCGATCATCACGGTGTCACGCTTGGGGTCCATACGCGTGGTAATGGCCCAGATAATGTCGTGCCAGTCGCGGATGTTGATGTCGTCGTCCACCACGATCACGTACTTGGTGTACATGAACTGGCGCAAAAAACTCCAGACCCCGAGCATGACGCGCTTGGCATGCCCCGGGTACTGTTTTTTCATCGACACCACCGCCAGGCGGTAGGAGCAGCCTTCCGGGGGCAGATAGAAGTCGGTGATTTCGGGAAACTGCTTCTGCAGCAGCGGCACGAAAACTTCGTTCAGCGCCACGCCCAGTACGGCAGGCTCATCCGGCGGGCGGCCGGTGTAGGTGCTGTGGTAGATCGGTTTTTCGCGTTGGGTGATGCGCTCAATGGTAAAGACCGGGAAGCGGTCGACTTCGTTGTAGTAGCCGGTGTGATCGCCGAACGGGCCTTCCGCGGCCGTCTCGCCGGGATGGATCACCCCCTCCAGCACGATCTCGGCGCTGGCGGGCACCTGCAGGTCAGAGCCACGGCACTTGACCAGCTCGGTGCGCTGGCCGCGCAGCAGGCCGGCGAACGCGTACTCGGACAGGCTGTCTGGTACCGGGGTCACCGCGCCAAGAATGGTCGCCGGGTCCGCGCCGAGCACCACGGCAACCGGGAAGGGCTCGCCCGGATGCTGCTCCTGCCATTCGCGGAAGTCGAGTGCGCCACCACGGTGGCTGAGCCAGCGCATGATGACCTTATTGCGCCCGATCACCTGCTGGCGATAGATACCCAGGTTCTGCCGCTCCTTGTGCGGCCCCTTGGTAACCACCAGGCCCCAGGTGATCAGCGGGCCGGCGTCGCCGGGCCAGCAGGTCTGTATCGGAATGCGACCAAGATCGACGTCGTCACCCTCGAATACCTGCGCCTGGCAGGGGGCATCGCGCAGCACCTTGGGGGCCATGTTGATGACTTTCTTGAAGATCGGCAGCTTGGACCAAGCGTCCTTCAGACCCTTTGGCGGGTCCGGTTCCTTGAGAAAGGCCAGCAGCTTGCCGATCTCGCGCAGCTCGCTGATGCTCTCGGCACCCATCCCCATCGCTACACGCTCGGGCGTGCCGAACAGGTTGCCGAGAACGGGCATGTCAGAGCCGGTGGGGTTTTCAAATAACAGCGCCGGACCACCCTTGCGCAGGGTACGGTCGCAGATCTCGGTCATCTCCAGCACGGGGGAGACTGGCTTCTGGATGCGCTTGAGTTCATCGCGCTGTTCCAGACCCTTGATGAAATCGCGTAGATCGGAGTATTGCATTTGAGCTTCAAGCCTCAAGCTTCAAGCTGCAAGCAGTGCGTGGTATGCCGCAGCCTGGGGTGTCTGGTCAGAAGCACACTGAATTGACAGTCAGGCCGCCTTGGCGGCCTGACCTGCTGAAAGCGACCAGCTACAGCGGACTGCTTGCAGCTTGTCGCTTCCAGCTTGCCGCTTTAATTTTTGCTGCGCTTCATCGACTGGAAGAATTCGTCGTTGGTCTTGGTGTCTTTCAGGCGATCCAGCAGGAATTCGATCGCGGCGATCTCGTCCATTGAGTGCAGGATCTTGCGCAGAATCCACATGCGTTGCAGCTCGTCTTCGCTGGTCAGCAGTTCTTCGCGGCGGGTACCGGAGCGGTTGATGTTGATCGCCGGGAAGGTGCGTTTCTCGGCAATCTTGCGATCCAGGTGGATCTCCATGTTGCCGGTGCCCTTGAACTCTTCGTAGATCACCTCGTCCATCTTCGAGCCGGTGTCGACCAGCGCGGTGGCGATGATGGTCAGGCTGCCGCCTTCTTCGATGTTGCGCGCGGCGCCGAAGAAGCGCTTGGGCTTTTCCAGGGCGTGGGCATCGACACCACCGGTCAGCACCTTGCCGGAGCTCGGGATCACGGTGTTGTAGGCACGGGCCAGACGGGTGATGGAGTCGAGCAGGATGATCACGTCTTTCTTGTGCTCAACCAGGCGCTTGGCCTTCTCGATCACCATTTCAGCGACCTGTACGTGGCGCGCCGGCGGCTCGTCAAAGGTCGAGGCTACGACTTCGCCGCGCACAGTGCGCTGCATTTCGGTTACCTCTTCCGGGCGCTCGTCGATCAGCAGGACGATCAGGTGGCACTCGGGGTTGTTGCGGGCGATGTTCGAGGCGATGTTCTGCAGCATCAGCGTCTTACCGGCCTTGGGCGGCGCCACCAGCAGGCCGCGCTGGCCTTTGCCGATGGGGGCACACAGGTCGATGATGCGCGCCATCAGGTCTTCGGTGGCGCCGTTGCCGGCTTCCATCACCAGACGCTGATCGGGGAACAGCGGCGTCAGGTTCTCGAACAGGATTTTGTTCTTGGTGTTTTCCGGCTTGTCGAAGTTGATCGAGTCAACTTTCAGCAGAGCAAAGTAGCGCTCGCCGTCTTTGGGCGGGCGAATCTTGCCGGAAATGGTGTCACCGGTACGCAGGTTGAAGCGACGAATCTGGCTGGGCGACACGTAGATGTCATCCGGGCCGGCCAGGTAGGAGGAGTCGGCCGAGCGCAGGAAGCCGAACCCGTCCTGAAGGATCTCCAGTACGCCGTCACCGAGGATGTCTTCGCCGCCTTTGGCATGTTTTTTCAGGATGCCGAAGATCACATCCTGCTTACGCGATCGGCCCATGTTTTCCAGGCCCATCTGGTTGGCGATTTCCAACAGTTCGGTAATAGGTTTTTGTTTGAGGTCAGTCAGGTTCATAGGGGTCGGTGAGTGATGTCAGAGTGTCGGCAGGAAAGATGTGTTTCGGCCACCATGGAGCATGGGGCGATCAGCTTGGCTGCGGGTTTGGGAAGCCGCTGCGCAGGGTGCGTCAGGGCGTTGGTCAGCAAATCTAGCACCGCAGGCGGGTAACGTCCAGCGTTGCGGCTGTAAAAACAGCCGCCCCGGCACGGAGGCCGGGGCGCGATACATCAGATGTTACTGTCAAGGAAGGCTGCCAGCTGCGACTTGGACAGCGCGCCGACCTTGGTCGCTTCGACGTTGCCGCCCTTGAACAGCATCAGGGTCGGGATGCCGCGCACGCCATACTTGGGCGGGGTGTCGGCGTTTTCGTCGATATTCAGTTTGCAGATTTTCAGCTTGCCGCTGTAGTCCTTGGCGATCTCGTCCAGAACCGGGGCAATCATTTTGCAGGGGCCACACCATTCGGCCCAGTAATCAACCAGTACAGGGGTGTCAGACTTGAGCACTTCGTCGTCGAAGCTGCCGTCAGTGACGTGCACAATCAGATCGCTCATGTGTTTCTCCAGAGGGATAAAAAGGCGGAATGGCAGCATCATAGCACCACCCGGCGCGCCAGCGAAAGGCGGTGCGCGGGGCGGTCGCGCTGCTCGCCAGCCGCTCGCGGCGGCGGGTCTGCCGCCGGTTTGAGCAGCGGTGCAGATGCGTCATGTGGCCGCGCACGGGGCAGTCTGTCTCGCCGTGCGGGTAAATGTCATTCGCGCGGTGCTAGAATCGGGAGCATTTGAAAATCCACGGGAAGAGCGCATGGCAGAGGCAGAAGCGAACGATTTTTCACTGGTGGCCGCGATTGACCTGGGCTCCAACAGCTTCCACATGGTGCTGGCGCGCGTTGAGCAGGGCGAGATTCGCATTCTCGAGCGGTTGGGCGAGAAGGTGCAGCTGGCCGCCGGGCTGGATGATGACAACATGCTCAGCGAAGAGGCCATGCAGCGCGGGCTCGATTGTCTGCGGCGCTTCGCTCAACTGATCAATGGCCTGCCGCCGGGCGCGGTGAGGGTCGTAGCCACCAGCGCATTGCGTGAAGCGCGCAACCGCGGGCAGTTCATTCGTCAGGTGCAGCAGGTGCTGGGCCACCGTGTTGAAGTGATTTCCGGGCGCGAGGAAGCGCGGCTGATCTACCTCGGCGTGTCGCATACCCTGGCGGACGATGAAGGCAAGCGCCTGGTGGTGGATATCGGCGGTGGCAGCACCGAGTTTATCGTGGGCGAGCGCTTCGAGTCGCTGCTGCGCGAGAGTCTGAATGTCGGCTGTGTGGCCTTCAGTAAGCAGTTTTTCCCCGACGGGCGCATTACCGCCGCGCGCTACAGCCAGGCCTATACGGCGGCGCGACTGGAATTGATGAACATCGAACAGGCCATTCAGCGCCTGGGCTGGAGCGAGGCGGTGGGCGCCTCGGGTACCATCCGCTCGGTCGGGCAATGCATTCAGGCCGGTGGGCGTGGCCAGGGTGAGGTCAACCGCGAAGGGCTGCAGTGGCTAAAACGCAAGGTGCTCAAGGCCTCGCATGTCGACAAGCTGGACATTCAGGGGCTCAAGCCGGATCGCCAGCCGATCCTGCCGGCGGGCCTGGCAATTCTCGAAGCGTTGTTCGATGCCCTGGGCGTTGAAGCCATGCCGCACTCCGAGGGCGCGCTGCGTGAAGGCGTGCTGTATGACCTGCTGGGACGATACTCCCATGAGGACGTGCGTGAGCGCACCCTGAGCGCGCTGATGGAGCGCTACCACGTTGATCTGGACCAGGCGGCGCGGGTCGAGAACAAGGCGCTACGGCTGTTGCACAAGGTTGAGCCGGCCTGGCAGCTGACGCAGAGCAAACTGGCAGCGATGCTGGTGTGGGCCGCGCGGGTGCACGAGATTGGTCTGGACATTGCGCACAACCAGTTCCACAAGCACGGCGCCTACCTGATCGAGCACTCGGATCTGCCGGGCTTCTCCCGACCGGACCAGCAGACGCTGGCGCTACTGGTACGCGGACACCGTCGCAATCTGCCGAGCAGTGATCGTCTGAGCGAGTTCGGTGATGAGGCTGTGACGCTGTTGCGCCTGTGCATGGTGCTGCGCCTGGCCATCCTCTACCACCACATCCGTGGCTTTCAGGACATGCCGGAAATGACCGTGGAGGCGGCGGAGGATGCGTTGGCGGTGACCTTCCCGGCTGGCTGGCTCGAAGACAACCCGCTGACGCAGGCTGACTTCGAGCGCGAGGCCCAATACTGGGCCAAGGCCGGTTACAGGTTGACGGTACGCTGAGGCGAGGCCAGCTTCTCCAGCAGCGTCGCCTGGGCGCTGCGGGGGATCTGGTTGCCGCTCGGTGAGCTGAGCAGGTAGGTGCCGTCGGGCTGCAGAATCCAGCTGCGGGTGTTGTCGGTGAGAAACACCTGCAGCTCCTGCTTGGCGCGGGTAATCAGCTTTTTGCCTTCCAGCGGGAAGCAGGTCTCGACGCGCTTGTCGAGGTTGCGCTCCATCATGTCGGCGCTGGACATCCACACCTGTTCCTGACCGTCGTTCAGGAAGTAATAGACCCGGCTGTGTTCCAGGAAACGGCCGATGATCGAACGCACGGTAATGTTGTGCGACACGCCCGGGATACCGGGGCGCAGGCAACACATGCCGCGCACGATCAGGTCGATCTTCACGCCGCACTGTGAGGCTTTGTACAGGGCCTTGATGATCTTGGCGTCGGTCAGGGAATTGGCCTTGGCGATAATGTGCGCCGGCTTGCCCGCCTGGGCATTCATGGTTTCGCGGTTGATCAGCTCCAGCAGGCGTTTTTTCAGGGTAAAGGGTGCCTGCAGCAGCTTTTTCATGCGCTGGGTCTTGCCCATGCCGATCAGCTGGTTGAACAGCTTGTGCACGTCCTCGGTGAGTGCCACGTCTGAGGTCAGGATGCTGTAATCGGTGTACAGGCGGGCGTTGCCGGCGTGGTAGTTGCCGGTGCCCAGGTGTACGTAGCGTTTCAGGTTCTTCTCTTCGCGGCGCAGAATCAGCATCATCTTGGCGTGGGTCTTGAAGCCCACCACGCCGTAGATCACCACGGCGCCGGCCTGCTGCAGACGGCTGGCCAGCTGCAGGTTGGACTCCTCGTCAAAGCGCGCGCGCAGCTCGATCACCACCGTGACTTCCTTGCCGTTGCGAGCGGCATCGACCAGCGCGTTGACGATCTCGGAGTTGGCGCCGGTGCGGTACAGGGTCTGCTTGATCGCCAGCACGTTAGGGTCCTGCGCCGCCTGACGCAGCAGGTCGACCACCGGGCTAAAGGACTCGTACGGGTGCTGCAGCAGGATGTCCTGCTTGCTGATCGCCTGGAACAGGTTGTCGGCGCTGGACAGCACCCGCGGCAGCCCCGGGCTGAAGGGCGGGAATTGCAGCTGCGGGTGATTTTCCAGGCCGGTAATGGAGAACAGGCGCGTCAGGTTGACCGGGCCGTTGACCTCGTACAGCTCCGCCTCGGTCAGGCCGAACTGCTTCAGCAAGAAGTCGGTCAGCGGTTTCGGGCAGTTGTCGGCCACCTCCAGACGCACCGCGTCACCGTAGCGGCGTGACAGCAGCTCACCGCGCAGGGCGCGGGCCAGGTCATCGACCTCGTCCGGATCGACAAACAGGTCGGCGTTGCGGGTCAGGCGGAACTGGTAACAGCCAAGGACCTTCATGCCGGGGAACAGCTCGTCGGCATGGGCGTGAATCATCGATGACAGGAACACAAAGTTGTCGCCACCGTCGCACAGCTCGTCGGGCAGGCGAATCAGGCGCGGCAGCGAGCGCGGCGCCGGAATGATCGCCATGCCGGAGTCGCGGCCGAAGGAGTCGATGCCCTCGAGCTGAACGATAAAGTTCAGGCTCTTGTTCACCAGCAGCGGGAAGGGGTGCGTCGGGTCCAGCCCGATCGGGCTGATGATCGGCGCGACCTGCTGGCGGAAGAAGCGGCGAATCCACAGGGTTTGCTTGTGCGTCCACTGGTAGCGGCGCAGAAAGCGAATGCCCTTTTCGTTCAGCTGGGGCAGCAGGATATCGTTGAGAATGCTGTACTGGCGGCTGACCTGATAGTGCGCGGTCTCGCTGATCTTGCTCAGTACCTGTTGAGGCTGCAGTCCGTCCGGGCCGGTTTGCTCGCGCGCGAAGGTAATCTGTTTTTTCAGGCCGGCAACGCGGATTTCAAAAAACTCATCCAGGTTGCTGGAAAAGATCAGCAGGAACTTCAGGCGCTCAAGCAGCGGGTAGGACTCATCCAGCGCCTGCTCCAGCACGCGGATGTTGAACTGCAGCTGCGACAGCTCGCGGTGAATGTAGAGCTCGGGCGCACCCAGATCTGGAACCGGTGCCGGTTCGGCCACCTTTTCACTGACCTGGGCTGGTCGGGTTACCAGATCGGTACGCGGGCTGGCCTCGGGGGCTGGCGCCGCGCTGTCCTTGGTGGTGTCTCGGGTGCTGTTGAGCTCTGCCATGATCTCCTCGTTACGACTACTGTCGGCTCCGCAATTGGCGTGCTGCCGTCTTGGCAAAATAGGTCAGGATGCCGTCGGCTCCTGCGCGTTTGAAGGCGGTCAGTGATTCCAGAATCACCGCTTCACTGAGCCAGCCGTTGTTGATGGCGGCGCAGTGCATGGCGTACTCGCCACTGACCTGGTAAACAAAGGTGGGCACCTTGAAGGTGTCTTTCACCCGGTGCAGCACATCCAGATAGGGCATGCCCGGTTTGACCATGACCATGTCGGCTCCCTCTGACAGGTCGGCAGCGATTTCGTGTAGGGCCTCGTCGCTGTTGGCCGGGTCCATCTGGTAGGTGGCCTTGTTGCCCTTGCCGAGGTTGCCGGCCGAGCCGACCGCATCGCGGAACGGGCCGTAGTAGGCGCTGGCGTACTTGGCAGAGTAGGCAAGAATGCGGGTGTGAATGTGGCCGGCGGCTTCCAGCGCGTCGCGCATGGCACCCACCCGACCGTCCATCATGTCGGAGGGGGCGACAATGTCTGCGCCGGCGGCGGCGTGCGACAGGGTCTGTTTGACCAGCGCCTCGACGGTGATTTCATTCATCACGTAGCCGTCGTCATCAATGATGCCGTCCTGCCCGTGGGTGGTGAAGGGGTCCAGCGCGACGTCGGTAATCACCCCCAGCTGCGGATAGCGCGCTTTCAGGGCGCGTACGGCGCGTTGCGCCAGTCCGTCCGGGTTCCAGGCCTCGGCAGCGTCCAGCGACTTCTTCTCCAGCGGCGTCACCGGAAACAGGGCGATGGCCGGAATACCCAGCTCGACCAGCTCAGCGGCTTCATCCAGCAGCAGGTCGATCGACAGCCGTTCAATGCCGGGCATGGAGGTAATCGCTTCGCGCTGTTGCTCGCCCTCAAGGACAAAGACGGGGTAGGTCAGATCGTCCGCGGTCAGGGTGTTTTCACGCATCATGCGGCGGGAGAAATCATCCTTGCGCATGCGACGGGGACGGCTGGCAGGGAAGGGGCGCGGAACAGGGGAATAGCTCACAGGGACTCCAGGGGGGGTGCGGGTCGCAGTGCACCTGTCTGACTGACGTTATACGTCAAGATTGTGACTGAATTGTGACAAGAGGCGCAGGGCGACCTGCTCCTGATCAGTCTGGCCGGGGGGCGGGGCCAGCTCAACGCGGTTGCGGCCTAGCGTCTTGGCACGGTAGAGCGCGGCATCGGCAGCGCCGAGCAGCGTGTTGAAATCATAACCGTGATGTTGCGAGCAGGCTACACCGAGACTGGCGGTGAGACTGATTGTCTCACCTGCGAGGCGCCAGGGAGCCTGGCTGATGCCGTGCCGGATGCGCTCGGCGACAGGTCTGGCCTGCTCGCTGTCGAGCCCCGGCAACAGCAGGGTGAACTCTTCGCCGCCAAAGCGGCCCAGCAGGTCGCGTGTGCGCAGGTGCTGGCTGATACGGTTGACCAGGTGGCAGAGCACGGCATCACCGGTTTGATGGCCAAAGTCGTCGTTGATGCGCTTGAAGTGGTCGGCGTCGACCATGATCAGGGTGACCGGCTCGCCGCCGTGCTGCATGCGCGCCAGCAGGGCGCCCGCCTGCTGGTGCAGGCTGCGACGGTTCAGGGTGTCGGTCAGCCCGTCGCGCTCGGACAGGCGGTGCAGCGCTGCCAGATTGCGGTAGTGGGTCATCAGGATAAAGCCGGTGGCCATACCGATCTGTGCGGCCATGGCGCCGAGCAGGGTGATCAATTGCAGCGGGCCGCCGAGCAAACTGGCGGCGCCGTTCCAGCCGAGTAGCGAAGCGACCGGTCGGGCCAGCAGCATCAGGCCGTAGAGCAGGGCGATAGCGCCGCTGAACCAGCAGGCCGAGCGCAATGGCGGTTCGGTGGGGCGCAGCAGCTCGCTGGCACACAACAGGCATAGGCCGCCAAGAATCACTGAGCTGATCGCGTAGCGCACGGCGTTGCTGTCAAACTGGTAGCGGAATAGGCCCAGCAGTATAACGATCAGCAGGGTGGCCAGCAGCGGCACCAGTTGTGGCTGACTCCGCTCAAAGAAGGCGCGGATGCCCAGCCAGACCAGCCCCAGCCCCAGCGTCATCAGGCCGTTGGCCAGCAGGATCGACAGCGTGTGATGCAGGTCGTCCTGGTTGACGTTGAGCATCAGGCCAAACATCAGCGCCAGATTGCCCAGCGCCCAGTGGCGCAAGCCGCGCTCGGCGCCCGCGTGCCAGGCGGCCAGCCCCAGCAGCAGTGTCATCATCAGAGTGACCAGACTGAGCGATAGCGTCAGGGTCTTGAGGTCAAGATCGGCAAGCATGCGCAGCAATATCCCTGGCCGTCGCGGCAGCCGTTTGTGCGGGTTCGTCCATGGCATTGGTGCTGCCAGGGAGGCAGTCTGCCAGCATGGGGACGGTAAACCAGTGCTGAGACAGAGCCAACCGCTCTGGCTTCAGGTTGTGGAGGGGTTTGCACAAATAGATTATCTACGACTGTGGCACAATGGTCGGCTATCTCTTTGTGTGGCAAGCGGTGGCGCAATGAATCTCTGGGTACGCAGGTTGCTGGTCTCTCTAGCGCTGCTGGTGTGGGTGGCCGGGCTAGGCTGGGCCTACTGGTGGTTTGAGGGGCGTTACATCAAGTCCTTCGAGCGACCGGTTTTTTTTCAGGCCGAGCAGGTTGCGCCGCCCTTCGCGCCAGGGCAGGTCCAGGTGGTGCATGTGTGGCAGTCCAACTGCCCGTGCAGCGCCGGCCACGAGGCCTATGTTGAGGAAATGACCAGACGCTTCGCGGAGCAGGGCGTGCGTTTCGCCCGCTCCGGACAGTATCCGACGAGTGGTATGCCGGCCGGCTTGAGTAACCTGCCTTACTGGCCGATACCTCAAGCATGGTCCGGTTGGCCGGGCGCGCCGTCTATTGCCATCTGGGCAGCGGACGGAAGTCTGGCCTATGTTGGACCTTACAGCGATGGAGCGCACTGCAGTGCCGACAGCAGTTTTGTGGAGCCGGTTGTTCAGGCTTTGCTGGCGGGGCGCAAGGTGAACATCACCCGGCAGGACGCCGTTGCCTGTCTATGTGATCTGCCTGTCGTGGAGAGCTCTGCTGATGTCGAAACCGGTTCCCGAAAGTCTGACCCTTGAAGCGCACTACCTGCATGCCGATCGCGCCATGCTCGGCGTACTCTGGCTTTGTCTGCTGGGTGCGCTGGGGCTTGCCGCCTGGCACGGCACCTGGTTGCAGGCAATGCTGGTTGGTGGCGGAACGGTGCTGCTGGCCCATATCCTTTACGCGCTGATCCGCGGCAGTTTGCTGTTCCGCTGTTTTGTCGCTGCCGCGTTTATGGTCATGGCGGCGCTGCACATCAACCAGGTGCAGGGCACGCTGGAGATGCACTTTTCGATCTTCGTGCTGCTGGCGTTCCTGATCATCTACCGCGACTGGCGACCGATCGTCGTAGCCACCATCGTCATTGCCGTTCATCACCTGGCGTTTTATGTGTTGCAGATGCAGGAAGCCGGGGTTTGGCTGGCTCAGGGCGTGACCTTCGGGCTGGTAATGGTGCACGCCGGATACGTCATCATCGAAGCGGGCGTGCTGGTGTATCTGGCACGCATGTCCTTCAATGAGGCGCGCGAAGGCGAAGTCATGGGGCAGACCGTCGCCCGGATGATTGGTGACGGCAGCGGCGTGGATCTCACCTGTCGGGCCAATATGCGCTCGCCCATGCTTGATTCTTTCAATGCCCTGCTCGATACCCTGGAAAATATGGTCTCCGGTTTGAGCGCCAGCATGCAGCAACTTGGCCAGCTCGGCAGTTCGGTCAGCAAGGGCGCCAGTGATCTGCGTCAGGGCTCGGAGCAGCAGCAGGACAAGACGCGGTATATGGTGCAGGCCATGCTGGAGCTGAGCCAGGCGACTGCCGACGTCGCGCGCAATGCGGCCGATGCGGCGCGGGCCTCCAGTGAGGCTGACAAGCGTGCCCAGGACGGCCATGCGGCGATGCAGGAAATTGCCCGCGAGGTGGCGTCACTGGAGAATAACATCGCGCAAACCGGCGAGGCGGTCGATGGTGCGGCGCAGCTCGCCATCGATATCGACCAGGTGGTTGATGTGATCAAGGGTGTCGCCGAGCAAACCAACCTGCTGGCGCTCAATGCCGCCATCGAGGCCGCGCGCGCCGGTGATCAGGGCCGCGGGTTTGCCGTGGTGGCCGACGAGGTGCGCAACCTGTCGCAGCGCACGGCGCAGTCGACCAGCGAGATCCAGGACTTCATCTCCCGTCTGCAGCAGGCCTCGGAGTCGGCCCGCAGTGCGATGGAGCAGAGTCGCACCTCGGTGCATCGTTGTCTGCAGGTAACGCAAAGCAGTACCGAGATTCTTGCCGGCATTGTCAGCGAGATCGCCAGTATCGTCGGGCGCAACGCGCAGATCGCTACTGCGACGGAGGAGCAGTCGGCGGTCGGCGAAGATGTCGCTACCCATTTGCACGAGGTCGAAGCCGTTGCGCTGGCCAACACCGCCGAAGCGGTCGAGCTGGATCGCCTGTCCGCCGAGCTAGAGAAGGTGCGTGTGGTGCTGATGCGCGATGCGGCTCAGTTCCGGACCGGCCGCTGAGGTCTCAGAGTCTCGCGATCAGGCGGTCCAGGGCATTGGCGAAGGCCTGCTTGTCCTTGTCACTGTAGGGGGCCGGGCCGCTGCGGCCGGCCAGTCCGGCACCGCGCAGCTCGTCCATCAGGTTGCGCACTGCCAGGCGCTCGCCGATGCTGCCCTTGTCGTAGATCTGGCCCCGGGGGTTGATGGCGGTGACGCCGCGGTCGACCAGGCCGGCAGCCAGTGGGATGTCGGCTGTGACCACCAGGTCGCCGGGTCGTGAGTGCTCGATGATGTAATGGTCGGCAGCGTCGGCGCCGACGGCTACTGTTACCTGGCGTATGCCGGGGCCCGGCGGCAGTTGCTGGGCGCTGTTGGCCACCAGTACCAGTTCGATCTGCTTGCGTCGGGCGGCCTTGACGGTAACGTCACGTACTGGCCTGGGGCAGGCGTCGGCGTCGATCCAGAGGGTCATGCGGGCTCCTCGCTCAGCTGTTGCCGAGTTCCTGTTGCAGGGCTTCCAGCTCATCCTGCGCCTGTAGCCAGTCTTCTTCCAGCTGGGCGATACGCTGGCGGTAGTCGGTCTGCTGGCTCAGCAGGGTTTTCAGGCGGTCCTTGCTGTCGGCCTCGTAGAGGCTGCTGTCGGCCAGCGCGTTTTCCACCTCCGCATTCAGTTCGCTGACGCGGTTCAATTCCTGTTCCAGCTTGTCCGCGGCCTTTTTCAAGGGTGCCAGGCGTTGGCGCTGTTCGGCGGCGGCACGGCGCTGGGCCTTGGCGTCGACCTTGGGGGCGCTGCTGGCGGGCTCGGGTGCGTTGGCGGCCGCCTGTTGCTGACGGAACTGCGCCAGCCAGCGAGTGTAGCTGTCCAGGTCTTCGTTGTAGGTCTGGACGCGGCCGTCGGCGACCAGCCACAGCTCGTCGGTGGTGTCGCGAATCAGTGCGCGATCGTGCGAGACCAGCAGCATGGCACCCTCAAATGCCTGCAGGGCAACTGTGAGCGCGTGGCGCATTTCCATGTCGAGATGGTTGGTCGGCTCATCGAGCAGCAGCAGGTTGGGCCGCTGCCAGGCAATCAGCGCCAGTGCCAGCCGGGCTTTCTCGCCACCCGAGAAGTTCAATACCGGCTCCTCGATGCGATCGCCCTTGAAGTCGAAGCCGCCGAGGAAGTTGCGCAGTACCTGGTCACGCTCCTCCGGTGCCAGGCGCGCCAGATGCAGCAGCGGGCTGGCTTTCGGGTCCAGGCTGTCGAGCTGGTGCTGGGCGAAGTAGCCAATAGCGAGATGTTCTCCCGTTTTCAGCTCGCCGCCGATCAGCGGCAGGCTGCCGGCCAGTGACTTGATCAGCGTCGACTTGCCGGCGCCGTTCGGCCCCAGCAGGCCGATGCGCGCGCCGGGAGCCAATTGCAGTTTGACCTGCTCAAGAATGGCCTTGCCGTCGTAGCCAAGGGTGCCCTGATGCAGGTCCAGCAGCGGCATTGACTGGTTGGCGGCCTCGCGAAAGCTGAAGGAAAAGGGCGAGTCGACATGCGCCGGGCCGAGCTCTTCCATGCGCTCCAGCGCTTTCAGTCGGCTCTGCGCCTGCTTGGCCTTGCTCGCCTTGGCGCGAAAGCGGGCGATGTAACTCTGCATGTGTTCGCGCTGGGCCTGTTGCTTCTCGAACGCCGATTGCTGCTGGGCCAGACGTTCGGCGCGGGTGCGCTCGAACTGGCTGAAACCGCCGCGGTACAGATGCAGGCTGCGGTTCTCGAAATGCACGATATGCTCGACGACCGCGTCGAGGAAGTCGCGGTCGTGGGAAATCAGCAGCAGGGTGCCGGGATAGCTGCGCAACCAGTCTTCCAGCCAGAGGATGGCGTCCAGATCGAGGTGGTTGGTCGGCTCGTCGAGCAGCAGCAGATCGGAGGGGCACATCAGCGCTTGCGCCAGGTTCAGGCGCATGCGCCAGCCGCCGGAGAAGTCGCCGACCCGGCGCTCGCATTGCTCGGTGCTGAAGCCCAGGCCAGCCAGCAGGGTGCGGGCCCGGGCGTCGGCGCTAAAGCCGCCGTGGCTGTCCAGCTCGGCGTACAGCGCGCCAAGCGCTTCGGCCTGCTCCTGTTGCTCGGCGGTGGCCAGGCGTTGCTGGATGTCGCGCAGCCGCTGGTCGCCGTCGAGGACATAGTCCACGGCGTTGCGCTCCAGCGCGCTGACTTCCTGCTGCATGTGGGCGATGCGCCAGTCAGCGGGGATGCTGCAGCTGCCGGCGTCCGGTTCGATCTGCCCGCGCAGCAGCGCGAACAGGCTGGATTTTCCGGCGCCATTGGTGCCCAGCAAGCCGACCTTCTGGCCGGCATGCAGGGTAAGATTGGCGTGTTCAAGCAGTCGCAGGGGACCGCGCTGCAGAGTAAGAGAGTCGATGCTGATCATGGGGCGGGAGTATATCAGCGCCGCCGGTTGGGAGAAGAGCAATGAGTAAGGGAGCGTTGGCGCGTTGGAGCGAGCAGGTGTACGCACGTGAGGGCGTCGCGCCGACGCTGCTGGCGCTGCAGGACGAGAGTGGCGAGGATGTATTGCTGCTGTTACTGGCAGCCTGGCTGCAGCAACAGGGGCGGACCTTGCCCACGGATGTCTGGCAGCAGGTGCATGGGCAGCAGGCTTGCTGGCGTGAGGAGCTGATGCTGCCGCTGCGTCAGGCCCGTCGCGCGCTTGCGCAGCAGATCGCCTTGCAGGCGCAATATCAGCGGCTCAAGGCGATAGAGATCGAGGTCGAGTTGCAGCGCTTGCAAGTGCTGGAAGACAGCCTGGGGCGGGGCGATTGCGCTGATCAGGCGGTGCAGGCAGCGTTGGGCGCTGCCTGCTCAGGGCCGGTGAACGGTCGGCGTGCGCAGCTGCTGGTGCAGCTGGGCGGGCTGCTCAGCCTTCGCTAGCTGCCGGAGCTGGCTTGCTGGTAGCAGGCTTGCGGCGGGCCGGGGCGCGGCGGCTGCGGGGCTTGGCGGCCGGTTTGGGCGCGTCGCGCTTCTCCAGTGCCTGGCCAACCTGGGCGTCGATGCGCTCGAGCCCTTTGGCCAGGCGCAGGGTCTGGCGCACGTCGGCTTCGAGTTGCTTGATGTAGCTTTCGGCGCTATCGCGCGCGGTCTTCAGCTCGTCTAGCGCCGCCTGCAGGTCAGCCAGTTTGCGGCGGGTCTTGCTGGCGGGCTTGTCCGGGTCTTCGGCGGTGCGGTTGGCGAGTTTCTCTTCGGCCTGGCGCAGCTTGAGTTCCAGTTTTTCCTGCTGACGCAGCAGCTTCTCGTGGGCCTTGCGCGCATCCTTCTCAGCCGTGCTGCAGGCTTCTGCCAGATGCTCATTGAGCGTGCGGGTCAAGGTCTGCAGCAGGTGCAGCGGAGAGGAAACCTTGTCGTTGGAGCTGGGAGTGTCGGTGGTCACGCGTGATCTTCCTGTGCCTGGCCTCTCAGACGGCGCTGAGCAGGTCCTTGTGAGCGTTGTGGAGTACTTCGATCAGACAGTCTTCAAGCTCAAATCGTTCATGCAGCATGCCGCCAAGTTGCTGCAGCTGCGTCTGCATGGCCGCTTCGTCGTCGGCGCGAGTGCTTTGCCCGTACTGATCATTGAAACCAACGGCCAGCAGGGTAATGGTTTCGATGCGCGGGTAGACCCGATGCGCCAGCTCGATGCCGCGCTGGTCGTCAAAGTCCTGCGCTTCGCGTAGTAATTGTTCGTAGATTTCGAAATGTCCGGCCGACACGTAGTCGACCAGGATGTCGCAGAAGGCAGTCAGTTCGCTGTCCGTTTGCGTGCTCGGCTCGGGACGCTCGCGCAGCTGGCGGTAATTGAGGATCAGCTGTTGGCGCTCCGCCAGCCAGCGGTCGATCAGCTGGTGGACGCCGCCCCAGCGCTCCTGGGCATTTGTGCAACTGTCCAGCATCTTCCACCTCTTCTTCCGGTGTCGGTCGGGCCGACTTGGGTGTATGTGTTCCGGGTCGCAACAGAATAGGCCAGTGGGCGTGACGGCATCAAGACTTCTGTGCAGTTGCTCAGTCGACCTTGCGCACCAGCTGCATCAGGCCGAACAGCGTAAAGCAGATAAAGGCGATCAGGGTGCCCTCGGCGATACTCAGGCCGAGGAAGGTCCAGGTCACTTCGGCACACTGAGCGGTGCCGCTGAGCACCTGACTGAGCACGTCCCACAACGGCAGGGTTTCAAGCATGTAGTCGAGCGGCAGGATGCAGGATGGCACCTGATCCGGCGGCAGGTGCTGCAGCCAGACCTGACGCGCGGCGGTGCCGGCACCGAGCAGGCTGGCCACGGTGATCAGTGCGCCATAGATGCGCGCGCCCGTGCGTTTGCCGTTGCGCGGTTCGGGATTGTGCAGCACGGCAGCCAGGCAGATAACACCAATGACCATCACTGCGATGCGTTGCAAAATGCACAATGGGCAGGGTTCCAGCCCGACGCCATGCTCCAGATAGAGTGCGGCGGTCATCAGCAGCACGCAGACAATAAGGGCTAGCAGATACAGGGGGCGAGAAGCCGGGAGGGTCATGCGTGATTCCGTCTGTTGGTGGCTGTGCGGTTGCCTACCTTAGAGCATGCGCTACAGGGCGCACAAGACGAATTATGTGGCGGGGTGTCGCAGTGACTGCCGGGCAGGCTGGCTGCCCGGCAGCAGGCCGATCAGGCGGTGCCGGCGGCTTCGCTGGCGCGGCGCTGTTCGGATTGGGCGAACAGGGCGTCGAAGTTGACCGGCGACAGCATCAGGGGAGGGAAGCTGCCACGCAGGACCAGGTTGTCGATCGCTTCGCGTGCGTAGGGGAACAGGATGTTCGGGCAGAAGGCACCCAGGGTGTGGCGCAGAGACGCGTCGTCCAGGCCGTTGATGGCGAAGATGCCGGCTTGCTGCACTTCAGCAATGAAGCAGGTTTCGTTCTCGCCGGTGGTGACTGTCGCGTTGACCGACAGCACGACTTCGTAGATGCCGGGCTGCAGTTCGCTGTTGCGCGTGTTCAGGTCCAGATTGACGTGGGGGCTCCACTGGGTCTGGAAAATGGCCGGCGCCTTGGGCGACTCAAAGGAAAGGTCTTTGACGTAAATGCGCTGTACGCTGAATTGTGGCTGGTTAGCCTGAGCGCCGTTGGCAGCTTGATTGTTCTGTTCTTCGGCCATCGTGAAAATCCTTGGTGTGATGGTAATTGATGCGTGTTGGAAAGAGCTACTTACCCTGCCAGCAGCGCATCCAGTTGTCCAGCGCGTGCGCAGGCATAGAGTTCGTCGCAGCCGCCAACGTGGGTGTCGCCAATCCAGATCTGCGGCACCGAAGTGCGCCCACCGGCAAGTCGGGTCATTTCTGCGCGGACGGCGGGCTGGCCGTCGACGCAGATTTCTTGGAAGTCGACGCCCTTGCTGGCCAGCAATTGCTTGGCGCGCATGCAGAAGGGGCAATAGTCGCTGCTGTAGATGACAACGTCAGCCATGTTATTTGACCAATGGCAGATTGTCGGAGCGCCAGCTGGCGATGCCGCCGGACAGGCGCACTACGTTGTCGTGGCCAGCGGCCTTGAGTTGCTTGGCGCAGCTGCCGGCGTGCTGGCCAGCGGCGCAGACCAGCAGCAGCGGCTTGCCCTTGTGCTTGTCCAGTTCGCCCATGCGGCTGGTCAGCGACTCATAGGGGATGTTCAGCGAGTCGACAATGTGGCCGGCACTGAAGTCTTTCTTGGGGCGCAGGTCGATGACTACCGCGTTCTCGCGGTTGATCAGGGTAGTCGCTTCGCCGGTGCTCACGGCCTTGCCGCTCTTGCAGCCTTCGGTGAACAGCAGCAGGGCCAGTACGACAAGAAAGGCGCTGGTCAGCAGGTAGTGATTGCCGATGAATTCGATCAGATGTTGAAGAAACTGCATTGACGGGCTTCCGGGCGGTAAAAAGAGGGCGAGTATACACTAAGGGAAGCACTGATTAATTCCGCATTCCCTCTGGCTTTCAGGTCGGTCCCCAACCAAGGCGCAGGTTCGAGGGCATGGCGCAGAGTACGGCGCAGCATGAGTGCCCCTCCGGGCGAGCGTTCAAGCATGCATCTGCGGCGTTGCGCTGCTTGCCAATAGAACCACTATTGGCCGCACAGCGCGCCTTGCATCTACACGCTTGAGCACTCGCAGAGGGCGCGCGGAAGTAGTCAGTGCTTCCCAAGGGCGCATTGATTAATTCCGCATTCCCTCTGGCGTTTAGGCCTGGTTGCAATCAATGCGGGGTTCAGGGCTGCCCAGGACCGAGCCGAGCATGACAGCCGGGGGGTGGGCAAGTAAACTGTCTGGCAGATTTGCGGCGGCGATGCCCGCGGTTCCCCTTGAACACTCCCAACGAGAGCTTTGTGCAATGACAGCAGCCCCTAAACCCGTAGTACTGATGATTCTGGATGGCTTCGGTCACAGCGACTCCCCCGACTCCAACGCCATCATGGCTGCCAATACGCCGGTTTGGGACAAGCTCTGGGCAACTGCACCGCACACGCTGGTTTCCGGCTCGGGTATGGACGTGGGGCTGCCGGACGGGCAGATGGGCAACTCCGAAGTCGGGCACATGAATCTGGGTGCCGGTCGGGTGGTCTATCAGGACTTTACCCGCGTCACCAAGTCGATTCAGGACGGTGAGTTTTTTGCCAACGAGGTTATCTGTGGCGCGGTCGACAAGGCGGTGGCCGCCGGTCGGGCTGTTCACATCATGGGCCTGCTGTCCGACGGTGGGGTCCACAGCCATCAGGACCACCTGGTCGCTATGGTCGAGCTGGCCGCCAAGCGCGGCGCCGAGCAGATCTACGTACACGGTTTTCTGGATGGTCGCGATACGCCACCACGCAGCGCAGCGCCGTCGCTGCAACTGATGGAAGACGCCTACGCGCGCCTGGGCAAGGGGCGTACCGCCAGCCTGATTGGTCGCTACTTTGCCATGGATCGCGACAACCGCTGGGATCGGGTTGAGGCCGCCTATAACCTGATTACCGAAGGGCAGGGCGAGTTTGCCGCCGAGAACGCCGCCGATGCCCTGGCTGCGGCTTACGAGCGTGGCGAGAGTGACGAGTTTGTCAAAGCGACCACTATCGGCTCGCCAGTCAAGGTGGAGGATGGCGACGCGGTGGTGTTCATGAACTTCCGTGCCGACCGTGCCCGCGAGCTAAGCCGCGCCTTCGTTGAGCCGGCTTTCAGTGGTTTTCCCCGTCAGCGCGAACTCAAGCTGGCCGGCTACGTCATGCTGACCCAGTACGCTGCTGACATTCCGGCGCCCTGTGCCTTCTCGGCCGGCACGCTGGTCAACGTGCTGGGCGAGTATCTGGCGGCGCAGGGCAAAACCCAGCTGCGCATTGCCGAGACGGAAAAGTACGCTCATGTCACCTTCTTCTTCTCCGGCGGCCGCGAGGAGCCCTTCGAGGGCGAAGAGCGTATTTTGATTCCTTCCCCGCAAGTCGCGACCTACGACCTGCAGCCCGAGATGAGCGCGCCCGAGGTCACCGACCGCATTGTCGAGGCCATCGAGCAGCAGCGCTACGACGCCATTATCGTCAACTATGCCAACGGCGACATGGTTGGCCACACCGGCGTGTTCGAGGCCGCTGTGGCGGCGGTGGAGTGCCTGGACAAGTGCATCGCCCGGATCGCCGCAGCGCTGGAGAAAGTCGGCGGCGAGGCGCTGATCACCGCCGACCATGGCAACGTTGAGCAGATGTCTGATCACACTACCGGTCAGGCCCACACCGCGCACACCTGCGAGCCGGTGCCCTTTGTCTACGTCGGGCCGCGCCAGGTCGAGATGCGCGAGGGTGGCATCCTCTCCGACGTGGCGCCCACTTTGCTGACCCTGATGGGGCTGCCGCAACCGGCCGAGATGACCGGGCGCAGCATCATCACGCGGGTGCAGTAAGCCGACATGCGCACGCAAGGACGCGCACGGACCCGAAGCTGGCTGCTCGCCGCGCTGCTGGCGCTGGGTGGCGCCACGGCGCTGCCGCTGTCGGCCGATCAGTCTGAGGACGCGCGCGCGGCGAGAGCCGAGTTGGAAAAGGCGCAGGCTGACATCGAGCGGCTGAAGGCGGTGCTGGATGAGCTGCGTCAGGAGGCCACCGGCCTGGAGGCCGAACTCAAGGAAAGTGAAACCGACATCGGTCGCCTGCAACGCGAAAGCGGCGAACTGGAGCAGCAGATCCGTGACGGCGAAAGCCGCTTGCAGGAGCTGAACGATCAGGCGGCGCAGCTGCAGGCCTCGCTCGACGCCCAGCAAGAGCAGATTGCCCGCCAGGTGCGCGCCGCCTACATGGCCGGGCAGCAGGGCTATATGAAACTGCTGCTCAATCAGGATGACCCGGGCCGCATGGCCCGCATGCTGCGTTACTACGAGTACGTTGGCCGTGCGCGGGTCGAGGAAATCGGTCGGTTCAACGACACCATCGCCCAGGTGCAGCAGGCGTCCGCCGCCGCGGCAGCGCAGCAGAACGAACTCCAGCAACAGCGCGAAGGTCTGGCTAATCGGGCCGAAGCGCTGCGCGTTGAGCAGCGTCGGCGCACCCAGGTGCTGGCCTCGCTGCAGGGCCAGCAGCGCTCGCAAAGCGAACAGTTACGCAGTCGCGAAGCGGAACGTGCGGAACTCAACAGGGTTATCAAGCGTCTTGAAGAGGCAGTGGTGAGTATTCCCACGCCGGCCGGCAATCAGCCCTTCGCTCAGGCGCGTGGCAAGTTGCCGCTGCCGTTGCGAGGGCGTATTCAGGCACGGTTTGGCAGTCAGCGTGGCAGTGATGCGCGACTGAAGTGGGACGGCTTGCTGATCAGTGCAGCAGCGGGGAGCCAGGTCAGCGCCATTCACGGCGGCCGGGTGGTGTTCGCCGACTGGTTGCGCGGTTCTGGCCTGCTGATGATTCTGGATCACGGTGACGGCTATCTCAGCCTGTATGGCCACAACCAGAGCTTGCTGAAGGAAGTAGGCACCTGGGTGCAGCCGGGCGAGGCGATTGCAACGGTCGGCACCAGTGGCGGACAGGCTGACCCGTCGCTGTACTTTGCCATTCGTCATCGCGGTCAGGCGCTGGACCCGGCACGCTGGTGTATGCTGTCTGGATGACAGCGCGCTGGTGGGGTGGCCGCTCGATTTCCCTGGATTGGAGAGTTACATGATTGCAGCGCGTAGTCTGTTGGTGGCCGGTCTGAGTCTGGCGTTTGTCATGCCCCTGCAGGCACAGGAGCAAGCTGCCGAGGCAGCCGCAGCCCCCCTGCCGCTAAACGAGTTGCGCACCTTTGCCGAAGTGTTCGAGCGCATTCGCGCTGCGTACGTTGAGCCTGTCGACGACGCCACCCTGCTGGACAACGCCGTGCGCGGCATGCTCGAAGGGCTGGACCCGCACTCGGCCTATCTCACGCCCGAAGACTACACCGGCCTGCAGGACACGACTGAAGGTCAGTTTGGCGGTCTGGGGATCGAAGTTGGCCAGGAGGACGGTTTTCTCAAGGTAGTCTCACCCATCGACGACACCCCAGCGGCGGAAGCCGGGATCGAGGCGGGCGACCTGATCGTCAAGATCGACGACCAGCCGGTCAAGGGTATGAGCCTGATGGACGCGGTGGACCGCATGCGCGGCGAGCCCGGCTCGGAGATCCGCCTGACGCTGGTGCGCGGCAGTGGTCGTCCCTTTGAGGTCACCCTCACCCGGGCCATCATCAAGGTCAAGAGCGTCAAGACCGAAGAGCTGGAGCCCGGTTACTCGCTGCTGCGCATTACCCAGTTCCAGAACAATACCGGTGACGAAGTACGCACCAGCCTCAACCGTCTCAATGCCAACGGTGATCTGAAGGGGCTGGTACTGGACCTGCGCAACAACCCGGGTGGGGTGCTGCAGTCAGCGGTTGAGGTCGTCGACAGCTTTGTCGATCAGGGGCTGATCGTTTACACCAAGGGGCGCTTGAGCAACGCCGAGCTGCGTTACAGCGCCACCAGCAGCAACCCCTCCGGCAATGTGCCGCTGGTGGTGTTGATCAACGGTGGCTCTGCCTCGGCTTCGGAGATTGTCGCCGGTGCCCTGCAGGATCATGGCCGCGGCGTGATCATGGGAACTGACAGTTTTGGCAAGGGCTCGGTGCAGACCGTGTTGCCGCTGAACAATGATCGTGCGCTTAAGCTGACCACTGCGCTGTACTACACGCCCAAGGGGCGCTCGATTCAGGCTCAGGGCATCGTCCCCGATATCCGTGTCGAGCGCGCTCATGTCACCCTGGATGATGTCGATGATAGCGGCGGCTACCGCGAAGCAGACTTGGCCGGCCACCTGAACAACGCCAGTGGTCAGGAGCGCCCGACCGGCAGCATGCCGCAGCGTGAGCGCGATGCCCGCGACGCCGATTACCAGCTCAACCAGGCGCTGAATCTGCTCAAGGGCCTTAACATCGTCCGCAACGTAGAGTGAGGCTCGGTGTCTGTGCCGGGCTGCTCCGCGGCCTGGCAGGCTTGCTGCTGGCGGCGCTGGCAGCTTGCTCGGACGATAGCGCCGAGCAGCCCCCTGCGCCGACCGCTGCTGATAAGCCGGTGCAGCAGGTTGCGCCTTTGCCGCTGCCACCCGAGCCGCTGGTCATCCCGCCGGAGAATATTCCGCCAGGTGTTCCTGACGCGCCTGCCGAGGCGCCGCCTGAGCTGCCGGGTACGGTGCCGGCCGACGCCGTCGAGCCGCCCGTTGCACAGCCGCTGCCCGCCGCCCCGGCACTACCTCGCCTGGCGATTGTCATTGATGACGTTGGTCAGAGTCTGACCACTGGGCGGCGTGTGCTGGCACTGCCGGGGCCGGTTGCGCTGGCGATATTGCCGCTGCTGCCTCACTCCCAGACGCTGGCCAGCGAAGCCGCTGCTGCCGGCAAGCCGGTGATGCTGCATCTGCCGATGGAAAATATGGCCGGCCTGTCGATTGGCCCGGGCGGGCTCACCACGACGATGCCCGAAGCCGAGTTTCGCTCTCGCCTGCGGCAGGCGCTGAACGCCTTCAGCCCGATCCAGGGCGTCAACAATCATATGGGCAGTCGCCTGACTGCCGATCGCCAGCGCATGGACTGGTTGATGCAGGTGTTGGCCGAGCGGCAGCTATTTTTTGTCGACAGCCGCACCACCGCGCAAACCCAGGCCGCCTTCGCTGCTGAGGCCGCGCAGGTGCCCCACGTCTCCCGCGACATCTTTCTGGATAACGTACGCAGCGAAGCCGAGATCGATCACGAGTTTCGCCTGGTACTGGCGCGGGCGCGCAAGCAGGGCTCGGCCGTGCTGATCGGTCATCCCTATCCGGAAACCCTGGCTTATTTGGAGCGCCGCTTGCCGCAGCTGGAGGCGGAAGGGGTGCAGTTGGTGAGTGTGCAGGTGTTGTTGGAGCGGTAGTTGGTGGGCGTCGAGGCGTGAGCGGGCTAGGGCTTGATCGTGCGCTATGTTCCTAGTGTGCACGGACTCCAGTCCCGTTTACGCGGGCGAGTAGCGCAGGGCTGACGGGAAAAAGAGCCATAGGATGTCTGAGGAGCGAAGCGACGAGTTTTTGGGTGGCCGGCGAGGTCTCCCCGTCAGCCCGAGCAACGCAGCGAACCCGAAGGGCCGCGTAGCCGGGTGCCCCGGGGGATCGCTAAGGGGGGCTGGGCAAGCAGCCCCCCTTGGCTCGCCGTAAAAGGCGAAAAGCGAGCTAAAAGCGGCGTAGAGAGCCAGCCAGCGGTGCGGTGATGGAGCTTGCGCGGCCACGGCGTGCCGTGGCCCTACAGCGAGGTGGCGTCGGAGGAAATAGGCGTGTAGCGTCCGTGTGGTCGGTTTCCCAGGCAGAGCGTGGAAGCCGTCAGTGATATCAGAGACGCATCTCGATGCCGCGCTCGGCCATATAGGCCTTGGCGTCGGCAATGCTGTATTCACCGAAGTGGAAGATGCTGGCAGCCAGTACCGCGTCTGCCCGGCCTTGCAGTACGCCGTCGGCCAGGTGTTGCAGATTGCCGACGCCGCCCGAGGCGATCACCGGGATGTGCAGGGCATCGCTGATGGCGCGGGTGACGCCCAGATCGTAGCCGCTTTTGACACCGTCCTGATCCATGCTGGTCAGCAGAATCTCGCCAGCGCCCAGCTGTTCCATCTTCTTCGACCACTCGACCGCGTCCAGACCGGTCGGCTTGCGCCCGCCGTGGGTGAAGATCTCCCAGCGGCCGGGCTCATTCGGGCCGGAGACGCGCTTGGCGTCGATCGCCACAACGATGCACTGTGAGCCGAAGCGGTCAGCCGCTTCGCCGACGAATTCCGGGTTGAACACCGCGGCGGTGTTGATCGACACCTTGTCGGCGCCGGCGTTGAGCAGGTTGCGAATGTCCTGCACGGTGCGCACGCCGCCACCGACGGTCAGCGGGATGAACACCTGGCTGGCCATGCGTTCGACCGTGTGCAGCGTGGTGTCGCGTTCCTGATGGCTGGCGGTGATATCGAGGAAGGTAATCTCGTCCGCGCCCTGCTCGTTGTAACGACGAGCGATTTCCACCGGATCACCGGCGTCGCGAATGTTCTCGAACTTGACGCCCTTGACCACGCGACCGTTATCGACGTCGAGGCAGGGGATGATGCGTTTGGCCAGGGGCATGGGCTTTCTCCGAAAGCAGCTGCAAGCGACAAGCTTCAAGCTGCAAGCAAAATCAGTAAACCGGCGCGGACAGCTTGCCGCTTAAGGCTTGCGGCTTGCGGCTGCGTTGTCACACAGCGCCTGCGCTTCCGCTACGTCCAGCGTGCCTTCATAGATTGCACGGCCGGTGATGGCGCCGATGATGCCGGGGGCGCGGGCGTCCAGCAGGGTCTGAATGTCGCCGATGTGGTGGATGCCGCCGGAGGCGATCACTGGAATCGAAGTGGCGTTGGCCAGCGCGGCGGTGGCTTCGACGTTGCAGCCCTGCATCATGCCGTCTTTGGCAATGTCGGTGTAGACGATGGCGCTGACGCCGTCGGCTTCAAAGCGCTTGGCCAGATCAACCACCTGAATGCTGCTGACTTCGGCCCAGCCGTCGGTGGCAACGAAGCCGTCTTTGGCGTCCAGACCAACGATCACCTTGCCCGGGAAGGCGCGGCAGGCTTCGCCGACAAACTCCGGCTCTTTGACCGCCTTGGTGCCGATGATGACGTAGCTGACGCCCGCCTTCACGTATTCCTCGATAGTTTCCAGCGAGCGAATACCGCCGCCGATCTGGATCGGCAGGTTCGGGTAGCGGCGCGCAATCGCGGTGACCGCATCACCGTTGACCGGCTTGCCTTCAAAGGCGCCATTGAGGTCAACCAGATGCAGGCGACGGCAGCCGGCCTCAACCCATTTGGCCGCCATGGCGACCGGGTCGTCGGAGAATACGGTGGCGTCTTCCATCAGGCCCTGACGCAGGCGCACGCAGGCGCCGTCTTTCAGGTCGATAGCGGGAATGATCAGCATGTCTTTTTCCTTTGGAAAAAGAGCTTCAAGCTTCAAGCTTCAAGCTTCAAGCGGTCTGGCTTGTGGCTTGCAGCTTGTGGCTTGTCGCTCGATGTTTACCAGCGCCCATCCCAGGCGAGAAAGTTGCTCAACAGCTGCAGGCCGTTGGTGTGGCTTTTCTCGGGGTGGAATTGGGTGGCGAATACGTTGTCCTGCGCCAGTGCGGCGGCGAAGTCGACGCCATAGTGGCAGCGGCCGGCCAGCTGGCCGCTCTTGTCCGGCGCAGCGTAGTAGCTGTGTACGAAGTAGAAGCGGGCATCCTGCTCGATGCGGTGCCAGAGCGGGTGGTCGATGGCCTGTTTGACCTGATTCCAGCCCATGTGCGGCACCTTCAGGCGGGTGCCGTCGGCTTCTTCCAGCTCATTGCCAAAGAAACGCACCTTGCCCGGGAACAGGCCAAGGCAGTCAACGCCGCCATTCTCTTCACTGTGCTCCAGCAGCATTTGCATGCCGACACAGATGCCCAGCAGCGGCTTTTCCCTGGCGGCCTGACGGACGACGCCATCCAGGTCAAGCTGGCGCAGCTCGCTGACGCAGTCGCGAATGGCGCCGACGCCCGGCAGCAGCACGCGGTCCGCGGCGAGGATGATCTGCGGATCACTGGTCACGTCGACCTGGCGGGCGCCGGCGTGCTCCAGGGCCTTGGCAACCGAGTGCAGGTTGCCCATGCCATAGTCGATGACGGCTACATGGCTGCTCATGGCTTACAGGCAACCCTTGGTTGAAGGGGTGATGCCGGCCATGCGCGGGTCTTCTTCTATCGCCATGCGCAGCGCGCGGCCGAAGGCCTTGAACACGGTTTCGATCTGGTGGTGCGTATTCACACCACGCAGGTTGTCGATGTGCAGGGTGACCTGGGCGTGGTTGACGAAGCCCTGGAAGAATTCCATGAACAGATCCACGTCAAAGCCGCCGACGCTGGCGCGGGTAAAGGGCACGTGCATCTGCAGGCCGGGGCGGCCGGAGAAGTCGATCACCACGCGCGACAGCGCCTCGTCCAGCGGCACATAGGCGTGGCCGTAGCGGCGGATGCCTTTCTTGTCGCCGATGGCCTTGGCAAACGCCTGGCCGAGGGTGATGCCGACGTCTTCGACGGTGTGGTGGTCGTCGATGTGCAGGTCGCCGCGGGCCTTGATGGTCATGTCGATCAGGCCGTGACGGGCAATCTGGTCGAGCATGTGCTCAAGGAAGGGAACCCCGATGTCGAAATCGGCCTGGCCAGTGCCATCGAGATTGATGGCGACCTGGATCTGGGTTTCCAGCGTGTCGCGCGCGACGCTGGCCTTACGCTCAGCCATGGGTGTCTCCGCTGATGGATGCATTCAAAGGCGTGCATTATACGTGCCTGCCCATGCCGAGGGCTACCGGTGGCGGATTTGGCCTGCCAATCGGTGCAATAGGGCGGCACAATGGACCGTCTTGCAGTGAGGAGTGCAGTGGTGGACGTCGATCTGGTGGTCATCGGAGCCGGTGTGGTCGGGCTGGCAATTGCCCAGCGTATGGCGCGTGGCGGTCGCAGCGTGCTGGTGCTGGAGCAGGAGGAGGCGCCCGGCCTGCATTGTTCCAGCCGCAACAGCGAGGTCATTCATGCCGGCATCTACTATGCGCCGGGCTCGCTGAAGGCGCAGCTCTGTCGGCAGGGGCGCGACCAGCTGTACGCCTGGTGTAATGAGTACGCTGTGCCCTATCGTCGATTGGGCAAGCTGCTGGTGGCCGTCACTGATGATGAAATACCGGCGCTGCGGCGCCTGCAGGATAATGCCGCGGCCAACGGGGTGGCGCTCAGCTGGTTAAGTGCTGCCGAGGTGGCCGCGCACGAGCCGCAGGTGCGCGCGGTGGCTGGGCTGTTGTCACCGGCCACCGGGATTGTCGACAGCCACGCACTGCTGCAGTCGTTTCAGGCCGCGCTGCAGGCCGCGAGCGGTGAGCTGCTTTGCCATACGCAGGTCGAGCGACTGAGCGCTGTCCCCGGCGGGCTGAGGCTGGAGGGGCATAGTGGCGGTGATGCCTTCACGCTGCGTGCGCGGCAGGTCATCAATGCCGCCGGGCTGTTCGCGCAGCAGGTGCAGGCGGCAGCAGGCGCGCAGCAGGTTCCGCCGCTGCACCTGTGTCAGGGGCGCTACTTCAGCTACAGCGGGCGCTCGCCCTTCTCGCATCTGGTGTATCCCATGCCTGAGGTCAACGCAGCCGGGCTGGGCGTGCATGCGACCTTGGATATGGGCGGCCAGCTGCGCTTCGGGCCGGATGTGCGCTACCTCGATCAGCTGGATTATCAGGTCGACGACGGGCTGCGTGACGCCTTCGCCGCTGCCGTCCGCCGCTATTGGCCGCAGGTCGACGCGCAGCGTCTGCAGCCGGCCTATGCGGGTGTGCGTCCCAAGCTGTCTGGTCCGGGGGAACCGCCCCGGGATTTCGTCATCCAAGACCAGAGCGTACACGGGGTGCCCGGCTTGATTGCCCTGCTGGGCATCGAGTCGCCGGGCCTGACTGCCAGCCTGGCGCTGGCCGAGCTGGTCGCAGCGCGACTGGATGCGGTGTAGGCTCATTTGCAGGCGACCTCTGCGTCGCGCTGTGCCATGATCTTTGCCCCGGGCCGGACGGCCGCCGGCCGGGCTGACCAAGGAGTGATTATGAAATCCGTCGCCAAGGTGCTGGGCTTGGTAGTAGGTGCGGTAGCCCTGCTGTTGATTGCCGCGCTGTTCTTCCTGACCCGCCTGTTTGATCCCAACGACTACAAGGACGATATCCGCGCCGCTGCCCGCGAGCAGGGCAACGTTGAGCTGACGCTGGATGGCGACATCGGTTGGTCACTGTTTCCCTGGTTGGGCATGGAGCTGAAAGACGTGGGTGTCGCGCCGGTCGACAACCCGGCGCAGCCGCTGGCCAAGGTCGGCACCCTGGGCCTTGGCGTCAAGGTGCTGCCGCTGCTGCGTCAGCAGGTACGCATGAGCGATGTGATTCTGGACGATGTCCAGCTGCAACTGGTGCGCAATGATCAGGGCGTGGGTAACTGGGAGACCGTGGGCCCGCAGGACAGCGCCGGCGCAGCAGAAGGCGATGCCGGTAGCGGCGCCGAGCAACCGGAGGACACCGCCGGCTCGGCCTTCGATATCACCATCGAGAGCGTGCAGGTCACCAACGCCAGCGTGCATTACGAGGACCGCCAGAGCGGTCAGATCCTGTCGCTGGACGAAGCCAACCTGACCACCGGCGCGCTGATCCCGGGCGAGCCCTTTGATGTTTCATTCCTGGGCCTGCTGACGTTGGACCAGCCGGCCATGCGGGTGCGTATGGACCTGAACACCGTGGCGACCCTGCAGCCCGACGAACAGCGCTACCTGCTCAGCGGCGTCGACCTGAAGGTCGATGCCAGCGGCGAGCCCTTCTCTGGTCGTGCAGTCAATCTGCAACTCCAGGGCGATGGCCTGGTCGACTTGGCCGAACAGGTCGCCGAGCTGACCCAGCTGCGTCTGTCGCTGGCTGATATGCGTGCCACCGGTCAACTCAAGCTCAGCCAGCTGGACACAGAGCCGCAACTGGCGGGCCGCCTCGACGTGGCCGCCTTTGATGCCCGCGACCTGCTGCGTGATATTGGTCAGACATTGCCGGACATGGCCGATCCGGGAGCGCTGTCCAGCGTTGCGTTGTCGGCCAACCTCGAGGGCGGTGCGAGCAGCCTGATGCTGAATGATCTGCAGTTGGCCCTGGACGGCTTTGCCCTGCAGGGCTCGCTCGGGCTGGCGGATTTCGAGCGCCAGGCGCTGCGCTTTGATCTGGCAGGCGACACCCTGAACCTCGATAACTACCTGCCGCTCAGCGCAGAGGGTGAGGGCAGCAGTGGCAGCGCCGGTTCCGGCGGCAGCCGTTCGCAGTCCGCGCCCGAGCCCTGGAGTGACGATGCCATTTTGCCGCTGGAAGCCCTTGCGCGGCTGGATGTCGACGGCAAGCTGGCGCTGCAGCAGGTCACGTTGACCGGGCAGGACATCAAGCCCTTCAATCTGGCAGTCAAGGCGCGTGATGGCGTAGTCCGTCTGACGCAACTGGACGGGGGTATCTTCGGTGGCACCTTCGCTGCCAGTGGCAGCATCGACACCCGCAAGACGCCGGTCAGCAGCGCCCTCAAGGCTCAGTTGCAGAAGATTGACTCAGCCGCGGCGCAGCAGGCTTACGACATACCGCAGCAGGTGCGCGGTCTGCTGGACATGAATCTGGATGTCACCGCTGGCGGCAATAGCCTGCGCCGCTGGATGGGCAGCCTGAACGGTGGCGCCTCCTTTAAAGTGGAAGATGGCGCGTTGCTTGGGGTCAACCTGGAACAGCAGGTCTGCCGGGCTATCGCGCTAGCCAATCGCAAATCGTTGAGTAGCGAGCACGGCAGCGACAATACGCCGTTCGAGCAGCTCGACGGCAGCTTTACCATTCGCAATGGCGTGGTCAGCAATTCGAATCTGGTGGTTGACCTGCCGGGGCTGGCTGGCAAGGGGCGGGGCGAAATCAATCTGCCTGAGCAGCGCCTGGATTACCGTGTCGGCCTGCTGCTCAAGGGTGACCGCAGCGAGATGCCGGATGAGGCCTGCCAGATCAATGAGCGTTACGCCGATATCGAATGGCCGATTCGCTGCCAGGGTTATCTGCACAATGCCGGCAGCAGCTGTGGTGTCGATACCGAAGAGGTCGGCAAGATTGCTGCCAGGCTGGTGGGTAATGAAGTACAGCGCAAACTGGAAGAGCGCATTGACGATTCGCTTGGCGACAAGGCACCGGAGCTGCGTGACGCCATCAAGGGGCTGTTTTCACGGTGACACCCGAGGTTTTCGCCCAGCGCGTGCTGGATTGGTATGACGAGCATGGGCGACACGATCTGCCCTGGCAGCAGGACATGACACCCTACCGCGTCTGGGTGTCGGAGATCATGCTGCAGCAGACGCAGGTGGCGACGGTCATCCCCTACTATCTGCGCTTTATGGAGCAATTGCCGAGCGTTGAGGCGCTGGCAGCGGCCGGTGAGGATCAGGTGCTGCACCTGTGGACCGGGCTTGGCTACTACAGCCGGGCGCGCAATCTGCACAAGGCCGCCCAGCAGGTGGTCAGTCAGCACGGCGGCGTGTTTCCGCGCAGTGTCGAAGGGCTCTGCGAGTTGCCGGGGATCGGTCGCTCGACGGCCGGTGCCGTTGCCTCGTTGAGCATGGGGATTCGTGCGCCGATTCTCGATGGCAACGTCAAGCGGGTACTGGCGCGCTTTGCTGCGGTCGAAGGCTGGCCGGGCGAGAAGCCGGTGCACGACCGGCTGTGGCAGTTGGCCGAACGACTCACCCCGCAGCACCGGGTGGCCCATTACACGCAGGCGATGATGGATCTGGGCGCGACCCTGTGCACGCGCAGCAAGCCCTCCTGCCTGCTGTGCCCCCTGGGTGACCACTGTGCGGCCAGGGTGCTCGGCGAGCCAACCCGTTTCCCTTTTTCCAAACCACGCAAGACGCTGCCGGTGCGCAGCTGCGTCATGCCCTTGCTGATCAACGGCGATGGCAGCGTATGGTTGCAGCGCCGCCCCTCCAGCGGGCTCTGGGGCGGGCTCTGGTGTCCGCCCCAGTTGGATGACGACACTCAGTTGGCGGCGTTGCTGGAGCAGTTGCAACTGACTGTCCACCAACGTCAGGACATGACGCCACTGCGGCACACCTTCAGCCACTTCCACCTGGATATTCAGCCGCTGTTGCTGACCGTCTCCGGCCCTGCTGGCGTGGCTGAAAGCGGACAGGTCTGGTATAACCTGCGGCAACCTGAACCACTGGGTCTGGCGGCGCCGGTCAAGAAGCTGCTGGGCCGGATCGAGCCGCTGCTGCAGGCGGCCCTGGAGGAGTAAGCCAATGACGCGCATGGTGATGTGTCGCAAGTACAAGCAGGAACTGCCAGGTCTGGATCGCCCGCCGTATCCGGGTCCCAAAGGGCAGGAAGTTTTCAACGAAGTCTCGCGCAAGGCTTGGGATGAGTGGCAGAAGCACCAGACCATGCTGATCAACGAGCGTCGGCTGAACATGATGGATCCCGAGGATCGGCGTTTCATTCAGCAGGAAATGGACAAGTTTCTCGCCGGTGAGGAATACGCTCAGGCCGACGGCTACGTCCCGCCCAGCGAGTGATGTGTCGGTAAGCGGCTGAAAAAGTGGAAAATATTATGCCGATGGCTTGACAGGTCGAGGCGCAATCTATTTAATGGCGCCCACGTTGCCCGGGTAGCTCAGTTGGTAGAGCAGGGGATTGAAAATCCCCGTGTCGGCGGTTCGATTCCGTCCCCGGGCACCATCTTTTAAAAAGCTCGCTTATGGCGAGCTTTTTTTTGCCTGCGATTTGCCTCCTGGCACCTTTCTGAGGGCGCATGTGCCGCCTGAGGTTTGTCTGACAATCCTGGCTAGCCTTTTTTTACCATTCGGTAGTAAAGGACTCGTCATGTGCCCGCAGCGTATTTCCCCTGGCAAGGCCTGCTTAGGTGCCGCTGCCGCCTTGGTCGCCGCAGACGCGATGGCTGCCCAGCACGCGGCAGCGGACAGCTGGCAGTGGACCGTCAGCCCCTATGTCTGGGCGGCAGCCCTGGACGGCGATACCCGCCTGGCCGGCTACAGCAGCCCGGTTGATGTTCCCTTTTCGGAGACCTGGGAGCATCTGGATCTGGCCGCCATGGGGACCGTTGAGCTGAGCAACGGCCTCTGGGGCGGCTATCTGGATCTGCAATATATCGATACCACCCAGGATCAGCAGGTCTCGGGCGGCAAAGCAGAGCTGACGGTCAGCATGCGCACCGCGTCGCTGGGCGCTTTTTATCGGGTTGTCACCCAGCCCTTGGGCGGCGATACGCTGCACGGCCAGCCGCGCCTGTTTACCGTGGCGCCAACTGCCGGTGTGCGCTGGCGGTCCCTGCGCGCTGACGCCAAGGCCCCCGGGGTCAACCAAGACCGCTCGGCGACCTGGTGGGACCCCTTTGTTGGCGCGCGCCTGAGTTACGGCCTTGACCCGCGCTGGAACCTGTCAACCGAAGCGGATATTGGTGGCTTCGGTGTGGGTTCGGACTTTGCTTTCAACGGCCAGGTTCAGGTTGGCTACCGCAGCCAGCTCTGGAGCCATCCCGTACTCTGGCGTGCCGGTTATCGGGTACTTGCCGAGGATTTCTCAACGGATGACTTTACCGGCAACCGGTTTGTCTGGGATGTACGTGAGTACGGCCCGGTATTCGGCATGTCAATGGTGTTCTAGGGCAGATGGAGGTAGCGATGCGCAAGGTTTTACAGGCGTTTTTAGGGGGCGTGCTGGTCGCGTCAGGGTTGGGCGTGCAGCAGGCCGATGCCTGCACGCGACTGGTGTATCTGGGGGCGGGAGAACAGGTTGTTACCGCGCGCTCGATGGATTGGCGTAACGACATTGATACCCACCTGTGGGTTTTTCCGCGCGGCATGCAACGCAATGGCGAGGCGGGGCCCAACTCGATCGAGTGGACGTCCCAATACGGCAGCGTGATCGCCAGCGGCTATGACATCTCGACCACCGACGGCATGAATGAGGCGGGCCTGGTCGCCAATGTGCTGTGGTTGGTGGAGTCCGACTATCCCGCGTATTCGGCGGACCGCCCCGGACTGGCCATTTCAGCCTGGGCGCAGTATGTGCTGGATAATTTTGCCTCGGTTGATGAAGCGGTAACCGCCCTGCGTGAAGAGCCCTTCTTGCTGGTTACCGACAAGGTGCCGGGTGAAGACCGGATGGCGACCCTGCATCTGTCGCTGTCCGATGCCAGTGGCGACAGTGCCATTGTCGAGTACATTGACGGCGAACAGGTGATTCATCACTCGCGCGAGTATCAGGTAATGACCAATTCGCCGATATTTGATCAGCAGCTGGCGCTGGATACCTATTGGCGTCAGATCGGTGGCACGGTGATGTTGCCGGGCACCAATCGCGCGGCGGACCGCTTTGCCAGAGCCTCCTTCTATGTCAACGCGATACCCAAGAGCGAGGATGCCAACCGCGCCGTCGCCAGTGTGTTCAGCGTCATCCGCAATGTCTCGGTGCCCTACGGCATCACCACCCCGAGCGAGCCGAATATCTCTTCCACGCGTTGGCGTACCGTCGCTGATCACCAGCGTCTGCTGTACTTTTTTGAGTCGGCGCTGACCCCCAACACCTTCTGGGTTGATCTCAAGCGAGTTGACTTTTCTTCTGAGACAGGTAGTGTGCGCCGCCTTGATCTTGGCAAGGACCAGGACCACACCTATTCGGGCGACGCGACGGCAGACTTTGTCGAAGCTGCACCGTTTCGGTTCATGGGGTTGTGACCGTCGCTGCTGACGGTTTGCCCTGATGGCTCTGTTTCGGGCGTTCCGGGTGCGGGATCAATGAAGATGGCAAGCCTTTTGCCTAGAAAAGGCTCAATGTGACCGAAGATAGGCGCTTGGTCATGGTTAGCAGCTGTGCTAGGTTTGCCATCAGCATGACAACCGGATGACTACAAACGGACTTGTCTAACGGTGGCGCATCACAAGTGCGGCACCTCATACCTGATGGCCAACACAGCCTGGTGGATACTGATACGTGACTTCACCCGCTCTTGAAGTGCGCAACCTGCACAAACGTTATGGCGACCTTGAGGTACTCAAGGGTGTCGATTTGATCGCCCGCGACGGCGATGTTATTTCCATTCTGGGATCGTCGGGGTCCGGCAAAAGCACGCTGCTGCGTTGCATCAACCTGCTGGAGAACCCCCATGACGGCCAGATTCTGGTGGCCGGCGAAGAGCTCAAGCTCAAGCGCGCCCGGCAGGGCGAACTGGTCGCCGCCGACAATCGGCAGATCAACCGGCTGCGCGCTCGCGTCGGCTTCGTGTTCCAGAGTTTCAACCTCTGGCCGCACATGAGCATCCTCGACAACATCATCGAAGCGCCGCGCCGCGTGCTGGGCCAGTCCAAGGCCGAAGCGGTCGAGGCGGCCGAAGCCTTTCTGGCCAAGGTCGGTATCGCCGACAAGCGCCATGCCTTTCCTGCCCAGTTGTCCGGCGGTCAGCAACAGCGCGCCGCCATCGCGCGCACGCTGGCGATGCAGCCGCGAGTAATACTGTTTGATGAGCCAACCTCGGCACTGGACCCGGAAATGGTGCAGGAGGTGCTCAGCGTGATTCGTACACTGGCTGACGAGGGCCGTACTATGCTGTTGGTTACCCACGAATTGGGGTTTGCCCGGCAGGTGTCCAGTCAGGTGGTGTTTCTGCATCAGGGGCAGGTCGAAGAAATCGGCACCCCGGATCAGGTGTTCGATAACCCAGGTTCCGAACGCTGCCGACAGTTCATGTCTAGCCACAAGTAAGGAGTCGTACCATGAATCAGTACAAGAAGATGTTGCTGGCGGCTGCCACCGCGTTGTTCGTGAGTGCACCTGCCGTTGCCGAGACCCTGCGCATTGGTACCGAGGGCGCTTATCCTCCCTTCAACCAGATCGATGCCAGCGGTGAAGTGGTTGGCTTTGACCTGGATATCGCCAAGGCCCTGTGTGCCGAGATGCAGGTGGAGTGCACCGTCGTGACCTCCGACTGGGACGGTATTATCCCGGCCCTGAACAACAACAAGTTCGACTTCCTGGTCGCCTCCATGTCGATCACCGACGAGCGCAAGCAGGCCGTTGACTTCACCGAGCCCTACTACACCAACAAGCTGCAGTTTGTGGCGCCCAAAGACGCTGACTTCCAGACTGACGAAGCCAGCCTCGACGGCAAGACCATCGGTGCCCAGCGCGCGACCATCGCCGGTCAGTGGCTGGAAGACAACCTGGGCGATGTCGTTGACATTCGTCTGTACGACACCCAGGAGAACGCCTACCTGGACATGAGCGCGGGCCGCATTGACGGCGTGCTGGCTGACAACTTTGTCCAGTACGAGTGGCTGCAGAGCGATGCTGGCGCAGACTTCGAGTTCAAGGGCGAGCCGGTGTTCGACAACGACCAGATCGGTATTGCCGTGCGCAAGGGCGACCCGCTGCGCGAGCGTCTGAATGCGGCGCTGCAGACCATTGTCGAGAACGGTACCTACGAGACCATCAACGCCAAGTACTTCCCCTTCAGCATCTACTGATGACCAGTCGGGCCCTGCGGGGCCCGACCTGGATGTAAACTCATGCCTGATCTTCACGGTTTTGGTCCAGCCCTGCTTGAAGGGACCTGGATGACCATTCGTTTGTCCCTGGCCTCGCTGGCCCTGGGGCTGCTGTTCGGCCTGCTTGGCGCCTCTGCCAAGGTGTCGGACAAGCGCGTGCCGCGCCTGCTGGGCGGCTTTTATACCTCGGTGGTGCGTGGTGTACCCGAAACGGTCTGGGTACTGATGATGTACTTCGGCACCGTGTCGGCCATGAATGCCATCGGTGCCTGGTTCGGTAATCCGCAGCTGTCGCTCAGCCCCTTTGTGGCTGGTACTTTCGCGTTGGCACTGTGCTTTGGTGCTTATGCCACGGAGGTGTTTCGGGGTGCGTTGCTGGCCATCCCCAAGGGGCAGAAAGAAGCGGGGCAGGCGCTGGGCATGTCCAACCTGCGCATCTTCTGGCGCATTACCTTGCCGCAGTTGTGGCGCGTCGCATTGCCGGGGCTGGGTAACCTGTATCTGATCATGCTCAAGGATACTGCGCTGGTGTCGCTGATCACCCTGGAAGAGATCATGCGCAAGGCGCAAACCGCCGCCAACGCCACCAAGGAACCCTTCACTTTTTATCTGCTGGCCGCGTTGATCTACCTGTTCCTCACGGTCTTTATCATGGGCGCGTTGCACTGGTTCGAGCGTCGCGCCAACCGTGGTTTTGTGAGGACTGAGCTATGACCTGGGCTGAACGCTGGGCGACTATCGAGCGCTTTCTGCCGCAGCTGTGGGACGGCACCCTGGTCACCCTGCAACTGGTCGGGCTGGCGGTACTGATTGGCCTGTTTTTCGCTATCCCATTGGGGCTGGCGCGGGCATCGCGGCATTGGTATGTGCGCGCGTTGCCTTACAGCTATATCTTTTTCTTCCGTGGTACGCCGCTGCTGCTGCAGCTGTTCCTCGTGTACTACGGCATTTCCCAGTTCGAGGTGGTGCGCAAGAGCTTCCTCTGGCCCTATCTGCGCGAGCCCTACAGGTGTGCACTGATCACCATGACCATGCATACCTCGGCCTACATCGCCGAGATTCTGCGCGGCGCCATCCAGGCGGTACCGCCGGGCGAGGTGGAAGCGGCTCGGGCGTTGGGTATGTCGCGGCGCCAGGCGCTGCAATACATCATCCTGCCGCGTGCCATCCGCATCGGCCTGCCGGCCTACGGCAACGAGGTGATCCTCATGCTCAAGGCCAGTGCCGTGGTGTACACCATCACCATGATGGACATCATGGGGGTGATTCGCACCATCAACTCGCGTACTTACCAGTACGAGCTGTTCTTCTTTGTCGCCGGTGTCATGTATCTGATCATCACCCTGGTGTTCACCCAGCTGTTCCGGCTGGTCGAGCGCTGGCTCAAGGTCGACGCCAGCCGGCAGCAACGCTGACCGCCACGCGTGGAGCTGCTCACCCGGTTCAATCAGCTGACTGATTGGCTGCAGCGCCATCAGGCGCTGTGGCGTGAGCGTCCGTTTACCCACCTGCAGCTGTCCTGGGAGCAGGACTGGCCCGTGCTGGCCAGCTGGTTGCGTCAGCGCAGTCTGGCCGACGCCGAGGCGGCGCAGCTGCAGCCGGCCTTGCTGGCCGATGCCCCTGAGCCCTTTGGCGCGCTGGCCGCCCAGGCGCGCGAGCTGTGCCGTGTGCCGCGCTGGCACGGCGAGCTGGCGGAGCCGATACCCGAGCCGCTGCAGCGGCATATTCCGGGGCGCAAGTGGCAGCAGATTACCCGTTTCAGTGCCGTCACTTCTGCGCGTATGCCGGCACCGCCGCAGCGTTGGGTCGACTGGTGCGCGGGCAAGGGCCATCTTGGCCGGCTGCTGGCCTGGCACAGCCAATGTCCGGTGTGTTGCCTGGAGTGGGACGCCGCCCTGTGTGATGCCGGGCAGCAGCTCAGCCAGCAACTGCAACTGCCGGTGCAGCATCTGACGGCGGATGTCATGCAGCTGCCTGTAGCGCAGCTGCAACCGCAGGACGCTGCGGTGGCCCTGCACGCCTGCGGTGATCTGCACCGGCAACTGATCGAACAGGTAGTGGCTGCCGGTTGTGCACAGCTGGCGCTGTCGCCTTGTTGTTACAACCGAATCAGCGCGCCGCAGCACCAACCTTTATCAAATGCCGGCAGACAAGCGGGACTGCAGCTCAGCCGCGACGAGCTGGGTCTACCGCTACAGCAGACAGTGACTGCGGGTGCCCGTGAGCGGCGTCAGCGCGACCGCTCCATGGCCTGGCGGCTGGCCTGCGACCTCTGGCAGCGCGAAACCCGCGGGATCGATGCCTACCTGCCCACTCCCTCGAAACCGCCAGGCCCCGCGCCGGATACCCTGCAGCAGTTATGCCAAGCCGTTGCCCAGCATCACCAGTTGGCGCTACCGGCGCCACCCTGCTGGGACGCACTGGAGCAGCGCGGCTGGCAGCGGCTGGCCGAAGTACGCAACCTGGAACTGGTGGCCGGGCTGTTCCGTCGCCCCCTGGAGCTTTGGCTGGTGATCGAGCGCGCCCTTTATCTACAGGAAGCCGGCTACAGCGTCAGCCTGGGCGAGTTCTGCGACACGGAACTGACTCCGCGCAACCTGCTGTTGCTGGCGACAGCAAGCCCTGATCAAGTCTGAACGCCGGGTGGAACGAGCGCTCAAGGCTCTACAGGGCGTGTGCAATGGGTCCATGCAGTCTATACACAACAACTGACAGTTACTCACCAGCCTGTCTACCGCTTGCGCACAGGGTTATCCACAGCTTGTGCTGGCCTGTGGTTATCCACGCCTTCTGTGCATAACTGTGTTGATGACATTGGAGTAACCCTGCCAAAGCCAGAATTGGCGCGGGCTGGCGCGCACAGGCTAAATGTTGATCAGTTGTGCTCTGTGTGTAAAAACAACGGCTTGCAAGCACTTTGTGAAGCGTCGGTAGAAAAGTCATGCACAAGTGAGATTTGTCTGGCAGGGGATAAAATCCACAGCGAAAAAGCGCGCATAGCGGCCGCCGATCTCTTTACACAGGAATCTGGCGATATATAATGCACCCCGCGCCGGTATAGCTCAGCTGGTAGAGCAACTGACTTGTAATCAGTAGGTCCCGAGTTCGACTCTTGGTGCCGGCACCACAACATAGAAGGCCTGCGAGAAATCGCAGGCCTTTTTTGTGCCTGCATGATAGCTCGGGTTATCACATCGTTTAGATGTGCGCAGTGCTGGCAGGCAAGCCTGGGGAAAGTGCGTCCCGCGCATTAAACATTACCGCTCCCGCCGACGTCGCTTGCGGCGTTCTGCGGATTTTATGTCGGGTTTTCAGAGGAGGCTGCCAGCCCATGCTGGAAGGCAACGCCTACCATAGGGGCAAAGCCGGGTAGCTAGCCACGCTGCCGCTGTGCGTAATCAGGGCGATTCGAACACCAGCTTCGCGGCGTTCTCCCGCAACCACTCACGGCACTGCTGATAGTCCGGCATCACCCGCTCCACCTCGCGCCAGAAGGCCTGCGAGTGGTCGTGGCGGATCAGATGGCACAGCTCGTGGACGACGACGTAGTCGACCATACGAGTCGGCGCCATCATGATCTGCCAATTGAACTCAACGGCGCCCTTGGCAGTGCAACTGCCCCAGCGGGACTTGAAGGAACGCACACCCACGCCAGCCGGATGTGCGCCCACCATCGGCGCGTAGCGCGTCACCTTCTCCAGCAGCTTCTGCTCGGCTTGCCGTTTGTACCAGCGCACGAGGGCATTGCGGATGACATGCGGCTGCTGCGCGCCGCCGGGCACGGTGACCACCAAGCGGCCATTGACCAGCTTCACCGGCGCAAAGTTGCCCGCCTCGACCTTCAGGCGGTAGTTGCGGCCCAGATAGCTGAACGCCTCACCGGAGACATAGCGCTTGGCCCTTACCGGGGTCGCCTCCTGCTGGAGGGCGATTTTTTCCTTGATCCAGCGGCGCTTGGTTACCAGCAACTGGTCAATCTTTTCCGCTGGCGTATTCAGCGGCACGACGACCGATACCGCGCCGTCTTCCACGCGGATATCCGCTGTCTTGCTGCGGCGGGTGCGAATAACTTCGGCAATAAAGCCGTGACCATCGCGGTACTCGGGTTCGCGTGCGGTTGCCATCAGGTGAACTTGCTCTTGGCCAATTCCATAAAGCGATCCTGCACGACGCCTACCAGCGCCTTGTCGGCAAATGAGCAATCCAGAATGGCCCGCTTGATTGCCTTCTTCATCCGTTTGATCTCTTCGTCTTTCTTGAAGAAATCCACAATCTGAGTGGCTTCGTCGAACATCTCGACCAGCGCACGGGTCGTCGCCTTGATCTCTTCGTGCACAGCCTCATCCAGCACATCCCCATCGCCCAGCTGCATCACCTCAGCCATGAGGATGTTGTAGAACGCCAGCTCGGTTTCGGTGAGGCCGAGGTCTTTGGCTGCCTGCTTGCGGTCGCTCTCAAGGGTACTGACCATGCTCAGCAACAGCTCCAGCTGCTGCTCCCACTTGCCGTTGGTCTTCTCGATGATGTCGCGCAGGCGCAAGCTGAGCGACTTGTAATATTCCGGGTCTTCTTCCAGGTTGACCGTGATGTGGTGCTTGATCGCGCTTTCGATCTCCGAGGCGCGGGATTCCGGTGACTTGATCTGCTGGAGCGATTCGCGGAAGTTGGCCGCCATCAGGTCCACCGGCGGGATCTTCGGGTCTACCCCGGTGCTGAGGATGTGCTCATTCACCAATTGCCTGACTTTTTCTCCGGCGTCATTGATATTCAAGCCCGGGTCACGGTAGCGGGTGCGGGCGGCGTTCTGTACCTTGCCCCATACCTTCAGGTCGGCAATAAACGGCCGGGCAGCAGCATCAGGCAGCACCACGTCCATCTGCCGGGCAAAACGCTTGAAGGCCAGCTCGAACTGCTGGCGAAGGTCTTCGTTCTTGAGCTGCAGCACGTAGTCATCAATGTCGCTGCTCTTTGCCCCCGCAAGCACCTGTGCCACTCGCGTGTGCGCAGCCTTCAGCTTCGGGATCTCATCTTTGAGGGTATGGTAGGTGCCCTCCACGTCATCACTGCTGAACTGCTCCAGTGCCTCGGTGAGGTAATCCGACAGCCCGTAGTAATCCACCACAAAACCGGCGTCCTTGCCTTTGTAGGCGCGGTTCACTCGGGCGATGGCCTGCATCAGGGTGTGATCCTTCAGGCTGCGATCGATGTACATCACCTGGGCAATGGGCGCATCAAAGCCGGTCAGCAGCATGTCTTTGACGATCAAGAAGGCCAGCGGGTATTCGCTCAGGGGCTTTTTGAAGGCATCAATGGCCTGTTTGTGCCGGGCCTTGTCGGTGTAGTGGGCGAGGTAGGCTTCATCATTGTGCTTGCCGCTGATGATCACCTCGGACGGTGGCGCGCCCAGCTCATCCAGGGTTTTCTTGTACAGCGTGGCGGCATGGCGGCTGCCCACCACAATCATCGCCTTGAAGCCGTCGGGCTGAATCTTTTCCCGGTAGTGCTTGAGCAGGTCGATACACACCCAGCGAATCCGCGCCGGGGCTTCGCGCACGGCGCGCTCTACGCCGTATTTCTTTTTGATCTCACGCTTTTCGTCGTCGCTGTAATCCTTGAAGTACTCGTCGAACAGCGCGTCCAGCGACTCACCCGCCACCTCGGTTCTGACCTGGCGGCCTTCGTAGATGATGCGCACCGTGGCGCCGTCTTCCACCGCCTCGTTGATCTTGTACTGATCGATATAGCCGCCAAAGGCCTGATCCATTTTCTGGTTCTTTAGCAGCGGGGTGCCGGTAAAGCCGATCTTGGGTGCGTTGGGCAGCGCCGCGTTAATGGTCGCGGCCAGCCCGCCAAACTGAGTGCGGTGTGCTTCATCCGCCAGCACGATGATCTTGTCGCTGGTGTTCAGGTCAGCAAAGTCGCCGGCCTCGGCGGCATCCTGAAACTTCTGCACCATGGCCGTCACAATGTCGGACGCATCGCGGGTCAGCAGCTCCTTGAGCCTGGCGACCGAGGTGGCGTTGTGGATGGTTTCGTTCTGTGCGTCGCGGAAGGTCGCCGAGAGCTGACTGTCCAGCTGGGTGCGGTCGGTGACGAACACCAGCTTGTACTTTTGCAGCTGCGGGTCGCGGCGCATCTTCACCGCCAGCATCACCATGGTCAGCGACTTGCCCGAGCCCTGGGTGTGCCACACCACGCCGGATTTCTCCTTGCGGTCCTTGCCGTGTTTCAGCCGCGCGATCACCTTGTTGACCGCGCGGTACTGCTGATAGCGGGCGACCTTCTTGATCAACCGCCCTTCCACCGGCTCGAACAGAATGAAATTGCGGATCAGGTCAAGGAAGGTATCGCGGCTGAACATGCCCATCAGCAAACGCTGCTGGGCGGTTACCGCCTCGGTGCTTGCGGATGCGCTCGCCGCCACCTGCTGCGCAGCAACCAGATAAGCGGCGGAGGGTACGTCGGTCACGCTCTGCGCTGCTGCAGGCTGCGCCAGCGCCTGAATATCCGCATCGGTGTAGGGGTAGGCGTCTTTCCAGTCGCCGTAGTGCTGGGCCATGGAGCTGATGGTGCCGACCCGCGCCTGATCGCGGCAAGTCGAAACCATCAACTGGTTGTACCAGAACAGCTTCTGCGCGCCTTCATCGTCTTCCGGGCGGCGCAGGTTGGCGTAGCGGCGCAGCTGGTTGATGCCCTCACCGGTGGCATCGGCCACATAGGGCGATTTGCCCTCGATCACCGCCAGCGGCAGGCCGTTCACAAAGCAGACGATATCGGGAATGATGGTCTGGTTCGGCCCTTCGACCTTGAACTGGCTGGTGCAGAGAAAGTCGTTATTGGCCGGGTTGTCGAAATCCACCACGGTAACGGTCTGGCCCTTGCGGCCTGCGCCCAGATCCTGCTCCACGGCAATAGCGTGGTCGCCGGTGCCGCAGAGCATTTCCCAGATGGCCTTGTTGTACTCAACCAGTCCGGCAAAATTGGGATGGGTAAAGCCGCGCAGCACCTTGCGCAGGTTCTCTTCGCTGATCCACGGGTTCAGGCGCCGCAGCGCCGCCTCCAGCTGTTTGGTCAGCACCACATCGCGGTAGTACGCGCGCTCCTGGCCAACCGCTTCAGGGGCTAGCGCTGCCCCCGGCATATAGCGCCAGCCCAGTTGTTGCAGCTGCATCAAAGCCGGGGCTTCAACCTTGTCGTATTCGTCCTGAGTCACTCCAACTCCTCGTCCCTACCGAGTCTGTGTAATACGTCCTCTAGCGTTTTATACGCCTGCTGATGACTTGGCGCGCGCATCTGCTCAAGGTTTTTCATCTTCCAACGTACTGCGGGCAGCGCCTCAATGCCATCCAGCCCCAATAAGGCCCAATCCGGCGCTTTGTTTTTAAAGGACAACAAGAACTGCTTTTCAGCATCGCTGATAGAGCAATGGAGCAAGCGGATCAGCTGCTCTCTGGCCGCTTCCAATGTCTCTTGCGGCACATCATCGCGTGCCATGCCGGCAAACTCACCTCGATACACATCGCCAATGTTTTTGCGGTGGGGGTTCAGCAGCTCGGCTATCGGCCGAGGATGACTGATGATGTACACCAAGGTCGCCTTGCGTATCGCCTCGGTCAGCCCTTCGTTCTGCAATAGCAGGTGGATGTCATATAAATCACGAGGGTGCTGCCTGTCCAAGGCAGCGCAAATCTTGCCGGCATACAGGTCAGCCAGGCTGACAACCTGCATCTCGGCATAGCCGAATTCGTCTTCAACCCGTTCCGAGACCGCTCTGCGCTCAGGTTCATATACCGAGCCCCGTAACACCGGAGACAGCTCTACCTTGATGCGCACCGCGCCGCGCTGTACCACCAGCCGTAACGCATCCGGCTTGGCTTCATAGGCTTGGGTGACGGTTACCCCATGCAACCGGCGCTCTACATCCTGGGCAATACGCGTCAAGGCCTGCTGAATGTTATCCAGCGACGTTTGTCGTTCTTCGATGGGCAGATAGACCAGGTCGATATCCACAGACAACCGCGGAAAGTCCCGGACAAACAAATTAATGGCGGTGCCGCCTTTCAAGGCGAAGCAGCGTTCCTTGTCCACCAGCGGCAACACCTGCAACAGCAGCTGCACCTGCTGGCGATAGCGCTCTGTATTATCCATTCAGCACAGTGCTCATCAGGTTTTGCCGTCGGGGTAGTCTTGATACAGGCTGGCCGGCACCGTTATCAGATACCGCTTATCCAGGCGCCCACCTTGCTCAATCACCCGCTTGCCCTTGCCCAAGTCCACCTCCTGGTCGCTCAGCGTTTTCCACCAGCTGTGGGAGTGCCGATCAGCAAGCCAGCAAAACAGGCGCTTGGCCTTGATGCTCTTACAGTGCGCCAACATCTGGCTTACCTTGCGCGGTGACAGGCTGGTCAAGCCTTGCATGATTTCATCGGCATGCTCAAAGCTGATCTGCCCCGGCACCTCATGCAGCAGCTCGATATAGGCTGTTTCGGCACGCGCCAGTACCTGTGCATTGGCGCTGGGGCTCCAGGGGCGATGGATCACGCCAATCTGCTGCTCAACCACCTCCGGCTGCCAGAGGCGCTGTGTCTTGTGCCAGCGAAAGCGCACGCCTTCGACATGCTCGGCCAGCGCCTGCAGCCAGCTGGGTTCCGGCAAGGTACTGTACACCTCAATCACCCGCTGGGCGCCCAGCGTGAGGTACTGGCTGTAGCCGTATTCCTCCAGGGCGGTCAGGCCTCCGGCATAGGCCGGGATATCCATCGACAAGGAGAAGGACGCCACCACATTCTCCCAGTTCAATGCCGCATGCTGCTGGCAAAAGACGCCCCGGGCCAATTTTCTGAGACGGCCGCTTTTGACGTGGTTATCAAGCCTGTCCTTGCTCAGGCCGTGCGCCAGCAACCACGCCCGACTCGCCACCATGCCCATCGGCAGCAGCGTGCTCAGCGTATCAGCGCCAGCGGCGGCGGTTCTAGGGCGGGAGACATCAGACATAGCAGGCTGAATACACCATAAAGTGAGAGAGGCGGTTTAAGTTGTTAAGACTTTACGGCGATACATGCCGTATTGATAGGGATTTTTAAACCAGCGTAGCGTACTGGTTTAACTTATCAAGCCGTTACGGCGGAAAACGCCGTATTCGCTGTCATTTTTAAACCTTTCGCAGCTCTCCTGGTGGTGGCATTCTGCTGTCAGCCATCCGGCTTTCTGAGCACCTCTGTGACGCTCAAGGCCGGACAGCCGTTTGGCCTTATCGCTTTTCGCCAAAGTGGATCAAGCGCGCTACGGCATCCAGCAGTGGCGAGTTATCCCGCTTGCCTCCCTGGAATTCGATGGCGGCCGGATCTTTGGGTTTAAATGAACGCATGCGGTTAACTCACCTTTACGCGGACCTTTCCGGTGAGGAGGTCTTGCATAAGGGCTTTCTTCAGGCTCTGGACTGCTGACAACTTATCTGCCTTCTGTGCCAGTGTTTTAGATATTTTGGAGTGTGCCAAAGCAATCTTGCGCTGCTCAACAATCGGAGGCAAAGGAAGTAGCAACCCCCTAAGAGTCTTTGAACTTATGGAATCCATAACGCCGCCTTGTGACTCAGCCTTGAACTGGTCTTGCACCCAGTCGGCGTAATTAATTTGCCAGCAAACCAGCTCAGGGACATACAGCTCAGGGTCGAAAGTCATTGTCCAAACATGCTTAGAAGACAATGCTCTTCCAATGCTTCCAGGAACAACGCAGCATCTGCCAACGGTCCCCATAATGGTGACCATCACATCGTTTGCTTTAACCTCATACCGCCTAAGCTCGTTGAACTTTTCTTCTGATACGAATCGCCGGAATTTATCCTCAAACTTCTCTACATGTACGTTATCGATACCCAAATATGGGATTCCGTCTTGAACCAGCTCGCTCTTCAATAATGAGCTTCCAAACGGCCCACTTCTCATGGGGTAGTCGACATCTGCCAAAAGTGACTCCAAGGCGGCTACACTCCACCCCTCCGGAATCCGCCCCAGCGGCGAATCCTTGAACGCGGTATGCGGAGCGCCATCCGGCCCAATTCCTTTGGTCAGCAGCTCCTGCATCATGCCGGTTTTCAGGTCTTTCAGCTTCTCGATCTGCGCGCGTGTTTTTTCGATCACGTCATCGACGGAGGACAGGATAGCTGCGATTTTTTTTTGTTCGGGGAGAGGGGGAACAGGAACCTTAAGAGTCACCATATCCCGCTGGAAAATATGCGGAACAGAACTTCCCGAAACTTTCTCCTTAATAACCTTCTGGAAATTATCACCTTGAAGATAAAAATAGATAAACTTTGAGAAAAATGCCTCCCCAGGACGGATCAGCATCATTGTTCCATTAATAGTTGCCGGCCCTGGCAGATTCTCCACATAGCCGAGCCGACCTATAGTGCCATCTTTTGAAATAACCACATCACACTCTTTTAGCTGAATCTCTGGAGATTCAGCGTACCGAAACTCATCAATGTGATCACAATCATCCCAATCTATCTTGGCCCCTTTGATATGAGTACCCGCAACAAGATAAGCACCCGTATCTGTGTACTCCGAGCTACTCAGCCCCCTCCATCCAATTCTAGCCTTAATATGGGCGTATTCACCGAGAGACACATCTTCCCATGCTGAAGGAACTGAATTACTCATACCCCAGCTCCTTCAAATACCTCTTCATTACACTTTCCGCTTCAGCCACCTGCGCATCCAGCTCGCTGAGCGACACGCGATACTTGTCCCACCAGCGTTCCAGCTGGGTAATAACCTGCGCATCAACGTCGCCGGCGACCTCACGGATGGCGGCCTTGCTGTCGATCTCGGGTTTGAAGTCGTAATACTCAAACGCGGCTGGATCGCCGCTGTCGCCGGAATCGCGGGGAACAAAGACCCTGGATACGTCAAAGTCTTGCAGAATCTCTTCGCGGATATACTCGCTCTCCACTTCCCGCACCGGGATGCCGCCGTGGAGGATGGCGCGCACGTCGAAGATTTCCGGCGGGGGGCTGGTGTCGGCGTAGCGGCGGATGTTGAGGTTGAAGTCGTTCTCTGCAATCTCGGCCAAGGTCACGACTTTGGAGTAGCGCTTGAGTTCGGTATAGCGCTCGAAGGTGTGGACGATCTTGTCGATGTCCTGCTGGCGCAGTTTGTTCTGGTTCTTGCCTTCTTCGAATTCCAGCTCGCCGTTGATAAACAGCACCTTGCCACGACGCTCGGTGGGCTTGCGCTTGTTGATGATCAGCAGGCAGGCGGGGATGCCGGTGCCGTAGAACAGGCCGGATGGCAGGCCGATCACGGCTTCCAGCAGGTCATCCTGCAGTATGCCCTGGCGGATGGCCTTTTCACTGGCACCGCGGAACAGCACACCGTGGGGCATGACCACGCCCATCATGCCGTCCGCATTGAGGCTGGCGATCATGTGCTGAACAAAGGCCAGGTCGCCGGCGTCCTTGGGCGGGGTACCATAGGGGAAGCGGCCATAGGGGTCGTTGTCGGCTTCGTCCTTGCCCCATTTCGCCAGGCTGAAGGGCGGGTTGGCGATTACCCGGTCAAAGGTCATCAACTCGCCGTGCTCGGTGTGTTGCGGCTCGCGCAGGGTGTCGCCCTTGCGGATGTCGGCGCTGTAGACCCCATGCAGGAACATGTTCATCTTGCAGATGGCCCAGGTATTGAGGTTCATCTCCTGGCCGTAGAGCGACAGGTTGGCTGCGTTCTCGCCGTGGGTGGCCAGGTAGTTGCGGGTTTGCACCAGCATGCCGCCGGAGCCGGCGGTCGGATCATAGATGCGCATGCCGGCGTGGGGCTGCAGCAGGGAGACCAGCAGCTGCACCACTTCCGAGGGGGTATAAAACTCGCCGCCCTTTTTGCCGGCGCTGTCGGCAAACATCTTGATCAGGTATTCGTAGGCGGTGCCGAGCAGGTCTGGCCGTTCGAAGTCCTGATTACGCAGGCGGTGCTTGCTGAAGTGGCTGAGCAAGTCACGCAGTTTTTTGTCGCTGAGCTTGTTCTTGATGTTGAAGTCGATGGACACCAGCACGCCTTCCAGCGCGGTGTTGTATTCCTCGATGGCTTCGGTGGCCTTGTTCAGCTCGGCGCCGATATCGTGCTTTAGGTCTTTCAGCGCATCCCAGCGGGCCTGGGGCGGAATGTAGAAGGTCTTGTCGTATTCATCCTCGTCATCGGCCAGCGCTTCGGCCTGCTGCAGGGACTTGCCCTTGCCGACGTAATAGCGCACCACCACTTCCCGGGCTTCCTCAAAGGCATCAGACAGGCGCTTGAGGAACATCATGCCGAAGATGTAATCCTTGTACTCGGAGGCATCCATGTTGCCGCGCAGAATGTCGGCGGCTTCCCAGAGGTAGGATTCGAGTTGCGGAAGAGTAATGCTGTGACTCATTCAATGAATTCCATCTATTGAAGCAGGCAGGGGCAGGAGCGCCCGGGCGCGTGGCAAGGGTATCGAGTCTATCGGCGTAGCGGGAGCCCAGCAACGGCCCTTGCTGCGCATTGGTGGCCGGGCCTGCCAACCCAACGCCTCACCCGCCCGACGCTGTGGGCAGGTGAGGCGCTGGGCTTCAGGCGGGGGCGGGGCAGGGCGCTGGTGTTGCGCTGCTGGTTGTGGTGTCGGGGCGGAGCGGCAGGCTGCGGTCGAACAGTGCCTGTACGCCGGGTTGATGGCTGACGCCGATCACGGTGCAGTGTGGCAGTTGCTGGCGCAGCGTGGTCAGCAGGCGGTGGGCGGCCTGGTCGTCGAGCTGGTTGGTGGCTTCGTCCAGGTAGAGGGTGTCCGGGCGATACAGCAGCGCGCGCGCCAGGCCCAGGCGCTGTTGTTCACCGCCGGACAGCTCGCGCATCCATTCGCTCTGGCGGCCGAGCTGGTCGGCCAGGCGGGCGAGGCCGACCTGTTGCAGCGCGCTGCGCAGCTGCTCATCCGGCGGGGTGTCGCTGGAGGGGTAGGCCAGCAGCTCGCGCAGCGGCAGGCTGGCCAGATAGGGCTTTTGCGGCAGCAGCAGGCTGCGCCCGCCCGGCAGTTGCCAGCTGCCCCGGCAGTAGGGCCACAGGCCCTGCAGGGTACGCAGCAGAGTGGACTTGCCGAGGCCGCTGGGGCCAGCCAGCCGTACCCACTCGCCGCTGGCCACCTGGGCCTGCAGGCCGCTCAGCAAGGGCTCGCCGTTGGGCAGCAGTACATCCAGCTGGTCAAGCCGCAGACAGTTGCCGCAGGGCGCCTCGCGCACCTGCGTGCGGGTGCGGGCAATGGCCTGCTCAAACTGGCCGAGACGCTCGACCGTGGCGCTCCATTCGGCCAGCGTCTGGTAGGCGCTGATAAACCAGCTCAGTGAGCCCTGCACTGCCGAGAAGGCGGTGCGCACCTGCATCAGTCCGCCGAGGGTAATGGCCTTGGTCAGGAATAAGGGCAGTGCGGCAAATACCGGCACGATATTGCTGACCCGGTCGTAGCCGACCACAAAGAACCCCAGATTGCGTTCACGGGCCATCAGTTGCCACCAGTTGTCGGCAATGGCGCGAAAGCGCGTGCTCAGTTGCTGGCGCTCGGCCTGTTCGCCGCGGTACAGGGCAATCTGCTCGGCGTGGTCGCGCTTGCGCAGCAGGTCGGCACGGAAGTCTGCCTCCCGGCTTTGCTGGTTGTAGTTCAGGCGGTGCAGCGGGCGGCCCAGCCAGTGCGTGACCAGGGTGCCGATCACGGTGTAGAGCACGGCTATCCACACCAGATAACCTTCTACCTGCAGGCTGTAGCCGAACAGGGTGAACTCGTGGCTGCCGGACAGCGCCCAGAGGATGCCCACAAAGGCGGTTACCTGGGCGAAGTTGGTTATGAAGGACACCAGCAGGTCGACGCTGTGGCTGACCAGCAGATTGACGTCTTCGGCGATCCGCTGATCGGGGTTGTCCGGCTCGCCTTCGAGGCCCAGACGATAAAACGCCTGGCCGCCCAGCCATTCGCCGATCAGCCGCTCGCTCATGCTTTGTCGCCAGCGCAATAGCAAGGCTTTGCGCAACCAGGCCTTGTACACCACGATCAGCACAAAGATGCCGATGTACAGCGAATACTGCCCCATCAAGCCGTACAGGGCCGTGGTGTCAAACTCGCCCAGGGTGTCGTAGAAGGTCTTGCTCCAGGCGTTGATCAGCACGTTGATCTGCACGATACCCAGGCCCAGGCCGATAGTGCTGGCCAGCAACACCCAGGCCTGCCAGTTGCGTTTGTCCAGCCAGAACGGGGCGATCAGGCGCCAAAAGAGGCGCAGCAGCCTCATGCGTCGGGCTCTTTGTGTGGCATGACGTCCAGGCGCACGCGGTTATCAGCCGGCAGCAGATGGCCGGCCAGCTCACGCAAGGCGTCCACCTGAAGTGCGTCGGGCAGATCCTGCTGGCTGGACAGGTAGCGCGGGTCTCCCCAGCGCTGGTCGCTGAGCATCAGGCGGCGCAGCTGGGTGGCGCCGTCGCGCAGGCGCGCTTGTTCGTCGCGACGCAGCTTGGCGCGCAGTTGCGCAATGCGCTGGGCATCGATGTGGGCGGGCAGCTCTGCCAATACGGCTTCGGCCTCTTGCCATAGCTCGTCGATGCGCTGCGGGTCGCAGGTGAACAGCAGGCGGCTTTCCAGCCGGTTGGTAGCCGGGTTCAATTCGCTGTCGAAGGTCAGCTGGTAGAGGCCGCGGGCCTCTGCGCGCAGGCGCGCTTTCAGGGCGTCGCTGGCGAGCTGGCGCAGGCTGGCAACGCGCACCGCGTCTGCCGGCGACCAGGGGTGCTCGGCGTAGCCATACACTTTCAGGCTGGCACGCGGCTCAATACTGTTGGCCAGCCGGGTTTGGCGCGCGCCGGGCTGCTGCAGCAAGGGCGTGGTTGGCGCTGCGGGGGTACGGACGATGCCGGCCAGTTCAGCGCTGACCCATTCGCGCAGTTGCGCCTCCTCCACATCGGCGACCAGATAGTAGGTGACCGGTGCGGCGGCCTGCCGTTGCCAGCGCTCAAGCAGCGCGGTGCGGGTCAGTGCGTTCAGCTCGTCAACGCTAGGCAAGCTGCTGGGCTGGGGGCCGTAGCGTAGCTGAGCCAGGCGCTGTTCCTGTTGCTGGCGGGTGGTCGGTTCGGGTTGCTGAAGGCGTTTGCCCAGGTCTTCGCGCAGCTGTTCTAGCGCTTCGTCTGCCAGCGTGCCACGGGTGATCCGGCTGCGGTACAGGGCAAAGGCTTCGCCCAGGCGCGCGGGTTCGACCCTGAGGCTGTAGTGGGTAACGGTCTGCTGCTGGTCCTGGCTGAGGTAGAGTTTTTCCCGTTGTTGCCAGGCGTCCCACTGGGCCTCGTCAAAGCCCTGTGGCGGGGTTTGCCAGACCAGCTGGCTGGCGCTTTGCTCCAGCCAGTGCGGGGAGTCTGGCTGGCGGTAGCCGCTGCCAGATTCAATCTGCAGGTGCGCCTCGTCATCATCGTTTGCCTGGTAAAGCCAGACCAGCCGGTCGCCGTTGCTGAGTGTCCAGTACTGCACCTGCTCGGCGGGGTATTGCTGTACAGCGGCGATTGTTCCGGTGTGCTCGCTGGCCGGCAGCGCCGGTATGACGATCTCGACGGTGCGCTGCTCAGGCGCGGGGGCGTCGAGGGCGGCAATGTCGATAGCGTTGAGCAGCTGCTGATAGTCAGCCTCGGTCAGCAGGGTCAGTGGCTGGCTGCGCGGGGCGCTCATCTGCAGTACCAGGTCGTCACTGTCGGTCCAGCGGATAAAGCGCTGGTTGATCTCTTCCAGGGTGATGGCGTCGATCAGCGGCAGGCTGTTGGTGGCGATGGTGCTGCGGGTCTGGATGGTGCGGTCTGCCTGACTCGGATCGTTCAGCAGTTGTACCCAGTCGGTGAAGTTGCGTTCGTCGCCACGCTCCAGCATGCGCTCGGCCACCTCGCGCAAGCTGGCCTTTTCGGCCTCCAGGTCGGCGGCGTAGAAACCAAAGCGGCGCAGGCGCTGTACCTCTGTCAGCAGTGCGCCCAGCGCGTCGCGGTGGACTGATTGCTCCAGCGAGGCCGACAGCGCGGTGACCTCCGACTGCTCGCCGATCAGCGCGCGCTGGGCGCTGAAGGCGCGCACGCCGTCTGGCAGTGGCTGGCGTTGCAATTGCCTCAGCAGCAGGCGACCGGCGACACGGTCGAGCAGACGCTCGCGCTGGCCCCGCAGCGAATCCTCGCGGTTGGCAGCGTAGTGTCCGCGAAACAGCAGGTTGAGCTGATGGCTGCCGCTTTCGCTATCGTGCAGGTGGAAGGCTTTCAGTCCCGGCAGATACGGCAACTCGAGATTGCGCTTGGGTACCGGTCGTGCTCTGGCGGTACCCAGGGTGCGGGCGAGCTGTTGCTGCAACTGCGCCGGATCAAAGTCGCCAACGATGTTCAGCTGCATGTTGTTGGGGGCGTACCAGCGCTGATGAAAATCCCATAGTTGCGTGACGGGTGTCTGCCGGATAGCGGCTTCCGAGCCAATGGTCGGGTGCCCGGCGTAGCCTGAGCCGATGCGTTGGCTGTCACGGCGCTGGGCATTCATGCGCTGGGCCACGCCCAGCCCGCCGCGCCACTCCTCGATGACGATAGGGCGCTCCTGCTCCAGGTCGTCTGCGGCAAAGTCCTGCTGCAACACCAGCTGCGCCAATACCTGCAGGGCAAGCTCGCTGTTCCGGTTGCCGGCGGGCGGGCTGAACAGGTACTGGGTGCGCTCGGCGTTGGTCATGGCGTTGAAATGGCGGCCCTGTTGCCAACCCGCCGCCAGCAGGCGCTGGCGCACCGTCTGTCCGGTGGCGTCGCGATTGTAGAACAGCAGATGTTCAAGCAGGTGCGCGACGCCCACCTGGTCGGCGGTTTCATCCACCGCGCCGGCGTTGACGCGCAGGCGGATATCGAGTCGGCCCGGCTGCTCGCTGGTTGGCAGCAGGCGGTAGCGCAGGCCGTTGGTTAGTTGTCCTTCAATAACCCGGGTGTCGGGTTGTCTGGTCAGCTGTGCAGTGCTGTCGGGCAGCTGGCTGCAAGCGCTGGCAAGCAGCGCCAGCGCGGCCAGTAGCCCCGTGCGGAGAATTTTCATCAGGCGTTTTTCTTTGGGTTAGAAGCTGTAACCGACTTCCAGCCAATACTGCCGGCCGGTCTCATAACTCAGCACACCTTTGTCGCTGAGCACATCGTTGACCTTGTCGGCCACGTTGGTCACGTCCACGGCGACGTACAGGGCCTGGTCCTGCCCGGTGGGGATCTCCCATTTGACGCGGGTGTCCCAGGTGGGCGCGGCGCGGACGCGGCCGTTCTGGTAGTAGTCGTAGCTGGTGCCGTCGATATCGATGGTGCTTGGGGTGGTCTGGTAAATCTGCTCGTAGGAGCCGCGGTAGCGGAAGAAATTGCTCCAGGTCAGGTTCCACCGCGGGATGCTGGTGACGGTGTTCAGACGGGCGGTCCAGGGGCGGTTGAAGTTGTCGGTGGGCAGTTCGCTGTAGGGCATCAGGCTGCCGTCGTAGTAAACGTCTTCATCGGCCAGCAGGGCGTCGTCGAAGGTGTTTTCGTAGCTGGCGTTGTTGCTCTGGGTTTCATTCCAGCTCAGGGCCAGCTGCCAGGTCGTCTGGGTGCCGGCAAAGTGCAGGTTCTGCAGTGGCGTGACGCTTAGCGTCACGGTCTGGCTGCGGCTTTCGCCAGCATTGGTGTAGGTGTAGTAGTTGGCAATGCTGCTACTGCCGTCGCCGTCTTCCAGGCCCAGGTAACGGGCGCGTGAGCGCACCACCTGATCGCGGCCTTCGCGGTGGACGTATTTCAGGTCAAAGGCGAGGTTGCCGATCTGCTGGGCCAGGCCAATGGTCCATTCGTCGTCGTAGGGGATATCCAGGCTGCGGAAGCTGGACTCGTCCACGCCGTAGTTCACCAGGTCGCTGAAGTCAGTGATGGTGTCATCGCGTGAGATGCCGCGGGTGGCGCGCCAGCGCAGGGATTCACGGCCATCGGCCAGGCGATACTTGAACAGATTACGGCCGTAATAGCGGTTAAGGCCGCCACTCAGCACGCTGGTGCGGTCGCCGAACAGGTCGTAGCTAACGGCAAAGCGCGGCGCGAGGGTGGTCTTATCCATGTAGTCGTCGCCGTCAAAGCGCAGACCGGGGCGCAGGGTCAGGTTGCCGACCCGAATGTCGTCTTCGATAAACAGCGCGTAGTCGGTCTGCTCCAGCTCGATCTCGCCGGCGCGGTAGTAATTGAGAAAGCGGAAGTACTGGCGCTTAGCCGCACCTAACGCGTCGATACTGATCGAGCAGTACTCGCTGTCCAGCTCGCCGCTGGCGGTGACGCAGGAGGTGCTGCCAGTGGCGTCGCTAGAGTGGGGGGTGGTGGCGGACCAGCTGTCCTCCATCACCTCGTAGCGTGCCTTTTGGTAACCCAGTTGCAGGCCGGCGTTGATGCGATGACCCGCGCCCAGAAAGTCGAACTCCTGCAGCTCGGCCTTGAAGCTGTATTCACCGCCAGTCTGGCTTTGCTCCAGATCACCCATGCCACCTTCGATGCTGGTGGCGGTGCTGGACAGCACGCCATTGCGGTAGGGGTTGCCCCAGTTCTTCTCCTCAGACCAGCGCCACTGCTTGTTCACATTGCTGTCGGCATCACGGGAGGTTTGCACCATCTTGTAGGACAGCTTGTTGGTGTAGGTCACGTTATCGCCCAGCCACACCGCCTGCAGCGAGGCAGCCTGGCCGCCCTGGTCGATGGTAAAGCCGGAGTTCTTCTGGTTGGCCTTGTAGTACTGACCGCCGGCGGGCGCGTGGATCAGGCTGAAGGTCAGATCGAGCTGCTCGCTCGGCATCCAGAAGCCCTTGAGCATGTAGTTGTTGATCTCACGGGTCTGCTCGCGCTTGAGTGAGTCGCCGGCGCTCTGGAAGCCATTGTCGTAGGAATAGACCGGGATTTCCGAGCGCTTGCGCACGATATTGCCGATCAGGCCAAAGGTGTCGGTCAGCATGCCTTCCAGCATCAGCCGCTGGGTGGTCTTTTCAAACTCCGGCTGGTAGGTCTGATCGCTGGAGAGCTCGAACTCCTCGTCGCTGATCTCGTCGTTGTTGAGGTGATACTCGGTCCATTCCGAGCGGGTCATGCTGACCGAGGCCTTGCCGTGAAAACCCTCGCGCGGGTTGCGGGTGATGGCATCGACCACACCGCCGTTGAAGCGGCCGTACTCGGCGGAGATGTTGCTGTCGTAAACCCGCACCTCTTCCAGCAGGTCGGCATCCAGGGCGACGCCGAAGGCATTGCTGGGGATGTCGTAAATACCGTTGTAATTATTGCGGCTGGCGCTGCTGGCGGCCGGGTCGAGGTCATTGTTGATACTGATGCCGTCGACCATAAAGTTGTTCTGGTAGAACTTGGCGCCGTTGATGCTGATGTCCGCCGGGTTCAGCTCGCCCGGGGTGTGGGAGCTTTGCTGGGTGGTGTCGAATTGCACGTTGGGGTGCATTTCCAGCAGGGTGGTCAGGTCGCCGTTGGCGCCGGGGAAGGTCTCGATGGCGGTGCGGTCAATGCGCTCGCTGCCCTGATACAGGCTGTCGGTGCGACCCAGTACGTGGATGGTCTCCAGGTTCAGATTAGCGCTGTCCGGTCGCGCCTCAAAGCTGAGTACGTTCTGCTCCAGACGCCAGTCGATGCCTTTGCCGCGCAATAGCTGTTGCAGTGCATCAACGCCGCTCAATTGGCCGCTGACTGAATTGCTCTGCACGCCAGCCAGTAGTGCCGGGTCCAGGTTGACCTGCATGCCGCTCTGGCGGGCAAACTCGATCAGCGCCTCGCTGAGCGGTTGGGCATCGATAGCAAAGTGATGCACCTGAGACAGGCCGGGGCTGTCCTGGGCGGTGGCTGCCAGTGGTATGGCGGTCAGCAGGCCACCGAGTGCCAGTGCCAGTAGCGACAGGCGCGGCCGGTCAGATCCATTGAGAGTGGGCATGTACTGCGAAGCTCCTGTGAATGCGAATCCGTATCAATTGAATTGCTCGGAAGCAAAGACGCAGTGAGCTCAAAGAATTTTCAAATTTTTTTTCGAAAAGTGTCAGCCACGCTCGATCAGCAGCAGCGGGCCGAGCTGGCGCAGGGTGCCGCCATGCAGGCCAATGATGGCGCGCAGAGCCTCTTCAGGCGCGCTCAGGTCGTATACGCCGGTAACGAGCTGCTCGCCCAGTTGGCTATCGCGCAGCAGCAGGCGCTGGTCGCAGTAGGGGCGCAGGCTGTCTATCACATCAGCCAGCCGCTCCTGCCGCAGGATCAGCTTGTCGTCGCGCCAGGCGGCAACCTGGGTGGCGGGCTGATGGTGGGGTCGCAAGGTGTCGGCTGACAGGACCGCACCCTGACCGGGGGCAAGGCTGGCGCTGGCGCCGGCTGCGGTACTCACCTGCACCGAGCCTTCGGCGACGTTGACGCGTTGATGCAGCTGGTCGACGTTGAAAGCAGTGCCGGTCACGGTGATGGTCAGATCGTCGGTGGAGACCTGAAAGGGGTGGGCGCTGTCCTTGACCACCTCGAAATAGGCTTGCCCCTGTATCAGCTGCACAGTGCGGCGGCCCTCGCTGAAATCCAGACGCACGGCGGATTGCGCGTCCAGGGTCAACTGGCTGCCGTCGGGCAACTGCAGCTGCTTGCGCTCGGCCTTGGCGGTGTAAAGGTCGGCATGCCAGGCCGGATACAGGGTTTGTACCAACAGCACCAGCAGGCAGCAGGCAGCAATGGCGCTGGCAGCCTGCAGCGTCCGGCGCAGAGTGCGGCGCGGGCGCAGCGGGGTAACGGTGGCCGGTCGCCCGACTGTTGCCTGCGGCGTCAGCGCGCCACTGACCTGCCAGGCGCGCTGAGCCTGACGAAAGGCGGCCGGGTGGGCGGCATCGCTGGCCAGCCAGACGGCCAGCTGTTCGCGCAGGGCCTCATCCTCGGGGTGCTGCTGGATCTGCAGCAGCCAGTCGAGGGCAGTATCCAGCGGGTCGCGCGGGTCTGTGGTCAGCAAGGCGGGTGGCTCCAAAAACGGGGGCACAGGGTCGCATAGGAGTCTGCGGATAACCAACAGACGTTATCGGGCCGGGTTTTTTTCAGCATTTCAGCGCTCCAGTGCCTTGGCGCAGCAGCGCAACCCCGCGTGCACCAGCTGGTGCACGGTGCCGACCGAAAGCCCCATGCTGTCTGCTACCTGTTGCAGCGTATAGCCCTGCAGGCGATACAGTTCAAAGGCCCGGCGGGTGCGCGTGGGCAGTCGCGCCAGGGCCGCATTCACGGCGCGCAGTTCATGGCTGCTGACGGCATGCGCCTCGGGGCCCGGGGCCTGATCGGCAACGCTGTCGAGCCAGGTGTCATCGTCACTGCTGTGCTCGCCACGGTCGCGGCGCAAGTGATCCATCGCCAGGTTGCGCACGATACGGCGCAGGTAGGCCGCCGGTTCGTTGATCGCGCCCTGTACGGCAATAAAGCGCAGCCAAGCCTCTTGCACCACGTCTTCGGCGCTGGCGCGGCTGCCGAGCATCGGCGTGGCGTAGTCAACCAGGGCGCCGCGCTGCGCGAGGTAGAGAGTCAGGCGATGTTGCGAGTCGGACACGGTGTGCGAACGGCGGAGAGGAAAGAGCCGGCAAAGTAGCACAAACAAGAATCATTATCAATAAAGCGGTATGGTCGCTGTCCTCAGCCCGGATGCCACCCCGCCGGCGTCTGCCCGCTGGCAATCGCCAGGGCCTCCGGTAGCGAGGCGGGAAGCATGGGGCCGTGGCCAAGCTCGGGGAATTGCTTCCAGTGCACACTGAGGCCGGGCTGGTCGGCCAGGTTTTGCACGGTGGTCATAAAGGCGTTGCTGCCTTGTTGCGTGAGGCGGGCGACCTCGGCGGCGTCCATTTGCTCGGTGATGCGTACCTCGTTGCTGCCCCGTGCCAACCAGATATCGGCCTCTGCGTTGCTGTTTGTCAGGTACTGTTGCAGCACGCCGTCATGCCAGTACACCGCCGGGCTGACCGGGATGTAGCGGGTGAAACTGCTGCTTGGCTGGGTCATGGCGTAGAGTGCGAACAGGCCGCCAAAGGAGTGGCCCCAGAGGCTTTGTTGTCTGCTGTCGAGGCTGACGCGGCGAGCCACTTCGGGCTTGATGCGCTGCTCCAGCAAACGGAGAAAGGCCTCGGCGCCGCCGCCCAGCCGCTCGGGGCGCAGCGGGTCGGCAATCAGGCCTTCGCCCGGCCCGGCCGGGGTGTAGTCGCGCTGGCGGGCGACTACGTCGAATAGCAGGTCGGTGTCGTAGCCGACCATCACCAGCACCGGTCTGTGCTCGGCGGGCAGCGCGCTGAGCCAGTCTTCACGCAGGTGGTGCAGAGCGGCGTTGCCATCCAGCAGGGTCAGCGACGGGTAGCCGCCGGCTGGCGCCGGGCTGCGTGGTATGCCCAGCCAGATGCGGTAATGACGCTCGCCGTCTGCCGAGTCCAGGCGAAAATCCTCAAAGCGGTACAGGCTCGAGTCGCGATCGGCCAGGGTATTGCCCATGGTGCGGGTCAGATCCGGGCGAGCCTGGGCGAGGCCGGGCAGGGCGCTGGTGGCGAGCAGAGCTTGGATGAACTGGCGGCGGGACAGGGGCATGCGGCTGAGTACTCTGTGTCTGTTGCGGCAGGTGGCCACGTTAGCAGGTTTTGCCGTCTGGGTGCCTGTGTGAGGCGTTGAGCCGCCTGGTGATTGCCAAGCCTGTGCGCTCGGCGCAAGAATGGAGTCAGCCGTTGCGACCGGACTGGTCGTATCTATCCCAACGCCGACGTTTGTCTGGTCGGCGTTTGCCAAGGAAGCCTCGCATGACAAGACCCAACGTAATCAATGCATCGGTCAGCCCCAAAGGCAGCCTGGAAACCCTCTCCCAACGTGAAGTGCAGCAACTCGGCAAGGTCGGCTCCGGTGGCCTGCACCAGCTGTTCCGCCAGTGTGCGCTGGCGATTCTCAACACCGGCGCGCGGGTTGATAACGCCAAGACCATCCTTGAGGCTTACGCCGATTTTGAAGTGCAGATTCACCAGCAGGATCGTGGTGTGCGGCTGGAGCTGATCAACGCGCCGGCTGATGCCTTTGTCGATGGCGAGATGATCGCCAGTACCCGCGAGATGCTGTTCAGCGCGCTGCGCGACATCGTTTATACCGAAAGCGAACTGGGCGGCCCGCGGATAGATCTGGAAAGCTCCGCCGGCATCACCGACTACGTCTTCCATCTGCTGCGTAACGCGCGCACCCTGCGCCCCGGGCTGGAACCGAAGATGGTGGTGTGCTGGGGCGGGCACTCGATCAGCATCGAGGAGTACAAGTACACCAAGAAGGTCGGGCACGAACTGGGCCTGCGCAATCTCGACATCTGCACCGGTTGCGGGCCTGGTGTGATGAAGGGCCCGATGAAGGGGGCAACCATTGCCCACGCCAAGCAGCGCATCGTCGAGGGGCGCTATCTGGGTATCACCGAGCCCGGCATCATCGCCGCCGAAGCGCCCAACCCGATTGTCAACGAACTGGTCATCATGCCCGACATCGAGAAGCGCCTGGAGGCCTTTGTGCGGGTTGGTCACGGCATCATCATCTTCCCGGGCGGTGCCGGTACGGCGGAGGAGTTTCTCTACCTGCTGGGTATTTTGATGCACCCGACCAACCGCGACCTGCCGTTCCCGGTCATCCTCACCGGCCCGCGCAGCGCCGAGGCCTATCTGCAGCAACTGCATGCCTTTGTCGGTGCGACCCTGGGCGCCGCGGCGCAGCAGCACTACCGCATCATCATCGATGACCCGACCGAGGTCGCGCGCGGCATGGCCGCCGGGCTCAAGGAAGTGGAGCGGTTCCGGCGCGAGCGCAACGACGCCTTCCACTTCAACTGGCTGCTGCACATCGAGGAGAGTTTTCAGCGCCCGTTTGATCCGACCCACGCCAACATGGAGGCGCTGCAGCTCACCCTGGATATGCCGCCGCACGAACTGGCGGCGAACCTGCGCCGGGCCTTTTCCGGCATCGTCGCGGGCAACGTCAAGGACAAGGGTATTCGCCTGATCGAGCAGCACGGGCCGTACCGCATTCACGGCGACCCGCGCATCATGCAGCCGCTGGATGCGCTGCTGCAGGCCTTTGTCGATCAGCACCGGATGAAGCTGCCGGGCGGGGCCGACTACGAGCCGTGCTACCGCGTGGTCAGCTAGGGAAGCACTGATCAATTCCACACGCACTCTGCGAGTGCTCAAGCGTGTAGATGCAAGGCGCGATGTGCAGCCAATAGTGGTTTTATTGGCAAGCAGCGTAACGCAGTCAGATGCATGCTTGAGCGCTCGCCCTGCGGGGCGCTCAGTCCGGGCCGCACTCTGCGTTGTGATTTCTCGACAGGTCCAGACATGCCTTCGAAACCACGCCTTGATTGCAGCCCGGACTGAACGCCAGAGAGCATGCGGAATTAATCAGTGCTTCCCTAGGCTACGGGCCTCGCCACCTTGAGGCACCCGGTGTCAGACCGGCTGACAATAGCGGCGCTGGAAGTACACCAGGCCGTCGCCGCTGTCGCGCTGGCGGATCGCCAGAATCTCGCAGATCAGAACGTCGTGGCTGCCGGCCGAGACCCGGTTGCTGATGCGGCAATCGAAGTTGATCAGCGCGTCGTCCAGCATCGGTGCACCGCTGACATCGGTGCTCCAGTCGGCACTGGCGAAGCGGTCCTCCATCGCCGTTTTGCCGCCGAACAGGTTGGACAGCGCCTGCTGCTCGCAGGTCAGCGTGTTCACGCACAGATGGTCGTTGGTCTGAAAGATGTCGTAGACCGATGCGCTGCGGTTGAGGCAGACCAGCAGGCTTGGCGGCTCGTCCGACACACTGCACACGGCGGTGGCGGTGAAGCCGGCGCGGCCGGCAGGGCCATCGGTGGTGACCACGTTGACGGCTGACGCCAGCACCGACATCGCGTTGCGGAAAGCGTCTTTGGTGACCGGGGCGGGCATGGGTTCCACTATCTTGGCTGCGAGCATGATGGGCTCCTTCAGGTGAGAATGCAGGCCTTGGAATAGGCCAGACGCGGCAAACGGTCGAACACCTTGCTGCTGTCGCCGTAGCCGAGGTTGATCAACAGATTGGACTTCCAGTGGCTGTCGCTGAAAAACGCGGCGTCCAGCGCCTTGGCGTCAAAGCCGGACATCGGCCCGGTATCCAGTCCCAGGCTGCGGGCGGCCATGATGAAGTAGGCGGCCTGCATCGAGCTGTTACGGAAGGCAGTTTCGTAAATCATCTCCGGGCTGCCGGTGAACCAGCTGCGTGCATCCGCATGCGGGAACAGCTCGGGCAGCGCGTCGTAGAAGCGCGAGTCGTAGGCAACGATTACGGTTACCGGCGCGCTCATGGTCTTTTCCAGATTGCCTGATGACAGGCACGGCTTGAGCAGCTCCTTGCCTTGACGGGTGCGCACAAATACAAAGCGTGCCGGGCTGCAGTTGGCCGACGTCGGGCCCATCTTGGTCAGGTTGTAGATGGCTTCCAGCAGACTGTCTGGCACCGGCTGATCCAGCCAGCCATTGTGGCTGCGGGCCTCGGTGAACAGCTGTGCCAAGGCGCTTTGATCCAGTGGTTCTTCGTACATGATTGCCCTCACTCAGGCGGCGTATTCGGTGTCGTGAATGACGCTGGCAAGAAAGCGCCTGAGCGTCGTATTGATGGTGTCCGGGCAGGTCACGCTGGAGGCGTGGCCGCCGTAGTCGAAGCATTCCAAGCGGGCGTTCGGCAGTTGCTCGGCGAGCTCTCGCGAGCACTGCCAAGGCACCAGCATGTCGTCTCGGTTGGCGATCAGCAGCGTTGGCTGGCGAATGCCGGCGAGTGCCTGAAGATCCGGCGCAAAGGCTTGCAGGGCGCTGATGCGGCGCAGCAGGTTGTCGGTCGGCGGAAAGCCCGCCACGTGCTTGCGATCATCGATTTGCAGCTGCTCGATGTTGGCGGCAATCCAGTCCGGCGGGTAGAGAAACAGCGCCTGCGCCTCGACGTAGGCCGCCGGGCCGTTGCCGGCCAGCAATTGCTTGCGTACCGAGAAGCAGCGCGCGGTGTGCGGGCTGACCCGCGACCAGGCGTTCATCAGCGTCAGGCTGCGCAGCCCCGGTGCCTGCTGGATGGCCAGCGCCAAACCGACCAGGCCGCCGAGGGCGTGGCCGATCAGCTGGTAGTCGCCGATGCCGTGGCTGGCGAGCAGTGTGCGCAGCTCGCTGGCCATGGCGTCGATGCTGTAGTCGGCGGGCAACGTGGCCGGGCTCTTGCCGGTGCCGAGCTGGTCGTACAGCACCACGCGATAGTCGCTGGTCAGGGCATCCAGCTGTGGCATCCAGAAATGCGCCGCGCCGCCGAGCCCCGAGCTGAACACCAGCGTCGGGGCGTCGGCATCACGCCGGCCGTGGATTTCGATATGCATCACGGCCGCGGCCTCAGCCGACGTGGGCGATGCTGGCGATTTCGATCAGCGCGTCCGGTTTTACCAGGCCGCACTGGATGCAGTAACGCGCCGGCTTTTCGCCCGGGAAGTACTCGGCGTAGACGGTGTTGATGGCGGCGTAATCGCTCCAGTCGCGCAGCATGATCATGTTGAAGGTGACGTCATCCATGCTGCCGCCGGCTTCCTCGACCACACCCTTGATGGTTTCCAGCACGTGGCGAGTTTGCGCTGCCGCATCGCCGACGTGGACTACGTTGTTGTCTTTGTCGAAGGGCAGGGTGCCGGAGACATACACAATGCCATCGGCCATTGAGCCCGGAACGTAGGGGGCCAGCGGTTTGCCGGTGCCGGCGGGGAGTACGGTTGTCTTGCTCATGCGGATGCTCCTTGGGTAGCGGGCTTGGTCAGTGCGGTGCAGAAGTCGTCGACGGTGCTGACCCAGCCAAAGAAGGTTTCGATGTTGTACAGCGAGGCCTGCTGGACGAATTCCGGGCCGGCCTGATGGGTGGCGTCGGCCAGTACTACGCCGAAGTACTCGAGAAAGAAGCCGTCGCGCAGGGTGGATTCCACGCAGACGTTGGTGGCGATGCCGGTAAACACCAGATTGCGGATGCCGCGGGCGCGCAGCAGGCTGTCGAAAGCGGTGTTGAAGAAGCCGCTGTAGCGCGGTTTCGGCACCACAAGGTCGCCCGGTTGCGGTTGCAGGGCGTCGACCAGATCGTAGTCCCAGGTGCCCTTGGCCAGCAGCTTTCCCTGCAGCTCCGGGTTCTTGCGCATGGTCTTCAGCGCGTTGGATTTGTGCCAGTTCGGCGAGCCGGGGCCGCCGGCTTCGGCGTAGTCGCTGTCCCAACCGTTCTGGAAGAAGATCACCTGCACGCCGGCGGCGCGGGCCGCTTCGATGGCGCGGGCGATCTGCTCGATCACCGGCCCGGTGCTGGAGACATCAAAGCCGGCCAGATCCAGATAGCCGCCCTTGGTCGAGTAGGCGTTCTGCATGTCGACTACGATCAGTGCGGTCTCGCCGCTGTTGATCGCCAGCGACTCGGGGCGCGCGGGCAGAATTACATCGGTCGGGTTGTTGCGCACCGGTGCATGACCGACAACAGGTTGGGTCAGGCTGTTCATCACGCGGTCTCCAGTATTTCGTTAACGTGTTGACGGCCCTTCATCAGTGGCTGGATCCGGGTACCGAAGTCTTCGATGCCCTTGACGAAGTCGTCGAAGGTCAGCATCACGCCGCTGTTGCCGGGCACGGTGGCGACTTCGTCGAGCATGCGCGCAATGCTCTCGTAGGAGCCCACCAGGGTGCCCATGTTGATGTTCACGGCGGAGGTCGGGTCGGCCATCTGGCGGATGTTGGTGTCGCCCTTGGACTTGGTGTCGGCGGCGCCCTGTTCGCCGAGCCAGGCGATGGCTTCGTGGTCGGCGCCGTCCTTGTAATGCTCCCAGCGGGCGCGGGCGGCTTCGTCGGTTTCATCGGCGATGATCATGAACAGCGCGCAGGAGGTGACGTCGCGGCCGCTTTCTGCGGTGGCCTTGACCAGTCGTTCGACGGTCGGGGCGAAGGCGGTCGGCGTGTTGACGCCCTTGCCGAAGCAGAAGTTGTAGTCGGCGTACTTGGCGGTGAAGGCCATGCCGGCTTCGCTCTGCCCGGCGCAGATGACTTTCATGTCGGCCTGGGGTTTGGGGCTGACGCGGCAGTCGTCCATCTGGAAGTGCTCGCCCTTGAAGTCGCTGCGGCCGGTGGTCCACAGATCGCGCAGTACGGTGGCGTATTCGCCGAGGTAGTCGTAGCGGTTGGCGAAGAATTCATCGCCCGGCCACAGGCCCATCTGGCTGTATTCCGGCTTCTGCCAGCCGGTGACCAGGTTGACGCCGAAACGGCCGTTGGAGATCGAGTCGATGGTCGAGGCCATGCGCGCCACGATGGCCGGCGGCAGGGTCAGGGTGGCGGCGGTGGCGAACAGCTGGATGCGCTCGGTCACGGCAGCCAGGCCGGCCATCAGGGTGAAGGACTCGAGGTTGTGTTCCCAGAACTCGGTCTCGCCGCCAAAGCCGCGCAGCTTGATCATCGACAGCGCGAATTCGAAGCCGTAGTGCTCGGCGCGCTGCACTATGGTCTTGTTCAGATCGAAGGTCGGCATGTACTGCGGTGCGTTCTTGGAAATCAGCCAGCCGTTGTTACCGATCGGGATGAAGATACCTACATTCATTGGATTGCACTCCATAGGCCATTTGTTCGGAAGGTCGGCATTACCCTGCCGGCCGCTGAACAGGCACAAAGCACAATCCAGGCCATGTTTTTTTTATTGATTTAAATCAGGTAGTTGTGCGGATTTAATGGTTTAGGTTAGACCGTTTAGTCCGAATTAGAGCACTTGGTTTGTGCATGCGGTTCAGTTTCTGGGCCCATTTTGGGGCTTGAGTTGGACTGTGTTACCAAGGGTAGAATGCGATCACCAAGGACTAAGGCTGCCCCTCCAGTGAGCAAACAGATACAGCGCCCCGCAGTACCAGCCAAGAAGCCCAAGGCGCGGACTCGGGTGCCCAGTGAGGCCACGCTGAATCGGCGCAAGCGGCTGATGGAAACCAAGCGCAGCGCAATCATGGAGGCGGCGCTGGATGTGTTCTCGCGCTATGGGCTGCACGGCACCAGTCTGGATCAGGTGGCCAGCCAGGCCGACGTGTCCAAGACCAACCTGCTGTATTACTTTGCTTCCAAGGAAGATCTGTACATCAATGTGCTGCGTCAGTTGATGGATGTCTGGCTCAGCCCGCTCAAGGCGTTCACTGTCGAACAGGATCCGTCCGAGGCGATTGGTGACTACCTGCGCGTAAAGCTGGAGTTGTCGCGAGATCATCCGGCCGAGTCGCGGCTGTTCTGTCTGGAGGTCATTCAGGGGGCGCCGCTGTTGTTGGGCGAGCTGCAGGGCTCGTTGCGTGATATCGTCGAATCCAAGGTCAGCGTCATCAATGCCTGGATCGAGGCCGGTAAGTTGGCACCGATCGAGCCGCACCATCTGATCTTTTCGCTCTGGGCGATGACCCAGCATTACGCGGACTTTCGTACCCAGGTTGAGGCCGTCTCTGGTCGTACCCTGGAAGACCCGGCCTTCTTTGCCGAGACGCTGACCAATCTCAAGGCATTGGTGCTGCAGGGCGTCTGTCCGCGTTCTTGATGTAGATCAATATCGCCGCCCCTTTTTTGGGCTAAACGCACAAACCGAGTGCTCTAGATCAGACCGTTTGTTCCAAAATAAGCGGTCTTTTTTCATTATCTATTTGTTTTTTAAGCAAAAACAGTTTTTGGCATAGTTGCTGCAAACGTCTCCGCTGATTGGAAAATGGCGCGTCGAACACTCCTCGCGTCGCTTCTTCTGCCCAGCGCTCTCGCTGAGCTCCATTTGGAGGAAACGGTTGTATGACGCTTCAATACGTTCCCATCATCGACCTTGGCCCCTATTTCGGCGGGACTGCCGAGGGCAAGGCTGAGGTGGCCAAAGCGGTCAACCAGGCCTGTCGCGACATCGGCTTTCTGGTCATTACCGAGCATCAGATTCCCAAGGAATTGATCGAGCGGGTCTATGCCCTGACCTCGCAGTTCTTTGATCTGCCGATGGCCGAAAAGCGCAAGGCGGATCGTCCGCGCCCGGACATGGTCCGCGGTTACAGCGCGGTTGCCGAAGAAAGCCTGTCCTACTCGATGGAAGAGGCGGCGCCGGGCGATCTCAAGGAATCCTTCTCGATCGGCCCGACCGATGTACCGGCCGAGCCCTACTACTCCGAAGCCATGGCCGGCCCGCACTTTGCGCCGAATGTCTGGCCCGCTGACCTGCCCGGATTTCAGCAGGCCTATGCCGAGTATTTCGATGCCATGGGCGATCTGGCCCGCACGCTGATGCGTATCTTTGCACTGGCGCTGGAGCTGCCGGAAACCTTCTTCGACGACAAGATCGACAAGCACATCAGCATGTTCCGCAGCCTGCGTTATCCGCACCTGAAAGAGGGTCTCGAGGAAGGCCAGCTGCGCGCCGGTGCGCACACCGATTACGGCAGCCTGACCATCGTCAAACCCGACGGCGCGCAGGGTGGTCTGCAGGTCTGCAACCGCGACGGTGAGTGGGTCGATGTGCCTTATGTGGAAGACGGCTTCGTGGTCAACATCGGTGACCTGATGATGCAGTGGACCAACGACCAGTGGATCTCCACGCTGCACCGCGTGGTCAATCCGCCGGAAGACGCTGCCGGTGATCAGCAGCGCCAGTCGCTGGTGTTCTTCCATCAGCCCAACTACGACGTCATGGTCGAGTGCCTGCCGAGCTGTCTTGCCGATGGCGAGAAGCCGCTCTACGCGCCGGTTTCCTCGGGCGATCACCTCAAGTCCAAGTTCGTCCGTCAGACGACCTTTGGCGGCAGCAAGGTGGCCTGAGATGAGCAAACTCTCCTACGTCAACGTATTCGCCCGCGACATCGAAGCGCTCAGCGGGTTCTACCAGCGGGTGTTCGACTTTCCGGAAGTGGAGGCGATTCGCTCGCCGATCTTTGTCGGTCTGGATGCGGGCACCTGCTGCATCGGCTTCAACGCGCCGGATGCCTACGAGCTGCTGCATCTGGCCGAGCACTCCGACACCCGCGGTTGCACGTTTCTGCTCAACATTGACGTCGACAGCCCCGAGGAGGTCGACCGCATGGTGCCGATCGCCGTCGAGGCGGGCGCCACCCTGATCAAGCCGCCGTATACCACCTATTACAACTGGTATCAGGCGGTGCTGATGGATCCGGAAGGCAACGTATTCCGTATCAACCACATGATGTAGTCACACCACCTGATCGCAAGAAGGACTTTGGCAATGAAAAAACTGATTGCGGGCGCCGTATGCGCCCTGGCCGCCTGCGGCCTGCCGACCCTGGCTGCTGCCGAGGAAGGCGGTTTTACCCTGACCGGCCCGGCGAAGATCGCCATGCTCTACATCAGCCCGCGCAACGACGGCGGCTGGACCCAGGCGTTCGATGAGGCGCGTCAGCGTCTGGAAGGCGATATCGGCCAGAAGATTCAGTACGTGGAAAGCGTGCCGGAGACCGCCTCGGCGATCAAACCGACCGTTGAGCGACTGATTCAACGTGGCGCCAACATCATCATCGGCACCGCCTTCGGTTACTCCGACACCTTCAAGGAGCTGGCCGACAAGTACCCGGAAGTGGCCTTCCTGAATGGCTCCGGCACCACCAACTCGCACAATTTGGAATCCTTCTACGGTCGTACCTACGAGAGCCAGTACCTGTGCGGCATGGCCGCGGGTGCCGCTTCTGAAACCGGCAAGCTGGGCTTTGTAGCGGCCAACCCCTTCGGTCAGGTGAACTGGACCGTCAACGCCTTCGCCATGGGCGCCCAGCAGATGAATCCGGATGCCACCGTCACCGTGATCTACACCGGCGCCTGGAACGACCCGGTCAAGGAGCGCGCGGCAGCCACCGCACTGATCGACCAGGGCGCCGATGTCATCGGCCAGCACGTGGATAGCCCGACCCCGCAGATCGTTGCCCAGGAGCGCGGCGTCTATGGCACCGGTCACCACCGTGACATGAGCGAGTTCGCCCCCGAAGCCACTGTCTGTTCCTCGGTCTGGGTCTGGGATCGCTTCCTGGCACCGGAGCTGAAGAAAATCATGGCCGGCAACTGGGTCCCGGCGGAGAACGGTGCGCTGCTGTCGATGGAGCAGGGCGGTACCGACGTCTCCTGCTGCGGCAAGGGTATCGACGAGGAAGAGAAAGCCAAGATCATGGCTGCCCGCGAGGCGCTGCTGAACGGCGAGAAACTGATCTACGCCGGCCCGATCTCCGACCGTGACGGCAACGTCAAGGCGGCTGAGGGTGAAGCGCTGTCCGACGGTGAACTCTGGTCCATGGACTGGTTCGTCAAGGGAGTGATTACCCAGCAATGAGCAACCCGAACGCGATCCGGCTGGACAGCGTCAGCAAGTCGTTTGACGGCTTCAAGGCGCTGTCCGAAGCCTCCTTCACCGCACGCTGGGGCGAGGTACATGCTCTGCTGGGCGAGAACGGAGCGGGCAAGTCGTCCCTGATGAACATCGCCGCAGGGCTGTATGCGCCGGAAACCGGATCGCTGTTCATCGACGACAACCCGGTTCGTCTGAAGGGGCCGCTCGATGCTGCCGCACAGGGCATCGGCATGGTTCACCAGCACTTCAAACTGGTGAAACCCTTCACCGTGGCAGAGAACATTCTGCTCGGTCTTCGTCACCTGCAGGCCGGCACGTACCGGCAGCGGCTGGCGCAGACCGCCGAGCAGATCACCGCCATGGCCGCCAGCCTGGGGTTCAGCATCGAACCCCACGCGCGGGTGGATCAACTGTCGGTGGCCGAGCAGCAACGGGTCGAGATTCTCAAGGTGCTGCTGGCCGGTGCCCGCATTCTGATTCTCGATGAACCCACCGCGGTACTGACCGATGCGGAAGCAGAAAACCTGCTGACCACGGTCCAGCATTTCGCGCATCAGGAAGGTGCTGCCGTCATCCTGGTGACCCACAAAATGAATGATGTCATGCGCTACGCCGATCAGGTGACGGTGATGCGCACAGGCTCAACGGTTGCCAGCCTCAAGCCGCAGACCGTGTCGGTCGGTGAGCTGGTCAAACTGACCGTTGGCGATGCGCCGACTCCACCGCAGATTCCGTCCAGCCGAGACGCGGGCGAGGTCAGGCTGGCGGTGCGTGATCTGCGCTCCAGCGGCGATGCGCCGGCGCTGCGCGGCGTCAATCTGGAGCTGCATGCCGGTGAGATTTACGGCATCGCCGGGGTTGGTGGCAATGGCCAGAGTGAACTGGCCGGCGCGCTGATGGGCCTGCCCGAGCCGGTGTCCGGCGAGATGAAACTGGTCGGCGAAGGTGATCTCAACAGCCTCAGTGCGGCCCGTCGCCGCGAGCTGGGCATCGCCTGCATCCCGGCCGACCGCTACAGCTCGGCGCTCGCCGCACCGCTGTCGATCAGCGACAACTTTGCCATGGGCGATGTACACAGCGGCCGCTACGGGCCGTTCTGGTTCCTGCGCCGCAAGCGGATCGAAGCCGACACCGCCGCCGCGGTCGCCGAGTTTGATGTGCAGGGTGTGCGCTCGCTGCAACAGAAGGCGGCGCTGCTGTCTGGCGGCAACGCGCAGAAGCTGGTGATTGCCCGCGAGTTTGCCCGCACCCCGCAACTGGTCATCGTCCACAGCCCCAGCCGCGGGCTGGATGTGCGCGCCACCCTGGCGGTGCACGAGCGGCTGCGCAGCGCCCGTGATGCCGGCGCTGCGGTGTTGCTGATCAGTGAAGACCTGGACGAAGTGATGGCGCTGGCAGACCGCATTGGCGTGATGTCGGCAGGACGTATCATCGGCGAGTTTGCCCAGCCGGCGGACCGCCAGGCAATCGGGCAGGCCATGGTGAATCATGTTTGATACAACGAATTTTCAACCGCTGCTGGCGCGCCGGTACACCCTTGAAGTTCGCCAGCAGATGGCCTGGTACTGGCAGGCGCTGGTCATCGCGCTGGCATTGGTAATCGGCATGCTGATCTCGGCGGCGATTCTGGTCAGCGCCGGGGTACCCGCCGGTGAGCTGCTCAATGAGTTTGTCATCCTCACCCTGTTCGACAGCCAGAGTCTGCGCGCGGTGTTGTTTCAGGCCGCGCCGCTGATCATGGTCGGTCTGGCCGGCTGTCTGGCCTTCCGCGCGCGCTTCTGGAACCTCGGGCTGGAAGGCCAGATGATCTGGGGCGCGATTGGCGCGACTGCCGTTTCGCTGTTCGAGATCGGGCCGCCGTCGCTGCGCCTGCCCCTGATGATGGTCTGCGCCATGGTCTGCGGCCTGCTCTGGGCGCTGGCGCCGGTGCTGCTCAAGCTGCACCTGAAGGTCAACGAGATCATCTCCACGCTGATGCTCAACTACATCGCGATCAACTTCCTGCTGCATCTGGTCTACGGCAGCTGGAAGGACCCGCGTGACTCTTTCCCCTATTCGCCGCAGTACAAGGTATTCGAGCGTCTGCCCGAGCTGTTCGATGGCGTCAGTCTGGCGGTGGTGCTGGCGCTGGTGGTCGCGCTGTTCGTGCTCTGGTTCACCGGCATCTCACGCGCTGGCCTGTACCTGCGCTTTGTCGACAGCAGCCCGGGCGTGGCCCGCGCAGTCGGTGTGCCGGTCAAGCGGGTAATCCTCGGTACCGTTCTGCTGTCGGGCGCGCTGGCAGGTCTGGCCGGGCTGATGATTACCGCCGGGCAGGAAGGGCGGCTGACCCATTCCTTCTACGCTGGCTATGGCTTTTCCGGGATTCTGATCGCCTTTCTGGCGCGCAATCAGCCGATTGCCGCGACCGTGGTAGCGGTGCTGGTGGCGACCCTGTTTGTCGCCGGGCGCAGTCTGCAGGTGTTCTATCAGATTCCGTTCTCGATGGTGCAGTTGATCCAGGCGATTCTGGTGATCTGCGTGGCGTCTTCGGAGTTCTTTATCCGCCACCGTATTCGCCGCATTCAGGGAGGGCAGGTCTGATGGACATGATTGCAAGCTGGATCGGCAACATTCCCGACTTTGCCGTGCCCTTTGCGCTGGCGGCGCTCGGGTTGATCGTGATCGAACGCTCCGGGGTGCTGGCACTGGGTGCCGAGGGCTTGATGCTGGTGGGTGCGCTGGCAGGAATCGGCGCGTCACTGATGACCGGCGGCGCAACCGTCTGGGCATTGATTCTGGCGATGTGCGCGGCCGGGGTTGTCTCGCTGCTGTTTGCCCTGATGGTTCTGGTGATGCGCATCAATCAGGTGATCGCCGGTCTGGCGCTGGTGTTCTTCTGTCAGGGCCTGACCGGCTTGCTTGGCACCCTGCTGGACTGGACCAACAAGCCGGTGGCCGGGCTGCACGCGGTATCGCTCTGGCCGTTCTCGGAGCTGCCGGTAGTGGGCAAGCTGTTTGTGCAGAACCCGCTGGTATTCGTTACGCCGCTGATTTTCGTCGTGGTGGTGCTGGTGCTCAATCGCAGCGTGCTCGGCCTGCGCCTGCGCGCGGTCGGTGAGAACCCGCAGGCCGCCGATGCCGCCGGTATTCCGGTGCTGGGCTATCGCTGCGCGGCCATCGTCGCCGGCTCCATGCTGATCGGTCTGGCCGGTGCCTATATCTCGGTACTGAGCACCAAGATGTGGATCGCCGACATGGTTGGCGGGCGCGGCTGGATTACCGTGGCGCTGGTGATTTTCGCCCGTTGGTCGCCGTGGAAGGCGCTGGCCGGTGCCGTGCTGTTTGGCTGTATCGAGGCGCTGATTCCGCAGATGGCCGCCTCCGGTATTCGCCTGCCGCAGTACTTCGTATTTATGACTCCCTACGCCGTCACCCTCGGGGTGATGATCTGGGTAGCCCTGGCCAGCCGCGACAGCAGCAGCCAGCCCGGGGCGTTGGGGGAGCCTTTTATTCGAGAAGAACGCCGCTAGCCGCGTTGAAAGCTGGCTGCGTGGCCAGCGCGGCGTTAAGGGTCGGTTCAACATGCTCATTTACTGTTCGTAAACTGCGCTGTTTCGCCGACTCTTGCCTTGCGCTGACTGCCTCGCCGACGCTTTCCACTGCGGCTAGTGATCTCATTAAGAACAGGATATCTCCATGCAAGGTGCAGTATTGATTACCGGCGCGACCTCCGGCTTTGGCGCCGCCAGCGCGCGTTGTCTGGCGCGACAGGGCTGGCCGCTGATTCTCTGTGGTCGCCGTCTGGAGCGGCTGCAGGCGCTGGCCGATGAATTGAGTGAGCTGACCAGCGTTCTGCCGCTGCAGCTGGACGTACGCGATGCCATCGCCGTGCAGCGCGCCATCGATGAGCTGCCGGCGCCGTTCTCCGGGATTCAGGTGCTGGTCAACAACGCCGGGCTGGCGCTGGCGCCGGGCCCGGCGCAGGCGGTTGAGTTGAGCGACCTGCACACCATGATCGACACCAACATCACCGGACTGGTCAACGTCACCCACGCGGTGCTGCCTAAACTGATCGCCTGGGGTAGCGGTGCAACCATCATTAACATCGGCTCCACCGCCGCCGGCAACCCGTATCCGGGCAGCCACGTTTACGGTGCCAGCAAGGCGTTCGTACAGCAGTTTTCCTACAACCTGCGCTGCGACCTGCAGGGCACCGGCGTGCGGGTGACTGATCTGGCTCCGGGTATTGCCGAGACCGAGTTCAGTCTGGTGCGCAATGCCGGGGACTCGGGTGCCGCGGACAAGGTCTATCAGGGCACAGTACCGCTCACTGCCGACGATGTGGCCGCACAGGTGGGCTACATCGCCGCGCTGCCTGCGCACATGAACATCAATCGACTGGAAGTGGTGCCGGTGCGTCAGGCCTGGGGGCCTTACGCGATTCACCGGGATCAGCTTACCGAGTCGGCCTGAGCGCTGTTCACAAAGTCCACCACCCGCTGCAGCGCGGCATCAGCGCTGTGCAGCAGCCCGGCGTGGGCCTGAAATACATGCCACAGGTCCTCGTAGCGCTCCAGCCGTACGGCGACGTCGGCTGCGCGCGCGGCTTCGGCCAGCCGCAGGCTGTCGTTCAGCAGCACCTCGTCTTCACCGACCTGCAGCAGCAATGGCGGCAAGCCCTCGAGCTGGCCGAACAGCGGCGACACCATCGGATCGGCGCGGTCCTGCCCGGCCGGGCAGTAGGCGTCGCGGGCACTGTCGAGCCAGGACGGATGCAGCAGTGGGTCGCCGGCCGCAGGCGCGTGCAGCTGCTCGGCAGTCATATCGGTGACCGGTGAAAAGCAGACCAGCGAGGCGGGCAGCGGCAGCTTGAGCGCGGCCAGCTTTTGCGCCGTCACCAGTACCAGGTTGCCGCCTGCCGAATCGCCGATCAGGGTGATCTGCGCGGGCGTATAGCCTCGCTGCAGCAGCGCCTGATAGGCGGCGACCGCATCGTCACAGGCCGCTGGTGCCGGATACGCCGGGGCCAGTCGGTAATCGAGTGCGCAGACATCAAACTGGCCACGGCTGGCCAGCGCCGAGCAGATGCCCCGATGGGTCTGCGGGGAGCCGATGACGAAGGCGCCGCCATGCAGGTACAGCAGCACGCGACCGTTGCCGCCAGCGGCCGGGCGGTGCCACATGCAGGGCCGTCCGGCGATCTGCTCGGCGCTGCGAGTCACGCCTTTGGCCAGCGGCATGCCGAGGGTCAGCAGGCGCAGCACCAGTGCCTGCACGGCAAAGGGCACGGGCGGGCGGATCAGACCGCGAAACAGCAGTTTCAGCATGCCGCGCAGAAGGGCGCGCAACCCGGGCTGCCCTGGATTGCGATACAGCTCATCAACGTACCTGGACATAATCGCTCCACGTCGGTTTGCGGGTCATGTATCGATAGGTGAAGGTAAAGCCGGGCCAGTTGACGGTCTGCTTGCCGTCGGCGGTCAGGTACCAGCTCTGGCAGCCCCGGGCCCAGACCGTGCCGCGGGCGTCGTCCTGCAGCTGCCGGTTGTAGCGCGCCTGCACTTCGGGCTGCAGATCAAGGTAACGCAGACCACGGTCGCGCACGGCCTTCACACAGGCAACGACGTAGCGGAACTGGCTTTCCAGCATGTAGATGATCGAGTTGTGGCCGAGGTTGGTGTTTGGCCCGTAGAGCACATACAGATTGGGAAAGCCGGCGACCGAGATGCCCTTGTAGGCTTCTGCGCCGTCGCGCCAGGCGTCGTTCAGGTCTTTGCCGTCCAGCCCGCTGATGCGGATCGGCGCGAGGAACTCGGTGGCGGCAAAGCCGGTGCCGTAGGTCAGCACGTCGGCCGGGTGCAGGGTGCCGTCGTTGGTGACGACGCCTTCCGGGACAATTTTCTCGATGCCGTCACTGACGATGTTGACGTGCTTTTGATCCAGCGCCGGGTAGTAGTTGTTGCTGATCAGGATGCGCTTGCAGCCCATCGGGTAGTCCGGGGTCAGTGCGGCGCGCTTGGCGGGATCGCTGACCTGACGGTCTAGATCACGCTTGGCGGCCCGTTCACTGCTTTTGACCAGTGCCGGGAAATGCACGAAAGCCAGCGCGCGGACTTCGTGGGTCAGATACTGCCAGAGCCGGTCCAGCCGGTCCAGCCGGTGCAGCAGCGGCAGGCGGCTCAGCCAGCGGCGGCGTGAGTCGCTGTATTCGCAATCATCCTTGGGCAGCACCCAGGCGGCGTTGCGCTGGTACAGGTCAAGCTGAGCCACCTCGGGCACGATCTGCGGCACGAACTGGATCGCCGAGGCGCCGGTACCGATGACTGCGACTCGTTTGCCCTTCAGATCAACGTCGTGCTGCCACTCGGCCGAGTGGAAGGCCGGGCCGGCAAAGCTGCCGAGCCCTTCGATGTTCGGCATCAGCGGGCGGTTGAGCTGGCCGGTGGCGGCGATCAGGTTGCGCGCGACCAGGGTTTCTCCGCCGGCGGTAGTGACCTGCCAGCAGCCGGATTCGGCGTCAAAGTGGGCGTCGCTGACCGCGCAATTGAGGCGAATGCGCTGGCGCAGGTGGTATTTGTCGGCGCAGTGGCGGATGTAGGCGTGAATTTCGTCCTGGCGGGCGTACTTGTGCGGCCAGCTGGTACGCGGCTCGAACGAGTAGGAATACAGGTGCGAAGGTACGTCGCAACCCGAACCCGGATAGTGGTTGTCGCGCCAGGTACCGCCGATGTCGGCGGCCTTCTCCAGCAGCAGAAAATGGCTGATGCCGGCGCGGTCCAGTTGGATGGCCATGCCGAGGCCGCCAAACCCGCTGCCGATGATAATGGCGTCGAGTGGTGCGGCAGGTGAGCTTTTTGTAGTCATTGTGTGCTTCCTCCTGTTGTCAGCATATTAGGTGTTGCCTGTCGGCGCGGGTATGGCATAGTCGGTCAAAAAATTGTGAGTTTCGGACACACCATGACCGCTACTGCTCCTCCCTGGCCGCGCCTGCGCAACATCGGTAGCGTGCAACTGATGACCCAACTGGGTACCGAGCTGGGCCTGACCGTACCGCAGTGCCTGCAGGGCACCGGGCTGGATGTGATGGCGCTGGCCGATGGTCAGGCCCAGGTCGAGGCGGCGCAGGAGCTGCAGGTGGTCGGCAATCTGCTCGCCGGTTTGCCTGAGCAGCCGCTGCTGGGACTGCTGGCCGGACGCCGCTACCAGCTCAGCCGTTACGGCATCTGGGGATATGCGTTGCTGTCCAGCGCCTCACTCGGCGAGGCGCTGGACATGGGCCTGCGCTACCTCGATCTGACCTTTGCCTTCTGTCGCATTCATGCCCGCAAGGATGCGTCTGGCCATTGGCTGGGGGTGGATGACAGCTGGGTAGATCCGGCAGTACGCCGTTTTCTGTTGCTGCGCGACAGCTCCGCGATCGCGCGCATTCATCGTGAACTGACCGGGCTGCGGCAGCCTTTCAAGTCGGTTCAGCTGGCATTGCCTGCGCCGCCCGCAGAGCAGTTGGCCGCTTACACCGAAGCCTATGGCTGTACGCCCCGGTTCGATGCCCCGGAGCACCTGCTGGAACTGGACCCGGAGCTGCTGGCCCGGGCGTTGCCCGGCGACAACCCCGCCATGCGTGAGGCCTGCGAGCAGCAATGCCATCAGTTATTGCAACGCTATCGGGCGCGTGACGGGCTGGCGGGGCGGGTGCGTGAGTTGTTGCTGGAGGGTGGTGCGGCGCTGCCGGACATGCCGACTGTTGCTGCCAGGCTGCATCTGACCGAGCGCACGCTGCGCCGTCGTCTGGGTGACGAGCAGACCAGCTTCCGTCAGTTGCAGGAGGAAACCCGCGAGGCTCTGGCCGAGGAGTTGTTGCGGATGCCGGGGCTGTCACTGGAGGCGGTGGCGGTGCGTCTTGGCTACGGTGAAGTCTCCAACTTTGTCCATGCGTTTCGACGCTGGAAGGGCATGACACCGCGGCAGTACTGCCGTAGTGAGCGTGGTTGAGCATCATCCCCAATGATGGGTGACTATTCGGTCAGTCAAGAGCCGCTTCCGTGTGGCGTCGGCCGGAGTATCTTGTGGTCTGACCGATTCAGCGTTTCCTGCAGATAAATCACAACAAAGGAGAATGCCCGTGGCTGATCTGGACGTATTCCGCCAGCAAACCCGCGCCTGGCTGGAAGAAAACTGCCCGCAGAGCATGCGCACGCCGCAACGCTCGGACAATGACGCCTGCTGGGGCGGACGCAACTTCACCTTCGCCAGCGAAGACCAGAAACGTTGGCTCGAGCGCATGGCCGCACGTGGCTGGACCGCGCCCGACTGGCCAACCGAGTATGGCGGCGGTGGCCTCAGCCAGCAGGAGCACAAGGTGCTGCGCGAAGAGATGGCGCGCATCAATGCCCGCCCGCCGCTGTCCAGTTTTGGTGTCTGGATGATCGGCCCGGCGATTCTCAAGTTCGGCTCCGAAGAACTCAAGCGTCAGCATCTGCCGCCGATTGTCCGCGGTGAAATCCGTTGGTGTCAGGGTTACAGCGAGCCGGGTGCCGGCTCCGACCTCGCCGGCCTGCAGACCCGTGCCGAAGACCACGGCGACCACTTTATCGTCAATGGCCAGAAGATCTGGACCTCCTACGCCGACAAGGCTGACTGGATGTTCTGTCTGGTGCGTACCAACCCGGATGCCAAGAAGCAGCTGGGCATCAGTCTGGTGCTGTTCGACATGACCACCCCCGGCGTGAGCACTCGCCCGATCAAGCTGATTTCCGGCAGCTCGCCGTTCTGCGAGACCTTTCTCGACAATGTGCGGGTGGAAAAAAGCCAGGTCGTGGGCGAGATCAACGCCGGCTGGACCATCGCCAAGTACCTGCTGACCCACGAGCGGGAAATGATTGGCGGTATGGGCCGCACCGCCGCAGGCCAGAAGACCCTGCCGCAGATCGCGGTGGATGCTGTCGGCCTGGAAGACGGCAAGCTGGCTGACGGCATGCTGCGCGGTGAACTGGCGACATGGGATCTGGATGCCGCTGCCTTTGCGCTGACCGCAGAGCGGGTACTGGATGAAGCCAAGGCGGGTCAGGGCGTTGGCGCGGCCTCGGCCATGCTCAAGTACTACGGCACCGAGCTGAACAAGCGCCGGCAGGAACTGATGGTCGCCCTGCATGGCAGCGACGGTCTGCTCTGGGAAGGGGAGGCGTCTCGCGAGGGGGCCGTTGCCCGCACCTGGCTGCGCTCCAAGGGCAACTCGATCGAGGGCGGTACCAGCGAGGTGCAGCTCAACGTCATCGCCCGCAACATTCTCGGCCTTCAGTGAGGGGACAGCATCATGGCAGCTTTGGTACTTAACGAAGAACAACAGATGCTCAAGGACGCGGCCAAGCGTTTTCTGAGCGAGAGCGCCCCGGTCAGTCAGCTGCGTGCGCTGCGCGACAACCGCGATGAAACCGGCTTTTCCCGCGAGCTGTGGCAGAGCATGGTCGAGATGGGCTTTGTCGGTACCCTGATCCCCGAAGCCCTCGGTGGTGCCCAGTTCGGCTACGTCGGCATGGGCCAGGTCAGCGAACAGGCCGGCCGCAACCTCAGCGCTTCCCCCTTGATCTCGACCGCCATTGGCGGTGTGGCCGCGCTGCTGCTGGCGGGCTCCAGCGAACAGCAGCAGGCGCTGCTGCCGCAGGTCGCCGAGGGCAGCCTGCTGCTGGCGCTGGCGATTGATGAAGCGCCGCGTCACGCGCCGAACCGGGTAGCAACCCGACTGCAGGTAGCTGATGGCGGGTATCTGCTCAACGGCCGCAAGACCTTTGTGGTCGACGGCCATGTTGCCGACAAGCTGATCGTCTCTGCGCGCAGCGAGGGCGCTGAAGGTGATCAGGCGGGCATCAGCCTGTTGCTGGTGGATCGCAACGCGCCGGGCGTGAGTGTCGAGCGCACCATCATGGCTGACAGCCGCAATGCGGCGATCGTCAGCTTTGACAACGTGAAGGTCGCCTCTGGTGATCTGCTGGGTGAGGCAGGCAACGCCTGGGCGGCGCTGGCGCTGACCCTGGATGTGGTCAACGCGCAGCTGGCCGGTGAGCTGCTGGGCCTGTCGCTGGAAGTGTTCGAGCGCACCGTTGCCTATCTGCAGGAGCGCAAGCAGTTCGGGGTAGCACTGAGCACCTTCCAGGCGCTGCAACATCGTTGCGCGCATCTGTTCAGCGAGCTGGAACTGGTCAAGTCGGCGGTGTTGAAGGCGCAGATGGCGTTGGATGCCGGTGATGCCGAGGCGGCGCAATGGGTCAGCCTGGCCAAGGCCAAGGCCTGCGAAGTAGCCGAGCTGGCGACCAACGAAGCGGTGCAGATGCACGGCGGCATGGGCATGACCGACGAGTTTGATATCGGCCTGTTCATGAAGCGTGCGCGCAGTGTGCAGGCGTTGTTTGGCGACTACCGCTATCACGCCAACCGCTTTGCGGCGTTGCGCGGTTATTGACCGGGAGGGCCGAGTTCCGGCTCGGCCGACTGTGTTTTGCCGCGAGCTGTAATCAACTCAGCCTTTCGCCCTCACGGCGAGCCAAGGGGGGCTGCATGCCCAGCCCCCCTTAGCGATCCCCCGGGGCACCCGACTACGCGGCCCTTCGGGTTCGCTGCGTTGCTCGATTTATCGGGGAGCCACAAAACTCGTCGCTTCGCTCCTCAGACACCCTGTGGCTCTTTTCCCCGATAAATCTGCGCTACTCGCCCGCGTAAACGGGACGAACCCAAGGTGCACACTGGACTTCCGAGCGTCTAGCAAACCACCTCGACGTTGCTGGTGGTGAGCAAAAAAAACCGCAGCCTGTGCTGCGGTTTTTTTGTGTCCTGATCAGAAGTGGTACTTGGCGATCAGGTTGGTTGCGCTCTGGTGGGTATCCAGCCCGAAGGTGCCGTTCGGGATGCCGTACTTGTGCTTCCAGTAGTCGTACTCGATACCGGTGTACAGCTGCTTCTCGGACCAGCCCAGGGCCTTGCCCAGGTCGTATTTGATCTGCGGGTTGATGTGCAGGTTGGCGTGGTAGTTGTCGTCGTCGTTATCGACTACCCAGTCGATAAAGCCGTCGATCAGCACGTCGGAGTTGCCGACCGGGACGGTGTAGGCCCACACCGGTGTGATCTGCCATACGCCGCGGCCGCCAGATGCCTCGTCGGCGTGGCGATAGTAGGTGTTCAGCTGGAAGTAGTCGAAGCCGGGGATATTCAGGTCAACGGCCGGGCCGAGCAGGTAATTTTTGACGTCGTTACGGCCGAACTCGTAGGTGCCGGCCAACAGCACGTCGGTGATCGGGCCGAAGGCAAAGCTCTGGCCGGTGATCTTGCCCAGTGACAGGCGCGGGGAGATTTCACCGTAGTAGCTGCTGTTCTGATCTTCGCTGTTGGTACCACCGTTGTAGTGGATGCTGTCGAAGAAGATGAACAGGTCACCCTTGGTCCAGCCGCTGGCGTGCTCGAAGGTCACGGTTTGCTGGGTGTCAGGGTCAACCTGGAAATCGGTGCCGTACAGATAGGTAATGCTGTTGTTCTGCCACAGCAGGGGATAGGCGTGTGCAAGGCTGCTGGCCAGCATCAGGGTGCTACCCAGTGCAGCGCGGGTCAGGCGGTTCATGGATGTTTCTCCATTTATAGGGGGGTGTAGAGGGGTGTAACGCCGGCGCGAATGGTATAGCAAAACCTTGGCTGGCGCAGCTGACGCCCGTCGGAGAACGGCGGTGTTTCCAGATGGGAAACGCTATTTCACCATAGTAGGGCTAGGCACCCTCGGAGCGAATGTTTACCCTTGCCGGTTTGCTGTCGTGGCGAGAGGCCCTAGATCAATGTTGCTACGTGGACTGACCTGGCTGGTGTTCTTCCAGTTGCTGGGTACCGGTTTGAATGTACTGGTGCTGCCGTTCCTGCCGGGGCCGATCATCGGCATGCTGCTGATGGTCGTGTATCTGTGCCTGCGCGGTGGCGTCAGTGAGTCGATCAGTCTGGCCTCCAGTGGTTTGCTGACCTACCTGCCGCTGATTCTGGTGCCGCCAGCGGTTGGCATCATGGTGTACGGCAGCGAGATTCTTGCTGATGCCACGGCCATCCTGGTCACCCTGGCCTTGTCGCTGGCGCTGAGCATGCCGTTCTGTGGCTGGCTGATGCAGAAGCTGATCGAGCGCCAGGAACGGAGGAAGGCACCATGAGCGGGACGCTGTTGCAAGCCTGGCAGGCTGTCGTCGATCACCCGCTGTTCTGGGTCGGCATGACTCTGGCCGCCTATCAGTTGGGCGTGGCGCTCTACCAGCGTACCAAGCTGGCGGTATTTCACCCGGTGCTGGTATCCACCGCCGTGCTGGTGCTGGTCATTCTCGCCGTCGGACAGGACTACGCGCATTATCGCGAAGCCGTGCAACCGCTGCAGGTGCTGTTGGGGCCGGCCACGGTGGCACTGGCGGTGCCGCTGTACATGAACTTCCGGCGCATTCGCAGCTATTTCTGGCCGGTGCTGGTCTGCCTGCTGGTCGGCGGCACGCTGGCGACCGTGCTGGCGGTGCTGCTGGCCTGGCTGCTGGGCGCCGAGCCGATGATCATGATGACCTTGGCACCTAAATCGGTGACCTCGCCGATTGCCATGCTGGTGGCCGAGCAAATCGGCGGCGTTGCGGCGCTGGCGGCGGTATTTGTGATGTTCACCGGCGTGCTGGGGGCCATCTTCGGTCCGATGCTGCTACGCCTGTGCGGCGTGGACCATCCGGCCGCCTGGGGTATGGCCATGGGCCTGACCGCGCATGCGGTGGGTACCTCGCGGGCGCTGGAAGAGGGGGAGGAGGCGGGTGCTTTTTCTGCCCTGGCCATGAGTCTGATGGGCACCGCTACGGCGTTGTTGCTGCCGCTCGCGGTATCGCTCTGGATGGTATTTCAGGGCTGAATTTTCTTCGCTCGGGAGTATTTTCCATATCTGTGCGTCATATTTGACGTGCGTCAATTCGCCCAGTCCCCGCTTGCCGGGGGCTGAGCCATACTAATTCGGCAAACATTGTTCCGTAGTGTTTGTCGGCGGTGACCGAATTGACCTGATGATTCCTCCGAGCGGAGTACGCAGATGGATATCGTAGAGCTCTCACGAATGCAGTTCGCCTTGACGGCGATGATTCACTTCTTGTTTGTACCCCTGACGCTGGGCCTGGCTTTCCTGCTGGCGATCATGGAGTCGGTCTATGTGATGACCGGCAAGACCATCTACCGTGACATGACCCAGTTCTGGGGCAAGCTGTTCGGTATCAACTTCGCCCTGGGCGTGACTACCGGCCTGGCGATGGAGTTCCAGTTTGGTACCAACTGGTCCTACTACTCGCACTACGTCGGCGACATCTTCGGCGCGCCGCTGGCGATCGAAGCCCTGATGGCCTTCTTCCTCGAGTCAACGCTGTTCGGCCTGTTCTTCTTCGGCTGGGACCGCATGAGCAAAGTCAAGCACCTGGCGGTGACCTGGCTGATGGCGCTGGCGACCAACTTGTCGGCGTTGTGGATTCTGGTTGCCAATGGCTGGATGCAGCACCCGGTGGGCTCGGAATTCAACATCGAGACCATGCGCATGGAGCTGACCAACTTCGCCGAGGTGCTGCTCAACCCGGTGGCTCAGGTCAAGTTTGTCCACACCGTGTCGGCGGGCTACGTCACCGGCTCCATCTTCGTGCTGGCGATTTCCAGCTACTATCTGCTCAAGGGCCGCGATCTGGCCTTTGCCCGCCGCAGCTTCGCCATCGCCTCTGCGTTTGGTCTGGCTAGCGCGCTGTCGGTCATCGTGCTGGGCGACGAGTCCGGTTACGAGTTGGGCGAGGTGCAAAAGGTCAAGCTGGCGGCGGTAGAGGCCGAGTGGGAAACCCAGCCACCACCGGCAGCCTTTACCCTGATCGGTTTTCCCAACGAGCAGGCTCAGCACACCGACTATGCGATCAAGGTGCCGGCGGTACTCGGGTTGATCGCAACCCGTTCGCTGGATGAGGAAGTCCAGGGGCTGCAACAGATCAAGGAAGAGAACCTTGGGCGCATCATCCGCGGCCAGGAGGCCTATGACCTGATGCAGCGCATCCGCGCCGGGGACAAGTCGTCCGCGACCGTGGAACAGTTCAACGCGGTGCGCGATGACTTGGGCTTCGGTCTGTTGCTCAGTGGCTACACCGATGACGTACTGAATGCGACGCCTGAAGAAATAGCCAATGCGGTAGAAGCCACTGTGCCCAAGGTCTGGCCGCTGTTCTGGAGCTTCCGCGTCATGGTTGCCTGCGGTCTTCTGATGTTGCTGCTGTTTGCCTGCGCCTTCTGGCACAGCGCTCGTCGTACGGTCGACAAGCCAAAATGGTTGCTCAAGTTCGCCATCTTCAGTCTGCCCTTGCCATGGATCGCCAGTGAAATGGGCTGGTTTGTGGCCGAGTATGGGCGGCAGCCCTGGGCCATCGGTGAAATTCTGCCGACCCATCTGGCAGTCTCGCAGCTGAGCCCGGGCGATGTGCTGTTTACCCTGATCTCCATCGCCGTGCTCTATAGCATCTTCGTGATCATCGAGATCTGGCTGATGACCAAGTATGCGCGCAAGGGGCCGTCGAGCCTGCACACCGGTCGCTATGACCTGGAAACTGCCGAAGCACAGGAGGCCTGATCATGGATTACGAAGCATTACGGTTCATCTGGTGGGTGCTGATCGGGGTTCTGCTGATTGGCTTTGTGGTCACCGACGGCTTTGACATGGGCGTTGCCGCGCTGCTGAAAGTGATCGGCAAGAACAACTATGAGCGGCGCGTGATGATCAACTCGATCGCGCCCCACTGGGACGGCAACCAGGTCTGGCTGGTGACCGCCGGCGGCGCGCTGTTCGCAGCCTGGCCGACGGTCTACGCGGCATCATTCAGCGGGTTCTACCTGGCCATGATGCTCACGTTGTTTGCCTTGTTCCTGCGTCCGCTGGCCTTCGAGTATCGCTCCAAGATCGACAGCGAAGTCTGGCGCAGTCGCTGGGACTGGGCGCTGACTGCCGGTTCGGCGATCCCGGCGCTGATCTTCGGGGTGGCCTTTGGCAACCTGCTGCAGGGCGTGCCCTTCCAGTTCGACGAGCTGCTGCGGTTTCAGTACACCGGCAGTTTCTGGGCGCTGCTCAACCCCTTTGCGCTGCTGGCTGGCGTGCTGAGCCTGCTGATGATCGTCAATCACGGTGCCACCTACCTGCAGCTCAAGACCGAGGGGCAGATCAAGGCCCGCGCCGAGGCGATCTCCTCACTGCTGGCGCTGGTCTGCGCGGTGGTATTCGTCATGGCCGGGGTCTGGCTGTGGCTGGGCATTGATGGCTATCAGGTGGTCAGCGTCATTGATACCAACGGTGATAATCGCACCATCGACAAGGTGGTCGAAATCAGCTCTGCAGCCTGGTTCGGCAACTACGCCAAACTGCCGCTGCTATGGGCTGTGCCCGCGCTGGGGGTCATCTGCTTTGTCTTCTGTGCCCTGTTCAGCAAGGCGCGTAAGCACGCGCTGGCGTTTGTCAGCTCGGCGCTGGCCATGGCCATGGTGCTGATCACGGCGGGTCTGAGCATGTTCCCCTTTGTCATGCCGTCTTCCAGCATGCCAAACCACAGCCTGACCATGTGGGATGCGACCGCCAGTGAAACCACGCTGTTCATCATGTTCTGTGTGGCTTGTCTGTTCGTCCCGATCATCCTTGGTTACACCGCCTGGGGCTACTTCGTGATGCGCGGCCGCCTGAACGAGCAGCATATCCGCGACAACACTCACAGCATGTATTAACGGAAGGAGAAGACTATGTGGTATTTCACCTGGATTCTCGGCGTACTGCTGGCCTCTGCGTTTGGCATCGTCAATGCCATGTGGCTGGAACTCAACGGCTATGTAGGAGAAGAAGATCAAGTCGACTGAGATTGATCCGCGTACCGCCAGCGGCTGGCTGACCCGGCTGCTGGCGCCGCAGGCTTCCCTGCTCAATCTGGCCCTGCTGTTCGCGCTGGCGGCGGCGGGGCTTTTTGTCTGGCAGTGCTGGTTGCTGGCGCAGCTGTTTTCCGGCTGGCTGGTGGCCTGGCAGCAGGGCGGGCTGGTTGAGACGCAGACGCAGCTGCTGAGCAGTCTGCTGCCCTGGCTGGCGCTCTGTCTGATCCTGCGTCCGCTGCTGCAGTACGGCCGTGAGCAGGCCAGCCAATTGGCCAGCCTGCGCGCCCGCGGCGAGTTGCGCCGCACCTTGCTGCAGCGTCTGGCGGCGCTGGGGCCTGCGCGGGCGCAACTGGGCGCTGACGCGGAACTCGGCAGCCGTTTGCTGGAGCAGGTCGAGGCGCTGGATGGCTATATCAGCCGCTACCGGGTGCAGCGTCAACTGGTGTTGCTGGTCCCCGTGTTGCTGATCATCTGCACCGCTGTGTTCAGTCCGCTGGCAGCGGTGCTGTTGCTGCTGACTGCGCCGCTGGTGCCCGTGTTCATGATCTTGCTGGGCAAGGCCGCGGCCTCCGCCAGTCAGCGCCAGTTCGTTGCGCTGGCGCGGATGAGCGGGCGCTTCAGTGACCTGCTGCGCGGCAGCTGGACGCTGCGCCATCTGGGCGCGTTGCCCGCCGCCGAAGCGGAAGTGGAAACCGCCGCCGAACACTACCGCGCCGGCACCATGCGGGTGCTGCGTATGGCCTTTCTCTCCGGTGCTGTCCTGGAGTTGTTTTCCTCGCTGGCGATCGCGCTGGTGGCGCTCTACCTGGGGCTGGGGCTGCTCGGTATTTTGCCCTGGGCCAAGGGCGAGATTCCGGTTCCCTATCTGGGCGCGTTGTTCATTCTGCTGCTGGCACCGGAGTTCTATGCGCCGCTGCGTCAACTCGGCGCGGATTACCACGCCAAGGCCGAAGCCGAAGGGGCGATGACCGAGCTGCTGCCGCTGCTCAATCAACAGGTGTGGGCGCATCCGGGGCGTGAGCCGGTGGGGCTCAGCGCCGCGCCCAGTATCGAGTGCAATCAGTTGGCAATCGAAGGTCGCCTGGCGCCGCTTGATCTGCGCGTGCAGGCGGCCGAGCGGGTGGTGCTGCAGGGCGCCAGCGGCAGCGGCAAGTCCAGTCTGCTCGAAGCGCTGCTGGGCTTTGTACCCTGGCAGGGTGAGCTGCTGATCAATGGTCGCTCGCTGCTGGATCTGTCGCGACCGGACTGGCTGCGGCACGTTGGTTATCTGGCCCAGCAGGTACCGATCCTGCACGGCAGCATCGCCGATAATCTGCGCCTTGCCGCGCCCACGGCCACTGACGCCGAGCTGATCGCGGTGCTGGAGCAGGTCGCGCTCTGGCCGCTGATTCGCCAACTGCCCAAGGGTCTGGAGACCGAGCTGGGGGAGCGCGGGCTGGGGCTGTCGGGCGGGCAGCTGAGCCGGCTGGCGCTGGCGCGGCTGCTGCTGCGCGATACCCCGGTCTGGCTGCTGGATGAGCCGACGGCCCATCTGGATGCGGACACCGCCGAGTTGATCCATGCGCTACTGGAGCGCCTGAGCCAGGGGCGCACACTGCTGCTGGTCAGCCACGATCTGCAGGGACTGGACTGGGCTGATCGGGTGGTGACGCTCGGCCAGTCTGAGCAACGCCTGGAGGCTGCCGATGTCTGAGCAACCCATTCGTCTGCGGACCCTGTTGCGCAGCCGCCTCGGGCAGTGGAGTCTGGCGCTGTTTCTCGGCGCGGTGACGCTGTGGTCGGCAATCGGCCTGCTGGCCACCTCCGGCTGGTTTATCAGCGCGGCGGCGCTGGCCGGGCTGGCGACGGTCGCGGCCTACGGTTTCGACTACTTCCGCCCGGCAGCCATCATCCGCTTCTTCGCCATCGTTCGTACTGCCGGCCGCTACGCCGAACGGCTGGCTTCGCACAACGCCGCACTGGCCCTGCTCAAGGATCTGCGTACGCGCCTGTTTGCCCGCGTTGCCGGGCAGCGCCGGCTCACTCCGGCGGCGCGCTCGGCGATTGCCATGCACCGGCTGGTAGCCGATATCGATCTGCTCGACTTCTTCCCGCTGCGCTTTGTCGCGCCCTGGTTCTGGGCCTCCATGCTCACACTGCTGGTGCTTGGCTGGCTGGCGCTGCTCGACAGCTCGCTGGCGGTTGCCGCGCTGCCGGGGTTGCTGCTGGCCTGGCTGGTGGTGCCGATGCTCGGTGGCCGCCTGGCTGCCCGCCTGGCCCGCCGTGATGCCGAACTGGCCGAACAGCGCCGCGAGTTTCTGCTCGACCGTCTGCAGCTGCTGACCTCCCTGCTGCTGTGGCAGCGCTGGGACGATCAGCAGGCCGCGTTTCTGCAGCAGGATGATGCCTGGCTGCAACAGCGCCTGCGACAGCAGAAACTGGTCAGTTTGACGGCGCTGGGGCAGCAACTGGGCCTGGCGCTGGCGTTGCTTGCGGTGCTCTGGCAGGGGCATGCGCTGTTGCAGCAGGGGGCGTTGTCGGTGCCCTGGCTGCTGGCCGCCTTGCTGTCGGTAATGGGGCTGGCCGAAGCCCTGCTGCCGCTGGCAGCGAGCTTTATTTCGCTGGGCTTCAGCCAGGCGGCGCGGGATCGGTTGAATCAGCTGACCGCCGCCGAGACCGACCTTGCGGGCACCGCAACCGCGCTGCCTGAGCAGCCACTTAGCCTGGTGCTGTCTGGCCTGAGCGCCAGAATGCCCGGCGCGCTGAACGGCCCGGAAAACGTGTCCATCGGCCTGCAACAGGGCGACGTGCTGCTGATCGAGGGGCCGTCCGGCGGCGGCAAGAGCACCCTGCTGCAGGTGCTGGCGGGCGAGCCGCTGGCGTTCACTGGTGAACGGCTGATTAACGGGCAAGACTACGAGCACTGGAGTCTGCGCGAGCTGATCGGTTATTTGCCGCAGCAGCTGGATATCTTCGACATGACGCTGGCGCAGAATCTGCGCTTGGCTGATCCCGAGGCCAGTGACGAGGCCCTCTGGCAGGTGCTGGATGATGTCGCGCTGGCTGACTGGGTGCGCGGGCGCAAGCATGGCCTGAACACCACGCTGGGCGAGTTCGGTGCCAAGGTCTCCGGTGGGCAGGCGCGGCGTATTGCCCTGGCCCGTCTGCTGCTGACCAAGCGACCTTTGCTGCTGCTGGATGAACCCTTTGCCGGGCTGGATTTTGATACCCGCGAGCGGGTGCTGGCGTCCTTGCTGCGTCGGCGCGAGCAGGGCATTACCGTAATAGTCAGCCACCAGCAGGTGGCGGTCCCGGAGGCCCGCCACCTGCGTGTTGGCTGATTACCAGGTATCAACGAACGGACGGGTGCCCTTCTTCAGCGCTTCGTCCGGGGCCGAGTGCAGGCCACGCATCAGCCAGTCGCGGGTTTCCAGCGGGTCGATCACGGCGTCGATCTCGAGGAAGCTGGCCATACTGATGCCCTTGCCGCGCTGGTACAGCTCGGCGACCAGTTTCTCGAAGGTCGCCTGACGCTCGCCTTCGTCCTCAATGGCGGCCAGTTCCTTCGAGTAGCCCAGACGCACCGCGCCTTCCAGGCCCATCGCCCCGAACTCGCTGCTTGGCCAGCCGATGGTGAACATCGGTGCATGGAAGCTGCCCGCCGCCATTGCCTGCGCGCCCAGGCCGTAGCCCTTGCGCAGCACCACGGTGAAGAACGGGATGCTCAGGCTGGCGGCGGTGACAAACATGCGCGAGACATGGCGCACGGTGCCCTGCTGCTCGGCGTCCGGGCCGACCATAAAGCCGGGGGTGTCGCACAGCGAAACCATGGGCAGACCGTGGGCCTGACACAGCTGCATAAAGCGCGCGGCCTTGTCACCGGAGACAGCATCAATGGCACCGCCCAGATGCATCGGGTTGTTGGCGATCAGGCCGAAGGCGCGGCCCTCGATACGAATCAGCGCGGTGATCAGCCCCGGCGCAAACTCGCGGCGCAGCTCCAGCACAGAATCGCGGTCGGCCAGTGTCTCGATCACTTTGCGGATGTCATACACGCGCAGGCGGTTTTCCGGGATCAGGTGGCGCAGCTCGCGCTGGTCCGCCGCTTCCCAGTCCGTCAGATCGCCCTGGAAGTAGGACAGGTACTGCTTGGCCACCGCGGTGGCCTCGGCTTCGTTCTGCACCCGCACGTCGATCACCCCGTTCGGGCCGTGCATGCTGGTCGGGCCAACCTGCTCCGGGGTAAAGCGGCCGAGGCCGCCGCCTTCGATCATCGCCGGCCCGGCCATGCCGATGGTGGCGTTCTCGGTGGCGATGATCACGTCGCAGCAGCCGAGCAGCGCGGCGTTACCGGCGAAGCAGCGCCCGGAGACGATACCGACGGTGGGCACCATGCCGGATAGGCGCGCCATGCGCATGAAGGTGGTGCAGTCCAGCCCGGCCACGCCGACCTTGTCGATATCGCCCGGGCGGCCGCCACCGCCTTCGGTGAAGAACACCAGCGGCAGCTTCCACTGCTCGGCCAGCTCGAGCATGCGGTCGGTCTTCTTGTGGTTGGTGACGCCCTGGGTGCCGGCGAACACCGTGTAGTCGTAGGACAGCGCCATGCAGCGGGCGGCGTGTTCGCCGAACTTGTCGGCATTGACGGTACCGATGCCGTTGATCAGACCGTCCGCCGGGCTCATTTTCAGCAGCTCTTCGTGGCTGCGGCGCGAGCGCTGGGCGGCAAGGGCAAAGCCGCCGTACTCGATAAAGCTGCCGTCGTCGAGCAGGTCGGCGAGGTTCTCGCGGGCGGTGCGCTGGCCGGTCTTGCGGCGCTTGGCGACGGCCTCCGGGCGGCGCTCGTCGGTCAGCTCGGCGCGGCGCTCCAGCACTTCCTGCAGGTCGGCGCGGATATGGTCGATGGCGACGGACTCTTCATCCTGCTGGGCGTTGCCCGCCACTTCGGCAGGCTCCAGATAGAGCAGGGCGCTGCCTTCGAACAGGCTGTCACCGGCGTTGGCGGCCAGCGCGCGGACGATGCCGCTCTGGGTCGCCTTGACCACGAACTCCATCTTCATGGCTTCCATGATCGCGACCTGCTGGCCGACGGCGACGCTGTCGCCAACCTGTACATCCAGACTGACCAGCACGCCCTGTACCGGCGCATTCAGCGGCTCGGTGCCGGCCGGAGCGTCGGTCTGCGCGCTGCTGGTGGCGGCGCTACTTGCGCTGCCTTGGAAGAAACGGTGCGGGTGGGCGCTGGGGTGGGCGGCGGTCAGGCTGGCGGCTTCGGCTTCGATAAAGGCGGTGGAGACGTCGTTGCTCTGCACCTGCGGGTGCTGCAGCAGGTTCTGCAGCAGATGCAGGTTGCTGGCGGCGCCCTCCAGACGGAATTCGCACAGCGCACGGTAGGCGCGGCGCAGGGTGTTCGGGTAATCACCGTTTGCGTGCACGATCAGCTTGGCCAGTAGCGAGTCGTAGCGTGGGCTGGTGGTGTAGCCGGCGTAGCCGTAGCCATCGACGCGGATGCCCGGGCCACTGGGCGGCTGATAGGCGCTGAGCGTGCCGCCAGCCGGGCGGGTGCTGCCGTCGGCGGCCATGCTTTCCAGATTGATGCGCAGTTGCACGGCAAAGCCGCGGGCGGCGGGGATGTCGGCCTGGGTCAGACCCAGTTCCGCAAGGGTCTTGCCGGCGGCGAGCTGAATCTGCGTTGCCGCCAGATCCAGACCGGTCACCGCTTCGGTTACCGTGTGTTCGACCTGAATGCGCGGGTTGGCTTCCATAAAGACAAAATCCCCGCGCTCCTCGTCGAGCAGAAACTCGACGGTACACAGGCCGCGGTAGCCAACCGCGCGGGTCAGGGTGCAGGCGGCGGCGTGCAGTTGCTCGCGCACAGCTGGATCAAGGCTCGGCGCCGGGGCGACTTCCAGTAGCTTTTGATTACGGCGCTGCAGCGTGCAGTCGCGCTCCCAGACATGGGCAACTTCAGCGCCGTCGCCGATGATCTGCACCTCGATATGCCGAGCACGGCGGATCAGTCGTTCGACATACAGATCGCCACGGCCAAAGGCGGCGGTGGCCTCGGAGCTGCAGCGGGCGAAGGCGTCGTCCAGCTCGGCAAGATCGTGCACCGCGCGCATGCCGCGCCCGCCGCCGCCAGCCAAGGCTTTCAGCATCACCGCTGCGCCGTCGCCGAGCGACTGCATAAAGTCGCGGGCCTGCTCCAGCGTGGTCGGCTCGTTGGTGCCCTGGGTCAGGGGCACACCCTGCTGCTGCGCCAGTCGACGCGCGCTGGCCTTGTCGCCAAAGGTGTCGAGCACCTCAGGCGCGGGGCCGATAAAGGTGATGCCGGCCTGCTCACAGGCGCGGGCGAAGTCGGCGTTTTCGCTGAGAAAACCGTAGCCGGGGTGGATCGCATCGCAATTTTGCTCCTTGGCGATGCGAATCAGCTGGGCGGCGTCCAGATAGGCGGCAACACCCTGGCCCTGCAGGGCGATGGCCTGATCGGCGCTGCGTACGTGCAGCGACTGGGCGTCATCTTCGGCGTACACGGCAACGCTGGTGGCGTCACAGTCGGCGATGGCGCGGGCCAGACGAATGGCGATTTCGCCACGGTTGGCGATGAGAATGCGGTTGAATGCCATGGGTTAGTTGATCCAGTCCTGTAGTTCCTGTTTCTTGACCTTGCCGGTCGCGGTCATCGGCAGTGTATCGACCAGCCGAATCTCCGGTACCTTGTAGATCGCCATCGCCTGCTTGCACCAGTCGCGCAGCGACTCGGCGCTGGCGTGGCTGCCGGGCTTGGTTATGATGAAGGCAAGGGGCGTCTGGCCGCGCTGCGGGTCGTGCTTGCCGATCACCGCTGAGGCGAGAATGTCCGGGTGCTGGCCGAGCATGGCTTCCAGTTCGCTGGGGAACACGCTCATGCCGTTGACCTTGAGCATTTCCTTGCGCCGGCCGAGGTAGCGGATAAAACCCTGCTCGGTGATCACGCCGCTGTCGCCGGTATGCAGCCAGCCGCCGTCGCGCAGTGCTTCGGCGCTGGCGTCGGGTTTGTTCCAGTAGCCCTTGAGCAGCGACGGACTGCGCAGACACAGCTCACCTTCGCTGCCCAGTGGCAGCAGTGCGCCGGTATCGAAGTCGCAGACCTTGAACTCGGTGCCGGGTACCGGCAGGCCGACAAAGGTGGGCTCGGATTTCAGATCGAAGTCATCGTCCTGCAGGCCGGCGGTAAAGGTGTCGCAGGTGTGGGTTTCGGTCATGCCGAAGCTGGTTTCGAACAGGGTGCAGCCGGTCAGCTCGCGCCAGCGGCGGCGGTATTCCGGGGTCAGCTTCTTGATAAAGGAGACGCAGCTGGTGGTTTCAAGCGAGCTGAAGTCGAACTCGCCGACCTGCGGATGATCGAGTACCTCTGAAGCGCTGTCGACCAGCAGCCCGGTCTGGGTAACCCGATAGTGCTGAACGGCGCTCATAAAGGTCAGCGCGTCCCAGCGGGCCAGCAACACCAGTGTGGTGCCGGCAAACACCGGGAACAGCAGGCCGGAGTTTTCGCCGGCGATCCAGAACTCGGGCATGAAGTTCAGGCCGATGCGTTCCTCGGCAAAGCCCATGGCAACCGGAACAAAGCTGGCGCATGTGTAGAGCATGTCGCCGTGGGTGTGAATGCAGCCCTTTGGGAGGCCGGTGGTGCCGCCGGTGTAGTTGAGGGCGGCGGTGTCATCCAGATTCAGTCTGGGCAGATGTTGCGGCGCCGGCGTGGTGGCTGCCAGAGCGGGCATCAGGTCGATGCTGTCGGTGATCGGCAGCTTGGGCGCCTGCAGCAGATCCGGCACCGGGATCGGCGGCTGGGCCGGGCAGAGTTCGGACAGACTGGTGGTGAATACCAGCTCCAGCGCGGTCTGCTCGCGAACGTCACGCACCACCGGCAGCAGCTGGTCAAAGCAGATAATGGCACGGGCGCCGCAGTCGTTCAGCTGATAGCTCAGTTCCATACCCTTGGCCATCGGGCTGACCGGCGCGTGGATGGCGCCCATCTTGAGGATGCCGTAAAAGGCGATATGCAGCTGCGGGCAGTTGGGCATGAACACCGCAACCCGGTCGCCGGGTTTGATGCCCTGGGCCTGCAGCAGGGCGGCGCAGCGATTGCTCAGTTCGTCCAGCTCGGCGTAGGTCAGCTGATGGCCATAGAAATGGACGGCAACGCGGTCCGGCGCGGTCTTGGCCCAGTGGGCGAGGTACTCGGTCAGCGGCCGTTCACCCTGCGGGTAGACAGGGGTGGTCGGTTTGCCTGCTGGCCAGACCTTGGCCTGAATCGCCTTGAGGGTGTCGAGATAGTCCTGCTCGTGCATGTCCGTGCCTCTTGCTGTTGTTATCGCTCAAGCTTAGGAGCTGTCGAGGCGGATAAGAAGCGATCAATATTCATTCAGAACCATGATTGCTATTCATGGTTTGGCTGCAGGCGCGTAATCTCGGGCCTATAGCCCATGGCGCAGGTGTTTGTTGATGAGTGAAAAGAATGATTCCCCATCATTGGCCCGGATTGATCTCAATCTGTTTCGGGTATTTGAGGTGGTTTACCGCGAGCGCAACCTGACCCGTGCGGCGGCGGTGCTGCATGTCAGCCAGTCCGCGGTCAGCCACTCGCTGGCACGGCTGCGTGAGCACTTTTCCGATCCGCTGTTCGTGCGAGAGGGCAGGGGCGTGACCCCGACCGCCGCGGCAATGCGGCTGGCGCCCGGGATTATCGACAGTCTGAGTCGGCTGCAGCAGAGCCTCGGCTATCTGCAGCAGTTTGATCCGCAGGAGGATGCACGCACCTTCACCATCAGCCTGCCGGAGCAACTGGAGCCGGTGCTGATTCCGCCGCTGCTGACCCGGTTGCGTGAATTGGCGCCGCGCAGCCGGGTGCGCACGGTGGGTGTCCGGTGGTCCGAGCTGAAGCTGGAGCTGGCGGCCGGGCGAATCGATCTGGCGGTGCAGATTGCGCGGCCTGCCGATGCCAGTCTGCGGCAGATGCAACTGGTCAGGGAGCCACTCTGCGTGGTCGCCGGCCCACTGTTTGACGCGGAGCTGACAGCGGACAGCTATATGGCCGCCGAGCATATCGCGGTAGCGTCCTGGCGGCGGGGGCTGTCCTATGAGGATCTGGCGCTGGGGCATTTGGGCCTGATGCGCAATGTGGTGCAGCAGTGCCAGAGTTATCAGGCGGCGAGTCTGGTGGTAGCGCAGACGCCATTGCTGCTGACCATGTCGCGGCGTCACGCGGAGCTGATCAATAGACCGCTGGGTAATCAGCTGCTGGACATGCCATTGCCGCTACCGGAGATTGGACTGACGCTTTACTGGCACAAGGGCATGGAGCATGACCCGGTCAACCGCTGGTTGCGGCGCCAGGTCCATGCGTTGGCTCAGAACAGTTCGAGTGGTGTAACCGCGCCACCGCTGTCGTAGCCGCCCATCTCCAACTCGCTGTAGGGCGGCGGCGCGTCTTCCTGCTTGAAAATCTCCATGAAGGCGCCGTCGGTGCCGGGGGGGGCGCTGCGCCCGGTGGTTGGGTCGATGCGGGCGGTGACCAGACCCCTGGGCATGCGTGGCTCGCGGTCCGGCACGCCTTCGAGCGCGGCGCCCATGAAGTTCATCCAGATAGGCAGTGCGGCGGTACCGCCGAACTCGCGTCGACCCAGGGTGCTGGGCTGATCAAAGCCGACCCAGACGGTGGCCACCAGGTCTGGGTTGAAGCCGGAGAACCAGGCGTCTTTCTGGTCGTTGGTGGTACCGGTCTTGCCTGCGAGATCGTTGCGGTTGAGTGCACGGGCGCGCACTGCTGTGCCGCGACGTACCACGTCGCGCAGCATGCTGTTGAGCTGATAGATGGTGCGCTCGTCGACTACGCGCTCGGCCTCTGCTGGTCGCTCACTGATGCCGCTGCCCTGGCGTTCCACGTAGGCATTCAGGCGGGCTTGCTGCTGCTCCGTCAGCTCCGGTGTCACTGGCGGCTTGCTGTAGTCGATCAACTGGCCGTAGCGGTTCTCGATGCGGTCGATCAGATAGGGCTTGACTGCATAGCCGCCGTTAGCAAAGGTCGCATAGCCCTGGGCTATCTGCAGAGGGGTCAGCTCTGAGGTGCCGAGGGAGGCGGACAGGTTGCGCGGCAGCTCCTTGCGTTCGAAGCCGAAGCGTTCGATGTAGCTCAGCGCGTTGTCGACGCCAAGGTCTTGCATCAGCCTGATCGATACCAGATTGCGCGAACGGTACAGCGCCTCGCGCAGGCGAATGGGGCCGAGGAAGTCTCCGCCGGAGTTCTTCGGACGCCAGATGGAGTCGAGATAGTCGTCCACAAAGATCAGCGGTGCATCGTTGACCAGGCTGGCCGGCGTGTAGCCCTTGTCCAGCGCCGCGCAATACAGGAAGGGCTTGAAGCTGGAGCCGGGCTGACGGCGCGCCTGGGTGGCGCGATTGTAGTTGCTCTGCAGGAACGAGAAGCCGCCGATCAGCGCCTTGATGGCGCCATCCTGCGGACCCAATACGACGAGCGCACTTTGCGCCTCGGGCACCTGCGCCAGGCGCCAAGTATCATCTTCGATACGGCTGACACGGATAATGTCGCCCGGCTGGAGCACATCCATCGGCTTGCCGGGGCGTGGCCCCATGCCGTTGGCGCTCAGATAGGGGCGGGCCCATTTCATATCGTCCCACTTGATGACGCCCTGCTGATCGCGGCGCAGCCGGATCTCCACGTGGTCGCCGTTGACCGCTGCGACGAGAGCAGGCTCCAGGCCGCCCAGGCTTTTATAGCCCTTTAGCAGCTCAAGGCCCTGTTCCAGGGTGATATCCGGGTTGCGTGCTTCCGGCCCCCGGTAGCCGTGGCGACGGTCGTACTCCTGCAAGCCATCGCGCAGAGCCCGGTTGGCCATGTCCTGAAGACCGCTGTCCACGGTGGTGTAGACGTTGAAGCCCTGTGTGTAGGCTTGGTCGCCAAAGCGCTCGACCATTTCCAGACGCGCCATTTCGGCAATGTAGGGCGCCTCCATCTCCGGGTTCGCGCCGTGGTTGCGCGCGGTGATGGGCGTGTTGACGGCCTCGCGGTAGCTGGCCTCGTCGATGTATCCCAGGGTCAGCATGCGATCCAGAATCCAGTCGCGACGGACCTTGGTGCGCTCAGGGTTGGCGATCGGGTTGTAGCGTGACGGCGCCTTGGGCAGGCCGGCGATCATGGCCAGGTCGGCCAGTGGCAGCTCGTTGATCGATTTGCCGTAGTAGACCTGCGCGGCCGCCTCGATACCGTAGGCGCGGTTGCCCAGGTAGATCTTGTTGACGTACAGCTCGAAAATTTCGTGCTTGTCGAGGTTGCGCTCGATCTGCAGGGCCAGCAGTATTTCATTCAGCTTGCGCGAGAAAACCCGGTCGCTGCTGAGGAAGTAGTTCTTCGCCACCTGCATGGTGATGGTGCTACCGCCGGTCTGAATGTGACCCGTCTGCAGCAGCTCGCTGGCTGCACGCAACAGCCCCATCGGGTCGACCCCGTGGTGGTTGAGGAAGTTGTCGTCCTCGGCTGCCAGCAGGGCATGCACGAAGTCGCCCGGGACCTGGTCGTAGCTGATCGGGAAACGTCGCATTTCACCGAACTCTGCTATCAGTCGATTATCTGTGCTATATATCCGCAATGGGGTTTGCAGTTCAACATCACGCAGGGTTTCAACATCAGGCAGGGCGGGGCTAAGATAGAGCGCGACACCGCTCAGAACCATGATGGGTGCACATGCCAGCGCGAAGGCAGACCAGAAGAGAAATCTCAGTAAGCGCATAAGGGATGGGGAATTCCCTGAATAATTAGAAAGTTAGCTGGATTGCTAATTGAGAACGGCGTAGCAGTCTGCATTATAAGCGTATTTTTTTTGATTTAGCCATTTGCGCTTGTACAAGGACTGTTATTTAATGTAGGAAAACACAAACCGTCCGTAAGTGTCGGATGCTGATAGGAAATTGGCTGTGCTAGGGCTCCTAAAGAAAAAAGCGAACACGTTGCTGGGCATCGATGTCAGCTCCACCACGGTGAAGCTGCTTGAGCTTAGTCGCGCCGGAGGCCGCTACAAGGTTGAAGCCTATGCGGTCGAACCCTTGCCACCCGGAGCGGTGGTTGAGAAAAACATCGTCGAGCTTGAAGGTGTGGGCCAGGCACTTGAAAAAGTGCTCGCGCGCTCCAGATCGTCACTCAAGCAGGCTGCTGTCGCCGTCGCTGGATCTGCAGTGATCACCAAGACCATCGAAATGGATGCCGGTCTTGATCCTGACGAGATGGAGGAGCAGATCAAGCTCGAAGCCGACCAATACATTCCCTACCCCCTCGATGAAGTAGCCATCGACTTCGAGGTGCAGGGTCCATCCCCCCGCAATCCAGAGCGAGAAGAAGTGCTGTTGGCGGCCTGTCGACGCGAGAATGTCGACATTCGCGAAGCGGCGCTGGCGCTGGCGGGCCTGACGGCAAAAATCGTCGAGGTCGAGGCCTACTCGATGGAGCGGGCGTGCGAGTTGGTGGTCGGTCAGCTGGATGCGGATGATGCCGGACTGACCATCGCGGTCATCGATATCGGCGCCACCATGATGACGCTGAGTGTCCTGAGTGGCGGACGCACGATTTACACGCGCGAACAGCTGTTCGGTGGCAAGCAACTGACCGACGAGATTCAGCGCCGCTACGGCCTGTCCCAGGAAGAAGCAGGGCTTGCCAAGAAGCAGGGCGGCCTGCCTGACGACTACGAGTCTGAGGTGTTGGCTCCGTTTAAGGACGCCGTCGTGCAGCAGGTGTCCCGGTCGCTGCAGTTCTTCTTTGCAGGCGGTCAGTACAACGACGTCGACTACATTCTGCTGGCTGGCGGCACTGCTTCGATTCCCGGGCTGGACCAACTGGTGCAGCAGAAGATCGGAACCACCACCCTGGTTGCCAACCCCTTTGCAAATATGACCCTGTCGAACAAGGTTGACGCGGTTGCCCTGAGCAATGATGCGCCGGCATTGATGATCGCCTGTGGTCTGGCAATGAGGAGTTTTGACTGATGGCTCGCATTAACCTGTTGCCTTGGCGCGAGCAGCTAAGGGAAGAACGAAAAAAGGAATTCCTGACGATTCTGGCACTGGTTGTCCTGTTTGCAGGGGCGCTGGTCTTTTTGGGTGACCGCTACATCAACGGACGAATTGACCACCAAAATGAGCGAAATGCTTTCCTGAAGAAGGAAATCACTCTGCTGGATGCTCGAATCAAGGAGATCGAGGAGCTGCAGGCGCGCCGAGCTCAACTGCTTGATCGTATGAAAATTATCGAGGACCTGCAGGGTAAGCGTCCGATTATTGTGCGAGTGTTTGATGAGCTTGCGCGTACGTTGCCCGACGGAGTGTATTTCTCCGAATTGGCGATGAAGGGGGCGGAATTGTCGGTCAAGGGTGGCGCTGAATCGAATAGCCGAGTGTCGAATCTGATGCGTCAGATGGACGGCTCTGAGTGGCTGACAGCACCCAATCTGACGGCGGTGAAAGCGGTGACGTCTGGCGCGCTGGACCAGGCCAATGTGTTCGAGCTTACCGTCAAACAGACCGCGCCGCGTGCTGGTGCCGCTGAGGGAGAACAGCAGCCATGAGTTTCGCTCAACAAATGGAAAGTTTGAAAAAGGTCCAGGCGGACGACCTGGATTTCAACAACATTGGTTCTTGGCCTGCGGCGCTAAAGGTCATTGTGTGTGCAGTTGTTTTTGTTGTACTTGCTGTTCTGGGGTATCAGTTCCATCTCAAGGATCTCAAGGTCAGCCTTGAGCGGGCTGAGCAGCAGGAAATTGAATTGCGTAAGGAGTTTCAAGACAAATCCTTTCGTGCGGCAAACCTGGAAGCTTATCGAGAGCAGCTGCAAGAGATTGAGGAGCGTTTCAGCGGGCTGCTGAAACAACTGCCAAAGGATAGCGAGGTTCCGGGTCTGCTGGAGGATATTACCCAGATGGGCCTCAACAGTGGGCTAGAGTTCGAGTCCATCACTCTGCAACCCGAGGTGGCACAGCAGTTTTATGTTGAGCTGCCTATTCAGATCAATGTCCGGGGTAGTTACCACGATCTTGCTACGTTCGTAAGCAGTGTCGCAGGCCTGCCTAGAATCGTAACGTTGGGTGATTTCGAAATTGCGCCGGTTAGTGAAAGCAATCCTGATCTGCTGGGCATGGAGATTATTGCTAAAACCTATCGTTACAATGACGCGGCAGAGGAGGGGCAGCAATGAGCGTAATCAGCCCCAGGCTTTTAGGTGTTCTTGCGGCCTCTCTATTGATCGTCGGCTGCAGTAGCGGCGAGTTCGCTGACTTGCAACGATTTATGGATGAAACCAGAGCGCGACCATCGGGCACCATCGAGCCGTTGCCTCGCTTCGAGCCTTATGAAGCATTTACTTACAGCGCTTCGTCCCTGCGTAGCCCTTTCCAGCCGCCGATCAAGATCGATCTGAGCCAACGGCAAAAGGGGTCTCAGGATATCAAGCCGGACGAGAACCGGGTCAAACAGTTCCTTGAAGGCTTCAATATCGAAAGCTTTGAGATGGTTGGTACCCTGAGCAACGCGAGTGGCATGCAAGCTCTGATTCAGGGTGCTGGCAGCGTCCATCGTGTTCATGTGGGTGACTATTTGGGACGCAACCATGGACGGATTACCGGTATTGAAGAGAATCGCGTCGATGTAGTGGAAATCGTGCCGGATGGTGAAGGCGGGTGGTTGGAGCGTCCGCGTACCCTCAGCCTCGCTGAGCGCGGGTAGGACAACCAGGGAGAGATAACATGAACTGCAAACAGTCACGCGTGGAACGCAAAAAAATGCTTCTTACCAGAAAACTTCCGCTTGCGGCGCTGATGGCGCTGATGAGCCCGCTAGCCCTTGCTGCCGACCTGCAAAACATGGATGTGGCTTCGCTGCCTGGTGACCGCGTTGAGCTGAAGTTGAGCTTTGACGAGCCGGTCAGTGCCGCTCCCAAAGGCTACACCATAGATCAGCCTGCCCGTATCGCCTTGGATCTACCAGGTGTGCAGAACAAACTGGGCGAAAGGTCTCGTGAGCTTGGGCTTGGTAACGCACGCAGCGTTACCGTTGTCGAGGCTGGTGATCGGACGCGGCTGATCATTAATCTGACGACGCTGGCACCTTACAGCACTCGTGTTCAGGGTAATGACCTATACGTCACTGTTGGGGCAGAGGCTAGTGCTCAGGCCGCTGCCGCTCCGGCGCCAGCAGCGGTTGCCAGTGACAATAACTGGCGGGCTGGTGATGAACCCGCTGTATCTGGCGCTGTAGCAGCTGGCGGGCGGGCGATCAGCAGTCTCGATTTTCAGCGTGGGTCAGACGGAGCAGGTAATGTCATCATCGATTTGAGCGACCCCGGCATCAAGGTAGATGTTGAGGAGCGAGGAGGGCGTGTTCGCCTTAACTTCCCCAATACGCGCCTGCCTGATGAGCTGCGAGTTCAGCTCGACGTCAAGGATTTCGCAACACCGGTCAACTTCGTCAACGCAACCGGTAGTGGCAACAATGCGACCATCGTCATTGAGCCTACTGGCAGCTACGAGCACCTGGTTTATCAGGCTGACAGCCGCCTGACCGTCAGCTTCAAGCCGCTGACGCGGGCTGAAGTGGAACAGCGTCGTGCCGATGCCTTTACCTACTCCGGCGAGAAGCTTTCGCTCAACTTCCAGGATATCGAAGTGCGCTCGGTGCTGCAGTTGATCGCCGACTTCACGGATCTCAACCTGGTTGCCAGCGATACCGTTCAAGGCAGCATTACTCTGCGTTTGCAAAACGTGCCGTGGGATCAGGCGCTGGATCTGGTACTGAAGACCAAGGGCCTGGACAAGCGTCAGATTGGCAACGTGTTGCTGGTCGCTCCGGCAGAGGAAATTGCTGCCCGCGAGCGTCAGGAGCTGGAATCACAGAAGCAGATTGCCGAACTGGCTCCGCTGCGTCGGGAGCTGATTCAGGTTAACTACGCCAAGGCAAGCGATATTGCTCAGCTGTTCGCATCGGTAACCTCTGCTGATGCCGATAGTCAGCGTGGTTCGCTTACTGTCGATGAGCGCACCAACAGCATCATCGCTCTGGAAACCCAGGATAAGCTCGATGAGCTGCGTCGAATCGTTACCCAGCTGGACATTCCGGTGCGTCAGGTGATGATTGAAGCGCGCATTGTTGAAGCCAACGTGGGTTTTGATAAGGCTTTGGGGGTGCGTTGGGGCGGGAACCTGAACCTGGGTGGCAACTTTTCTGCCTTCGGGAAAGATGGGGAGACGAGTATCGGCGAGGCTCCAGATTTCTTGCCTGACGGAACTAGCACTGGCGGGTTCTATGGTATTGCAGAGCGTCCGGTGAACTCCCCCTTTATAGACATGGGTGTGGAAGGCGCAACCTCGGGTATTGGTATCGGCTTTATCACCGACAACACCATTCTGGATCTGCAGCTGTCAGCCATGGAAAGCACTGGAAACGGTGAGATTATTTCCCAGCCAAAGGTCGTTACCTCTGACAAGGAAACCGCGAAGATTCTGAAGGGCTCCGAGATTCCCTATCAGGAAGCCAGCTCCAGTGGGGCAACCACCACCGCATTCGCAGAGGCTGTGCTGTCTTTGGAAGTGACCCCCCAGATCACCCCGGATAACCAGGTGATCATGGAAGTTATCGTTACCAAGGATGAGCCGGATTTCACCAACGAGGTAAATGGTGTGCCGACGATTCGCAAGAATGAGGTCAACGCGAACATCCTGGTGGCAGATGGTGAGACAATCGTAATTGGTGGGGTATTCTCAAGTGAGTCGCAGAGTGCTCAAGAGAAAGTACCGTTCCTTGGTGACCTGCCGATTCTTGGCAAGGCTTTCCGTCGCGATATTAATTCGGAAACCAAGAACGAGCTGCTGATCTTCCTGACACCGCGCATCATCAATAACGGAGCTATTACGCTTGCCAGGTAAGTCTGTTGCGTAACGTTTTTCTAATTGGCCCGATGGGAGCTGGAAAGAGCACCATCGGGCGTTTGCTTGCCAAAGAGCTGAAATTTCCTTTCAAGGATTCTGATCGCGAGATTGAGGTCCGTACGGGGGCTGATATCCCCTGGATTTTTGATGTCGAGGGGGAAGAGGGCTTTCGGCAGCGAGAGGAGGCGATGATCGCTGAACTGGTTCAGGAGCGCGGTATCGTGCTTGCGACCGGCGGTGGTGTCGTGATGCGCCCGGCGAATCGGGCCGCTCTGGCGGCAAACGGTCTGGTTGTTTATCTGTGTACCAGTGTGGAGCAGCAGCTGCAGCGTACCGCAAAGGATCGCCAGCGGCCTCTCCTGCAAACCGCTGACCCTGAAGCGGTGCTTCGTGATCTGATGGCACAACGTGACCCGCTATATCGTGAAATCGCCGACCTTATTATCGAGACCGATCAGCGCGGCCCCAAGGTCGTGGTGAATACCATTCTCGGCAAGCTTCAGGAAGACTGAGTCCGGGCCGTATATCCGGGTCTCAGGTGACTGTTGTATGCTGTGCCCGCGTAAAACGGGGAGTGTCCTGATGCAGTGTCTTAAAGTCGATCTGGCTGATCGCAGTTATCCTATCTATATCGGTGCCGGCATTCTGTCTGACGAGGCCTTGCTGCAGCGTCACATCGCCGGACGCCAAGTCTGTGTTGTTACTGACGATACCGTTGCTCCCCTGTATCTTGAGTCGCTGCTGCAAAAGCTGTCGGGCTATCGCGTGACCAGTGTGGTGTTGCCAACCGGCGAGGCCTACAAGAACTGGTCGACGCTGCAGCAGGTGTTTGATGTATTGCTTGCTGAGCGCCATGACCGCCGTACCACGCTGATCGCACTGGGTGGTGGTGTCATCGGGGATATGACCGGCTTTGCTGCCGCGTGCTACCAGCGCGGTGTCGATTTCATTCAGGTGCCGACGACGCTGCTTTCTCAGGTCGACTCTTCTGTTGGCGGCAAGACCGGTATCAATCATCCGGCAGGCAAGAACATGCTGGGTGCGTTTTATCAGCCCAAGGCGGTGCTGATCGACACCGATAGCCTGCGCACATTGCCCGAGCGCGAGGTCAGCGCCGGGCTGGCTGAAATCATCAAGTACGGGTTGATCCGGGACGCAGACTTTCTTGCCTGGCTTGAGCGGAACATGGCGGCTCTGCGCGCGCTGGACGCCAGTCTCGTCACCTACGCGATAGAGCGCTCCTGTTCCATCAAGGCTGAAGTAGTGGCGGCGGATGAGCGGGAGGGGGGCGTGCGTGCGATCCTCAACCTTGGGCACACCTTTGGCCACGCGATAGAAGCGCATCAAGGTTATGGCAGCTGGCTGCATGGCGAAGCGGTTGGCGCTGGTATGGCGATGGCTCTGGACCTGTCTTGCCGGCTTGGCTGGATTACGGATGCAGAGCGAAATCGTGGCGTTGCGCTGATCAGTGCGGCAGGGCTGCCGACGGTGCCGCCGAGCGGTATGGTTGCCGCTGATTTCGAACGTCTCATGTCGGTTGACAAGAAGGTGCTGGATGGTCAGCTGCGCCTTGTGCTGTTGCGTGGCATGGGTGAGGCCGTTGTCACGGCTGAATTTACGGCTGATGCGTTGCGTCAGTGTCTCGTGGGGTTTGAACAATGAGCAAGGGCTTTGATGAGGTCTTCACGGCAGTGAGTGGCGCCGATGATCTGCTGGATCATTACCAGTTCACGCATGATCCCTTTGCTCCGCGCACGCCTGGTTTCCGCTTTTTTACCCCGAAGCGCAAAAGCGTGCTGGCCGAGCTGCACCACCTGGCTCGCTACGGTGACCAGGTCTTGGCGGTTACGGGTCCTCAGGGTAGCGGCAAGACCCTGCTGCGCCAGGCATTGGTAGCCAGCAGCAACAAGGACAGCATTCAGTGTGTCGTGTTGTCCGCGCGCGAGATGCCTGCCGAAAGCGCTCTGCTTGCGGGGCTATGTCAGGCGGTCAGTGCCGAGCAGCGCGACGTCGCCAGCTTGCTGTGCAAGGCGCAGCAGAGTGAAACGGTCGGTATTCAGTTGTATCTGGTGATCGACGACGCGGAGTGCTTGGAGTCGTCTGCCGTCAGCATGCTGAGCGAGATTGCTGAGGCCGGGCCGGCGGCACCACGCGTGTTTCTGTTCGCCGACACTGAGGCAGAAGCTGCGCTCTCGGTCATTCGCAAGTCGGATGACGCGCCTGCGGTGCACATGATCGGACTGCAGCCACTGGATGTTGCCGAAACTCGAGAATATATGGCTCAGCGCCTTGAGGGGGCTGGGCAGGGAATTGAGCTGCTGGATGACGCGCAAGTCGAGTGGGTGCATCAACGCAGCGGCGGCTGGCCTGGTGCGATCAACCACGCTGCGCGTCAGACATTGCTCGCTGCCATGCAGGAGGCGCCCGTCGCCGTGCGTCGGGCCGGCGGTAGCCCCTTTTCGGTCAAGGCGCTGGCCGCGCTGGTGCTGATCGCTGCGGGAATTGGCGTCGCCTGGTATATGGGCGATCAGCCGCAGGAGCCGGAGCGAACGGTCCTGCAGCTGCCTGCGCCTGTGGTCGAGGCGCAGAGTCAGGCGCCGGTATCGGCTCCGCTGCCTGGGGAGTCAGTCAGTGCCGCGAGCGATACCCGGAGTGTGGACGCGGTAGACGAACCGACAGTGGATACTGTGCCGACGCTGGTTGATGCGCAGGCCTCCTCGGTGCCTGAGTCAGCACCGGCGCAGATTGAAACGCCGGCGCTGGACACAGAGCCCGACTCCGCGCCAGCCTTGACGGCTCCGGCTCCGGCTCCGGCTCCGGCTCCGGCTCCGGCTCCGGCTCCGGCTCCCGAGCCCGCAGTGGAAACGGTTGAGACCGAGCGACGCGAGGTCGCTCAACCGGCTGCGCCGCGGCAGGCTTCGGGGTATCACGATGCCAGCTGGTATCGGAAACGGCCGGGCTCGGAGTACGTTGTACAGCTGCTCGGTTCGCGCTCGGAGGCTGCTGCCAGAGCCTTCATCGCACGCCATGCCGGCGTCTCTGATCTGGGCTACTTTGAGACAACGCATCAAGGTGAACCTTGGTTTGTTGTAACCCAGGGGGCCTATGTTTCACGTCAGGCGGCGCAGGCCGGTGTTGCCAAGCTGCCGGCCGCACTGCGTGATAGCAAGCCCTGGCCTCGCGGGATGGCTGATATCCAGAGCGCTCTGCGCTGAGTTGCCGGGCCCGCCGGGAGGCGGGCTTGCTGACCCAAAAAGGCGCGGCCGATGCCTGTCGGTGGCGCTATAGTCGGACTGTAAAGTTTCCGATTTACGACATTTGAATACGCTCAAGCGGCATTGTTGCGCCAAAAAAAATTGTGAGCGTGCTTGGCGCTGTGTACAATTACTCCCCTTTTGCCCGGCGCAGAGCCAGATTTATCCGTGATCTGGTTTTTTAAGTGCTTGAATTTATTAGCTTTTTGAGAGAGTGCCTATGAAAGCAGGTCTATACCAGCCTGATCAGTTCAAGGATAACTGTGGCTTTGGTTTGATTGCCCACATGGAAGGCCAGCCCAGTCATCACCTGCTGCAGACGGCCATCGAAGCCCTCACCTGCATGACGCACCGTGGTGGTATTAATGCCGACGGCAAGACTGGCGACGGTTGCGGCCTGCTCATTCAAAAGCCGGATCGCTTCCTGCGCGACGTCGCTCGCGAAACGCTGTCTGTCGAGCTGCCAGAGCAGTACGCCGTCGGTATGGTATTCATGGGCACCGATGAGCCGGCTGCCGCCGCGGCCAAGCAGGCCTTTGCCGATGCGCTGGCTGATCAGGGGCTGACCGGCCTTGGCTGGCGTCCGGTGCCGGTGGATCCGAGCAAACTCGGCCCGCTGGCCCGCAGCAGCCTGCCGCGTATCGAGCAGGTGTTTGTCTCTGGCGAAGGTCTGGACGAGCAGCAGTTTGGCGTGAAGCTCTTTTATGTGCGCCGCAAGGCTGAAATCGCCATGCAGGCAGACAGCAGCTTTTATGTCTGCAGCCTGTCGCACAAGGTCATCTCCTACAAAGGCCTGATGATGCCGGCGGATCTGGACAAGTTCTATCCGGATCTGGGGGACGAGCGCATGGAAACCGCGATCAGCGTGTTCCACCAGCGTTTCTCCACCAATACCCTTCCCAAGTGGCCGCTCGCCCAGCCGTTCCGCCTGGTTGCCCACAATGGTGAGATCAACACCATTACCGCCAACCGCAACTGGGCCCACGCGCGTCGCAACAAGTTCACCAACGACCTGATGCCCGATCTGGACAGCCTGGCACCGCTGGTCAACACCACCGGCTCCGACTCCTCCAGCATGGACAACATGCTGGAACTGCTGCTGTGTGGTGGCATGGACCTGTTCCGTGCGATTCGCATGGTTGTGCCGCCGGCCTGGCAGAATGTCGAGACCATGGACGCGGACCTGCGCGCCTTCTATGAATACAACTCCATGCACATGGAGGCCTGGGACGGCCCGGCCGGTATCGTACTGACCGAAGGTCGCTACGCGGTCTGTCTGCTCGACCGTAACGGCCTGCGTCCGGCGCGTTACGTCATCACCAAGAACGGCTATATCACCCTGGCCTCCGAGATCGGCGTCTGGGATTACCAGCCCGAGGACGTCGTCAGCAAGGGCCGTGTTGGTCCGGGTCAGATCCTGGCGGTCGACACCCAGACCGGCGAAGTGCTGCACACCGATGATGTGGCCAACCGTCTGAAGTCCCGTCACCCTTACCGCAAGTGGCTGAAAGAGAACGCCCTGCGCATTCAGGCGACCCTGGACGATCGCGATCACGGCTCTGACTTCCTGTCGGCCGAGGCGCTCAAGCAGTACATGAAGATGTTCCAGGTCACCTTCGAAGAGCGTGACCAGGTACTGCGTCCGCTGGCCGAGAACGGTCAGGAAGCCGTTGGTTCGATGGGCGATGACACGCCCATGGCAGTGCTCTCCGGTCGTGTCCGTTCGGTGTATGACTACTTCCGTCAGCAGTTCGCTCAGGTGACCAACCCGGCCATCGACCCGCTGCGTGAAGCCATTGTCATGTCGCTGGAAACCTGCCTGGGTGCCGAACGTAACGTCTTCGAAGAGACGGCGGACCACGCCAATCGCGCGATCCTCAGCTCGCCAGTCATTTCGCCGGCCAAGTGGCGCACCATCATGAATCTGGACGAGCGTCCCGGTTTTGCGCGCCACGTGATTGACCTGAACGTCGCTGAAGGCACCCGGCTGGGCGACGCCGTGAAGGACATCACCGCGCAAGCTGAAGCAGCCGTACGCGAAGGCAAGACCATCATCGTACTCAGCGACCGTGCCATCGAGCAGGGCAAGCTGCCGGTTCATGCGGCGCTGGCGGTTGGTGCGGTGCACCACCACCTGACCGCGGTTGGTCTGCGTTCGGAGTGCAACATCCTGGTCGAAACCGCTACCACCCGCGACCCGCATCACTACGCGGTGTTGATCGGCTTTGGTGCGACCGCGGTTTACCCGTATCTGGCCTACGAGGTGCTGGGTGACCTGATCCGTACCGGTGAGGTGATCGGCGACCTGTTCGAGACCTTCAAGTACTACCGCAAGGGCATTTCCAAGGGCCTGCTGAAGATCCTGTCGAAGATGGGTATCTCCACCATTGCGTCCTACCGTGGTGCGCAGCTGTTTGAGGCGGTCGGTCTGGCAGATGAAGTGGTCGATCTCTGCTTTACCGGCGTGGTCAGCCGTATCCAGGGTGCCCGCTTTGAGGACCTGCAGGCCGAACAGGCGCTGCTGGCCAAGGAAGCCTGGAACCCGCGCAAGTCGATCCAGCAAGGCGGTCTGCTCAAGTTCGTGTTTGGCGGCGAGTATCACGCCTACAACCCGGATGTGGTTCGCGCGCTGCAGGACGCCGTGCAGGGCGACAGCTACGACAAGTATCAGGAATACGCCGCGCTGGTGAACAGCCGCCCGGTGGCCGCGCTGCGCGACCTTCTGAAGGTGCGCGACGACCAGCAGGCCATCTCGCTGGATGACGTTGAGCCGCTGGAGTCGATCTTCAAGCGCTTCGACTCGGCGGGTATCTCGCTCGGTGCGTTGTCACCCGAGGCGCATGAGGCCATTGCCGAGGCGATGAACCGCCTGGGCGCGCGCTCCAACTCCGGTGAGGGCGGCGAAGATCCGGCCCGCTACGGCACCGTGCGTACCTCCAAGATCAAGCAGATCGCCTCCGGTCGCTTTGGCGTAACACCCGAGTACCTGGTCAACGCTGATGTGCTGCAGATCAAGGTCGCCCAGGGTGCCAAGCCGGGTGAAGGTGGTCAGCTGCCTGGCGGTAAGGTGAACGAGCTGATTGCCCGTCTGCGCTACGCGGTCCCGGGGGTCACCCTGATTTCGCCGCCACCGCACCACGACATCTACTCGATTGAGGATCTGTCGCAGCTGATCTTTGACCTCAAGCAGGTCAACCCGCAGGCGCTGGTCTCGGTCAAGCTGGTATCCGAGCCGGGCGTTGGCACTATCGCTGCCGGCGTGGCCAAGGCCTACGCTGACCTGATCACCATTTCCGGCTACGACGGTGGTACCGGCGCATCGCCGCTGACCTCCATCCGTTATGCCGGTTCGCCCTGGGAACTGGGTCTGTCTGAAGCCCATCAGACCCTGCGCGGCAATGATCTGCGCGGCAAGGTGCGCGTGCAGACCGACGGTGGTCTGAAGACCGGTCTGGACGTGATCAAGGCGGCCATCCTTGGTGCCGAGAGCTTCGGCTTTGGTACCGCGCCGATGATTGCCCTGGGTTGCAAATACCTGCGTATCTGCCACCTGAACAACTGTGCGACCGGTGTTGCAACGCAGAACGAGCATCTGCGTGACAACCACTACATTGGCACCGTCGAGATGGTGATGAACTTCTTCACCTACGTCGCGATGGAAACCCGTGAGTGGCTGGCCAAGCTGGGTGTGCGCACCCTGCAAGATCTGATCGGCCGTACCGACCTGCTGGACATCCTGCCGGGTGCAACCGGCAAGCAGCAGAACCTGGATCTGCGCCCGCTGCTGGGCAGCGATCTGGTGCCGGCTGACAAGCCGCAGTTCTGCGAGTCGCCGCGTAACGAGCCGTTCGACAAGGGCCTGACTGCCGAGAAGATGGTGGAGATGGCGCGTGCCGCCATCGACGGGCGCACCGGTGGTGAGTACCAGCTGTCGCTGACCAACTGTGACCGTTCCATTGGTGCCCGCGTATCGGGCGAGATTGCCAAGGTGCACGGTAACCAGGGCATGGTCAGTGCGCCGATCACCTTCCGCATGACCGGTACCGCCGGCCAGAGCTTCGGTGTCTGGAACGCCGGTGGCCTGCACATGTACCTGGAAGGCGACGCCAACGACTACGTCGGCAAGGGCATGACTGGCGGCAAGCTGACCATCGTGCCGCCCAAGGGCAGCCCGTTCCGTTCCGAGCAGACCTCGATCATCGGCAACACCTGTCTGTACGGTGCCACTGGTGGCAAGCTGTTCGCCGCCGGTATCGCTGGTGAGCGCTTTGCGGTCCGTAACTCGGGCGCCCATGCCATCATCGAAGGCGCGGGTGATCACTGCTGTGAGTACATGACTGGCGGGATGGTCTGCGTACTGGGTAGCACTGGCCACAACTTCGGTGCGGGTATGACCGGTGGCTTTGCCTATGTGCTGGACATGGATAACACCTTCTTCGACAAGCTCAATCACGAGCTGGTCGAGCTGCACCGTATCAGCAACGAGTCGATGGAAATGTACCGCAGCCACCTGACTCAGGTGCTGACCGAGTACGTGACCGAGACCGGTAGTGCCTGGGGTGCAGAGGTGCTGGACAACCTGGACGACTACATCCGTCGCTTCTGGCTGGTCAAGCCCAAGGCCGCGAGCCTGCGCGCGCTGCTGACCAGTACCCGAGCGAACCCACAATAAGCCGCCCAAGGCGGGCCGCTGCGGCGGCCTGCCGGCCCTGATGAGTCTGGCAGTGGCGTGACGTGATCGCCGCTGCAGTGTAGAGGTTTAGATATGGCAGACCGTTTGAATAACGACTTCCAGTTTATCGATGTAGGTCGTAAAGATCCGAAGAAGCGCCCGCTGCGCGCGCGCAAGACCCAGTTCGTTGAGATCAACGAGCAGTTCAAGCCGGATGCGGCCTCCGAACAGGCGCATCGCTGCCTCGGTTGCGGCAACCCCTATTGCGAATGGAAGTGCCCCGTGCACAACTTCATTCCCAACTGGCTGAAGCTGGTCTCCGAAGGCAACATCCTGGAAGCGGCCGAACTGTCGCACCAGACCAACACCCTGCCGGAAGTGTGTGGCCGCGTGTGCCCGCAGGACCGTCTATGTGAAGGCGCATGCACCCTGAACGACGGCTTTGGCGCAGTCACCATCGGTTCGGTCGAGAAGTACATCACCGACACCGCCTTTGCCATGGGCTGGCGTCCAGACATGTCCGGCGTAGTACCGACCGGCAAGCGCGTTGCCATTATCGGAGCAGGCCCGGCCGGCCTGGGCTGCGCCGATGTACTGGCGCGTGCCGGTGTTTCGCCTGTGGTGTTCGACCGCAATCCGGAAATTGGTGGCCTGCTGACCTTCGGTATTCCCGAGTTCAAACTGGAAAAGACAGTAATGTCCCGTCGCCGAGAGGTGTTTGAAGGCATGGGCATCGAGTTCCGCCTGAACACCGAGATCGGCAAGGACGTGATGATCGACGACCTGCTGTCCGAGTACGACGCGGTCTTTATGGGCATGGGTACCTACACCTACATGAAGGGCGGCTTCCCCGGTGAGGATCTGCCGGGTGTTTACGACGCGCTGGACTTCCTGATTGCCAACGTCAATCGCAACCTGGGCTTCGAGAAGTCGGCCGACGACTTCATTGACATGAAGGGCAAGACCGTTGTGGTGCTGGGCGGCGGTGACACCGCGATGGACTGTAACCGTACCTCCATCCGTCAGGGCGCCAATGCCGTGACCTGCGCCTACCGCCGCGACGAGGCGAACATGCCGGGCTCGCGCAAGGAAGTGAAAAACGCCAAGGACGAGGGTGTGAAGTTCCTGTTCAACCGCCAGCCGATCGCCATTGTCGGTGAAGACAAGGTTGAGGGCGTCAAGGTCGTTGAAACCCGTCTGGGCGAACCCGACGCACGCGGGCGTCGTAGTCCCGAGCCGATCCCCGGTTCCGAGCAGGTATTGGCCGCCGATGCGGTGATCATCGCCTTCGGTTTCCGTCCCAGCCCGGCAGACTGGTTTGCCGACAAGCAGATCGACACCGACAGCCAGGGTCGCGTGGTGGCGCCGGAGCAGGCCCAGTACAAGTTCCAGACCAGCAACCCCAAGGTGTTTGCCGGTGGCGACATGGTGCGTGGCTCCGACCTGGTGGTCACTGCCATCTGGGAAGGTCGCCAGGCGGCCGAAGGTATCCTCGATTACCTCGAGGTGTGACAACGGGTCACGGCCTGTCTGTTACCAACAAGGGCGCCTGCGGGCGCCCTTGTTGCGTTGTGGCCTGATGTTTGTGTGCAATTGCCGCTACAATGGCCGCTGACCTTTTTTGACTGGATGGCCCCATGACTGAACTCAAGAACGACCGTTTCCTGCGCGCACTGGCACGTCAGCCGGTGGATGTCACCCCGGTGTGGATGATGCGTCAGGCCGGCCGCTACCTGCCTGAATATCGGGCATCGCGGGCCCGCGCCGGCGATTTCATGGGCCTTTGCATGAATCCGGAGATGGCCTGTGAAGTCACCCTGCAGCCACTGGATCGCTACCCGCTGGATGCTGCCATTCTGTTCTCCGACATTCTGACCATTCCCGATGCCATGGGCCAAGGGCTGTATTTTGAAACCGGTGAAGGCCCGCGTTTTCGCAAGGTGATCGATAGCCTGGCGGACATCGAGGCGCTGCCGGTGCCCGATCCCGACCAGGATCTGGGCTACGTGATGGACGCGGTACGTACCATTCGCCGCGAGCTGAACGGCCGGGTGCCACTGATCGGCTTCTCCGGCAGTCCCTGGACGCTGGCGACCTATATGGTCGAAGGCGGCTCTTCCAAGGATTTCCGCAAGACCAAGGCGATGCTCTATGACCAGCCCGAAGCCATGCACCTGCTGCTCGACAAGCTGGCGCAGTCGGTCACCAGCTATCTGAACGGTCAGATCAAGGCCGGTGCCCAGGCCGTGCAGATTTTTGATACCTGGGGCGGTAACCTGTCTGCCGATGCCTACCAAAAGTTCTCGCTGGCCTACATGCGCAAGATCGTCTCCGGTCTGATCCGTGAGCACGATGGCCGCAAAGTGCCGGTTATCCTGTTCACCAAGAACGGTGGCCTGTGGCTGGAAAGTATTGCCGATGCCGGTGCTGATGCGCTCGGGCTGGACTGGACCATGGATATCGGCGTTGCCCGTTCACGGGTTGGTGCAAAGGTTGCATTGCAAGGCAACATGGACCCGACGGTTCTGTACGCAAAACCGGAAGCCATTCGTGCCGAGGTAGCGCGTATTCTGGCGAGCTACGGCAAGGGCAGCGGCCACGTATTCAACTTGGGCCACGGCATCACGCCCGAGGTAGACCCGGCCCACGCCGGAGCCTTTATCGAGGCGGTGCATGAGCTGTCAGCGGTTTATCACGATCCGAATGCTATCGTGGTCTGATGCCGTCTGCGCTGGCAAAGGGCAGGGCTGTTGATTTCTGAACAAGGAGAGGGCGTATGCGTAGGGTAGTGTTCAACCAGAAGGGCGGTGTCGGCAAGTCGAGCATCGCCTGCAATCTGGCTGCGGTCAGTGCGGCAGCGGGCTATAAAACGCTGGTGATTGATCTGGACCCGCAGGCGAACTCCAGCCATTACCTGCTCGGTGAGCGGATGAAGGATGTGGATACTACTATCGCTGATTTCTTCTCGCAGACCCTGTCCAGCGGATTGTTCAGCAAAAAGGCCGAGAACTTCGTTACCGAAACGCCGTTCGAGAACCTCTGGCTGATGCCGGCCAGCCCCGAGCTGGCCGAGCTGCAGCACAAGCTGGAGTCACGCTACAAAATCCAGAAGCTGCGCAAGCTGCTCAAGGACTTGAAGGATAACTACGAGCGGATCTATATCGACACCGCGCCCGCCTTCAACTTCTACACCATGTCGGCGCTGATTGCCGCTGACCGTGTGCTGATTCCCTTCGACTGCGACAGCTTCTCGCGGCAGGCGCTGTACGGTTTGCTGACCGAGCTGGAAGATGTGCGTGAAGAGCACAACGAGGATCTCATGGTCGAGGGCATCGTGGTCAACCAGTTCCAGCCGCGCGCAGCCTTGCCGCAGAAGATGCTGGACGAACTGGTTGCCGAGGGGTTGCCGGTATTGCCGGTACATCTGAACAGCTCGGTGCGCATGCGTGAGTCGCATGAAGCGGCTACACCGCTGATCTTCCTTGATGGTCGGCACAAGCTGACCCAGCAGTTCATGGCCCTGCACGACCATATCGAGAGTCAATAGGTCGCGCCTGGTTAGATTGACCGACCGGGTTTCCTTCTGCATGCTCGGCGCTGGACATCAACAACAAGGACAGCGCCATGAAGCTTGAAACGCTTGCCATCCATGCCGGCTACACCCCCGACCCCAACACGCACGCCGTTGCCGTGCCGATCTACCAGACCACCTCCTACGCCTTTGATGACACCCAGCACGGTGCCGATCTGTTTGATCTGAAGGTGCCGGGCAACATCTACACGCGCATCATGAACCCCACCAACGACGTGCTGGAGCAACGGGTTGCCGCGCTCGAGGGCGGCGTCGGTGCGCTGGCGGTGGCCTCGGGCATGGCGGCTATCACCTACGCGATTCAGACCCTGGCCGAAGCGGGCGATAACATCGTTTCCGTGGCCAAGCTCTATGGCGGTACCTACAACCTGCTGGCCCACACCTTGCCGCGTCAGGGTATCGAAACCCGCTTTGCCGCCCATGACGACATTGCCGCGCTGGAAAGCCTGATCGATGCGCGCACCAAGGCGGTGTTCTGTGAGTCCATCGGCAACCCGGCCGGTAACGTAATCGACATTCAGGCGCTGGCCGATGCTGCGCATCGTCATGGCGTGCCCTTGATTGTCGATAACACCGTCGCCACTCCGGCGCTGTGCCGACCCTTTGAGCATGGTGCCGATATTGTGGTGCACTCGCTGACCAAGTACATGGGTGGCCACGGCACCACTCTGGGCGGCATCGTGGTGGATGGCGGCTGCTTCCCCTGGGCGGAGAACGCCGAGCGCTTCCCGCTGCTCAATACCGCAGATCCGTCCTACCACGGTGTGGTCTATACCGAGGCCTTTGGCCCGGCGGCTTTTATTGGTCGTTGCCGCGTCGTACCGCTGCGTAACATGGGCGCGGCGCTGTCGCCGTTCAACGCGTTCATGATTCTGCAGGGGCTGGAAACGCTGGCGCTGCGCATGGAGCGCCACTGCGACAACGCGATGGCGGTGGCCGCGTTCCTGAAGAATCACCCGCAGGTCGCCTGGGTACAGTACGCCGGGCTGGAAGATCACCCCGAGCACGCCCTCGCCAAACGCTATATGGGCGGCAAGCCGGCGTCGGTACTGTCGTTCGGGATCAAAGGCGGCCAGGAAGCCGGTGCGCGCTTTATCGACGCGCTCAACCTGGTGGTGCGACTGGTCAACATCGGCGACGCCAAGTCACTGGCCTGTCACCCGGCCTCGACCACTCACCGACAGCTGAACGACGAGGAACTGGCCAAGGCCGGCGTGCCACGTGACATGGTGCGCCTGTCGATCGGTATCGAGCATATCGACGACATCCTCGCCGACCTGTCGCAGGCGCTCGACGCTTCGCTTTAGTCAGCTCCCGCTTTGCGGGAGCTGAGCCGCAAGCGGCAAGCCATAAGCTGCAAGCAAAACCCGCGCGGTGTTGAATCGCGCGGGTTTTCTTTTGGACAGTTTATGGCAGGCGCGCTTGGCGGTCTTGTCGTCGAACTCATCCTGACTACGCTTCCAGCTTCCAGCTTCCAGCTTCCAGCTTCCAGCTCGCGCGCGCCAGCGCGCGTTTCAGGGAAACAGCGGCCAGATCAATGGAATGATCAGTGAGCCGGCCGCCCACATGATCAGGTTCAGCGGCACGCCGATGCGCATGAAATCCGAAAAGCGGTAGCCGCCGGCGCTGTAGACGAAGGTGTTGGTCTGGTAGCCGATCGGGGTGGCGAAGCTGGCACTGGCGGCGAACATCACGGCGACCACGAACGGGCGCGGGTCGGCGCCGAGCTGCTGGGCTACGCCGATGGCGATGGGTGTGACCAGCACCGCGACCGCGTTGTTGCTGACCACCTCGGTGAGGACGGAGGTCAGCAGGTAGATGAACGACAGCATGAACAGCGGGCCCAGCAGCGGCGACAGCGTCATCACGTGGCTGACCACGGTATCCACCAGGCCGACCTTGTTCATCGCGATACTGATCGCCAGCATGCCGAAGATCAGCGTCAGGATGCGCCAGTCGATGGCCTTGTAGGCGTCTTCGGTATCCAGGCAGCCGGTGGCGACGACCAGCGCTGCAGCGATCATCGCCAGCCCCTCGATCGGCATGACCTTGAACGCCGCCAGCACCATGACCGCCAGCACGGCGGCGATGGCAATCGGCGCCTTGTCGCGGCGGTAGGCGCGCTCCTGTACCGAGTTGAGGCTGATCAGCTCGCCGTTGTCGGCGAACTTCTTGATCTGCGAGGCTGTGCCCTCGACCAGCATCACATCGCCGAACTGCAGTTCAAAGTCATCCAGGTTGTCCTGGATGTTCTCGTTGTGGCGATGGATTGCCAGTACGTGAATGCCGTAGCGCGCGGTCAGGTTGAGGTCGCGCATGGGCCGGTGACTGTAGCGCGAATTGCGCCCGACGATGGCTTCGGCCAGCATCACGTCGCGGGTCGAGATGGTTTCGAAACTGTCGGCGCGGTTGATGGCCAGCAGGCCGTTGTGCCGCAACTCGACAAAGTCGCGCATGCTGGTGTGCAGTACCAGCCGATCCCCGGCCAGCAGCCGGGTGTCGTTCAGCGGCGTTGACAGCTCGTCGTCGCCGCGGAAGATTTTCAGTACGCGAATGCCGCTATTGCCGTTCAGGTTGGCCTGGCTGATGGTCTGGTTGATGACCGGCGAATCGTGCGGCACCAGCAGTTCGGTCATGAAGGTGCGCGCCTGATCCGGACGCAGCTGGCGCGACAGGCTTTCGCGCTCCGGCAGCAGGCGGTGACCGATCAGCAGCACAAAGGCCATGCCGATGCCGGCCAGCACCAGGCCGGGCAGGGTGATCTCGAACATGCCGAACGGCTCCATGCCCATCTGTCGGGCCACGCCATCGACCAGGATGTTGGTCGAGGTGCCGATCATCGTCATGGTGCCGCCAAAGATGGTGGCGTAGGACAGCGGGATCAGCATCTTCGAGGGTTTGCTGCCGATGCTGGTGGCCAGGGCGATGGCGACCGGCGTAAGAATGGCGACGACCGGGGTATTGTTGATAAAGGTCGACAGCAGCAAGGCGGTGATCATCAGGCTGAACAGGGTGCGCCATTGGCTGCCGCCGCCCATGCGTGCCAGCCAGTTGCCCAGGGTTTCGACGCAGCCGGTGCGCTCCAGCGCGGCTGACAGGATGAACATGCAGGCAATGGTGATCGGCGCGCTGTTGGACAGCACGCCCAGTACGTCGGACGGTGTCAGCAACTGGCTGACCAGCAGCACGGCAACGGCGATGCCGACCACCACGTCGGGACTGAATTTTTCCCGCGCGAAGGCGTAGAACACCCAGCACAGCAGCAGTGCCACGCCAATCAGTGGCAGTGAATCCCAGCTCATCGGTTACCGAACTCTCTTGAAGTGTCGGGCCCGCAGTCGGACCCACGCTGGGCGTCACATTAAGAGTCGGCGCTATATTTGTCCAAGCACAAAAACTGATTTTTATATTCTTAAACGGAATAAAGCGCCTTTACGACGAGCAACTGATTTCCAGGTGCCGCCCCCAGTCCGGCGGCGCAGCGGCGTAGGCCTCGGCGCCGGCCTGCGGGCTGAATGGCTGGCGCAGGATCTGGTGCAGTCTGCGCACCTCGTTGAAGTCGCCTTGCTCGGCGGCGGCGATGGCGTTCTGCGCCAGATAGTTGCGCAATACGTACAGCGGGTTGACCGCCTGGCGGCTGGCAACGGAGGCATCACAGCGCTGCTGGTGCGTGCGCTGCCAGGCATCGAAGGCGTCACGGTCGATAAACTGGTCCCGCACCAGTGGGTGGTCTTCGGCCAGTTGGCGCAGGGTCAGGTTGTAGTCGACGCCACCGGCCTGCATCAGCTGCAGCAGGGCGTCAATCTGCTCGGCGTCATCCTCGCGCTCGCAGCCCCAGCCCAGGCGCTGACGCATCAACGCCAGATAATGCTGCTCGAACAGCGGCATGAAGTTGGCCAGTTCGGCTTTGAGCTCGTCCACGCCGACAAAGGGCGTCAGGGCCTGGGCCAGGCAGGCCAGGTTCCACTGCGCAATCACGGGCTGGCGGTGAAAGGCGTAGCGCCCCTCGTGGTCGGAATGGTTGCAGACGTGTCGAGCGTCAAAGGCATCAAGGAAGGCGTAGGGGCCAAAGTCGAAGGTGATGCCCAGTATCGACATGTTGTCGGTGTTCATGACTCCGTGGCAGAAGCCGTACGCCTGCCAGCGGGCGATCATCTCGGCGGTACGCTGCAACACCTGACTGAGCATGGCCAGCGCGGGATTTTCTGCGTTGTGGCAGTCGGGGTAGCAGGTGTCCAGGGTGAACTCCAGCAACTGGCGCAGCGCATTATGCTGGCGGGTGTAGTAGAAATACTCGAAGTGACCAAAGCGGATATGCGAGGGCGCCAGGCGCATCAGCATGGCGGCACGTTCTTCGTGTTCGCGATACACCGGGTTGTCGCCGATGGTCACGCAGAGGGCGCGACTGCTGGGGATGCCCAGCGCGTGCAGCGCTTCGCTGGCAAGGAATTCGCGGATCGACGAGCGCAATACGGCGCGACCGTCGCCCATGCGCGAGTAAGGCGTACTGCCGGCGCCCTTGAGGTGCAGGTCCCAGTGCTCGCCAGCGCGGTTGACCACCTCACCCAGCAGCAGGCCCCGGCCGTCGCCCAGCTGCGGGTTGTAGGCGCCGAACTGATGCCCGGAGTACACCATGGCGCGAGGCTCGGCGTCGCTCCACACCTTGTGGCCGGCAAACAGGTCCACCAGCAGCGGGTCTGCGGCCTGGTCCCGGTCCAGATCGAGCAGGGCCAAAGCGTCCTCACTGCACACGACCAGGCGCGGGTTGCTCAGTGGCTCGGGCAGCACGCGGCTGGAGAAGGTGTCTCCCAGACGGGCAAAGCGATTGTCGAACTGCAGGTCGGCCAGGGTGGGCACAATTGGCTCCTTGTTTGGGTCTGACTCACCATGCTACAGCAGCGCTGCGTCGCTGGCAGCGCTGCGTTATAGCGCTGTATCAGGAGAGGTAATGCACGGTCCAATTTCTTGACCGCAGAGGCGTCGGTCCTTAGTGTTCAAACACCTGTATGAAATCATGCTGCCGGTGGTGACTGGCCGCCCTTTGGAGAGTCAACATGCCTGAATATAACGCCCCCTTGCGCGATATGCGCTTTGTCATGGACGAGCTGCTGGACATGACTGGCAGCTACGCTGCGTACGGTCTGGAAGACGCCACCCCGGATCTGGTCAGCGCGATCCTGGAAGAGGGTGCCAAGTTCACCAATCAGGTGCTGTCTCCGCTGAACCGCACCGGTGACGAAGAAGGCTGTCACATCGACAATGGCGTCGTCACCACACCCAAGGGCTTCAAGGAAGCCTACCAGGCCTACTGCGAGAACGGCTGGGGCTCCATGACTGCCTCGCCGGAGTATGGCGGACAGGGCCTGCCGTCATCCTTGGGCCTGATCATCGCCGAGATGGTTGCCTCCGCAAACTACTCCTTCAGCATGTACCCGGGTCTGTCCCACGGTTGTGCTGCGGCGATTGCTGCGCACGGTACCACCGAGCAGAAAGACCTGTACCTGAACAAGCTGACCCCCGGCACCTGGACCGGCACCATGTGCCTGACCGAGCCGCATTGTGGTACCGACCTGGGCCTGGTCAAGACCCGCGCCGTACCGCAGGCCGACGGTACCTACAAGGTGACCGGCACCAAGATCTTCATCTCGTGCGGTGAGCACGACATGTCTGAAAACATCGTTCACCTGGTGCTGGCCAAGCTGCCCGACGCGCCGGCTGGTACCAAGGGTATTTCCCTGTTCATCGTGCCGAAGTTCCTGCCGGATGCGAACGGTGAAGTGGGCGAGCGCAACAGCCTGGTCTGTGGCTCCATCGAGCACAAGATGGGGATCAAGGCCTCCGCCACCTGCGTCATGAACTTTGATGATGCCACCGGTTTCCTGATCGGCGAGGTCAACAAGGGCCTGAACTGCATGTTCACCATGATGAACCACGCGCGCCTGGGTACCGGCATGCAGGGCTTGTGTCACGGTGAAGCGTCCTACCAGAGTGCACTGGCCTACGCCAAGGACCGCCTGCAGATGCGTTCGCTGAAAGGCCCGGCGGAGCCCGAGAAGGCGGCTGACCCGATCATCGTTCATCCGGACGTGCGTCGTATGCTGCTGACCATGAAGGCCTTCAACGAGGGTAACCGTGCGCTGGCTTACTACACCGCCAGCCTGCTGGATCAGGCGCACTACGCGTCCGACGAAGAGGCTCGCGCTGACGCTGAAGCCCAGCTGGCCTTCCTGACGCCGATCTGTAAGGCCTTCATGACCGACACCGGTCTGGAAGCGACCCTGCTGGGGCAGCAGGTGTTTGGTGGTCACGGCTTTATCCGCGAGTGGGGTCAGGAGCAGCAGGTACGCGACTGTCGCATTGCGCCGATCTACGAAGGCACCAACGGCATTCAGGCGCTCGACCTGCTGGGTCGCAAGGTGCTGGGTAGCCAGGGCAAACTGCTGAAGGCCTTTACCAAGCAGGTTCACCTGCTGTGCAAGGAACTGGATGGCAACGCCAAGTTTGGCGACCACGCCAAGAAGCTGTCCCAGCTGAACGCCCAGTGGGGCGAGCTGACCACCTCTGTTGGCATGAAAGCCATGCAGAACCCGGAAGAAGTCGGCGCTGCCGCGGTTGATTACCTGGCCTTCTCCGGCTACGTCGTGCATGCCTACTTCTGGCTGAAGATGGCGCTGGTTGCGCAGACCAAGCTGGATGCCGGCAGTACTGAAGGTGACTTCTACAAAGGCAAGCTGGCGACTCAGGCGTTCTTCTATCAGCGTCTGCTGCCGCGCGCCCAGGCTCACGCCGAAGCACTGACTGCCGGTGCTTCCAGCCTGATGGACATCGCTGTCGAGCAGTTCTGATCAGTCTGCTGATGTGAACGAAAACCCCGGCTCGCCGGGGTTTTTTTATGCCTGCAGGGTGCCGCAAGGTGGCGCGCAAGGCGCTGACCGATCACAAACAATGTTGTTTATGGTGACCGATCAATAATAAAAAGTCATAAAGAGACGCTACAGGTTTTTTCGTTGTCGATATACAATCGTGCGCCTGTGCCGGCCTAGACCGGCCCACTGAACAACGAGGAGATCACCATGGCCGACTACAACGCCCCCCTTCGCGATATGCGCTTTGTGCTCAATGAAGTCTTTGAGGTATCCAAGCTCTGGGCCCAGCTGCCCGGCCTGGCCGAGGTGGTTGATGAGGAGACCGCGGTCGCCATTCTGGAAGAAGCCGGCAAGGTGACCGGTGGTGTGGTCGCTCCGCTGAACCGCAGCGGTGACGAAGAGGGTTGCTCTTGGGATAACGGCGTGGTGAAAACGCCAGCCGGCTTCCCCGAGGCCTATCGCACCTACGCCGAAGGCGGCTGGGTCGGTGTCGGCGGTGATCCCGAGTTTGGTGGCATGGGCATGCCTAAAGTGATCGGTGCCCAGGTTGAAGAAATGGTCAACTCCGCCAGCCTGTCCTTCGGCCTGTATCCGATGCTGACCTCCGGCGCCTGCCTGTCGATTCTCAACCACGCCAGCGAAGAACTGAAGCAACAGTATCTGCCGAACATGTATGCCGGCACCTGGGCTGGCTCCATGTGTCTGACCGAGCCGCACGCCGGCACCGACCTGGGCATCATCCGCACCAAGGCCGAGCCGCAGGCTGACGGCAGCTACAAGATCACCGGCACCAAGATCTTCATCACCGGTGGTGAGCACGACCTGACCGAGAACATCATTCACCTGGTGCTGGCCAAGCTGCCTGACGCCCCGGCTGGCCCCAAGGGTATTTCCCTGTTCCTGGTGCCCAAGGTGATGGTCAACGCGGACGGTTCGCTGGGCGAGAAGAACTCCCTGTCCTGCGGCTCGATCGAGCACAAGATGGGCATCAAGGCCTCCGCCACCTGCGTCATGAACTTTGACGGTGCCACCGGCTGGATTGTCGACGAGCCGAACAAGGGCCTTAACGCCATGTTCACCATGATGAACTACGAGCGTCTGGGTGTCGGCATCCAGGGGCTGTCGCTGGGCGAGCGCTCCTACCAGAGCGCCATCGAATACGCCCGTGACCGTATCCAGAGCCGCGCACCGACCGGTCCGGTCAACAAGGACAAGGCGGCGGACCCGATCATCGTCCACCCGGACGTACGCCGCATGCTGCTGACCATGAAAGCGCTGAACGAGGGAGGTCGTGCCTTCTCCAGCTATGTCGCCATGCAGCTGGATACCGCCAAGTACAGCGAAGACAAGGAAACCCGCGCCCGTGCCCAGGACCTGGTTGCGCTGCTGACGCCGGTTGCCAAGGCCTTCCTGACCGACATGGGGCTGGAGACCACTGTGCACGGCCAGCAGATCTTCGGTGGCCATGGCTTTATCCGTGAGTGGGGCCAGGAGCAGCTGATTCGCGACTGCCGTATTACCCAGATTTACGAAGGCACCAACGGCATTCAGTCGCTGGATCTGATGGGTCGCAAGATCGTGGGCAGCGGTGGTGCGTTCTACAAGCACTTCAGCGACGAAGTCAAAGCCTTCATCGCCAGCGCCGATGCCTCGCTGGCCGAGTTCACCGGTCCGCTGGAAGCGGCCATCGGCAACCTCGACGAGCTGACCGCCTGGGTTATCGAGCAAGCCAAGAGCAATCCGAATGAAATAGGCGCAGCCTCGGTCGAGTACCTGCAGGTCTTTGGTTACACCGCCTATGCCTACGTCTGGGCGCTGATGGCGCGTGCCGCCCTGGCCAAGCAGGCGGAAGACGAGTTTTACGTCAGCAAGCTGGGCACTGCGCGTTTCTACTTTGCCCGCCTGTTGCCGCGTATCCACTCGCTGACGGCATCGGTCAAGGCCGGTAGCGAATCGCTCTACCTGCTCGACGAAGCGCAGTTCTGAGTCTGAAACGGCCGTAAAAAAGCCCCGCTTCGGCGGGGCTTTTTCGTTGTCAGGTCGCATTGTTGGCATTGCCGGGACTATTCGGGAGGCGAAGCGCAGCCGGAGCGGGTAAACTGTGCGCGATTTTACTTTTCCCTCCGGAGCTTGCTCATGTCCCGTGTATCTCTCAGCCGTTACCTGATCGAACAGACGCGCAGCCACAACACCCCTGCCGATTTGCGCTTTCTTATCGAGGTGGTGGCGCGCGCCTGTAAGGAAATCAACCATGCCGTCTCCAAGGGCGCGCTTGGTGGCGTCCTTGGCAGCATGGGCACCGAGAACGTGCAGGGTGAAGTGCAGAAAAAGCTGGATGTAATTTCCAACGAGATCCTGCTGGAAGCCAACGAGTGGGGCGGCCACCTGGCCGGCATGGCCTCCGAAGAGATGGATCATGCCTACCAGATTCCTGGGCAGTACCCCAAGGGTGCCTATCTGCTGGTATTCGATCCGCTGGACGGCTCCAGCAACATCGATGTCAACGTCTCGGTGGGTACCATCTTCTCGGTGCTGCGCTGCCCCGACAAGTATGTCGAGCAGACCGGTAGCCTGGATGAGCAAGCCTTCCTGCAGCCGGGTACCGAGCAGGTGGCCGCCGGTTACGCCATTTACGGTCCGCAAACCATGCTGATTCTGACCCTGGGGGACGGCGTCATGGGCTTTACCCTGGACCGTGAAATGGGCAGCTTTGTGCTGACCCACGAGAACATGAAAGTGCCGACCAGCACCGCCGAGTTCGCCATCAACATGTCCAACCAGCGCCACTGGGAAGAGCCGGTCAAGCGCTACGTGTCCGAGCTGCTGGCTGGTGAAGAAGGGCCGCTGGAGAAGAACTACAACATGCGCTGGATCGCCTCCATGGTGGCCGATGTGCATCGCATCCTGACCCGTGGCGGGCTGTTCATGTATCCGCGTGACGCTCGTGAACCCGAAAAGCCGGGCAAGCTGCGTCTGATGTACGAGGCCAATCCGATGTCGATGCTGATCGAGCAGGCTGGCGGCGCCGCCACCAACGGCAGTCAGCGCATTCTCGATATCCAGCCCGAATCGCTGCACCAGCGTGTTGCCGTGTTCCTGGGCTCGAAGGAAGAGGTCGAGCGCGTCACCGGTTATCACCAGGGCTGAGTGGGGCAAAAGCCGCACTCCTGTCCGTGGTCTTTTGACCTGATGTAAGCATTTGCTTACGTGTTGTGCTGGCGTTGGCCTATGGGCAGACCCTGCGATGCTGCGTAGTATCAAACGCGCTAGGAGCATCGCAGGAAGCGACCAGAACAACAGGGAACAGGGACAGTGCCTTGGAGGCACCACGCATTAGGGATGATCAGGACCATTCTGCAAAACCTCGCCTCGGCGAGGTTTTTTCTTGCCTGCGATTTATGCGGGGAGACGGCGTTGCGTTTCCCCGGGGCATGCGCAATGAATCAGTGCTTGCCCACTGCTCAGCCGCTGAAGCGACAGCTCAGGCTGCCCAGCGCGCCCATCTCCACCTCAGCCAGATCGCCAGCAGCAACCGGCTGCATGCCGGCCAGCGCGCCGGTCATGATCACGTCCCCGCTGCGCAGTTGCTGTCCGGCAGTGACCATTTGATTGATCAGCCAGAGCGCCGCATCCAGCGGGTTACCCATGCTGCTGCCGGTGTTTCCGCTGGCTACCTGTTCGCCGTTGAGCTTCAGTGCTACCGGCAGGTCATCCAGCTGCACGCTGTCGGCCGCAACGCACCGGCCCAGTACGTGGGCGCCAAAGGACAGGTTGTCAGCGACCGCATCCGCCAGCGACTTCGGCCAGCCCTCATAGGCTGAGTCGCAAACCTCCAGCGCGGGCATCACGCCTTCGAGCGCTGCGATCAGGTCGGCGCGATCGGCCAGCGGGTCTTCGATATCGCGCGACAGGCGCATCGCAACCTCGATCTCCAGTCGCGGCGCGATAAAGTCTGCGTGCATCAGCGTCGTTCCGGTCTGATATTCGTTGGCTGTCAGCAGGACGCCGCGCAGCGGCTCTGCTACGCCGAGGGCCTGACGGGCGCGGGCATCGGTCAGCCCCAACTTGTAACCGGCCGGGCGCTCGCCCTGAAGCTGCCGGCTAATCAGCGCGTGTTGTACCGCGTAGGCGGACGCCAGGTCGGTCAGCGCGTACTCGCTGGCGACCGGGCCGCGTGGCGTGTGGCTGGCGCGTGCGACCAGCAGCGCCTGTGCGGCCTGTTCGATGTTGCTCATACAGTGTCTCCTCGACTCGGCTGTTCGCCGACAACAGTGGTACGGAACATCTCGCGGCGCTTGCCAAAATAATCGGAGATCGGTTGATGCCAAACGCAGCGGTTGTCCCAGATCGCCAGTGTACCTGGCGTCCAGCGCATGCGGCAGGTAAAGGCCGGGGCCGCCGCCACGCTGAACAGGTAGTCCAGCAGCGGACGTGACTCCTCCGGCTTCATGCCGGCGATGCCGAGGGTGTAGGCCGGGTTGGCGAATAGCACCTCGCGGCCGGTTTCCGGATGGCGAGTGATCATCGGATGGGTGCGCACATCGTCGTCGACGTTGTCGCCAAAGCGGATCTGCATGTTCTCGATGCCCGCGTTGTGGGCGGCTTTGGGGCCGTAACCGAACTCCGGGGTGTGGATGCCGTCGAGCTGGCGCAGCAGATCGCGCAGGGTGGGAGACAGCCACTCGCAGGCCAGGTACATATTGTTGAACAGGGTGTCGCCGCCGCTTTCAGGTACGTCATGACCGTACAGCAGGGTGAAGGCTGGCGGGCGCTCCTGAAATGACCAGTCGCTGTGCCAGGCACCGCCAAACACGAAAGGGCTGCCTTCGCCGGCTTCCTTGAGCACATGCACCACATGCGGATGATCGGCCATCGGCTGTACATAAGGTTCCTTGCCGAATGCGCCGAAGCGTAGGGTGACGGCTTCGAGCTGCTCGACGCTCAGGTTCTGGTCTCGAATAAAGAGCACGCCATGGTCCATCAGCGCCCGGCGCAGATCGGCCTGGCCTGCGTCGCTTAAGGTGTTGAGGTCGATGTCGTGGATATCGGCTCCCAGAGAGCCGGCCACCGGTACGCTGCGGAAGTACTCGCTGGGGCGGGCCTGGTTGTTTTTGGCGGTGGTAAAGAAGAACTCGGGCATGGCGGTTACCTGCAATCGTCTGTCTTGTTGTTGTTCGTGTTCTGCCAGGCAAGATTGCCTCTGTGTGCGGCAGCTATCCATGATAGTTTCTGCCATGACATGACAATAACTGCCACGAGGTCTGCATGAATTGGCGAGAGGTACGCGATGCCACCAACGTGCGCTACTTGCTGAGCACCGCGCGCACGCTGGGTTGCTCGGTGCAGGCCTGCCTGCAGGGCAGCGGGCTGGACGAGGCCATGCTGGGTGCCGGCGGCAGGGTCAGAGTCCAGCGCTGGCAAGAGCTTGCGGTCATCCGCAATCTGGTGGCGCAGCACCCGGAGCCGGGGCTGGGCATTCGGGTCGGCGGCTGCTATCAGCTGACCAGCCTGGGGATATTGGGCTACACCATGCTGGCCTGCCGCAATCTGCACGAAGCCTTGCTGGTCAGCACGCAGTTTCGGGAACTGACACTGTCGATTTGCCCGGTGCAGGTGCTGCCGTTCGACGGCGGCGTGCGCATGAGCCTGGACCACAGTGTGCTGCCGCCGGATGCACAGGACATGGTTGCCGAGCGCGGTCTGGCAGTCTGGAAGCGTATCTTCGGCGAGCTGCTGCAGCGTCCGTTTGTCCCGCTGCGCGTCGAGTTGGTGTTATCGCGGCCGGCCGCCATCGAGCTGTATGAAGATTACTTCGAGTGCCCCGTCGTCAGCGGCGCTGCCAGCAACGCGGTGTTGATTGGCGACGCGGATCTGGTCAGTGAGCTGCCGCTCGCCAATGCGCTCACCCGCAACGCCTGCGCGGCTCTGTGCCGTCAGTTGTGCGAGGGGTTGGAAGATGTGGTGTCGCCGCTGGCGCGTCAGGTGTTGCAGGTGCTGATCATTCACTCGGGCGAGCCACCGACGGCGGTAGCGGTGGCGGCGACCTTGGGCATATCGGAGCGCTCCTTGCACCGGCGGCTGGCGGCCGAGGGGCAGTCCTTTCGTCAACTGGTTGAGCGCGTCCGTGGGCGTCTGGCCGAGCGCCTGCTTGGCGACAGTGATCTGGGGCTGGATGCGATTGCCGCGCAGCTGGGCTATAGCGAGGCCGCCAGTTTCTCGCGTGCGTTCAAGCGCTGGACTGGCCTTGCCCCCTCACGCTGGCGCACCGCGCAACGTGAGGGGGCGTCGGGCTTCGGTGCGCCTGCGATCATAAATACGTTGTCTCCTGGCGACTGATTGGCTCGATGCTGAGACAGTCACATATCCACGTCTATACTGGTCTGGTCGCCTGCATGGGCGCAGGCGCCTCAGGTAGTCCACCGACGTTGGATAAGGAGTGTTTCTATGGCTGGTTGGTATGAACTGAGCAAGAGTACGGACGGGCAGTTTCGCTTTGTCCTCAAGGCCGGCAACGCCGAAACGATTTTGACCAGTGAGCTCTACACGGTGCGCGCCAGCGCCGAGAACGGCATCGCCTCGGTGCAGAAGAATTGCGCAGACGACACGCGATACGAGCGCAAGGAAGCGCGTGACGGCCGGCACTACTTCAACCTCAAGGCCGCCAACCATCAGGTGATCGGCAGCAGTCAGATGTATGCCTCGGCGGCCAGTTGCGAGAAGGGTATCGAATCGGTGAAGCACAATGGCAGCAGCACCGAGGTAAAGGACAAGACCGACTCCTGAGCCGGCTGCCGCTCCCGTCAGCGCATCATCGCTGACGGGAGCCGTGCGCCCTAGAACGAGGTGCTCAGGCTGGTGTAGAAGACCCGGCCCGGCTCGTTGTAGGTGTAGGCGCCGGCGACGTTGCTGTTGCCCTCGCGATACAGGCGCTTGTCGAACAGGTTGCTGATGCCGGCGCTCACGCTCAGGCTGTCGCTGAAGGCGTAGCGGCCACTGACGCCGACTAGCGCATAGGGCGAGATCTCGCGGCGCGCGTCGCCGGTCAGCACATTACCCTGGTAGTCGAGCTTGCCCGGGTTCTGCTTGCCGTACCAGGTGACGGTGGCCTGGGTCGATAGCGGCTGGCTGACCTGCCAGTCCAGCGTTGAGTTGATGGTGTACTCGGGGATGATCGACAGCGGCTCGCCGGTTTCGCGGTTCTCGGAGCGCAGCATCCAGGTGAAGTTGGTATTCCAGCTGAGCTGCTGACTGACCGGTACGTTCAGGGTGCCTTCCAGCCCCTCGACCAGGGCCTCCGGCACGTTGCTCCACTGGAATACGTCGGCATCGGCGTAGGCCGGATTGCTGCCGCCGGTGGCGGTGGTTACCGCGCTACGGCCGGATTCGATCTTGTCCTTGTAATCGTTGCGGAACCAGGTAACGCCGGCGAGCCATTCGCCCCGGCGGAACTCGATGCCGATCTCCTTGTTGATGCTGGTTTCCGCATCCAGACCCTCGTTGCCCATCAGGTAGCATGCACCGCCACCACCCCAGCAGCCATTGCCGCGGCTGTAGAGCAGGTAGTTGGGGTTGCTCTGATACAGGTTGGGCGCCTTGTAGGCGCGGGCGATGCCGGCCTTCAGGGTGAACTCGTCGTTGAGGGCCTGGGACAGGTTCAGCGAGGGGCTCCAGTTGCTGCCGGTCAGACTGTGATGGTCGAAACGCAGGCCGGGCGTCAGGGTAGTACCGGGGCGCAGCTCGATGTTGCTCTCGACGAACAGCGAGGCAATCTGCGCGTCGGTCTTGGTGTCGCGATCAGTGCCGGAGAGACCGGGCACCTCACCCGCTTCGGTGGTGGTCTGGGTGTTGGAGAAGGGGTCGTCCATGCGCTGGTCAACCCATTCGGCACCTAGTGTCAGCATCTGGTCGAGCCAGCCGTTGAGCGGCAGGTTGATCTCGCTGTGGGCGGTCAGGGTATCCAGCTCGATGGTGCCGAAATCGGTACTGGTGATGCTGCCCTCCGGTCCACCGGCCAGGCCCTCCTGCAGGCGGCGGTTGCGGGTGTTTTCGTACTGCAGATAGTTCAGCGTGCTGCCGATGTCCCAGTCGCCGTGGTGGGTGACGGCGTAGGTCTGGCGATAGATGATGTTGGTTTCGCGGCCAAGCCAGGGCGAGCGTCGAGCTTCCAATGCGGCTGAGTCGACGTTGTTCATGCTGTCGCCAGCATAAATGTTGCCCTGGCGGCTGTAGCCGGCTTCCAGGTCCAGCGTCTGGCGATCGGTCAGCGCCCAGCTGAGCAGGCCGTTGATGTCCTTGTTGCGCACGCCTTCACGGCCTGCGGTGGCCTGGTTGGGGACGGTGTGGCCGTCGTTGATGTCCGGGTCATCCATCTCCGACTTGGCGACGTTGCCGTACACGCGGTAAGAGAGGTTGTCGGTCAGCGGGCCGCTGAGGCCAAAGTTGGCGCGTTCGCTGCCGCCTTCTTCATCATGCTGGGCGATGCTCTTGTACAGTGTCAGGTTGCCGTGATGTTCGGCCTGCGGGCCCTTGGTGATGATGTTGACCACACCACCAGCGGCACCGTTGCCATAGCGCGCCGCTGCCGGGCCGCGCAGTACTTCAATGCGTTCAATCTGTTCGGCGGGTACCCAGTTGCTGTCGCCACGGGTATCGCGGTCACCGCGCCAGCCGTAGCGTACCGAGTTGCGCGAGGTAACCGGTTTGCCGTCGACCAGAATCAGGGTGTTCTCCGGGCCCATGCCGCGGATGTCGATCTGCCGGTTGTTGCCACGTGCGCCGGAGCCGCTGTTGCCCGTCAGGTTGACGCCAGGCTGTTTGCGCAGCAGCTCGGCGATGTCGTTGGCCGGCGGCTGGCGGGCGATGTCCTCGGCGTTGATGATGGAGACGCCGGGCGCCTGCTTCAGTTCTTCCTGGGCGGTGGCAATCACGTCCAGGGTGTCCAGTTCCAGCGCTTCGCCGGTCTGTGCTTGCGCTGCGGGCAGGCCCAGGGCCAGAACCACTGCAGCGGTGAGTTGGCTGTAACGGAAGCAGGAAAGGTGGCGTGCCTGAATCATCGGCAGATTCCTCTTTGGGTGCGCGGAGAAGGTTGGGGTCGGACGGCTGGATGCAGCGGCTGACCGGCTGACGACCATTAATGCGAACTATTTGCGTTTGCTGTATGCGGCGGGTAGTCTGCCACAGCGCGATGCTGGTGCGCTTTGCGCTGGCGTCAGCTTTCTTTGTCCGGCAGTCATCTTTGCGCGATGCCAGGAGGTAGCAGGTGGGTCAACGTCAGGACACGGTCGGCGCCAGCGAACTGGTGCGGCGTATTGGAGCACAGGTGCAGGTGTCGGCGCAGCAGGCAGGCAATCCGCTGTTTCGAGGGCGCCTGAGCTGGCAGCGGCTACGCTCCGGGCTGGCGCTGCACTGCTCGGATTGCGTCGAGCTGGAAGACTTTTCGACCAGCGTTGAGGTGGATCCCAAGCTTATTCTGGTGCTGTTTCTGCAGGGGCGTAGCGATGTCAGCTATGACGACCGCGCGCCGTGCTTTAATCACGACGCTCGCCGCCCCGAGGGCATGGCGGTCACCCTGACCGAGCGGGCCACCTTCAGTCGCCGTGCGCGTCGCGGCCAGCATATCCGCAAGTTGTCGATCAGCATGACGCCCGACTGGTTCGAAGGCGGCGGATTTGATGCCCAGCGCAGCCTGCAAGGGCTGCTGGGTGGGGCCAACAGTCATCTGCGTGTTCAGCGCTGGTTGCCTTCGCCGCGTGCGCTGGCGCTGGCTGAAGCCTGTATGCATCAGCAGACTGACAATCCGTTGCTGGCGCACTTGCAGCAGGAGAGCCGCGCGCTGGAGTTGGCTCATGAAGTGATCGCCGGGCTGACCGGCGAGGGCGTTGCCGTGCCGGGCAGCCTGCGTCCGCACGAGCAGCGGCTGATTGCCCGGGTTCAGGACCTGCTGATCAACGACACAGCCGATGGCTGGTCGCTGGAGCAGATCGCCCAAGAGGTTGGTACCAGCGCCAGTACCCTGCAGCGGCAGTTCAAGGCGGCGCAGGGCATGTCGCTGTTTGCCTGGCAGCGCCAGCGCAAGTTGCAGCAGGCGTTCGATGCGCTGGCCACCGGCAGGCTGTCCATCGAGGAGGCCGCCGCGCTGGCCGGCTATACCAGCGCGGCCAACTTTGCGACCGCCTTCCGCCGCGCCTTTGGTACTACGCCACAACAGGTCCGGCGTTTTCTCTAATTGGTAGCACGCTATTGGTGCAAAAAAATCGCCTTGTGCGTTTTTGTGGTGCGTGGCGCGTCTGCGTGCTGGGGGGCGGTGCGTCTGCAGGCCCCTGAAAATCGTCAATGTGGAACTTGGTGTGAACTTTGCTAATTTGTTCATACTTGCACTCGGCTTGCTCCTATCGGGGCGGTCGAGTGGTGCAGTTATCGATCCTCGCATAAGGATGCCTGATGATGTTCCCCCGTCTTACGCCGCTAGCGGCTGCCCTGTTGTTGCCGCTGCCCGCGTTGGCCACTACTGACCCCCTGTCGCTGGCCAGTATCACCGTCAAGGGCCAGGCCATGGTCGACATCACCGATCAGGCCTATTCGGTCACCCGTCTGCACGCTGACGAGATTCGTGAGGCGCACGTTGATCAGGTGCAAAGCCTGCTGCGCAAGGTGCCGGGTATGAATGTCAGCACGCTGGGGCTGCCGGGCGTGGCGGACAATATCTCGCTGCGCGGCTTTGGTGCCGGCGGGCACGGCGGAGACATCGGCTTTGTCGTCGATGGCATTCCGCTCAACGAGGCCATGTCCCACGCCGATGGTTACGGCGATTTGAACGTCGTCATCCCGCTGGAGCTGGAGCGTATCGATGTGCTGCGTGGCCCGGTATCGGCGCTGTATGGCAACTACAATCGGGCCGGCACGGTCACGCTGCAGAGCCGCCGGGGTGGCAACTACAGTGACCTGGACATCAGCGCGGCAGAATTCGGCAAGCTGGATCTGCAGGCCGCCGGCGGCTTTGAGGCCGAGCGCCAGCGCCTCAACCTGGCGGTGCAGGCGGTCCATGATGATGGTTTCCGCGATCAGTCGCAGGCCGATCGCCAGACCCTGGCTGGGCGCTGGGCGCTGGATCTCAGCCCTGATCTGGAAGTGGCGCTGTCGACCCGTCTGCATCATGCCGAGGCAGACAACCCGTCCTATCTGCCCTACGCCGACTATCAGCGTGACCCTTATGGGGTCTACAGCGAGGTGCAGAACGACGGCAGCGAAAAGGACTTCAGAACCCTGCGCCTGGATGCCAACTACCAGCTGGCTGACGATGTGCGCCTGCTGAGCTTTGTCTACCATACCCAGCAGGATTTCAGCCGCTGGTTTACCCGGCCGGTCAGCGGTGTCTGGACCCAGCGCGAGGAAACCTACGACCGCGATGTGCTGGGCGGCGGCTTCAACCTCAACGGTGATAGCCAACTGGCGGGCAGGTCGCTTACCTGGGTCACCGGCGTCGAAACCTATCGTGAACGCACTGACTACCTGAAGTATGAAAACACCCAATACCGCCAGCGGGTCGGGCTACCGGAGCTGGATCGCCGCTTCAGTCTGAACAACCTGGCGGCCTTTGGCGAGATGCAGTGGCAGCTGCACCCGCTGTTCATGCCCAGCCTGGGGCTGCGCTGGGACCGCTTCACCGGGGATTGCGACCTGGAAGGCGCGCAAACCTCCACGGCGGAGTGCGAGCGCATGTCCTCGGTCAGTCACACCAGCCCGAAACTGGGCATTCGCTCGCAGCCACTGGATTGGCTGGAGCTGCGCGGCAGCTGGGCCGAGGGCTTTGCCATCGCCCCGGAAACCGCCAAGTATTCGCTCGGCGCGAGCAGCGTCTCTCCCAACGTCTTCCGTCAGATCGAACTGGGCATGACGCTGAGCTGGCGTGACCTCGGGCTGGACCTGGCGACCTACCGTATCGACTCCAGCGATGAGATCGGCCGCAATCCGGCCGGCGACTACGAGAACTTTGGCGAGACCCGGCGTCAGGGCGTGGAAGTCTCGGGCTACTGGTACCTGACCGACAGCCTGGATGTGTCGCTGGCCTGGGGCACGGCGCAGTCAGAGATTCGCAAGCACCGTGATGCTGCCCTGGAAGGCAACCGGGTGACCGGCGTGCCCAGCCACACCACTACCGCGCAGGTAAACTGGCGCCCGCTGCCGGATTGGGAAGGCTCGCTGGTACTGCGCGATATCGGTGATTATGCAGTCAACGCCAGCAATCAACTGGTCGATGGCGGCTACCGGGTGACCGACTTCACGCTGTCCTGTTTGGTTCCGGGCACCCCGGGCTACCGCGCCTATCTGGCGGTGGAGAACCTGACGGACAAGGTCTATGCCTCCACCGTCTCTACCATCGGGTATGCTACCGGCGCGCCCCGCCGCGTCAGCCTGGGCATCCAGGCGAGTTTCTGACCCTAGCGCACAAGGAGTTTTACCATGTCTTATCCCCTACGCAGCCTGCTTGCGGCAACCGCTCTGATGTTGCTCAGCCCGTTGGTGAGTGCGCATACCGTGTGGCTTGAGTCGACCGACAGTGCGAACGGCTATGCTGTCCGCTTTGGCGGGCATGCCGGCGTGCTGGAAGACTTTCCGCCGGCCAAGCTGGAACAGGTCAGCGCCATCGATGCTGCCGGTGAGCCGGTGGCTGTCGCCCGCGAGGACCTGGCAGCCGGTGTGCGGTTGCAAACCGCCGAGCCGGCGTCGGTGCTGACGCTGTATTTCAACAACGGCATCTGGAGCCGACTGCCGGATGGCCGCAGCGAGAACCTGCCGATGGACCAGGTCGAGGGTGCCGAGTCGGCGGTCAACGCGGTCAAGTATCACAAATACATTGCGCGCTGGGACGCGCAGGCAACCCAGCCACAGGGGCAGCCCTTCGAGCTGCTGCCGCTGGATGCCGAGGCTCCGGCCGCCGGTCAGCCGGTGCGGCTCAAAGTGCTGATCGACGGCCAGCCGGCGCAGGGCATTGCCCTGGCGTTTGGTGAGGAAGGTGACGATGCCGTCAGTGACGCCGAGGGTGTCGCGGTGCTGATCGCCCGCAGTGGCGTCAATCGCATCTGGTCCGGTCAACGGCTGGCGGTGGCCGACAATCCGGCGTACACCCAGCTCAGCACGGAATACAGCCTGGTGTTCCATGCCCAGGACTGAGCTCACGCGTGCCGCGCTGCTGTTGCTGCTCTGGCTGGCGTCCGCAGCAGTGCAGGCGCATGGTCTGGATGTGATCGCCCAGCACAGTGAGGGGCAGGTGTCCGGTCTGGCGCTGTACTCCGACGGCACGCCGGCCGCTGCGATCTACGTGGCCCTGGTGGCGTCGGAAGACGCCAGCAGGGTGCTGGCGCAAAGCAAGACCGGCGAGGACGGCCGTTTCACCTTCGCCGCCCGCGAGGACGGTGGCATGCGGGTTATTGCCGAGGGCGAGGAGGGGCACCGCGCCCAGGCGCTGGTCAGTGAGGTGCCGAGCAGCAGCGGTAGTAATCAAAGCCTGTTGCTGCTGCGTGAGGATATCGCTCGCCTGGAGCAGCATCTGTGGTGGCGAGACGTGTTGGGCGGCATCGGCTATCTGGTCGGCGTGCTCGGCCTCTGGGCGCTGTGGCGCAGCCGTCAATCTGGTCGAGCGCACTGATGCATATCGCCGAAGGGGTGCTCAGTCTGCCGGTGCTGGCCAGCTGCGCGGCGTTGTCGGCGGGCGGTATCGCACTGGGTGTGCGCCGTCTGGATGAGGCGCGCATGCCGTTGGCGGCACTGCTGGGGGCGGCCTTTATGGTCGCCAGTACGCTGCACATGCCGGTGGGCGTGGGCAGTGTGCATCTGATCCTCAATGGTCTGGCCGGCTTGCTGCTGGGCTGGGCGGTGTTTCCGTTGTTCTTTGTCGCGCTGCTGCTGCAGGCCGCGCTGTTCTCCTTTGGTGGCTTTACCGTGCTGGGTGCCAACCTGCTGATCATGGCCGCGCCGGCGCTGCTGTGTCATGTGCTGCTGGCGCCCCTGCTACGCGGTGAGCCGAGCCGTCGCCGGTTGCTTCTGGTTGGTGCCGGTTGCGGGCTGATCGGCGTCGGTGGTGCTGCCGTGGTGGCCGCCCTGGTGCTGAATCTGAGTGGTGGCCGGCTGTTTGACCATCTGATCGGCATGCTGGTGCTGACTCATGCGCCGGTGTTTGTGGTCGATGCGTTGATCAGCGCGCTGGCCCTCAACCTGTTGTGGCGCATGTTGCCCGACATGACCCGCGAGCTGTGCCCATGACCGCGCCGCAACGGTTGTTGCTGGCGCTGGCCGGGGCACTGGGCGCCGCCCTGTTGCAGCAGACCTGGCAATTGCTGGCGCTGCTGCTGGTGGCCGGGGTTGCCGTGCTGGTGGCGGCGGTGCTGCGGCTGGCTTCAGTCCGCTGGCTGCTACGTCGGATTGCGCTGCTGAATCTCTTCGTGGTGCTGGTCTGGCTGACGTTGCCCTGGCATTGGACGGGTGGCGGCCTGGCGTGGAATCCGGCAGGTGTCGAGGCGGCGCTGCATATCAGCTTGCGCAGCAACATTGCCGGTCTGCTGTGCATTGCCCTGCTGGCGGGGATGAACGCCTTTGATGTGGCGGCAGCGGCAGCGCGCCTGGGCATGCCCGCACGGCTGGCGCAGTTGCTGCTGCTGACGGTGCGCTACCTCGGTGTCATGCAGCAGACGCGCCAGCAGGTGCAGCGGGCAATGCAGGCGCGGGGGTTCCGCCCCCGCTGCAACTGGCGCACGCTGGAAGTGCTGGCTCTGCAGGTCGCGCTGATTCTGGTGCATGCGTTACTGCGTGCCGAGCGGGTGGCGCAGGCGATGCAGGCCCGCGGCCTCGCGCAACGCGTGCGCGCGCCGGCCCGCAAGGCAGACCTGGTGGGTGTGGCTACAGGGCAGGAGTCGCTATGAGCGTGCTGATTCAGGCCAGCGGCCTGCGTCTGGCGCGCGGACCGCAGCGCCAGCTCGGGTTGCCCGATTTTGCCTTGCATGAAGGTGAGCGGCTGTGTCTGCTTGGGCCCAGCGGGCGCGGCAAGACCAGTCTGCTGCACGCGTTGCTGGGGTTTGTTCCGCTGCAGGCCGGCCGCCTGCAGGTATTTGGCTGCGAGCGCTCTGTCGAAGCCGACTTTGTCCCGCTGCGTGGCCCCTTGGGGTTGCTGTTTCAGGATCCGGTTGACCAGTTGTTTGGCCCGACGGTGGTTGATGACGTGGCCTTTGGGCCGCGCAATCAGGGACTGGATCGCCAGCGGGCCGGCCAGCTGGCGCTGCGTACCCTGGCTTCGCTGCAGCTGGAGCATCTGGCGGAGCGGCCGGTGCAGCAGCTCTCTGGCGGTGAACAGCGGCTGGTGGCGCTGGCCGGGGTGCTGGCAATGAACCCGCGCGTGCTGCTGCTGGATGAGCCGAGCAATGGTCTGGACCAGGCCAGTTGCGAGCGCTTGTTTACCTGTCTGCTTGAGACCGGCTTGCCGATGCTGATTGCCAGCCACGATCAGACACTGGTACAACGTCTGGGAACCCGGATTCTGACGTTGCCCGCATGAGGACCCCATGGAGCGCATTACCATTTCCCTGGAAAGCGAACTGGCCGAAGCTTTTGACGCGCTGATCGCCGAGCGCGGCTATCGCAGTCGCTCAGAAGCCATGCGTGACCTGTTGCGCGCCGAACTGGAAAGCGCCCGCCAGGCGCAGGAGCCGAGCGAATACTGCGTTGCCTCGCTCAGTTACGTCTACCATCACCATCAGCGCGAGCTGGCCGAACGCCTGGCCCGGCATCATCATGAGCACCATGACCTGAGTGTCTCCACGCTGCTCTCCTACATCGACCACGACCACTGCCTGGCCAGTTCGATCCTGCGCGGGCCAACCCGGCAGGTGCGCCAACTGGCCGAGCGCATCATGGCCGAGAGCGGCGTGCGGCACGGACAGTTAAATCAGGTGTCTCTGACAGAAGATGATCACGAGCATCAGCACGTCGGTCACGACCACAGCTCGCGACACAGGCACTTGCGCCCATTGAGCTAAGACGGGTTGCCGAGTGTCTTGTTGTCTGCCCTGAACACCCGAACAGAGGTTTTCCGTGAACCCAGCTTGCCCCGATGATTTTGTAAAGGTCGACTCTGCCGAGGCCGCTGTCGACCGCCTGGCTGCACTGCACCAGCAAGCCACCAGTGCGCTGCGCAGCGCGCTCAAGCAATACCTCAAGGATCGCACCAGTCCCGGAGCCGACCGCTGCGCCTTCCGCTATCCGGAGCTGCGCCTGACCTATCACTGTCAGGGTGAGGTGCCCAGCAGTGTGCGCGCCTATGCCAAGGTGCAGGTGCCCGGTACCTATGCGATCACCGTGACCCAGCCCGAGGCGTTTCGCAGCTATCTGCTGGATCAACTGACGCCGTTGATGTCCGACTTTACCGTCACTGTGGAAGTGGGGCCGAGCCAGGCCAACATTCCCTACCCCTACGTGGTGGAGCAGGGCGATGAGCTGGGCTCTTCTGGCGTGACGGCTGCCGAGCTGGCGCGGGTGTTCCCGAGCACCGACCTGTCCGCCGCCAACGACAGTACGGCCGACGGTCTCTACGACTGGGAAGGCCGGGACCCGCTGCCGCTGTCGCTGTTTGATGCGGCGCGTACCGACTTCTCCCTGCGCCGACTGGTGCACTACACCGGCAGCGACTGGCGGCACGTGCAGCCCTGGATTCTGCTGACCAACTACCACCGCTACGTTGACCAGTTCATTCGTCACGGTCTGGACATGCTGCTGAGCGACTCGCGCTTCCAGCGCATGGTGCTGCCGGGCAATGTGGTGGTGGAGCGCGGCATGTCCGAGGGCGAGATGCAGGCGATCATCGAGTCGGTGGTCTGGCACCGCTTTCAGATGCCGGCCTATCACCTGCAGGGTGCCACTCCAGGTGAAGGCATCACGCTGGTCAACATCGGTGTTGGCCCGTCCAATGCCAAGAACATCACCGACCATCTGGCCGTGCTGCGGCCGCATTGCTGGCTGATGATTGGCCACTGCGGTGGCCTGCGCCAGTCGCAGACCATTGGCGACTATGTGCTGGCGCACGCCTACATGCGCCGTGACGGCATCCTTGACCGGGTACTGCCGCCCAACATTCCGCTGCCGGCGCTGGCTGAAGTGCAGCAGGCGCTGCAACAGGCCGCGGCAGAGGTCACCGGCGAGCAGGGCGACGACCTCAAGCGCCGCCTGCGTACCGGTACCGTGCTGACCTACGATGACCGCAACTGGGAGCTGCGCTGGGCCCAGGAACGCCCGCTGATCAACCAGGCGCGCGCCATCGCGGTGGACATGGAAAGCGGCACCATCGCCGCCCAGGGCTATCGACTGCGCGTGCCCTATGGCACGCTGCTGTGCGTTTCGGACAAGCCGCTGCACAGTGAGATCAAGCTGCCGGGCGCGGCGGGTGTGTTCTACGAGCGCGCGGTGACCCAGCACCTGCATATCGGTATTCACGCGCTGGAGTTGATGCGCAGTCAGCTTGACTCGCTGCACTCGCGCAAGCTGCGCAGTTTCGACGAGCCGCCGTTCCGCTGATCCCCCCCGGACGTCACACGGCTGTCATGCGGGTGGCGCATCATCCCCGGTCTGAAGACCGGGAGTGGATATGCACACTAGATCTGAGCGCCTGGTAGCGTCCGCACCGCGCTGGCGCTTGCGCATGCGCGCACTGACGCTGCTGGCAGTATTACTGATGCTGGCGGTGTATATGATTGGCTGGCTGCGGCCCGCTACGCCTCTGCCGCCTTCGGCGCTGTCACTGCAGGACTTCCGTGTCACCCTGCCCGCCGTGGTGGTGGCCGGCATCGGTGATGATCTATCGGGGATCACCCACGACGGCGACCATGATCGTCTGCTGGCGATTACCAACTCCGGCCCTGAGCAGCTGCTCGTGCTCGACCGTCAGGGCAGTCTGCTGGCGCAACACGCGCTGATCGGCTTTAAGGACACCGAAGACCTGGCCTGGCTGGGCGATGGCCTGCTGGCGATTGTCGAGGAACGGGTTCATCGCATCAGCATTCTGCCGCTGCCGAGCGGTGATGTGCCCTTGCGCCGTGCCGATGCCCGCCAGCTGACGCTGGGTATCGGCGTGTCAGACGACAACAAGGGTTTCGAGGGCATCGCCTACGACCGTAGCCGCGATCTGCTGTATCTGGTCAAGGAGCGCGACCCGCAGCGGCTGTATCGGGTTGCCGGGCTGCGCAGCACACTGCAGGGCGACCTGCAGCTGGATGTGCAGGATTTGACGCAGTGGATTGATGAGGCCGGTGTTTCCAGTGACCTGTCGGCCATCACGGTTGAGCCGCGCAGCGGTCATCTGGTGCTGCTCAGTGATGAGTCGCAATTGCTGTTCGAACTCGGTCCGCAGGGGCAGCTGCTGAGTCAGCGCTCGCTCGGACGGGGCGTGGGCCTGCAAGACCCCATTCCCCAGCCCGAGGGCGTGATCCTGGATGATCGCGGCGAGCTGTTTGTGGCCAGCGAGCCAAACCTGTTCTACCGCCTGGAGCGTTAGCGCGCGTTCAGGTGTCGCGCCAAGGCGGCGTAGGCGGGCAGGGAGACAGGGTCGTTGGCGCCGTTGGCGGCGATCGGGTTGGAGGCAAAGCGGGCGATCACCATCTCGGCCGTGGGATCGACATAGATGGTTTGCCCGTGGATGCCGCGTGCGGCAAACATGCCTTGTTCGGCATCGGCCACCCACCACATGTTGCGGTAGCTCCAGCCGGGCAGCGCGGTGTAGCCGGCGCTGGCAAACTTGCCCGGATCGCCACCGCCGCGGATGTCGGCCACCACCGCCTCGGGCACGATCTGCTGGCCGTTGAAGCGCCCGTTGTTGCGCATCGCTTCGCCAAAGCGCGCCATGTCACGCAGGCTGGCATTCATGCCGCCGCCGGCAAACTGGGTGCCCAGCTGATCCACCACGATATAGGCATCCTGTTCCGCACCCAGCTTGCTCCAGATGCGCTGCGCCAGCAGCTCGGCAAAGGAGGTGCCGGTGGCCCGCTGTACCACCCAGGCCAGGACGTCCGAGTTGACCGTTCTGTAGGCGAAGGCGTCGCCGTGCTGCCCCTCGGGTTGGACCTTCTGCAGGAAGGCGTACAGCGAGGTTGCACCTTTGTAGTCGGCCGGGCGCGGGATCAGATTGCCGGCACGGGAGTACTCCCAGATCTCTGCACCGGGATCGGAGTAGGTTTCCGAGTAGCGAATGGCGGTGGTCATGTCCATTACCTGACGCACGCTGGCATCGCCAAAGCCGCTGTCTGCCAGCTCCGGTACATAGCTGGCGACGCTCGCCTGCGCATCCAGCACGCCTTCTTCCACCAGCATCGCGGCCAGGGTGCCGATGAACGATTTGGTGACTGAAAAGGCCATATGCGGGCGGTCGGCCTGTAATGCACCCATGTAGCGTTCGTACACCACCTTGCCGCGATGCAGCACGATGATGCCGTCGGTGTAGTTGGCGTCCAGTGACTGGGCCCAGGTCATGGAGGTGCCGTCGGTCAGTTGGAATTCAAGTGCGTCGATATCCGTGCGTGGCGCCTGCGGCAGCGGGCTGGCGGCCGTGCCCGCGCGGCCCACCGTCGCGGTCGGCAGTAGTTCACGAATGTGCGAGAAGGCCCAGCGGGTGTGCGGGAAACGCAGATAATTGTTGAAGGTCACCTGTTTGTCGGCGGCCGGCGGAAAGCCCTGCATCCAGCCCATGACCTGCGGGTCGCTGGCCTTGGCATCCAGTGGCGTTTGTGCGCTGGCGGGGCCGCTCATCAGGCTGCCGAGTAGCAGGGTAAGGCAGCCGAGCTGCCGGTGTGTCGCTGGTTTCATGCGGTGGATTCCTTTGCTCTTGTTGTTCTTTCAGTATCGGTTGGTGCTATATGGATAGTCCAATGCATCTATAGCTGGTTATTAATGCGATGAGTTCATCAATAGACCTGAGGCGTCTCGGTCATCTGGTACTGCTCAGCGAGGAGCTGCACTTCTCGCGTGCCGCCAAGCGTGCGCACCTGTCCCAGACGGCGTTCAGCCGCAGCATCCAGTCGCTGGAGAGTGACCTGCAATTGCGTTTGTTTGATCGGGGCACGCGCAGCGTGCAGCTGACGGCGGCGGGCCGGCAGCTGCTGACTCAGGCCCGCGACCTGCTGCGACGTGCTGACAATCTCAACGCGTCTGCCCAGTACCTGGCTAATGCCGAAGGCGGCGAGCTCAACCTTGGCGTGGGGCTGATGGCTGCACACAGCTTCATGCAGACGGTGCTGCCGAGGCTGCGTCGGGAGTGCCCCGGCCTGCGCCTGAATGTGGAGGTCGACCATTGGCAAAACCTGCTGCGCCACCTGGAGCAGGAGCGTATCGAGTTTCTGGTGGGCGGGACTGGCGAACGGCACGAAGACCTGCGCTTGCAGGATCCGCGCCTGCAGGTCACGGCATTGCCCTCCAGACAGACGGCCATCTACTGTCGGCGTGGGCATCCGTTGCTGGTGGCAGACTCACCGGTTCAGCCTCAACGCCTGCTGGGGTATCCCTGGTCGGCAGCGTTGCTGGACGATACCTCGGTGCTGCAGTTGTTTGCCTTGCTGGGCTTGCCGGCCGAGACTCGCCCTCCGGCGCTGATGAGCTGCAACAATCTGCACCTGCTGCGTGAAACGGTCTTGCACAGCGATTGCCTGCTGTACACCTGGGAGGGCTGGCTGGGCGAAGAGGTGCAGTCCGGTCGCCTGCTGGATCTGACGGAGCGGCTTGCCCCGGAACTGCCCGCGCGGAGCTATCAACTGCGCAGCCACCTCATTCAACTGACCAACCGTACGCTCTCGCCGCCAGCGCAGCGCGCACTGGCGATGATCCTGCAGGCCGGCGGTCAGTCGGACGGCGCTATTGCCTGATCGTGCAAGGCTGCCGTGGTATTGGGCTATCGGCTGGCGCGGCGCGCTGGTTATCCTTGTTCCCATCTGTCTGTAGATTGCGCAGTGGCGGGACGCGGCTTTAGCGTCGCTGATTGTCTCATTTCCTGGGGCTGGCCTTTATCTGTGTCACACCTGCCACAGCTGCTAGATTGATTAGAAAAAACCAAGAAACCCGTAGCCTGACGAGGTTCCAATGATTCAGTTATCCGTGAACGGTACCCAGCATCAGCTGGACGTGCCTGATGATATGCCGCTGCTCTGGGTGGTGCGTGACGTGCTGGGGTTGACCGGCACCAAGTTCGGTTGCGGCATCGCTCAGTGCGGTGCCTGTACCGTGCACCTGGACGGCGAGGCGGTACGTTCCTGCGTGCTGCCGGTCAGCGCGGCTGCTGGCCGGGCAGTTACCACCATCGAGGCTGTTGGTCAGTCTGCGCTCGGCGCCCAGGTGCAGCAGGCCTGGCTGGACCATGAGGTGGTGCAGTGCGGCTACTGCCAGTCGGGGCAGATCATGTCGGCTACCGCGCTGTTGCAGCGCCAGCCCGCGCCGAGCGACGCCGAAATTGACGCGGGCATGGCGGGCAACCTGTGCCGCTGCGCCACCTACACGCGCATCCGCGCGGCGATCAGGGACGTGGATGCCGGAGGTGCCGCATGAGCCCGTCAGACAATGGCGTATCACGCCGGCGGTTTCTGCAAGGCTCAGGTGCCGCATTGGGTGGGCTGGTGCTCAGCACCTGGCTGCCGGGCTTTATCCCGCACAGCGTAGCGGCCGAGGTGACCGCCGCCGGGCGCCTGGGGGATCAGGCGCCGCGGGGCTACGGCGCCTATGTACGGGTTGGGCATGACGGCCTGGTGACGGTTATTTCGCCCAAGATCGAAATGGGGCAGGGCGCGCATACTGGCATCGCGATGATGGTGGCCGAGGAGCTGGAGGTGCCGCTGTCGTCGGTCAGTGTCGAGGATGCGCCGCCGGACAGCGACCTGTATGCCGACTCGCTGATGCAGTTTCAGGCCACCGGTGGCTCCACCTCCACCCGGCATTCCTGGCAACCGCTGCGTGAGGCCGGGGCAACTGCGCGGCTACTGCTGATTCAGGCTGCGGCGGCGCGCTGGGGTGTGGATGCCGCGCAGTGCGAGGCGCGTGAAGGCGTGGTGCACGGGCCTGCTGGCCAGCAATTGCCCTACGGCGAGCTGGTGGATGCCGCCAGTGCATTGCCGCTGCCGGAGTCGGTTGTGCTCAAGACGCCGGAACAGTTCCGTCTGCTGGGCACGCCCGCGCCCCGTTTGGATACCCCGAACAAGGTCAACGGCAAGGCGCAGTTCACCATCGATCTGCAGGTGCCGGGCATGCTGGTGGCCTCCACGCTGACCTGCCCGGTGTACGGCGGCAAGCTCAAAGCGGTTGATGCCAGCGCAGCGCGGCAGGTGCCGGGCGTGCGTGACGTTGTCACCCTGGAAAACGCCGTGGCGGTCACCGCGACCAACTATTGGGCCTGCCAGCAAGGACTCCAGGCGCTGACCGTGGAGTGGGAGCTGGGCGAGCACGCGGGCATCGACTCCGAGCAGCTGGATGCGGCGCTGCACAGCGCCAGCAGCAAGGATGGTGTGGTCGCGCACAGCAGTGGCGACATCGACGCGGCGCTGAGTGGCGCGGCCAGCACTTTCGAGGCGGTGTACGAGCAACCTTTCCTGTCGCACTCACCGTTGGAGCCCATGACCTGCGTGGCGCAGGTGCGCGCCGATGCCTGCGAGCTGTGGGTGGGCACCCAGGTGCCAGCGTTCGCCCAGCAGACCGCTGCTGCGGTGAGTGGTCTGCCGCTGCAACGTGTGCAGGTGCACAACCAGTTGATCGGCGGCGCGTTCGGCCGGCGGCTGGACTTTGACTTCATTACCCAGGCGGTGGCGATTGCCAAGCAGGTTGATTATCCGATCAAGCTGATCTGGAGCCGCGAAGAAGACATGACTCACGATATGTATCGCCCGCACTATGTCGATCGCCTGACCGCGGCAATCGATGCCGAGGGCAAACTGCAGGGCTGGCAGCATCGCATCGCCGGTGCCTCGGTGCTGGCGCGCTACATCGGCAGCCTGCCGGAGAGCGGCGTGGACAGCGATGCGGTGGAAGTGGCGATCGACCCGATTTATGCGCTGGACAGCCTGCAGGTCAACTACATCCGCGAGGAGCCCAAGGCGATCCCGGTGTCCTGGTGGCGGGGCGTTGGGCCGCTGCGCAGCACGCTGGCGCTGGAGTGCTTTATCGACGAGCTGGCGCACAAGGCGGGCAAGGACCCGGTTGACTATCGACTGGCGCTGATGGGCCAGCATCCGCGTGCTCAGGCGGTGCTCAAACTGGCCGCCGAAAAAGCCGACTGGCAGACGCCGTTGCTTGCCGGGCAGGGCCGAGGCATCGCGGTGAGCGCGGTATTCGGCAGTTTCGTTGCGACCGTGGTCGAGCTGGAAGTGCAAGCGGACAAGGGCGTTCGCATCAAGCGCCTGGTCAGCGCCATCGACTGCGGCCTGGTGACCAACCCCACCTCGGTGCTGGCGCAGATTGAGGGCGGCACCCTGTTTGGCCTGTCAGCGTCGCTGTTCAACGAGATTACCCTTGAGCAGGGGCAGGTGCAGCAGAGCAACTTCCACAACTACCGGCAACTGCGCATCAATGAAGCGCCTGGCGTCGAGGTGCATATCGTGCCCAGCAGCGAGGACCCGGGCGGGGTCGGTGAGACCGGCACTGCGCTGATCGGCCCGGCATTGCTCAATGCACTGGCGGCTGCCAGTGGCGAGCGCTTGCGCCGTCTGCCGCTGAGCCGCGCTGGATACTTCCCGGTAAAAGGAGCCTGAGCCATGCATTCGAGCAAAACCCTGTTTGGCGGGCTGGCTCTGGCCGCCCTGAGTCTGCACGTACAGGCCGATGATCAGGCGCTGATCGAGCGCGGCAAGTATCTGGCGGCAGCCGCTGACTGTGTGGCCTGCCACACGGTACCCGGCGGCGAGCCCTTTGCCGGTGGTGTCGAGTTCAAGCTGCCGTTCGGCTCGCTGTATTCGCCCAACATTACGCCGGATCAGCAAACCGGAATCGGCGACTGGAGTGATGCCGAGTTCCTCAGTGCCCTGCACGAGGGTGTCGGCAAGGACGGCAAGCGCTACTACCCGGCGTTTCCCTATACCTCCTACACGCTGATGCCGGATGACGAGGTGCAGGCGATCAAGGCCTACCTGTTCAGCCTGGAGCCGGTCAGCAATACAGTGCCGGAGAACACCTTGAGTTTCCCCTACAACCAGCGCTGGGGCATGTTCTTCTGGAACCTGGTATTCCACAACAACGAGCGCTTTGAGCCTGATCCGTCTCAGTCCGAGGCGTGGAACCGTGGCGCCTACCTGGTAGAGGGCCCTGGCCATTGCGGTGAGTGCCATACGCCGCGCAATTTTGCCCAGGCGCTGAGCAGCAGCCAGCCGTTGGCCGGCAATCTGGTGCAGGGCTGGCAGGCCTACAACATCAGCAGCGACCCGGCTCACGGTATTGGTGCCTGGTCGCCCGCCGAGCTGGTCAGCTACCTTGGCAAGGGCTATGCCCCGGGCAAAGGTGTAGCGAGTGGGCCGATGGGTGATGTGGTCAGTCACAGCTTGCGTCACTTGAGTGACGACGATTTGTCGGCCATCGCGACCTACCTGCTCACCACCGAGCCGCAGAGCGAGGGCGTGAAGCGTCCTGACCCGGTCTCGGCCAGTGCTGAACCGGTGAGTGATGCCGGTTTGGGGGGCCAGTTGTTTGCCGGTGCCTGTGCGGGCTGTCACAGCTGGGACGGCAGCGGCACGCAGAGCCCGGTGGCGACCCTGTCCGGCCTGAAGACCGTGAACGACCCGGCCGGCACCAACCTGCTGAATATCCTGCTGCGCGGGCATACGGCGCCTGAGCTGCGGGTGGACCAGCAGATGCCCAACTTTGCCAAGGCCTATCAGGATGCCGAACTGGCTGCCGTCGGCAGTTTTGTGCTGCAGCATTTTGGCCAGACTGGCGCCAGCCTGAGTGCTGACGACGTCGCCGCGCGGCGCGGCAACACAGGCCATTGAGCCAGTTTGGAGAGCGGGTATGAGTGGGCTGGAGCAATTGCTGGAGGCGGTCGACTCGGCCCGGGCGCTGGGCGAGGAGGCCGTGCTGGCCACTGTGGTCAAGGTAGAGGGCTCCGCCTATCGCCGGCCTGGCGCGCGCATGCTGATCAACGCGCTTGGGCAGACCGCTGGCACGGTCAGTGGCGGCTGTCTGGAGAGCGAAGTGGCGCGCACCGCCTGGTGGCTGACCGAGCGTGGCCCGGCGCTGCGCAGCTACAGCACCGCCGAGGACGCCGAGGACGGCGATGCAGCAGTGCGCTTTGGTCTGGGCTGCAACGGTACCGTGCACCTGTTGTTCGAGCGCGTGCACTCGCCTGCATGTCAGTTGTTGCTGGAGGCCTGTCGCGACCTGTCCGTGCCCAAGCTGCTGGCCACCGTGGTCAACGGGGGGCAACCGGAGTGGCTTGGCCAGCGCCTGCTGCTGGAGCGCAACGGCGCCTTGCGCGGCAACCTGCCGGCGTCGGTGCGGGCGCTACTGCTGCCGGTGCTGGAGCAGGCGTGGCATGCCCGGCGGGCCAGTCTGCATGCCTTTGAACTGCCTGACGGCACGTCGCTGGACGTGCTGGTTGAGCCGCTGCGGCCCGCTCGGCGCCTGGTGATCTTTGGCGGCGGTCATGACGCGCAGCCGCTGGTGCGCATGGCGCGGCTGCAGGGCCTGCATGTAACCGTGGTCGATAGCCGTGCCCACTTTGCGCGAGCCTCTCGCTTTGCTGATGCCCATGTGGTCCTGCACCAGGACCTGGCGACGGCGGAGCACCTGATGCCACTGCTGGAAGACGCCGCCGTGGTCATCATGACCCATAGCCTGCAGCAGGATGCCTGCTGGTTGGCGCTCGCGCTACGTTCATCGGCCTGTTACATCGGTCAGCTGGGGCCGCGCGAGCGTACCGAGCGGCTGCTGGCCGGCGTTGAACGGCCGCTGCCGACGCAGTTGCACTATCCGGTTGGGCTTGATCTGGGCGGCGATACCCCGGAGGCCGTTGCCCTGTCGGTGCTGGCCGAGATCACCGCGGTGCTGCACCAGCGCCAGGGCGGTAAGCTGCAAGCGCGGCGTTCGGCCATTCATGACCCGGTCACCGTTGAACGGCATGCCCGGGTTGCTTCCCTTTCCTTGAACGAGAATAGCTAGATGTCTGACACCATCACCATTGTTGCCGTACTGCGCGCTGCTGACGGCGCCGCAGAGAAGGTCGCGGGTATTCTGCACCGCGCCGTTGCCCCCTCCCGTGCCGAAGCCGGTTGCCGGGGCTATGTGCTGCACCATGACCGCAGCGATCATCAGCGCTTTGTGTTTGTTGAACAGTGGGCCGACATGGCGGCCATTGAGGCACACCGCCAGGCGCCGCACTATCTGGCGATGGGCAAGGCGCTGGACGGTCTGATCGCCGAGCGCGAAGTCATGCTGCTGGATGCAGTGCCCTGACTACCCGCGTGGCGGCACTGATGCTGGCTGCCGGCAGTAGCCAGCGTTTTGGTAGCGACAAGCGCCGGGCGCCGTTGGCCAGCGGCCAGAGCCTGCTGCAGACCGCCGTAGAGCGAGCACTGAGTGCATTCGGTCAGCTCACGCTGGTGCTACGCGAGGGCGATGACCCGCTTGCCCTGGGCGTGCCTGAAGGCGTCGATGTCCTGTTCAACCCCCACAGCGCGCAAGGCATGGCCAGCTCGCTGGTGCTGGGCGTGCAGCACTTGCAGCAAGGCGGCGCCGCGAGTGTGGCCGTGCTGTTGGCGGACATGCCCTGCCTGCAGGACAGCACGCTGCAGGCGCTGATCGCGGCGAGCGACTCGAGCCTGATTGTGCAGCCGCACTGGCAGGGGCAAGCGGGGCACCCGGTGCTCTTTGGGCGGCGTTTCTGGCCGCAGCTGCTGGCGCTGCAGGGCGACGTCGGCGCCCGCGCGGTTGTGCGGGCCCATGCCGATTGCGTTAAGGTGCTGACGGTGGCTGATGCTGGCGTCTGTCTGGATGTCGACGAGCCCGCCGTGTTGGCCACCCTGACCCCTTCGATTTGATCTTGCAGGAGAAGCCTGTGCCTTCGGTGTACCTGGCCGGATTCGATGTATTTCACCCCGACGCGCTGGCGCGCGGCGCTTATCTTAAACAGCTGTGCGCCGAGCATGGCCTGCGCGGGCTTTATCCACTGGATGCGCAAGTGCCAGCCACGGAAACCCAGCCGGCGCAATGGATTTGCGATGCCAACCTGCAGGCGCTGCGCAGCGCCGATGCGGTCCTCGCCAATCTGGGCTGCTTTCGCGGCGCCGAGCCTGACTCGGGCACGGTGTTTGAGGTGGGTTTTGCCTGCGCGCTGGGTAAGCCGGTATGGGCCTATTTCCCCGAGCAGCAACCGCTGATCGAGCAGATCCCGCATGATAGCCAGGGGCGCTGCGCTGATGGCTTTCAGGTAGAGGACTTTGGCTTGCCGCGCAACCTGATGCTGGCGTGCAGTTGGGCCGGTGTCAGCAGATCCGCGGAGCAGGCGGTGATTGGCCTGGCCCGCTGGCTGCGTGCTGCCTGAGGCGGCTGTGTTCAGTCTGTCGGGGCCGGAGCCTGGGCCGCAGGCTGGTAACGGTCGACGATACGCTGCAGCTCGCCGTCGCTGCGCAGTCGCTCCAGCGCAGCGCTCCAGGCGTCGACCACCCGGTCTTCGCTGTCCAGGCTGAAGGCGATATAGAGCGGCGCGTGCAATAGCTGGATGGGGATGCGCCGCAGGGCGCCCGGCGCAATATCAAACTGTCTGCTGTAATGCGCGACGCCAATGTCCGTGTCGCCCACGATGATATCGGTGCGCCCGGCCAGCAGCATCTGATAGAGCTGTTGGGTGCCAACCGCGCTTTTGTCGAGGTTGCTAAAGCCCATGCCTTCGAGGCTGGTCGGCACCAGACCGGCGTGCCGGGTGGTGATGCGCGGCGCCGCATACAGCTGCTCGAGGGAGTTGACGGGCTTTGCATCAGCCCTCTGGTAAGGATAGATGGCCTCGTTCAGCAGCGGCCCTACCCACTTGTACAGCGGCTCGCGCTCGGCGGTGCGAAACATCGAGAACATGATGGTATGAGGACGCTGCTGCAGCTCTCGGCTGGCACGCATGCTGGGCAGCATCACCAGCGGAAAGCGGTCGCCGGTCCGCGTCATGATGGCCCTGATAATGTCGGTGGCAATGCCGACGATCTCGCCGTTTCGCTGGAAGTTGTAGGGTGCCCACTCTTCGGTCACCACGCGGTATGGCTGGGCGAAGGCGGCTGGGGCAAGTGTCAGCGCTAACAGGGCTGCACACAGGCGCGCGTATTTCACAAGGCTCTCCTGCTGCGACGGCTGGCGTTGGGAGTCGCTCTGTATAGCATAGACGCTGGCTGAGACGATGGGGCAGAACTGCCGAGGGAGGGAAGCATGGTGGGCCCACCAGGACTTGAACCTGGGACCAAGCGATTATGAGTCGCCTGCTCTAACCAACTGAGCTATAGGCCCTTGCTTTTATAACGCCGTGGATTATACGGGGTGCGAGCTCTGGTGACTAGGCATTGCCTTGAGGAAGGCGGCGGCGAATTGGGCGGGTGGCAGTGGCGAGCTGATGAGGTAGCCCTGCACGCTGTCGCAGCCTTGCTCCAGCAACAGCTGCCGCTGCTCCGGCGTTTCTACGCCTTCGGCGACGACGTTCATGCCCAGGTTGTGCGCCAGCACGATAATGGTCTGGCTGATGGCGGCGTCGTGGTGGCTGCCGGGCAGGCCGGAGACAAAGCTGCGGTCGATCTTCAGGGTGTCCAGCGGCAGTTCCTTGAGGTAGGCCAGCGAGGAGTAACCGGTGCCAAAGTCGTCGATGGCCAGCTGAATGTTCATATCGCGGAACAACTCAAGCAGATGAATGGCTTCGCGGTTCTGGTTCATCACAAAGTCTTCGGTAATCTCCAGCTCCAGCAGCTTGGCTGGAACCTGGTGTTCACTCAGGGCGTGCCGCAGGTCGGTGACCAGTTGGGTGCCGACCAGTTGTACCCCGGAGACGTTGATGGCGACGCGCGGCAGTGCCAGGCCCGCCTGGCGCCAGGCGGCGATCTGGGCGCAGGTGAGGTCGATGATGCGGCGGCCCAGGTCGACAATCAGCCCGGTTTCCTCCGCCAGCGGAATGAACTGGTCAGGGTCAACCAGCCCGCGCTGCGGGTGCTGCCAGCGCACCAGTGCCTCGACACCGTTGAGGTGGCCGGAGGCCAGATCCTGCTTGGGCTGGTAGTACAGGATAAATTCGTTGCGCTCCAATCCGCGGCGCATGTCGTTTTCCATCTCCATGCGATGCTGGGCGCTGACGGTCAGGTCGCTGGTGTAAAAGGCATAGCGGTTGCGGCCCTGATTCTTGGCCCGGTACATGGCGGCGTCGGCGTGCTTGATCAGGCTGTCTACATCCTCGGCGTTACGCGGGAACAGGCTGATGCCGATGCTGGCGCTGACAAAGAATTCGTGGCCGGCGCAAATAAACGAGCGGCGGAACAAGGCCAGCAGCTTGTCGGCCACCGCAGCGGCGTCGCCGTCGCTGTGCAGGCCGGGTAACAGCACGATGAATTCGTCGCCGCCATGTCTGGCTACGGTGTCGACCTCACGCAGGACCGAACACAGCCGCTTGCTGACCGACTGCAGCAGGCTGTCGCCAACCGAGTGGCCAAGACTGTCATTGATCTGCTTGAAGCGATCAAGGTCGATGAACAACAGCGCGCCGATCAGATCTGGCTGCGGGTTGAGCTGACTGGTGTGCAGCGCATCGCGCAACCGTGTTTCGAACAGGATACGGTTGGGCAGTCCGGTGAGCGGGTCGTGGTGGGCCTGGTGATCCAGTCTGGCCTGGGTCTGCTTGAGTGGCGTGATATCGCTGAATACCGCGACCAGGTGGTTGAGGCTGCCGTCGACATTGAGCACCTGGCTGATGTTGATCCAGGCGGCATACAGGTCGCCGTTGGCTCGGCGGTTCCATGTTTCGCCCTGCCATTGTCCGTGCTCGGCCAGGGCGGCGGAGGCCTGTTCCAGGATGTGTCGATCTTCCGTCTGGCTGCTCAGAAAGCCCAAGGGCTTGCCGACCAGCAGGCTCTCGGGGTAGCCGGTAATGCGGGTGAACGCCTGGTTGACAGCAACCACATGGCTGTTGGCATCGGTAATCAGCACACCTTCATTGGTGTTCTCGAAGACGGTAGCGGCCTGCCGCAGTGAGCGTTCCATGGCGATGCGCTCGGTGACATCGCGAGCGATGCTCAGCATGCAGTCCTGATTATCAACGTTGATCGCTTCGGTGCTGATTTCGACCTGGCGCACCTCGCCGTTGGCATTGGTTACCCGAGACAGCATGTTGCGTACGCGACCTTCGCGCTGCAGTGTCTCGATCATGCGGTCACGGTCCTCGGCGATGCTCCACAGGTGCAGTGCCAGGGTAGTGTTGCCGACCGCCTGCTGCCGGCTGTAGCCGGTGATTTGCGTGAAACCGTCGTTGACGTCGAGCAGCATGCCGTCGCTGGCGCGGGTAATCAGCAAGCCGTCGGGAGAGGCGTGAAAGGCTCGGGAGAACTTCTGTTCCGACAGGCGCAGTTGTTCCTGGGTGACCTTGAGCGCGGAGATGTCGCGAATCACGACCATCAGGATGGCGCGCTCCTCCAGCGTCACCGCACGGGAGGACAGCAAGCCGGTGAACTGGCTGTCGTCGGGGCGGCGGAACTGAACCTCCACGTTGCTTTCAGCCTGGGTATTCAGGCGCTTGAGCAGCGCGGGGCCGGAGCTGGGGTCGGCCCAGATGGTTAGCTCGGTGGCGGTTCGGCCGAGGGCGGCTGCGGCAGGAATGCCAAACTGATCCTCAAAGGTGTTGTTGACCGACAGCAGCCGTCCGTCGTCAGCGCTCGCCAGCACAATGACGTCGGGGCAATTGTGAAACACCGAGGCAAACTTCTGCTGCGAGGTGCGTAGCGCCTGCTCAATCAGCTTTTGCTCCTGAATATCGATCAGCAGCCCCTGCAGGGCGACCGCTTCGTATTGCTCAGCGCTGACACTGTTGATCACGGCGCGTACCCAGGTGGCCTTGCCGCAGGGGTGCTGTAGCCTAAAGTCGAAACTGCGCCCCTGGCCACCATCAGCCTGCTGCCTGAGCTGCTCCTGTACCCGCACGCTGTCGCGGGGGTGCAAGCGTGCAAGCAAAAAACCCGGTGCTAGCCAGTCACTGATGGGGAGGCCCAGCAGGTCGGCTGCATGGGGGGAAACGTAGGTGAAGCGCAGTGAGGGGTAGGTCATTTCCCAGCTCACGACATGCAGATTCTCGACCAGGCTGCGATAGCGGTGTTGCTGGTGGTCAAGCAGGGCCAGGGTGGCCTTGTGGCGTCGCTGGGCCCGGCGACGCAGCTGGTTCAGGCCGTGCGCGGCCAGCAGCAGTGCGCACGAGAGCAGCAGCATGCCGACCTGAGAGACAGGTACATCCTTGAGTGGCGCGGCGACAGCGGTTTGACACCCTGCGCCAATGATTGCCAGAGCAGCAATACTCCCTGTGGCGGCTTTCATCAAGACAACACCCTGCATCCATGGCGTGACGATAGTATTGTGCCAGTTTAGTCCGATGCAAGGGGCGATGCCCAGCAGCAATGCCGCAGGGCGCGCCGGATGCAGCGCATGGCACTGCATCCGGTCGCAGGGTGGGTTACTCGCTGATCTGGATGCTGCTCTCCAGATTGGCAGCGATATCCTCGGCGGTGTAGGGGAAGGCCAGCCACTGCTTGTCGGAATAGGCCTGGGTGTAGTCCGCGTAGTACGGACTGGTGGGATCGGTGGACTGGGAGTGGCTCAGCAGGGTGAAGGCCCTGACCGGCTCGCCGTCCGGAAACTCCACAATGTGCATGTAGGAGTTGCGCAGCACGGTGAAGTACCCCTCGTTGCCTTCGCCGCCATACTGCGGGATCTGCTCGCCGGGCTTGAGGTAGAACTGCACCTCGCGCAGCGACGCGTTGAGCGCAATGTTGCGGTTCTCAAGATCGGCCAGGGTCTCGGTGAAGGCGACCTTGAGCTGATCATGCAGGCTGCTGTCGGCACTCAGGCCGTCCGGCGTGTTGACCGGATCGTCGGCGTCAAACGCAGTGGCGTACAGGTCGAGGTCTTCAATGCGATTCCACAGCGCAGTCCAGATGTGGGCGCCCACGGTGTCGAGGTTACCGGTATCGTTCCAGCTGCCGAGGATCTGGCAAGCCTGTTGTTCACGCTCTGGACCATTGGCATCACACACCACGCCAAGCACGCTGTCCTTCAGGCGTTCGGCGCTGTAGACCCGGCTGTTGAGCACGATCTCGCGCAGGTTGTCGCTGGAGGCCAGGAACCCGTTCAGGCCGTCGCTGGCGTTCAGGCGGTCACGCACCAGGGTGTGGCCCATGCGGGTACGCAGGCTCTGCTCGTAATCCTCGCGGCCGATGATGCCGGCGTAGCCGGTCAGCGGATTCTCCGGGTTGCTGAGCCAGTAGCTGTCGTTCATGTTGGCGACGTAGTCGCGGCTGAACAGGCTGGGCAGGTTACCGGGGCCGAAGGCGCCGGGCTGTGCCGCGTCTGCATCGGTTTGCCAGTCGCATGCAGCGCGGCTGCCGTCCAGCAGGGGCAGTCCAGGTGCCACTGCCATGACCGCCTCACCCGCGCCGGGCACCAGGCAGGTAGCCAGCATGCTGTCCGGTACGTTGGGTACCACGGTGATATCCGAATACAGCGCACGCGGGTCGCCGCGACCAATGGCCGTGGTATTGACCCAGGGAATGCCAACGTACTCGCGGGTAATGTTGTAGAAGTCGTCCAGCGACTCGGCCTGGTCCCAGGCGAAGAAGTTCTGGAAGGCGCGAGTGTTTTCCAGATTGGCGTCACGCAGGGTATAGGCGACCTGATTGCCCCAGGCGGGCAGACCCAGTCCGCTCAGGTTGATCATGGGGCCGTACTCGGAGCGGTACATCGTGCGTGTGACCGGTTGCAGGTTGCCGTCACCCTGCCGCACCTGCACGGTGATTTCCACCGGTGTCATGGCAACGTTCTGGCCGTCCTGCACGTAGCTGGTCGGATCGCCGCTTACCAGTTGCAGCTGGTACAGCGTAAAGCGCCGAGCGGTCGATACGGTGTGTGCCCAGGCAACGTTGTCGTTGAAGCCCATCAGTACCATGGGCGCGCCCATGATGGCGGCGCCGGAAATGTCCATGACGCCGGGCACGGTCATGTGTACCTGATAGAAGCGGTCAACGCCCAGCAGATACCAGTGCGGGTTGGCAAACAGCAGGCCGCCGCCAGACTCGGTGGCGTCTGCGCCAAAGGCAAAGGTGTTGCTGCCGATACCGGCTTCGCGGCCAAGCAGGAAGCGGTCCGAATCGATTTCCGGCTCCTCGCTGGGCAGGCTGCGCAGCATGCGAGCGTTGGCGGACGGCGGCTGGGCGGCGGCGATTTCTTCCACCCAGTTGGCGCTGCTGGCGGCCAGGTTGAGCGCTACCAGGCGGCGCAGTACGTCGGCTTCGGTGATGGTGGTCAGCCACTCGGCGTTGCGGCAATCCAGATGACGGTCGGGGTGTTGTCCGTCCTGAATCTCCTCGACGTAACGGCTGTAGCCGGCGGCAAAGCCTGCGCTCAGCTCGAGTAGATCGTCGGGTTGCGCGGTGGTGAAGTTGTCCAGCTGCTCGTCGAGCAAGAAACGGAAGAAAAAGTCGGCTTCCAGGTTGGTCGGTGTGCCGAAGGTGCCCATGATGGCAGCCTGTTCGTCTGGTCCGAAATAGCGCGAGCGCTCGCCATTGAAGGTCACATAGGCGTCGGCCAGTACGCAGAGGTTGTCTTCGGCAATCGCGTAGCCATGGCCGTAGCCGGCGCCGCCAATGGTGTCGGCGCTGATGTGTGGGATGCCATAGGTGGTGCGTTCGATGGTGGCGCTGTACGACGGGCTGGTGTCGTTGTCACTGCCTCCGCCACTCCCTCCAATCTTGCAGCCAGACACAAGCAGGGCGGCCGCCAATAGGCAGGCCGGTCGGGTGTACTGCATAGTCACGTCCTCTTGTTTTTATTGGTTCAGGCAGATGCCTGCGCACCAGACTAGGGCAGTTACTGGCGCGGGACTTGAACGCAGCGGCTATTTGCCGGGGCAAAGGATGGCAGACGAGGGTAGTTGAGGCGCGCAGCCGTCACAGCATGTGCACCTGCACAGACTTGGCGACGTAGGAAGGCGTCAGGCCAAAGAACTGTTTGATGGTGCGGGTCAGGTGCGCGGAGTCGGCAAAGCCGACGTCGTAGGCCACGGCGGACAGGCTCTCGCCCTGGGCGATCAACTCGACTGCCCGGCGCATGCGCGCCCAGAGGATGTAGCTTTTGATCGACAGCCCCAGCTTTTCGTAGAACAGGTGAGAGAGGCGGTCGGCAGACAGGCCGACTTCGTCTGCCAGCTCGGCTACGGTGCTGGTCAGCGGCAATTCGCGCTTGATCTTCTGGGCAATATGCAGCGCACGGATGTCCATGTTCAGGTTGATGGGCTGGTAGCCGCTGATAGCCCTGGGCATGCGGGTGGTCAGACGGAACAGCAGGTCGCGGCTGCAGGTGCCTTGGCCGATTCGGCGCAACTCATCTTCTTGCAGGCTACCGGGCTGCAGGATCACCGGCTTGACCGGCTGCTTGCCAAGAAAGTGCGACAGGGCGTGAAATTCATAGCTTTGCGGGTCGTAGTTCAGCGACAGCAAGCCGGAGTCGGGGGTCTCCAGCGAGCGCGAGGTTTGCCGGGCGACCAGTGCGGCCTGATAGCGCTGACGTCGGCCGCTGGCGTCGCCGAGCGCAAAGCCGGCCGCGTCGAGGGCGATTAGCAGTGTCACGGTGTGACGCTGGGTCAGGTCTGACGCCATGCCCGCTGTGATGTAGAGAAAGCGGTCGTCCCAGACGTACAGATGGTTCTGATGCTGCATATCCTGATGCTCACAAGCCGGTTTTATCGTTATTGGCTGTGCGACTGTAGCAGAAAGCAGAAACAAAACGCCCGGCTCAAGGCCGGGCGTTGTAACCGCATACTGCGTGCTTACTCGTCGAGGAAGCTGCGCAGGTGATCGCTGCGGGTCGGATGGCGCAGCTTGCGCAGCGCCTTGGCTTCGATCTGACGAATCCGCTCACGGGTAACATCGAACTGTTTACCAACCTCTTCCAGCGTGTGGTCGGTGTTCATGTCGATGCCGAAGCGCATACGCAGGACCTTGGCTTCACGGGCAGTGAGGCCGGACAGGACGTCGCGGGTCGCTTCCTTGAGGTTCTCCACGGTAGCCGAATCGATCGGTGACTCCATGGTGCCGTCTTCGATGAAGTCGCCCAGATGCGAGTCTTCATCATCACCGATGGGGGTTTCCATCGAGATCGGTTCCTTGGCGATCTTCAATACCTTGCGGATCTTGTCCTCAGGCATTTCCATGCGCTCGCCCAGCTCTTCCGGTGTCGGCTCGCGACCCATCTCCTGCAGCATCTGGCGGGAGATACGGTTGAGCTTGTTGATCGTCTCGATCATGTGCACCGGAATGCGGATGGTGCGCGCTTGGTCCGCGATGGAGCGGGTGATCGCCTGACGAATCCACCAGGTGGCATAGGTCGAGAACTTGTAGCCGCGACGGTATTCGAACTTGTCCACCGCCTTCATCAGACCGATGTTGCCTTCCTGGATCAGGTCAAGGAACTGCAGGCCACGGTTGGTGTACTTCTTGGCGATGGAGATCACCAGACGCAGGTTGGCCTCGACCATTTCCTTCTTGGCGCGGCGGGCACGGGCCTCGCCGATGGACATGCGACGGTTGATGTCCTTGATCTCGGAGATAGTCAGGCGCGAGGCTTCTTCCAGCTCGGCCAGCTTCTTCTGGGCGCGCAGGATGTCGCCCTTGAGCGCTTCGAGGCCTTCGCTGTAACGCGGCTTGTCGGCCAGCAGCTCGTCAACCCAGCCTTCATTGATCTCGTTGCCAGGGAAGCTGCGCAGGAAGTCGGCGCGCGGCATGCGAGCGTCACGCACGCACAGCTGCATGATGGCGCGTTCTTGCTGACGAATCTGGTCCTGGGCACCACGCACGCGGGTAACCAGCGCTTCGTACTGTTTGGGGATCAGTTTGATCGGCATGAACAGGGTGGCCAGAGCCTCCTGCTCGGCGACAACCTTCGGGTTGTTGCGCGGATGCTTCTTCAGTGCCTTTTGCAGCTTCTGCAGCTGTTCTGCAATGGCGCCAAAGCGCAGACGGGCTACTTCCGGATCCGGACCGCCGTCGCCCTCGTTGTCATCATCGCTGTCGTCATCGCTGTCATCTTCTTCCTCGTCGTCGTCCTCAGACTTTTTCTGGTCCTTGGCCTTGGCGGCGGGAATGTCAGCGTTGTCGGTGCCGGACATGCCGTCGTCATCAGGGTCGATGTAACCGCTGAAGATGTCGGACAGGCGGCCACCTTCTTCGACTACGCGAGCGTAGTCGGCGAGGATGCCGTCAACGGTGCCGGGGAACATCGAAATGGCCGCCATGACCTCGCGAATGCCTTCCTCGATACGCTTGGCGATTTCGATCTCGCCTTCGCGGGTCAGCAGTTCGACGGTACCCATTTCGCGCATGTACATGCGCACCGGGTCGGTAGTACGACCAATGTCGGTTTCAACGGCAGCGAGGGCAGCGGCAGCCTCTTCGGCAGCGGCTTCGTCGGCGTCGTTGTCAGCCAGCAACAGCGCGTCGGCGTCAGGTGCTGCTTCGAACACCGTGATGCCCATGTCGTTGATCATGCGGATAATGTCTTCCACCTGCTCCGGATCGGAGATATCCTCGGGCAGGTGATCGTTGACCTCCGCATAGGTCAGATAGCCCTGTTCGCGACCACGTGCGATGAGCTCTTTGAGACGGGATTGCTGTTGCGCTTTTCCGGACATAACAACCCTTGTGGATGCCTTGGTGTGCAAAAAAGTGAGCTGCGGATTATACCCTGATTTCAGCTGCCGACGCCACTTGAAGAGGCTGTCAGCTGTCGCCTTTCGCCATGTTGCGGCTATTCAGAAGGTCCCGTAGCTGTTGCTTCTCCTCGCTGGAGAGTGGTTCTTTGACCGATTTGTCGAGGAGCTGTTCGATGCGACGCTCGGATTGACGAGCGGATAACTTGTTTATGGTGTCGAAAAACTGTTGTTCAAGGTTGGCGCTGGGAATATTCAGCAGCCACTCCTGTTCAGCCAGGCGGTTGAGCTGCTCGCCGAGGGCGGTGCCATGCCAGCGTGCCAGTAGCTCAATTGTAGTCAGCCCCGGCTGTTTCTGCGCCGCCTCGATCAGTGCGACCAATAGCCGCGCTTCATCTTCGTTCTCGTCTGCCAGCTGATTGGCCTGCTGCACATGCGCCGCCAGGTGCGGGTGGTGCAGCAGGGTGCGCACTGCCTGCAGTAGTGGACTGTCGACCGCGCGTCGTGGTCCCTTGTGGCCTGCCGGACGGGCGTCGCGCGGACGGTCTTTGCGCCATTTCTGACGGCCTTCACCCCAGTCCTTGTTCTTGCCTTTGCCCTGCTGTGGCGGTGGCGGGCTGTCCATGCCTTCGGGCAGGTAGTAGTCCTGGTCTGGTGCCTCGCGTTCGCTCCAGTCATCCCAGGCGCCGGCGGGCAGGTCGTCGTAGCTGGGGCCGTGCTCTGGTGCGGCCGGTGTTTCATCCGGCAGGCTGGCGGGTACGACCTCATCCAGATCGACGCCGGTCTGCTGCTGCAGCGACTGGCGCAGCAGGCGGCGCAACAGGCTGCCTGGCACCTGCTCGATCAGTGGCAGCGCCAGAGCGGCCATATGTGCCTTGCCTTCTAGGCTGTCGGCCCCGGCTTCCTCGGCCAGGTGTCGAAACAGGTAGTCGGTCAGCGGTTGGGCGTCGCGACTGAGGCGGCGCCGGAAAGCTTCCGTGCCTTCCTCGCGAATCATGCTGTCCGGGTCCTGTCCGTCGGGCAGGAACAGAAAGCGCACGTGGCGGCCGTCTTCCAGTACTGGCAGTGCTGCGTTCAGTGCGCGCCAGGCTGCTTGGCGGCCGGCGCGGTCGCCGTCGAAACAGAACACCACGCTGTGTACCAGGCGGAACAGTCGCTTCAGATGGTCTTCGCTGGTGGCGGTGCCCAGGGTGGCGACGGCATTGGTGACGCCGTGTTGTGCCAGGGCGATGACGTCCATGTAGCCTTCGACTACCAGGATTTCCTCAAGCTGGCGGTTCTGCTGCTTGGCCTCATACAGCCCGTACAGCTCCTGGCCCTTGTGAAAGACCGGGGTCTCGGGGGAGTTCAGGTACTTGGGTTTTTCGTCACCCAGTACCCGGCCACCAAAGCCGATGACGCGGCCGCGGCTGTCGCGGATCGGAAACATGATGCGATCGCGGAAGCGGTCGTAGCGCTTGCCGCTATCCGGATTCTCGACCACCAGGCCGGCTTCGATCAGCGCCTTTTGCTCGCTGGTGTCGCGGCTGAGGTGCGACATCAGGTTGTCCCAGCCCGGAGGTGCCAGGCCCAGGTCATACAGCTTGGCGATCTGACCGGACAGGCCTCGGCCCTTCAGGTAGCCCACAGCGCGCTGGCGCTGGGGGTGCTGGCGCAGTTGCTGTCGGTAATAGGCGGCGGCCTGTTCAAGCAGGGCGTAGAGCGGGTTGTCCTTGCGCGGCGCCCGTGGGCCCTGGCGCTTGTCGCTGCGCTCCTCGTACTGCACCTCTACGCCGGCCTGGCGTGCAAGCTCTTCCACCGCCTGGGGAAACTCCAGGCGATCAAAGTCCATCACGAAGCCGAGCGCGTTTCCGCCGGCGCCACAGCCAAAGCAGTAGTAAAACTGCTTGTCCGGGCTGACGCTGAACGAGGGCGACTTTTCGTTATGGAACGGGCACAGGGCGGAGTAGTTCTTGCCGGTCTTCTTCAGTTTCAGGCGCGAGCCGACCGTCTCGACAATGTCGGTACGGGCGAGCAGGTCGTCAATGAAGCTCTGAGGAATAAGTCCGGCCATCTACCTGTCTGTCCTGTGCGGCAGCGCGGCCTGGCAGGCGCGCGACGCTCAAGTGGGCCATAAACGCAAAAATCCAGCCAGTTCCTTGCGGAAGGCCGGACAGATGCGTGTTCCAGTCGAATATCAGTCTGCGCGATACGCCCTGTTGACTATCGGTGGGCCTGCGATCAGGCCCGGCAGAACTGAGGCGTGGAACTCAGTACAGACGCTCGCGGCGACGTTGCTCGCGCTGGATTTTCTTGGCGTGACGCTTAACAGCGGCAGCGGCCTTGCGCTTGCGCTCGGTAGTGGGTTTTTCATAAAACTCACGACGGCGTACTTCAGCCAGAACACCGGCTTTTTCGCAGGAGCGCTTGAAACGACGCAGGGCCACGTCGAAGGGTTCGTTCTCTTTAACTTTGACGGCAGGCATGTCGTACCTTTCTCAAACGTTGGTAATCTTGCCCCAGGCAGTTGGCCTGCGGCGATTGCATTTCAAGGGACGCGGATGTTACCGCCTTCATTGGATAAATGCAAAGGCTATGATGCCCATAAAGGCAAAAAACTGGCCTGTGGGCGCCGGGCTGATTATGATGCGCGGCTTATGACATCGATGTGAAACGAGGCACAGGTTAAGTCATGCGCGTCTTGGGTATTGAAACCTCCTGCGATGAAACCGGTATCGCACTGTATGACAGCGAGCGCGGCCTGCTGGCCGATGCGTTGTTCAGCCAGATCGATCTGCACCGTGTGTACGGCGGTGTGGTGCCCGAGCTGGCCTCGCGTGATCACGTCAAGCGCCTGGTGCCGCTGATGCGCGAGGTCTTTGCCAACGCCGGGCTGCAGCCGGGCGAGGTGGACGCTGTCGCCTACACCGCCGGCCCGGGGCTGGTCGGCGCGCTGCTGGTCGGCGGCGCCTGCGCCCGAGCCCTGGCCTTCGCCTGGGGTGTGCCGGCGCTGGGCGTACACCACATGGAAGGGCATCTGCTGGCACCGATGCTGGAAGAAACGCCGCCGGCCTTCCCCTTTGTTGCGCTGCTGGTCTCCGGTGGTCATACGCAACTGGTGCGGGTTGACGGCATTGGCGAGTATGAGCTGCTGGGCGAATCGCTGGACGACGCTGCTGGCGAGGCATTCGACAAAACCGCCAAGTTGATGGGGTTGCCGTACCCCGGCGGTCCGGAGATTGCCCGGCTGGCCGAGCAGGGCCGTCCCGGTGCCTTTGTTTTTCCGCGTCCGATGACCGACCGGCCAGGCTTGACCTTCAGTTTCAGTGGTTTGAAAACCGCTGTGCTGACAGCCTGGCAGGCGTGTTCCGAGCAAGGTGAACCGGATGCTCAGACCTTGGCTGACGTAGCCCTGGGCTTTGAGACGGCGGTGGTCGAGACGCTGACCATCAAGTGCCGTCGGGCACTCAAGCAGACGGGCCTCAAGCGGTTGGTGATTGCGGGGGGCGTGAGTGCAAACCGTCGCCTGCGTCAGCAGCTCGAAAGCATGACCGCCGAACTCAAGGGCAATGTGTACTACGCGCGGCCGGCCTACTGCACCGACAACGGCGCGATGATTGCCTATGCCGGTTGCCAGCGGCTACTGGCCGGTCAGCAGGACGAAGGCGGGATCGAAACCCGCGCGCGCTGGCCGATGGAGCAGTTGCCGCCGATTGCCGTCAAGGCCTGAAGCGGTTTTCTACACCCGCCAGCAGGCGGCCGATATTGAGGCGATGGCGCAGCAGGATCAACAGTACCATCAAGGTCACCGGCAGTAGCAGGCTGGGTGCCAGCCATGCCAGTGACGGCGGCAAGGACAGCGCCGCCAGCAGGGACGCCAGCGAGGCGATGCGTTGCCAGTAGAAGGTCAGTAACCAGAGCGTGGCGGCGATCAGCGCGGCAGGCCAGCAGAGCATCAGTGTGACACCGGCGGCGGTGGCGACACCTTTGCCGCCTTGCAGGCGATGGAAGATGGGCAGAATGTGGCCGCATACGGCGGCGAGTCCGACCCAGCCCTGCTGCAGGCTGGACAGCTCGGCGTAGCGGGCCAGCGCGACTGCGAGCGCGCCTTTGCCCAGGTCGCCAGCCAGGGTGGCCAGCGCCAGGGAGCGGTTGCCCAGGCGCAGCATGTTGCTGGCGCCGGGGTTGCCCGAGCCCAGCTTGCGCGGATCGGGCAGGTGGCGCACACGGCTGATCAGCACGGCGAAGGAGACCGAGCCGAGCAGGTAGGCGATGATCAGCCAGAATAGAAAGTGGGTATGCATGCAGCTGCCCCGGGCAAAATGACGTTTGATTGTAGTCGACACGGGAGCGTGCTGTGGATCAGGTTTTTATCAGAGGGCTGGCGGTGGACACGGTGATCGGTGTCTACGACTGGGAACGCACCATCACCCAGCAGTTGGTCTTCGACCTCGACATGGGCTGGAATATTCGCCCGGCGGCCGCCGAGGATGAGCTGGCGCATACGCTCAACTACGCTGCCATCAGCGAGCGGCTGCAGGCATTTGTCGAGCAGAGCCGCTATCTGCTGGTAGAAGCCTTGGCCGAAGAGCTGGCAGCAACGCTGATGCGCGAGTTCGGTATCCCCTGGTTGCGCTTGCAGGTAACCAAACCGGGCGCCGTGCCGGCAGCTGCCGGCGGGGTCGGCGTAATCATCGAACGGGGAGTCAAAACCGCGTGACCAGGGTTTATCTGGGCATCGGCAGCAATACCGGCCGTGAATATCACCTGCTGCGCGGGCTGGATGCACTGAGCGAGCTGTGCGGTGAGCTGCAGTTGTCGCCGCTGTTCGAGAGTGATGCGGTTGGTGTGCTGGGCAAGCGTTTTTACAACATGGTGGTGGGGGTAGAAACGCACCTGAACCTGGCTGACCTGAACGCGGCGCTCAAGGCGATTGAAGCCGCGTGTGGTCGCCGTGAGTCACCGTTGCCGGGCCGCATCACCCTGGATATCGACGTGCTGTGCTATGGCGATCTGAGCGGCGTGCATGACGGCATCGTGCTGCCACGCCCTGAGGTCACCCGCAATGCCTTTGTGCTCTGGCCGCTGGCCCTGCTGGCGCCCCAGCAGCGGTTGCCGGGCGCTGGGCAGACGTTTGAACAGCTGTGGGCTAACTGGCAGGGCAGCCAGTCACTGTGGCCGGTGGCGTTCAGTTGGCGTGATCGCGAGCTGACGCCTGCGCATCTGCTGGCTGACCATCAGCCGCGCGAGGCCTTGTAGTCACTCAACGCTTCTAGCCGTGCCTGCTCCAGCGCGCGGCCCATGTCTGCTCCCTGCAGTCCCTTTTCCAGCAACGGTTGAATGTCCACGCCGCGTGCGGCCCCTGCCGCGCCGCGCAGGTAGTCCGCCTGCGGGTAGGGGCGAGTCTCAAACCCGGTGCGACCTTGCGCGTCGGCGATGCATACCGCCAGAAACTGCTCGAAGCGCTCCGCTCGGCGGTAAATATCCAGCGCCTTGAACAGTTTGAGCAGCGTTTGCGGGCGCAGCTCCAGTGCGCGATGGCAGTGGGTGTGGTACTCGCAGGCCAGATACGCCAGCTCTTGGCAGTCGCGCGGCGCCTTGCAGCGTTTGTTGACCGCTTTCACAGCCTTCAGGCCGCCAGTCTCGTGTCCGTGGTGTTTCGGCCAATGTTGCGGTGGCGTCAGCCCCTTGCCCAGATCGTGCAGCAGGCAAGCCCAGCGGGCTGGCAGCGGCAGATGCTCTCTCGCCGCAATCTGCAGCACCTGGAGCACGTGCACGCCGGTATCAATCTCCGGGTGGTGCGCTTCGGGTTGTGGCACCCCAAACAGCGCGTCGACCTCTGGCAGCAGCTCTGCCAGCGCGCCGCAGTCACGCAGCACCTGGATGAAGACATCCGGGTTGGGTTCCATCAGGGCACGGCTGATTTCCTTCCAGCTGCGCTCGGCAGTCAGCTCCCTGAGCTCTCCTGACTCGCTCAGCTGGCGCATCAGCGCCATGGTGTCATCGGCCACGCGGAAGCCCAGATGGGCGTAGCGCGCTGCAAAGCGGGCTACCCGCAGTACGCGCAGCGGGTCTTCGGCAAAGGCGGGGGAGACATGGCGTAGTGTCTTTGCCTGCAGGTCCTGCTGTCCGCCATAGGGGTCGATGATCTGCCCGTCTTCGGTCTGCGCCATGGCGTTGACCGTCAGGTCGCGGCGGACCAGATCTTCTTCCAAGGTGACGTCCGGGCTGGTGTGAAAGACGAACCCGCCGTAACCCACCCCGCTCTTGCGCTCGGTGCGGGCCAGCGCGTACTCCTCGCCGGTTTGCGGATGCAGGAATACCGGGAAGTCCTGCCCGACCGGCTTATACCCCGCCTGTTGCAACTGCTCCGGCGTAGCGCCTACCACAACCCAGTCGCGTTCGCTGACAGGCAGGCCGAGCAGTTGGTCGCGGACGGCGCCGCCGACCAGGTAGGTGGAGTAACTCTCACGCATCGACACGATCTCTGGATAAAGGGGGGTAGATTCAAGCTTCAAGCTGCAAGCTGCAAGCAAAACCCGCGCGGTGTCGAGTCGCGCGGGTTTTCTTTTGGCTGCGTATCGCAGCAGAATCTTGAGAAACACTTGGCGGCCTAGCGGCCGAACTCATCCTGATCAGGCTTGCAGCTTGCAGCTTGCAGCTTGCAGCTTGCAGCCGGCGCTCTGCGCCGTCAGATCGGCGGTATATTCAGATCAAATTTGGGCAGTCGCTCTTCCTCCGGCTCGGGGCGTGGGGGAATGTGGGCTTCGCTGATCACGCGGTTGCCGTCGAGGCTCTGCAGGTGGATATCGAAGCCCCACAGCCGGTGCAAGTGGCGCAGCATCTCGTTGGTTGACTCGCCCAGCGGCTTGCCCTGATGTCGTTGGTGACGCAGCGATAGCGAGCGGTCGCCACGGCGGTCCACCGACCAGACCTGGATATTGGGCTCGCGGTTGCCGAGGTTGTATTGCGCTGCCAGCAACTCGCGCACGACTCGATAGCCGCTGTCGTCGTGAATGGCAGCGACTTCCAAATGGTCGTCGGCTTCGTCGTCGACGATGGCAAACAGTTTGAAGTCGCGAATCACCTTGGGCGACAGGTACTGCAGGATAAAGCTCTCGTCCTTGAAGGTGCGCATGGCGAACTTCAGCGTTTCCAGCCAGTCACTGCCGGCAATGTCGGGGAACCAGCGGCGATCTTCCTCGGTCGGGTGTTCGCAGATGCGGCGAATGTCCTGCATCATGGCAAAGCCCAGTGCGTAGGGGTTGATGCCGCTGTACCAGTTGCTGTCGAACGGCGGTTGATAGACCACGCTGGTGTGTGACTGCAGAAACTCCATCATGAAACCGTCGGTGACCTTGCCCTCGTCGTACAGGTGATTGAGCAGGGTGTAGTGCCAGAAGGTAGCCCAGCCCTCGTTCATCACCTGGGTCTGGCGCTGCGGGTAGAAGTACTGTGCGATCTTACGCACGATGCGTACGACCTCGCGCTGCCAGGGCTCCAGCAGCGGCGCGTTTTTCTCAATGAAATACAGCAGGTTTTCCTGCGGCTCGCAGGGGTAGCGCACTGCATCATCGGCCTCGGTGTGATAGTGCGGGTTGACCGGAATGGTGCGCCATAGCTCGTTGACCTGGCGCTGCAGGTGTTCTTCGCGCTCGCGCTGGCGCTGGCGTTCCTCGGCAGCAGAGATCGGGTAGGGGCGTTTGTAGCGGTCAACGCCGTAATTCATCAGCGCGTGGCAGGAGTCGAGCAGATCCTCGACGGCGTCGATGCCGTGGCGCTCCTCGCACTCGCTGATGTACTGCTTGGCGAACACCAGGTAATCGATGATGGCGCTGGCGTCGGTCCAGCTGCGGAACAGGTAGTTGCCCTTGAAAAAGGAGTTGTGCCCGTAACTGGCGTGGGCGATCACAAGTGCCTGCATGCACATGGTGTTCTCTTCCATCAGGTAGGCGATGCAGGGGTCGGAGTTGATGACAATCTCGTAGGCCAGGCCCATGTGACCGCGACGGTAGCCCTTTTCGGTGGCGAGAAAATGCTTGCCGTAGGACCAGTGGTGATAGCCCAGCGGCATGCCGACCGAAGCGTAGGCATCCATCATCTGCTCGGCGGTGATGACCTCGATCTGATTGGGGTAGGTGTCCAGGCCGTAGACCTCATGGGCAATCCGGCCAATCTCCTGGTCGTACTCGCGGATCAGCTCGAAGGTCCACTCTGAACCGGTGGAAATAGGCGTGCGGCTCATGTCGCCATCCTCTTCTGGAACAGCTTGCGAAACACCGGGTAGATGTCCCCGGCGTCGACGATCTGCTGTTGGGCGAAGCTGTCGGCAAAGTGCTCTGCAACCGCTTCATACTCGTGCCACAGGGTCTGGTGCTCGCGCGGGGTGATCTCTACATAGCAGTAGTACTGCATTGCCGGCATGATCTGGCGCACCAGCAGATCGCGGCAGATCGGCGAGTCGTCGTTCCAGTTGTCGCCGTCGGAGGCCTGGGCGCAGTACAGGTTCCACTCGCCCGGCGGGTAGCGGTCCTCGATGATCTGTTGCATCAGCCGCAAGGCGCTGGAGACGATGGTGCCGCCGGTTTCGCGCGAGTAGAAGAACTCCTCCTCATCCACCTCCTTGGCGCTGGTGTGGTGACGGATGAACACCACGTCGATGCGCTCGTAGTTACGGCGCAGGAACAGGTAGAGCAGGATGTAAAAGCGTTTGGCCAGATCCTTGGTGGCCTGGGTCATGGAGCCGGAGACATCCATCAGGCAGAACATCACTGCCTTGGACGATGGCGTGGGCTGCTTGACGATCAGGTTGTAGCGCAGATCAAAGGTGTCGAGGAAGGGGATGCGCTCGATGCGATTGCGCAGCGCGGAAATCTCTTCCTGCAGGCGCTGGATACCGCTGAGATCATCCGGGTGATCAAGCCTGAGCTGTTCGAGTTCGGCGCGCGCCTCGCGCAGCCGCTTGCGGCTGCCGCCGCCCAACGCGATGCGGCGGGCCTGGGCGGCGCGCATGGAGCGGACGATGTTGATGCGAGAGGGGTTGCCCTGCTGGCTGATGCCCGCGCGCACCGGCTTGAAGGTATCGGTACCGGTCAACTGGCGCTTGACCAGGTTGGGCAGGGCGAGGTCTTCGAACATAAAGTCGAGGAATTCGTCCTGGGTGATCTGAAAGACAAATTCGTCCATCCCCTCGCCGCTGTTGCCGGCTTGGCTGCCACCCTGGCCGCCGCCACCGCCCTCTGGGCGAGCGATGCGGTCGCCGCTGGCGAACTCGCGGTTGCCCGGGTGTACCTGGGTCTGGCGGCCGCCCTTGCCGTGATGAAAGATGGGCTCGTCGATATCGCGATTGGGGATGCTGATGCTTTCGCCGTGCTCGATATCGGTGATCGAGCGCCGCCCGACGGCGTCTTCGACCGCCTTCTTGATATGTGATTTGTAGCGCCGCAGAAACCGCTGACGGTTCACGGTGCTCTTGTTCTTGCCGTTCAGACGACGATCAATCACGTAGCTCATTCAAGGCCCTCCGGGCCAGCACCTTTCAGGCAGCTGCAAGCGACAAGCTTCAAGCTGCAAGTAAAAGCGCTGGCGCTGCCGATCTCTTCGTGAGCCTCAAGCCATAATGCGGCGCAGGCCAGCTTGCCGCTTGAAGCTTGCCGCTTGAAGCTGCCCAGCGACGGCGCAGCCGTCACTGGGCTTTACGCACCCGCAGATACCATTCCGACAACAGGCGCACCTGCTTCTCGGTGTAGCCGCGCTCGACCATGCGATGCACGAAGTCGTTGTGCTTCTTCTGGTCTTCGGTCGAGGCCTTGGCGTTGAAGCTGATGACCGGCAGCAGGTCTTCGGTGTTGGAGAACATTTTCTTCTCGATCACCACGCGCAGCTTTTCGTAGGACAACCAGCTCGGGTTCTTGCCGTTGTTGTTGGCCCGCGCGCGCAGTACGAAATTGACGATCTCGTTGCGGAAGTCCTTCGGGTTGCTGATGCCGGCGGGCTTCTCGATCTTCTCCAGCTCCTCGTTGAGCGAGGCGCGGTTGAGGATCTCGCCGGTTTCCGGGTCGCGGTATTCCTGATCCTGAATCCAGAAGTCGGCGTACAGCACGTAACGGTCGAAGATGTTCTGGCCATACTCGCTGTAGGACTCTAGGTACGCGGTCTGGATTTCCTTGCCGATAAACTCGACGTAGCGTGTGGCCAGGTATTCCTTGAGAAAGCGCAGATAGCGTTCGCTGACGTCGCTTGGAAACTGCTCCTGCTCGATCTGCTGCTCCAGCACATACAGCAGATGCACCGGGTTGGCAGCCACCTCGGTGGTATCGAAGTTGAATACCTTGGAGAGGATCTTGAAGGCAAACCGGGTCGACAGACCGTTCATGCCCTCGTCGACTCCTGCGGTGTCGCGATACTCCTGGATCGACTTGGCCTTGGGGTCGGTATCCTTCAGGTTCTCGCCGTCATAAATGCGCATCTTCGAGTAGATGTTGGAGTTCTCCGGCTCTTTCAGGCGTGACAGGACGGTGAACTGGGCCAGCATCTTCAGCGTGTCGGGCGCGCAGTGGGCGGCCGCCAGCGAGCTGTTGGTCAGCAGCTTCTCGTAGATCTGGATCTCGTCGGTGACCCGCAGGCAATAGGGCACCTTGACGATGTAAATGCGGTCAATGAACGCCTCGTTGTTCTTGTTGTTGCGAAAGCTGTGCCATTCGGACTCGTTGGAGTGGGCCAGGATCACGCCGTTGAACGGGATCGCGCCCATGCCCTCGGTGCTGTTGTAGTTGCCTTCCTGGGTGGCCGTGAGTAATGGATGCAGCACCTTGATCGGTGCCTTGAACATTTCGACAAACTCCAGCAGACCCTGGTTGGCACGGCACAGACCGCCGGAGTAGCTGTAGGCGTCCGGGTCGTTCTGCGGAAACTCTTCCAGCTTGCGAATATCCACCTTGCCGACCAGCGAGGAGATGTCCTGGTTGTTCTCATCGCCGGGTTCGGTCTTGGCGACGGCGATCTGCTGCAGCACCGAGGGGTAGAGCTTGACCACCCGGAACTGGGAAATATCGCCGTTGAACTCGTGCAGGCGCTTGACCGCCCACGGCGACATGATGCTGTTGAGGTAGCGCTGCGGGATACCGAAGTCTTCTTCCAGAATGGCGCCGTCTTCGCTGGCGTTGAACAAGCCCAGCGGCGACTCGAATACCGGTGAGCCCTTGATGGCGTAAAAGGGGACCTGTTGCATCAGCTCCTTGAGCTTTTCGGCCAGCGAGGACTTGCCGCCACCGACCGGGCCCAGCAGGTAGAGAATCTGTTTGCGCTCCTCCAGGCCCTGCGCGGCGTGTTTGAAGAAGGAGACAATGTGCTCAATGGCGTCCTCCATGCCGTGAAAGTCGGCGAACGCCGGATAGCGCTTGATGATCTTGTTGGAAAAAATCCGCGACAGGCGCGAGTCCAGTGAGGTGTCGATCAGTTCGGGTTCGCCGATGGCCATCAGCAGGCGTTCGGCGGCGGTGGCGTAAGTGGTCGGGTCGGCTTTGCACAGCTCCAGGTACTCCTGAAGGCTGTACTCTTCCTGCCGGGTGGCTTCAAAGCGGTTCTGAAAATGACTGAAAATGCTCATGACTCGACCTCGCAGCAGCTGAGGTCGCACCCACCTGTGGCGCAAGTCAGGTAGGTACAGACCCCCGGGATGAGGTCTGGCGCTTCCGGGCAGCAGCCCGCACGACGCGCTTTACCGGGCGACGGCATGTCCTGATGCGATCCCCCAAAACGCAACTGCGAGCATGGTCAGGAGTCTGTCGGAGGCGCCGGGCGGCCAATCGGTGACTGGTCGGACGGTGGATCCGGCAGGCTCCCGTGTTTATCGGAAGCCGGCAGACCGACGTTCTCTTTCTTGATTCGCCTGACCTCAGGATAGTTGCAAATACGCAGTGCAACAGAAGATTTCTCAGGAATTTTGTTGCAGGAGTGTGAATGCGAGGCTGGCGTGGCTTGGGGGCGAGTTGTTTATGTGGGTTGTGGAATGGGTTTTGGTTGCTGCGCACAAGTGCTGTTGTCATCGCGCGGTCCTGCAGTACGCAGGATCAGTGCTTCGTTGAGGATCGGGTGGGCGAGTGTGCACTGGGGTTCGTCCCGTTTACGCGGGCGAGTAGCGCAGGGCTGACGGGAAATAGGACGGCAGCATGTTTGAGGAGCGCAGCGACGAGTTCTGCCGGCCCCCGTTAGCCCGAGCAACGCAGCGAACCCGAAGGGCCGCGTAGCCGGGTGCCCCGGGGGATTGTTAAGGGGGGCTGGGCAAGCAGCCCCCCCTTAACTCGCCGTAAAAGGCGAAAGGCGGAGTCGACAGCGGCGCGATGTTGAGGCTAAAAGCAACGCGCTGAAACCTTACTCGCAGCTAACTCGCTCCGGATAGGTCTGCCGCCACAGGTCAAAACCGCCATCCAGGCTGTAGGCCTCGGCAAAGCCGATGCTGGCCAGGTAGGCGGCGGCGCCCTGGCTGGAGTTGCCGTGGTAGCAGCAGACGATCAAGGGCGCCTGTTGGTCGGCATTGGCGACGAAGTCAGCGAGGTTGTCGTTATCCAGGCGGATGGCGCCTGGAATGTGGCCAACGTCGAAGCTCTGCGGGTCGCGGATATCAACCAGCTGGGCGTTGCTGTCCAGCAACTGGCTGGCGGTGCGCGGATCGATGCGTTTGAAATCGCTCATGGTGTTCTCGCCGGGTCAGTGATCGCAGTCGCAGTGGTGCAGTTCGCGGGTGTCCAGGTTCATCAGCGTCATGCGGCTGCCCCAGACGCAGCCGGTATCCAGCGCGTGTATGCCCTGGGTGCCTGTGCGGCCTTCGATAGCGGCCCAATGGCCAAAGAGGATCTGAATGTCCGGGTCCTTGCGCGGATAGCGGAACCAGGGAGCAAAGCCCTTGGGCGTGGTGTCCAGCCCCTCCTTGGATTTGAATTCCAGGGTGCCGTCGGGTTTGCAGAAGCGCATGCGGGTCAGATAATTGGTGATCGCGCGGAGACGGTCGATGCCCTTGAGGCTGGACTTCCAGCGTGAGGGTTCGTTGCCATACATCTCGTCCAGATAGTCGGGCAGGCGCTTGTCGCTACGCAGCACTCGTTCCACTTCCTCGGCCAGCTCAAGGGTTTGCTTGACGGTCCAGATAGGCGGGATGCCGGCATGGGTCATGACAAAGCCGAGTTCAGCATCGAAGTGGGCCAGCGGCCTGCGGCGCAGCCAGTCCAGCAGGCTGTCGCGGTCGTCGGCCTTGAGTAGCGGCTTGAGGGTATCGGATTTGCGCACGCGACTGCCGTTGCGGCTGGCGGCCAGCAGATGCAGGTCATGGTTGCCGAGTACGGCGATGCAGGCGCTGTCCAGCTGCTTGAGATAGCGCAGGGTCGCCAGCGAGTCGGGGCCGCGATTGACCATGTCGCCAACCGACCAGAGCACGTCCTTTGACGGGTTGAAGTCAACCTCGGCAAGCAGGCATTGAAGGGGCTTCAGGCAGCCTTGAATGTCGCCAACGGCGTAGGTAGTCATAAGGCAGCGTCAATTCAGTGCGTGTGGCTGGGCCAGGCGAAAGCGGGCGATGGTGGCGCTGAAGCTGTGCCCGTCGCTGGCGCGCATGTCGTAACTGCCTTCCATGGTGCCCACCGGCGTCTCCAGCAGGCAGCCGCTGGTGTACGTGTGGCTGGCGCCTGGGGCGATGACGGGTTGTTCGCCGACCACACCGGGGCCGTCCACCCGTTGCTGCTTGTTGTTGCCATCGGTAATCAGCCAGTGTCGGTACAGCAGTTGGGCGTCTACACAGCCCTGGTTGGCGATGGTGATAGTGTAGGCAAAGGCAAAGCGCTTTTTCTGCGGGTCAGACTGTTCCGGCAGGTAGCGGGTCTGCACATTCACCGCGATGGCATAGTCGCTCATGCGCTGGCCGCCTGTTTGCGGGTGAGGCGGTTGGCCAGGCGGACAAAGCCGGCCAGGTCAACCTGCTCGGGACGGGTGCCCGGGTCGATGCCTTCGGCCTCGATCTCTTCAGCCGTGAGCAGCGCCTTCAGGGTATTGCGCAGGGTCTTGCGGCGCTGGTTGAAGGCGTCGCGTACCAGCACTTCCAGCACGCCTGCGTCGTCAGCCGGATGCGGCAGGGTGGCGTGCGGCACCAGGCGAACGATGGCCGAGTCGACCTTGGGCGCCGGGTTGAAGGCGCCGGGGCCAACGTCGAACAGGTGTTCTACGCGGCAGTGGTACTGCACCATGATGCCCAGACGACCGTAATGGTTCATGCCCGCGGTGGCAGCCAGACGCTGCACCACTTCCTTCTGCAGCATGAAGTGCATGTCTTCGATGCAGTCCGATTGCGCCAGCAGGTGGAACATCAGCGGGGTGGAAATGTTGTAGGGCAGGTTGCCGACCACGCGCAGCTTCTCGCCCCGGGTGGCGAGGTCGCGGAAGTTGAACTTGAGGGCGTCGCCCTTATGCAGACGGAAGCGCTCAAGGAAACCGAACTGGCCCATCAGTATCGGGTGCAGGTCCTTATCCAGCTCAACCACGTCGAGCTGTGCACCACTGGCCAGCAGACCCGAGGTAATGGCGCCCTGACCGGGGCCGATCTCGACCAGATGGTCGCTTTCGCGCGGGCGAATCGAGCGGACGATGCGGTCGATGACGCCGGCGTCATGCAGGAAGTTCTGGCCAAAGCGCTTGCGCGCCTTGTGTTGCGGAAACTGACTCATACAGCCCTCCGGGCGGCGATCATCTGGATGGCGGTATCGAGGGCAACCTGCAGGCTGCCGGGGTTGGCCTGACCCGTTCCGGCCAGGTCAAGCGCCGTGCCGTGGTCCACGGATGTGCGGATGATCGGCAGGCCCAGGGTAATGTTGACGGCGTTGCCAAAGCCCTTGTGTTTGAGCACCGGCAGCCCTTGATCGTGGTACATCGCCAGCACGGCGTCGGCCTGCTCCAGGTGCTTGGGGGTGAACAGGGTGTCGGCGGGCAGCGGGCCGATCAGGTGCATGCCTTCGGCGCGCAGGCGCTCCAGTGCTGGGATGATGATGTCCAGCTCTTCGCGCCCCAGGTGCCCGTCTTCACCGGCGTGCGGATTCAGGCCGCAGACCAGGATGCGCGGCGTGGCGATGCCGAACTTGCTCAGCAGGTCGGTGTGCAGAATGCGCATAACGCGCTCGATCAGCGGCCCGGTAATGGCGTCGGCCACCTGTCGCAGGGGCAGGTGTGTGGTCGCCAGAGCAACGCGCAGGCCGGGACAGGCGAGCATCATCACCACCTGCTCGGTGGCCGTCTGTTCGGCAAAGAACTCGGTATGCCCGGAAAAGGGCACGCCGGCATCGTTGATGATGCCCTTGTGCACCGGTGCGGTGACAATGGCGTCAAAGGTGCCGTTGAGCGCGCCGGCACCGGCCAGGCGCAAGGTGTCCAGTACGTAGGCTGCATTGGCGCGGTTCAGCTCGCCCGGGCGGCATTCGGCTGCCAGGGACACGGGCAACACGCTGAGCTGGCCGGCGGCCTGGGCCGCCGGCAGCGCGTCCGGGTCAAAGGGCTGCAGCTCAACGCGTAGCCCCAGCTGGGCGCCGCGCTGTTCCAGCAGCTGCGGATCGGCGATGACCACCCGCTCGCAGCTGGCTGGCTGCTGGGCCAGCATCAGGCACAGGTCGGGGCCGATACCCGCCGGTTCACCGGCGGTGATGGCCAGGCGTGCCGGACTCACCCGTTCTTGATCTCCACGTAGGCTTCGTCGCGGATCTGCAGCAACCAGGTCTGCAGCTCTTCTTCGTACTTGCGGCTGCGGATCAGGTTGGCAGCTTGCTGCTCACGCATCTCGTCGGTCATGTCGACGTCGCGAGTCCCCAGCACTTCCAGAATGTGCCAGCCAAACTGGCTCTGGAACGGCTGGGTGAGGGTGTTGAGCGGCGTGCTGGTGATCATCTCGCCGAACTCCGGGGTCATGGCGTCCGGTGTCACCCAGTCCAGGTCGCCGCCGTTCAGCGCGCTGCCTGGATCCTCGGAGTAGGACTTGGCCAGGGTGGCGAAGGATTCGCCATTCTGGATGCGCTCGTAGATACGCTGGGCCAGTTGGGCGGCTTCGCCGTCGGTGCGAATTTCGCTCGGCTTGATCAGGATGTGACGAACGTGGAATTCCTCGATCATCTGACCTTCACCGCCACGGCGGTCCAGCAGCTTGAGAATGTGGATGCCGGCCGGCGAGCGCATCGGCTGAGTGATGCCGCCGATCTCCAGCGCGTTGACCGCTGAGGCAAACGGGCCCGGCAGCTGGGCAGCCTTGCGCCAGCCCAGCTCGCCACCTTCCAGCGCGGTGTCACCGGCCGAACGGCTGGCGGCCAGGGTGTTGAAGTCCGCACCCTGCTGCAGCTGGTTGTAGATATCGGTGGCGGCGCGACCGACTTTCTCGACCTCGGCCTGGCTGGCGTTCTCTGCCAGCGGCAGTACGATCATCGCCAGGCGGAAATCAGCAGAAGTCTGGTACTTGCCGACCTCGGAGTTGAGGAAGTTGCGCACTTCCTGATCGCTGACCTGGATGTTGTCGCGGACCCGGCGCTGACGTACGCGGTTGATGATCATCTCGCGGCGGATCTGCTCGCGGGCCTGTTGAAAGCTGATGCCGTCGCGCTCCAGCGCGGCGCGGAACTGCTCCAGGGTGGCACCGTTGCGGGCGGCGATCTGCTGCATGGTTTGGTTCAGCGATTCGTCGTCAATCTGCATGCCGGCGCGTTCGCCCATCTGCAGCTGGATGCTTTCCAGGATCAGACGGTCGAGTACCTGGCTGCGCAGCTCGCTCTCGGCCGGCGCTTCAGCGCCGTTCTGCGCCAGTTGCTGGCGCACCGAGGCCATCCGCTCATTGACCTGGCTGGCCATGACCACGTCGTTGTCGACGATGGCGGCGACCCGGTCCAGGGGCTCGACGGCCGCCTGGCTGGTGGCGCTGAACAGGAGGCCCGCACACAGGCTGAGGGCTGTAACAAACTTAGAATGCATTATCTTCACGCTCTCTGTAACCGGGAATGCCTTCGTCGAGGAGGCTGTGTACTTCGTTGCCGCTGACACTGCCGAGGCCCTTGAGGACCACCTGCAGGAAAATGCCGCGGTTGGATTCGTCGCGGGCGACCGATTCAAACTCGTTGTAGTCAACCCAGTAGCGGTTGATCACGCGCAGTTTCCAGCAGCAGCTGTCGTACTCCAGACCACCGAAGGCTTCGAGGGTTCGATCGTCGGCAAAGTCGTGCTGCCAGCGGCCGATCAGGCTCCACTGCGGATTGAGTGGCCACATGAACGACAGGTCGGACTGGTCGATACGGCTGTCGGGGTCGTGCTGGAAGGTACCGGTCAGCGCGTTGTAGGTGTTGATGTTGTTGCGGTAGCGATAGCCCATGTTCAGCACCTTGCGTGGCTCGGGCTGGTAATGAGCGAAGACGCTGCCGGCGTCGCTGCCGCTGTCGTCCGGATCCCAGATGATGTCGCCGTTGACACGCCAGGCGTCGCTGACCCGGTACATGACCTCGGCGGCGTAGGCGGAGGATGAAGAGGTGTCGGCGCTGCGCGCGACGCCGTTGGCGTCCAGCATCTGGACTTCGCGGTCACGGAAATACAGAACCTGGCCGAAGCTGGCGCGGGCACGCTCGGTGCCATTGGACTCCAGCGCGCGGCTGGTCAGGCCCAGCGACAGCTGGTTGGCATCGGCCACGCGGTCCCGGCCGCTGAAGCGGTTGTCGCGGAACAGCGAGTTGTAGCTGAAGGTGTTCTGGTTGGTGTCGAACAGCGGCTGCTCGTCCTGGTCTTCGTGCGGCGCGTACAGGTAGAAGGCACGCGGCTCCAGGGTTTGACGCAGGCCCTTGCCAAACCAGCTGGTCTGGCGGTCGAAGTACAGGCCGGCATCCAGCGCGGCCACCGGCACGGTGCTGGACGGCGTGGTATTGGCATCGGCGTAGTTGAAGCCGTCTGCGCGGGCGTCGAAGTCCAGGTCGTAGTAGGTGGTCTGGGTGCGCACGCTGGGCGTGACAAAGGCCCAGCTGTTGCGCCAGGGGTAGCTGAGTTTGGGGCTGATGCTGACCCGGTGACCGGTGGCGCGTTGCAGGCCGGTCAGGTTTTCGTCGGGGGTCAGAATCGGGTTGCCCAGGCTGTCGAGCTGAATGCCGTCCTGGCCGGTGATGAAGCCGTCGCCCAGGTCGCGATCAAAGAAGGCGTATTCCAGGTCATAACCGAAGCGCAGGCCGGTATCGCCCAGCCAGTTGGCGCCGTCGAGGCGCAGCTGCGGCAGGCGCTCGTAAGGCGTCAGCGAGGTGATGGTGGCCAGCTCGTAGGCATGCACGCCAGCGCGGAAGCGCCAGCCGTCACCCCGGTAGGTGACGCCGGCACGCTGGTTGACATAGGTGTCTGAGCGGGCCTCCAGGGCGGTGTTCAGGTCCTGGAAGTAAAAGGGGTCGCTGATGTCGACGTACTCGACGTCGGTGCTCCAGCGGCTTTGCAGGCCGCCCTGGTGCTGCCAGCCGTAGAGCCAGCGGTTTTTGCCATATTCGCTGTCGTCCAGGAAGGCGGCGGTGAGCGTGCCCTCGTTGTCCGGCTTCATGTAGCGGAAGTCGCCCTCCATCTGCAGGCCGCGCTCGGAGAGGTAGCGCGGGTACAGGGTGGCGTCGTAGTTTGGCGCAATGTTGATGTAGTACGGCGTTTCGATCTCGGTGCCGTTGTCGGTCGAGTGACTGAAACTCGGCGGCAGCAGACCGGTCTGACGACGGTCATCAATCGGGAAGTATATATACGGCGTGTAGAACACCGGCACGTCCTTGACGCGCAGGGTGACGTGACGGGCTTCGCCCCAGCCTTTCTCGCGGTCCAGCTCAATGTCGTCGCCGTGCAGCGCCCAGCTGTTCTGGCCCGGCTCGCAGGTGGTGTAGCTGCCTTCGCTGATCACGATGATGGCGTCATCACGGCGCATCAGTTTGCTGGCGGTGCCGCGGGCACGGGCGTCATGGACGACGTACTCGACGCCGTCGATACGCGTCTCGCCGTTGTCGATGCGCATGGATGCGCTGTCGCCCAGCACCAGTACGCCCTGGTCGCGCAGGCGGACGTTGCCTTCCAGCACGGCCTGGGCATTGGCCTGGTCAAAACTGGCCTGGTCAGCGCGGGCCTGCAGGCGCCCCTGGCGCAGCAGAACGTCACCTTGTAGCACGCCGGTCTGCTTGTCCTGCTCAAAGCGACTGCTGTCGGCCGAGGCGTAGACGGGCAGTTGATCGAACGGTGTCGGGTCGTCACGGCCGGTGCGTTCCGGTTCGACATAGGCGCCGCCGCAGTAGGGCGCAATGGCGGCCTGCTGCTCAGCACTCAGCTGTTCCCGCGGGACCCAGTCCAGGCGGCTGAAGTCGGTGCTGGCGGTGGGGCGGCCGGCGCCGGTAGCGGCTGCGGCTACGACGGTCTCGCTGATCGGCGCAGGAGCTGGAGCCGGGCGCGGCGGCCGGGGCGGCAGTTCGCCGCGGGTCTGCAGGGGTTCACAAGCCCAGCTGTTGCCGGACGGGCGGCACTGTACCTGTTGATTGGCAACAGCGCTCAGTGGCTGGGCCAGCAGCAAGGAGCTGGCCAGCAACATGGGAAAAGAAGTGCGAAAGGGTGGAGTACGGTAGGCCATTATGTCGTTATCCGGGCTTCCAGTCGGTGCGTGCTCGCGACGCCTTGTGCGAGGAGAATGCAATCTGCATGCTGTGTCAGTGCAGCAAGATAACGGATAATAAAGCATTGAGCGATGCCTGAGTACGAATTGGCACGGCAACCGATAGGCGAGATTGGGATATTGATGGACTCACGACAGCAGCAGATGCAGCAATGGCTGACCCGGGCGCTGCCCCAGGCAGCGGCGACCCTGCAATGGGCCGACTTGCCCGCGGGCGAGCTGGCACCGGCCAGCGCCGATGCGAGTTTTCGCCGTTATTTTCGCTGGCAGGCGGGCGAGCGCAGCCTGATTATTATGGATGCGCCGCCGGCGCACGAGAACAGCGAGCCCTTTGTGCGGATTACCGGCTTGCTGCAGGCGGCGGGTGTGCGCGTGCCGCGTATCTTTGCCGACGATCTGGAGCAGGGGTTTCTGCTGCTCGAAGACATGGGCGCCCAGACCTATCTGCAGTACTTGCAACAGGGCGTCGGCGACGCCGAGCGCGAGCGCCTGTTCGCCGGCGCCATCGGCAGTCTGATCCGCTGGCAGCAGGCCAGTCGACCCGGTGTGCTGCCTGATTATGATGAGGCGGTGCTGCGCCGTGAGCTGGCGTTGTTTCCCGAGTGGTATGTTGCGCGGGTGCTGGCGCGCGCGTTTAGCCCCGACGAGCAGCGCCTGTGGGATGCCCTCCAGCAGTTGCTGCTGGACAGCAATCTGGGCGAGGCGCAGGTCTATGTGCACCGTGACTACATGCCGCGCAACCTGATGGTGGCGGACGGCGAGCCCGGTGTGCTGGACTTTCAGGACGCGCTTTACGGCCCGATCAGCTACGACGTGACCTCGCTGTTTGCCGATGCCTTTTACAGCTGGTCGGCTGCCGAGCGGCGCCAATGGTTGACGCGCTATTGGCAGCAGGCAGCAGCTGCCGCTCTGCCGGTGCCGGCGCAGCTGGAAAGCTTTCTGGATCAGGCCCGGCTGATGGGCGTGCAGCGCCATCTCAAGGTGCTGGGGATCTTTGCGCGCATCTGCCACCGTGACGGCAAGCCGCACTATCTGGCTGACGCGCCGCGCTTTGTCCGCTATCTGCGTGAGGCCTGTACCGAGGATGTGCGGCTGCAGCCGCTGAGTGAGCTGCTGGACAGCCTGGAGATGCCGGCGGCATGAAGGCGATGATCCTGGCGGCGGGCAAGGGCGAGCGCATGCGTCCGCTGACACTGCACACCCCGAAACCGCTGCTCAAGGTGGCGGACAAGCCGCTGCTGCAATGGCATATCGAGGCGCTGGCGGCCGCGGGCCTGCGGTCACTGGTGATCAATCACGCCTGGCTGGGTGAGCAGATCGAAGCGTTCTTTGGCGACGGTGCGGCGCTGGGTGTGGCGATCAGCTGGTCCGCCGAGGGCGAACCGCTGGAAACCGGTGGGGGCATCCGTCGCGCGCTGCCGTTACTGGGCGATGGCCCTTTTGTACTGGTCAACGGTGATGTCTGGACCCGGTTTGATTTTGCCCACCTGAGCCTGCCGCCCGGCAAGCTGGCCCACCTGGTGCTGATCGACAACCCCGCGCACAACCCGAACGGTGACTTTCTGCTGCACGACGGTGAGGTCGGTAACCCTGCGAGCGACCAGCGCGGCCTCACCTACAGCGGCATCGCGGTGTTGCACCCGGCGCTGCTGGTCGACCAGCCCGACGGGGCCTTTGCGCTAGCACCGTTGTTGCGCCAGGCGGCGGACCAGGGGCGGGTCAGCGGCGAGTACTATCGTGGCCCGTGGATCGACGTCGGCACACCCGAGCGGCTGGCGGACGCTGATCGGCAGGCGAGGGTCTGAGCATGCTCTGGCCGGTGACGGTATTGGGGGCGCTGGTGGGGGGGCTGGGCGGCGCGTTGCCCGGTGCACTGCTGGGCGCTGTGGTCGGACACGCGCTGGACCGTCACTGGCGCTTGCGGCGCTGGCGAGACCTGCCGGCCCGTCTGGCCGAGCTGCGCCTGGGTGACAGTGGTTTTGAACGCGTGCTGTTTCTCTGTCTTGGTCGCCTGGCCAAGGCCAGTGGGCGCGTCAGTCAGGCGCATCTGCAGCTGGCGCGTGATCTGATGCAGCAATATCGCCTGGATGAAGCGGCGCGACTGCGTGCCATGCGAGACTTTAACGAGGGTAAGACGGCCGGTGATCTGGCCCCTCTGGTGCGCGCTCTGCGCAAGCGCGAGCCGGCGCGCGCCGCCGAGCTGCTCGACAGCAGCTGGCGCATGGCGGTGGTCTCGGGGCAGCTGAATGAGGAGGTGCGCACTCTGCTGTTCGTCTGGGCTGGCGAAGCGGGCCTGGGGCAGGCTGAGCAGCAGCGCATGCACCAGCGCCACCAGCGAACGCAGGCGCCGCCGCGCAGTCGCTCGGCCGTCCCGCGGCAGGACGCGCTGAAGCGCGCTGCGGCGCTGCTCAAGGTTAACCTGGACGACTCGCCGGAGGTGATCAAGCGGGCCTACCGTCGACAACTCAGTCTGCATCACCCTGATAAGCTGGCCGCCCGCGGCGCGGGTCGTACCGAGCAGGGCAATGCGGGTGAGCGTATCCGCCAGATTCAGGAGGCGTACGAGCTCCTGCGTCGGCACAAGGGCTTCCGCTAACCCCCTTTTTGATGGCTGTTCTTCAGGGCGCCTCGCTCGCTTCGGGCGTGGCTTGGGCCGGCCGATAGTTGGCTTCCAGCCAGCCCTGCAGCCGCTTGGCAATCATCTCCTGCGCCACTGCCGAGCGTTGAATCGGTGCCAGATCCAGTTGTCGGTAGCGGCTGTGGCCGGCGCGTCGGGCGATGCGCAGGTGGGCTGCGGCGTGCGCCTGGCCCAGGGCGCTGCTGCTGTCGAGCATTTCGAGCATGGGCTTATCCCACCCCTCCATCAGGCTGCCAAGGCTTGGGCGCTCGGCCGCAGCGGGCTGACGCACCTCGTACAGCACCATTGCCTGCGGTGGTTGATCGTCAGGGGTGCTGTCGGTGGCCAGCAGCGCCCAGTAGCCGGCGTCGCGGCGGGCGACCAGGGTAATCTGCTCGGCGCCCTCAGCCTTCAGTACCTGCAGCGCGGCGTTGATCAGGCCGCCGGCCGCGGTGCCATAGTCCAGGCTGACGGGCGGCTCGGGTGGTGCATCAGCGGGTTCGCTACCGGCCAGCAGCGCCGGGTCGGCGGCGGGGGGCGCTTCCCCTGGCGGCTGATTGTCCGGGTCGGCAATCGGCGGGCTGATGATGGTCGGGCCGTCCGGTGCATCGGGCAGAGTAAGAGCCAGCGTGTGCCACCCGGCATCACTCAGCTGGCGGCGCGCCGGACCAATCAACTCGGGCCAGTCGGCGTGCTCACCGGAGCCGGCAATCAGCAGTACCCCGCCCAGTGGTTCAGGTCGGGCCGCTGGCAGAAACAGGCCAAACAGAGACTCGCCGTTAAACTCCAGCTGGCGTTGTTCGTCGGTCGGGATCTCGCGCTGCAGTGCGTTGCGATACTGGACGTTGCGAGACAGCGCGTCGACGCGTTCGCTCGGCGCGCTGGCCGCCGCTGCGTCCGGTGTTGGCGCAGATGGTTCCTGTGCGGCGGCGTGGCTGGCGAGGCAGAGCAGCGCGATCAGGGCTGGCAGGCGCATGGGCAGGTTCCGTCGGGCGGTTGGCAGGTTATCCGGCTGGACCGTAGACGATACGGCGCTCGGGTCTGTGCCGAGTATAACAGCGGCGGATGCGGTACACTGGCGACCTTTTCCGTGTCCGTTTTTACCGAGGTTTGTCATGCCTGATTACGCCATCGCGCCGTCCATCCTGTCTGCCGATTTTGCTCGTCTCGGAGAAGACGTCGACCGCGTGCTGGCGGCCGGCGCCGATATCGTGCACTTCGATGTCATGGATAACCATTATGTACCCAACCTGACTATCGGCCCGATGGTCTGCTCGGCGCTGCGCAAATACGGCATTACCGCACCGATCGATGTGCATCTGATGGTCAAGCCGGTGGATCGTCTGATCGGCGACTTTCTCGAGGCCGGTGCCAGCTACATCACCTTCCACCCGGAAGCCTCCGAGCACATTGATCGTTCGCTGCAGCTGATCAAGGACGGCGGCGCCAAGGCCGGTCTGGTGTTCAACCCGGCAACCTCGCTGGATGCGCTCAAGTACGTGATGGACAAAGTCGACATGGTGCTGCTGATGAGCGTCAACCCGGGCTTTGGCGGCCAGAAGTTCATCCCGGGCACGCTCGACAAGCTGCGCGAGGCGCGGGCGCTGATCGACGCCAGCGGTCGTGATATTCGCCTGGAGATCGACGGTGGCGTCAACGAACAGAACATTCGTGCTATCGCTGAAGCGGGTGCCGATACCTTTGTTGCCGGTTCGGCGATTTTCAACAAACCGGACTACAAGGCAGTGATCGACAGCATGCGTGCGGAGCTGGCGCAGGTAAAACGCTGAGATGCTATTGCGCGATCTGTTTGCTGGAGAACTGCCAAAGCTGGTGATGTTCGATCTGGATGGCACCCTGATCGACTCTGTGCCGGACCTGGCTGCTGCCGTCGATGTCATGCTGCGTCAGCTCGGTCGAGATCCGGCTGGCGATGATCAGGTGCGTCACTGGGTCGGCAATGGTGCGCGGGTGCTGGTGCGTCGCGCGCTGGCGGGCGGTATGGCGCACGAGCATATAGATGAAGGGGCAACCGAGCAGGCGCTGGCGCTGTTTCTTGAGGCTTACGCCGGCGATCACTCGCGCAGCACGGTCTACCCCGGTGTGCGCGCCTTGCTTGATCAGTTGCAGGCGGACCAGGTGCCGCTGGCGCTGGTCACCAACAAACCGAGTCGCTTTGTGCCTGAGCTGCTGGCAGACAAGCAGCTGGACGGTTACTTTCGCTGGCTGGTGGGCGGCGATACGCTGCCCGTGCAGAAGCCTGACCCCGCCGCGCTCAACTGGGTCATGCAGCAAGCCGCGGTGAGTGCCGCCCAGGCGCTGTTTGTCGGCGACTCGCGCAGCGATGTGCTGGCCGCCAGAGCTGCGGGCGTGCCGGTGGTCGCGGTCAGCTATGGCTACAATCATGGCCAATCGATCGCCACGGAAAACCCGGACCTGCTGGTTGATTCGCTTGACGCGCTCATATAGGCTTGCTCGGGTATCCCCTCCAGTGATGGATCAGCCGTGTTTGTCAGCAACCGCAAACTGATGAGAGTTATCAAGGCGCTCGCCCGCTGGCGTTGGCGTACCTGAACTGTCCCTGCTCGCCCTCGTGTGCGAGCACCCCTGTTTGCGTATGACTTACCCTGCCTTTGAGGCTGATCATGACCCGAGACGAATTCCTTCGCCTGGCTGCCCAGGATTGCAACCGTGTACCCGTTGTACGCGAGGTGCTGGCAGATCTTGAAACTCCGCTGTCCACCTATCTGAAACTGGCCGACGGTGCCTACTCCTACCTGCTGGAGTCGGTACAGGGCGGCGAGAAGTGGGGCCGTTATTCCATCATCGGCCTGCCGGCCCGCACCGTGCTGCGCGTCGATGGCCATACTGCCACCGTGCTGGTCGACGGTGTCGAGCAGGAGCGTCACGAATGTGCCGACCCGCTGGATTTCGTCGAGACCTTCAAGGCCCGTTATCGGGTGCCGAGCATTCCGGGTCTGCCGCGCTTCAATGGTGGGCTGGTTGGCTACTTTGGTTACGACTGCGTGCGCTATGTTGAGCCGCGTCTGGCGGCCACCGTCAATCCGGACGTGCTGGGCACGCCCGACATCCTGCTGATGGTGTCCGATGAGGTTGTCGTATTCGATAACCTGGCTGGCAAGCTGCACGCCATCGTGCTGGCCGACCCCAGCGCCGACGATGCCTTTGAACAGGCCAATGCCCGACTGGACCAACTGCTTGAGCAACTGCGCCTGCCGACCCCGGCGCGCAAGCTGATCGATCTGGCAGCGCCGGTCGACACCGACCTGGAGTACCGCGCCAGTTTCACCCGTGAGGATTACGAGCGGGCGGTCGACACCATCAAGGAATACATCCTTGCCGGTGACTGCATGCAGGTGGTGCCGTCCCAGCGCATGAGCATCGACTTCAAGGCCGAGCCGATTGATCTGTACCGGGCGCTGCGCAGCCAGAACCCGACGCCTTACATGTACTTCTTCAACTTCGGCGACTTCCACGTGGTGGGCAGCTCTCCGGAGGTGCTGGTCCGTGTCGAAGAGGGTGAAGTAACGGTACGTCCGATCGCCGGCACCCGCCCGCGCGGCGCGACCGAAGAAGCCGATCTGGCGCTGGAGCAGGACCTGCTGTCCGACGCCAAGGAAATCGCCGAGCACCTGATGCTGATCGACCTAGGCCGTAACGATGTTGGTCGTGTGGCCGAGATCGGCAAGGTCAAGGTGACCGAGAAGATGGTCATCGAGCGTTATTCCAACGTCATGCACATCGTCTCCAACGTACAGGGCCAGCTCAAGCCGGAACTGACCGCAATGGACGCGCTGCGCGCCATCCTGCCCGCGGGCACCCTGTCCGGCGCGCCGAAAATTCGCGCGATGGAGATCATCGACGAGCTGGAGCCGGTCAAGCGCGGCGTCTACGGCGGCGCGGTCGGTTACTGGGCGTGGAACGGCAATATGGACACGGCCATCGCGATTCGTACCGCGGTGATCAAGGATGGCGAACTGCACGTACAGGCTGGTGGCGGCATTGTGGCTGACTCGGTACCCGCGCTGGAGTGGGAAGAGACCATCAACAAGCGTCGCGCCATGTTCCGTGCGATTGCCCTCGCTGAACAATCGGCCCGGTAAAGGAGAAAAGCCATGCTGCTGATGATCGATAACTACGACTCCTTTACCTACAACGTGGTGCAGTACCTTGGTGAACTGGGTGCCGACGTCAAGGTGGTACGCAACGACGAACTGACCGTCGCCGAGATCGAAGCCCTCAATCCCGAGCGCATCGTTGTTTCACCTGGTCCGTGCACGCCCAACGAGGCGGGTGTGTCGGTGCCGGTGCTCAAGCACTTTGCCGGCAAGCTGCCGATTCTCGGCATTTGCCTGGGCCACCAGAGTATCGGTCAGGCCTTTGGCGGTGATGTGGTGCGCGCCCGTCAGGTCATGCACGGCAAGACCAGTCCGGTCTACCATGAAGGCTTGGGGGTGTTTGCCGGCCTGAACAACCCGCTGACCGTGACCCGCTACCACTCGCTGGTAGTCAGCCGCGATACGCTGCCCGACTGCCTGGAGCTGACCGCCTGGACCCAGCATGAAGACGGCAGCGTTGACGAAATCATGGGCGTGCGCCACCGCGAATACATGATCGAGGGCGTGCAGTTCCATCCCGAGTCGATCCTGTCCGAACAGGGGCACGAGATGCTCGCAAACTTCCTCAAGCAGCAGGGCGGCCTGCGCCGCTGATCAGCAAGGAGAGACGGCATGGATATCAAGACAGCCCTCGGCAAGGTGGTCGATCAACTGGATCTGTCCACCGAGGAAATGCAGGACGTCATGCGCCAGATCATGACCGGCCAGTGCACCGACGCACAGATTGGCGGCTTTCTGGTTGCCCTGCGCATGAAGAGTGAAACCCTCGACGAAATTACCGGCGCGGCCATGGTCATGCGCGAGCTGGCTTCCGGGGTGCAGATCAGCGGCGAGCGGCTGGTCGATACCTGCGGCACCGGCGGTGACGGCGCCAATATCTTTAACGTGTCGACCGCCGCAGCGCTGGTGGTAGCCGCTGCTGGCGGCAAGGTCGCCAAGCACGGCAACCGGGCGGTATCCGGCAAGAGCGGCAGTGCCGACCTGCTGGAGGCAGCAGGCGTGAACCTCAATCTGACGCCCGAGCAGGTTGCCCGCTGTGTGGAAAGCGTCGGCGTCGGCTTTATGTTCGCCCCGGCTCATCACGGCGCGATGCAGCACGCCATCGGCCCGCGCCGCGAGCTGGGTATGCGCACCCTCTTCAACATGCTCGGCCCGATGACCAACCCGGCCGGGGTCAAGCATCAGGTCATCGGTGTGTTCACCCAGGCGCTGTGCCGGCCGATTGCCGAGGTGCTCAAGCGTCTCGGTAGCGAGCACGTGCTGGTGGTGCACTCCAAGGATGGCCTGGACGAACTGAGCCTGGCGGCGACCAGCCACATCGCCGAGCTGAAAGACGGTGAAGTACGCGAATACGATGTCAGCCCGGAAGAGCTGGGCATCAAGAGTCGCTCGCTGATCGGCCTGACAGTCGAGGACTCGACTGCCTCGCTCAAGCTGATTCGCGACGCGCTCGGCAAACGTGAAACCGAGGCGGGCGAGAAGGCTGCCGATATCATCATTCTCAATGCTGGCGCGGCACTGTACGCGGCGGATCACGCCACCAGCCTGCTCGAAGGCGTGAAGCTTGCCTCCGATGCGCTTTACTCCGGGCTGGCGCGGGAAAAACTCAACGAACTCATCGCCTTTACCGAGGTATTCCGGGAGGAAGCAGCACAATGAGCGTGCCGACCATCTTGCAGACCATTGTTGCGCGCAAGCACGAGGAAGTGGCTGAGCGACTGAAGCAGCGCAGTCTGGCCGAGCTGGAGCAGCTGGCAGCGGCTGCGCCGCCCACCCGCGGCTTTGCCAAGGCCCTTCGGAACGCTGCAGCAGCGCGTCGCCCAGGCGTGATTGCCGAGATCAAGAAGGCATCGCCGAGCAAGGGCGTGCTGCGTGAGCATTTTGATCCGGCCGAGATTGCCGTCAGCTATGAAGCCGGTGGTGCAGCCTGCCTGTCGGTACTGACCGATGTGGACTTCTTTCAGGGGCACGACGATTACCTGCAGCAGGCGCGCGCCGCCTGCGCATTGCCGGTGATCCGCAAGGACTTTATGGTGGACCCGTATCAGATCGTCGAGGCCCGTGCGCTGGGCGCCGATTGCGTGCTGCTGATCGCGGCCTGCCTGGATGATGGGCAGATGAACGAGCTGGCCGCCACTGCCCGTCAGCAGGGATTGGACGTGCTGGTGGAGGTACATGACGGCGCCGAGCTGGAGCGCGGTCTCAAGCTGGATACGCCGCTGATCGGCATCAACAACCGCAACCTGCATACCTTCGAGCTGACACTGGATACCACGCTGGAGCTGCTGCCGCAGATCCCGCGTGAGAAGACCCTGGTGACCGAGAGCGGCATTTTGCACCGGGCGGACGTCGAGCTGATGCTGGCGCATGAGGTCTATGGCTTTCTGGTTGGCGAGGCCTTTATGCGGGCCGGTAATCCAGGGCAGGAGCTCAAGCGTCTGTTCTTCTGATGCGCGGTGGCTTGCGCTGACAGAAAACCTCCTTCGGGAGGTTTTTTTGTGCCGGAAAGTAGCGCGTTTGCGCTGGGTGAAATATCGAGAAACCTGTTTGGTGTGAACCAATTTTTGCGCTTTTTATCGAACTGAGCCGATGGGATTATCGCTCCATCGACAGTGAGGTAATGATGCAGTGGCGCAACACTAACGACAGATTTGGTCTGGTTACCGGCAGCCTGCACTGGCTAATGGCGCTGGCGGTGATCGGCCTGACTGCGCTCGGTCTGTGGATGACCAGCCTGACTTATTACAGCCCCTACTACACCAGTGCGCCGTTTTGGCACAAAAGCATCGGCCTGGTGTTTGCGGCGCTGCTGGTGCTGCGGCTGATCTGGCGCGCGGCGACGCCGTCGCCTGCGCATGTGGCGAGTCACCAGCGCTGGGAGCGGCGTCTGGCGGCCGGGGCGCAGTGGCTGATGTATGCCGCCATGCTGCTGATTGTGATCAGCGGCTATCTGATCTCGACGGCCAAGGGGCGTGGTGTCAGTCTGTTTGGCTGGGTTGAGGTACCGGCGCTGATCAGCAATCTGCCGGATCAGGCTCAGCGGGCAGGTGCCGTGCACTACTGGTTGGCTCTGGGGCTGCTGGGCGTGGCGGGTGTGCACGCGCTGGGTGCGCTAAAGCACCACTTCATCGATAAGGACAATACCCTGCGGCGCATGCTTGGCATGCGGCTGCCCAACGCAACGGAGAACCGCAAATGAAAAAGCTGATTGCAGCGACCACCCTGGGCAGCCTGATGTTGGCCGCCGGCCTGGCCCAGGCGGCCGATTATCAGATCGACAAGCAGGGGCAGCACGCCTCGATCAACTTCAAGATCAGCCACTTGGGCTATAGCTGGGTGTATGGCCGTTTCAACGACTTTGACGGCACCTTCAGCTGGGATGCCGACAAGCCCGAGGCCAGCGCGATCAACGTGACCGTCAACACCGAGAGTGTTGATACCAACCACGCCGAGCGCGACAAACATATCCGTGGCGAAGACTTCCTCAATGTCTCCGAGAATGCGACGGCCACCTTTACCTCGACCGGTGTCGAAGTGACTGGCGACAATAGCGCCAAGGTCACTGGCGATCTGACCCTGAACGGGGTAACCAAGCCGGTGGTTCTGGACGCCAATTTTATCGGTGAAGGTGAGGACCCCTGGGGCGGCTACCGCGCCGGCTTTGATGCCACCACCACGCTCAAACTGGCTGACTTCGGCATCGACTACAACCTGGGGCCTGCCTCGGAAACCGTCGAGCTGATCCTGACGGTGGAAGGTGTGCGCCAGTAATCGCAACAAGCTTCATGTGTGCTCAGGGGCCTTCGGGCCCCTTTTTTTTAGCTGCAAGCGGCAAGCTTCAAGCTGCAAGCAAAACCCGTGCGGGGCTCCATCGCGCGGGTTTATTCAGACGGAGATAGCTGCTCGACGCTACGGACACTCTCAGGACGCCGCCGCCCATCCGGTTCTGCTTGCAGCTTGAAGCTTGCCGCTTGCAGCTAGTAACTTACATCTTGAGGCTTGCCGCTTGATAAGCCTGCGCCTGCTGCAGAATCCAGTCACGGAACGCCAGCAGCGCAGCCGATTCCGCCTTGCGCTCGGGGATAACCAGGTAGTAACCGTTGTCGGTTGCAAAGCTGCGCGGGCAGGGGCTGATCAGGCGGCCGTCGGCCAGCTCCTGGCGAATCAGAAAGGGCGGAATCAGCGCGATGCCCATACCGTGCATGGCCGCTTGCGCGAGCATCGAGAACAGCTCCAGCCGGGTGCCGTTGAGGTCGTGCTCGACGCGCATGTCGGCGGCGGCAAACCACTGGCGCCAGGCATAGGGGCGGGTGGTCTGCTGCAGTAGAGGCAGCTGGGCGATGTCCTCGGGCGTCAGCTCTTGGGCGGGAGCGATCAGCGCCGGGCTGCAGACGGGGATGGGCGCCTCGGGCATCAGGTAGTGCGTCTGGGTACCCGACCAGTCGCCGTCGCCGAAGTAGATAGCGGCGTCGAACTCGGTGTCGGCAAACAGGAAGGGGCGGGTGCGGTTGGTCAGGTTGACCGTGATCTGCGGATGCTGGCGGAGGAAGTGACTGAGCCGTGGCAGCAGCCATTGGGTGCCGAAGGTGGGGACCAGGGCCAACTCCAGCGTGGCGGTGCCCTGATTGCCCATCACCGACAGGGTGTCGCGCTCGACCGCATCCAGCCGGCTGGCGATGCGACGGCTGTAAATCTGTCCAGCGTCGGTCAATTTCACGCCCCGACGGGTGCGGCGAAACAGTTGAATATCAAGGAACGCTTCCAGGTTGGCGATCTGGCGACAGACTGCACTTTGGGTCAGCGCGAGTTCCTCTGCAGCCTTGGTGAAGCTCTCATGGCGAGCGGACGACTCGAAGCAGATCAGGGCCTGGGTCGGAGGGATCTTGCGGCGCATGGGGCGGGCTCCTTCGGAGCAGCTATAAGCTATAAGTATCAAGCGGCAAGCTGTCCGTGCGCTGAGCCGGGGTTGCTTGCAGCTTGAAGCTCGCGGCTTGTCGCTATGCAATTGGTCGGAGTTCCAATTTAGCACAGGTGTCTGCGCAAAAGACGCTTGTTTGCTGGTTTCTCTGTGCGTAGAGTCGCTGACAACCTGTGGTTCCGTGTCGGAACCTGCCCCCAACAAATCGAATATCGGAGTGCTCATGGCCGCATCCAAGGCAAGTTTCAACTGGGAAGATCCGCTGCTGCTGGATCAGCAACTGACTGAAGAAGAGCGCATGGTGCGTGACAGCGCGCGCCAGTACTGCCAGGACAAACTCATGCCGCGGGTGCTGAACTCGTTCCGTAACGAGCAGACCGACGCGGAAATCTTCCGTGAAATGGGCGAGCTGGGCCTGCTGGGTGCGACCATTCCGACCGAGTACGGCGGAAGCGGGCTGAACTATGTCTGCTACGGCCTGATCGCGCGTGAAGTTGAGCGCGTTGACTCCGGCTACCGCTCGATGATGAGTGTGCAGTCCTCGCTGGTGATGGTGCCGATCAACGAATTTGGCAGTGAAGAGCAGAAGCAGAAATATCTGCCGAAGCTGGCCAGCGGCGAGTTTATCGGCTGCTTCGGTCTGACCGAGCCGAACCACGGCTCCGACCCGGGCTCCATGGTTACCCGCGCGCGTAGCACCGAAGGTGGCTACCTGCTCAAGGGCGCCAAGATGTGGATCACCAACAGCCCCATTGCTGACGTGTTTGTGGTCTGGGCAAAAACCGACGACGACGTCATCCGTGGCTTCATTCTGGAGAAAGGCTGGAAAGGTCTGAGCGCGCCGGCGATCAAGGGCAAGGTTGGCCTGCGTACCTCCATCACCGGTGAAATCGTGATGGAAGATGTGTTCGTTCCGGAAGAAAACATGCTGCCGCACGTGACCGGTCTGAAAGGTCCGTTCACCTGTCTGAACTCTGCCCGTTACGGTATCTCCTGGGGCGCGCTGGGTGCGGCCGAGTTCTGCTGGCACACCGCCCGTCAGTACACTCTGGATCGTCTGCAGTTTGGTCGTCCGCTGGCGCAGACTCAGCTGGTACAGAAGAAGCTGGCTGACATGCAGACCGAAATCACCCTGGCGCTGCAAGGCTGCCTGCGCCTAGGCCGCATGAAGGATGAGGGCACTGCTGCGGTCGAAATCACCTCGATCATGAAGCGCAACTCCTGCGGCAAGTCGCTGGACATCGCCCGAGTTGCCCGCGACATGCTGGGTGGCAACGGTATCTCCGACGAGTACGGTGTGATCCGTCACGTGGTCAACCTGGAAGTGGTTAACACCTACGAAGGTACCCACGACGTTCACGCGCTGATCCTCGGCCGTGCGCAGACTGGCCTTCAGGCGTTTTTCTAACGACTGAAGGCAGCTGCAAGCGACAAGCCGTTCTGAGTTGGTTCGGCTTGTCGCGTTCTCCTCACGCTGCATTGGCGTACCGCTAGTACCCTTATCTTCGTATCCCGCACGGCCAGCTTGTGGCTTGAAGCTTGCCGCTTGAAGCTTGGAGCTAAAGACATGAGTGCATTATCCGGTTTACGCGTTCTTGATCTTTCCCGTGTGCTGGCTGGCCCCTGGGCCGGGCAGATGCTGGCGGATCTGGGGGCGGATGTGGTCAAGGTCGAACGGCCGGGGGCGGGTGACGATACCCGTGCCTGGGGGCCGCCGTATCTGCGCGACGCGGATGGGCGTGACACTTCCGAGGCGGCGTACTTTCTGTCAGCCAACCGCAATAAGCGCTCGATCACCATCGACTTCACTCAGCCCGAAGGGCAGCAGGAGGTGCGTGATCTGGTGCAGCGCGCAGATGTGCTGATCGAGAACTTCAAGGTTGGCGGGCTGGCGGCCTATGGGCTGGATTACCAGAGCCTGCAGGCGCTCAATCCGCGTTTGATCTACTGCTCGGTAACCGGCTTCGGTCAGCACGGGCCCTATGCCAAGCGGGCGGGCTATGACTTCATGATTCAGGCCATGGGCGGCCTGATGAGCATTACCGGCAAGTCCGATGGGGAAGAGGGGGCAGGGCCGGTCAAGGTCGGCGTGGCGCTGACCGATATCCTCACCGGGCTGTATGCCAGCAATGCCATTCTCGCCGCACTGGCTGAACGTGAGCGAAGCGGTCAGGGCCAGTACATCGATCTGGCGCTGCTGGATGTGCAGATTGCCTGTCTCGGTAACCAGGCGCTGAACTATCTCACCACTGGCGTGCCGCCAAAGCGGCTGGGCAACGCTCATCCGAACATCGTCCCGTATCAGGATTTCCCGACCGCCGATGGTGACTTCATCCTGACGGTGGGTAACGATGGCCAGTTCCGCAAGTTCTGCGAGGTGGCGGGGCATCCGGAGTGGGCGACTGATCCGCGTTTTGCCAGTAACTCGGCGCGGGTGGCCAATCGTGCCGAGCTGATTCCGCTGATTCGCCAGGTGACGGTGTTTCGCACGACGGCCGAGTGGATTGCCGCACTGGAACAGGCCGGTGTGCCCTGCGGGCCGATCAACGACCTTGACCAGGTGTTTGCTGATCCCCAGGTGCAGGCGCGGGGCACGCGCATCCGCATGGCTCACCCGTTGGCCGGCGAGGTAAATCTGGTGGCCAACCCGATTCGCTTGTCACGTACGCCGGTCGATTATCGCCGCCCGCCGCCGCTGCTGGGTGAGCACAACCGCGAGGTGCTGGCCGACTGGCTCAGCGACTGACCGGCCGCTCGCGCCGCTGGGCACGAGCGAGTCGTCGGCTTTCCTCTTCGCGCTCTTCCAATACGTCCTGTACGTAACTGATGTGTTCACTGGCGATGTGTCGGGCATCGTCGGCGCGGCCCTGCATAATGGCGTCGAACAGCGCCTGATGCTGCTCAACCAGCATGCGTCGGGTCTCGCTGCGCAGCGCGTACATGCCACCGATATTGGTGACCACGTTACGTTTGAGCAGGTCGAACAGGCCGCGAATGGTGTGCAGCAGCACCAGATTGTGGCTGGCCTCGGCGATCGCCAGATGAAAGCGCGCGTCAGCCGCGCCTTCTTCTGCCCGTGAGGCCTTGCCCTCGCGGGCGTAGCACGCTTGCAGCGCATCAAAGGCCACCTGCAGGTGCTGGCGATCCAGTTCGGTGGCGCGTAGCGCGGCGTAGTAGGCGCAGTCGGCTTCCAGCGTGTGGCGAAACTCCAGCAGGTCTCTGTGGGCCTCCGGGCGGCCTTCGATCAGGCTCAGCAAGGGGTCGCTGAAGCTGGAGCCCAGCGAATCGCTGACATAGTTGCCGCCACCCTGGCGGCTGATCAACAGGCCCTTGGCGACCAGCTTTTGTACCGCCTCGCGCAGTGACGGGCGCGACACGCCGAACTGCTCGGCCAGCGCGCGCTCGGCGGGCAGGCGTTGGCCCGGCTGCAGCGTGCCCTCAAGAATCATGGTTTCCAGCTGCTCGACGATATTGTCGGACAGTCTGCGCTGTTTGATCTGGCCTATGTCCACGCTATGTTCCTTTGGTCTTACCAATCCTGCAAAGAGGGTAGCGGGCCGACGCTGTGCGTTCAACCCGGAATCAGCATCTATACCAAAGTCTACAGTCGCAGGTTTGACATGCTGCTGGTGCTTTTTTAATCTGGGCATCCATTTTTGTAAATTGGTATTACCAATTGGTGCTCGATCGCCAATAACAACTACAGGAGCGCTTCATGTCTTCCGGTTTTCTTGCCTTGATGGCCTTTGCCCCGATTCTGCTGGCGGGCATCTTGTTGATCGGTTTGCGTTGGCCGGCACGCCGTGCCATGCCGCTGGTATACCTGCTCAGCGCCGGTATCGCGTTGTTCGTCTGGGATATGAGCTTCAACCGGGTGCTGGCCTCGACCCTGCAGGGGCTGGTGGTCACTGTCGGCGTTCTGTGGATCATCTTCGGCGCCATTCTGCTGCTCAACACGCTCAAGCACTCCGGTGGTATCACCGCCATCCGCGCCGGTTTCACCACCATCAGCCCTGACCGCCGCATCCAGGCGATTATCATTGCCTGGCTGTTCGGCTGCTTTATTGAAGGTGCCTCCGGCTTCGGCACCCCGGCTGCGATTGCCGCGCCGCTGCTGGTGGCGATCGGCTTCCCGGCCATGGCGGCGGTGCTGATGGGCATGCTGGTGCAGAGCACGCCGGTGTCGTTCGGGGCAGTGGGTACGCCGATTATCGTGGGTGTGAACACCGGCCTGGATCATGCCGTGATCGGTGAGCAACTGGCGGCCGCCGGTTCCAGCTGGGAAGCCTACCTGCAGCTGATCACCAGTCAGGTGGCGATTGTGCATGCGCTGGTGGGTACGGCCATGCCGCTGGTAATGGTGATCATGCTGGTGCGCTTTTTCGGTCAGGACAAGAGCTGGCGCGCGGTATTCGAAGTGCTGCCGTTTGCCCTGTTTGCCGGCGTCTCCATGACCATTCCCTATGTGCTGGGCGGTGTCTTTCTGGGGCCGGAATTTCCGTCGCTGATTGGTGGTCTGGTCGGCCTGGCGGTGGTCACCACGGCCGCCCGCGCAGGCTTTCTGGTGCCCAAGCGGCAGTGGGACTTTGCACCGCGTGAAAGCTGGCCGGCTGCCTGGATGGGGACGGTCGAGATGAAGCTGGAGGAGCTGACCGCACGCCCCATGAGCAGCTTCCGCGCCTGGCTGCCGTATCTGCTGGTGGGTGTGCTGCTGGTGATCAGCCGAGTCTTTCCTGAAGTCAGTGCTGCGTTCAAGGCGGTTGCGATTAACTTCACCGACATCCTGGGTGAGGCTGGCATCAGCGCTGGCGTGCAGCCGCTCTATCTGCCGGGCGGCATTCTGGTGATGGTGGTGATTGCGACCTTCTTCCTGCACCGCATGAAGCTGAGCGAGTTGAGCAAGGCCACCGGTGAATCCTTTGGTGTGCTGCTCAGTGCCGGTTTTGTGCTGCTGTTTACCGTGCCGATGGTACGTATCCTGATCAACTCCGGTGTCAATGCCGCCGAGCTGCCAAGCATGCCGATCGTGATGGCCCGCTATGTGGCCGACAGCGTGGGTGGTATCTATCCGTTGCTGGCGCCGACCATCGGTGCGCTGGGTGCCTTCCTGGCTGGCTCCAACACAGTATCCAACATGATGTTCAGCCAGTTCCAGTTTGGCGTGGCCAGCAACCTTGGCCTGTCTACTGCACTTATCGTATCGGTGCAGGCGATTGGCGCCGCTGCCGGCAACATGATTGCCATTCACAACGTGGTGGCGGCGTCGGCCACGGTCGGTTTGCTCGGTCGTGAGGGCACGACCTTGCGTCGTACCGTCTGGCCAACGCTGTACTACGTGCTGATGACCGGTCTGATTGCGCTCTTTGCTGCCTATGTAATGGGTGTTCGCGACCCGCTGATGGCGGGCTGATACCCTACTGTTGTCGCCCCGGCCTGGTTGCCGGGGCGTCGTCCGTTGAAGATTCGATGGGAACTCCGTGATGATCATTTCTGCCTCGACCGATTACCGTGCCGCCGCCCAGCGCCGGTTGCCACCCTTCCTGTTTCACTATATCGATGGTGGCGCCTACGCCGAGCACACGCTGAAGAAGAATGTCGACGACCTGGCCGGTATCGCCTTGCGCCAGCGGGTGTTGAAAGACATGGCGGAACTGAGCCTGGAAACCCGCCTGTTTGACGAGACGCTGAGTATGCCGGTGGCGCTGTCGCCGGTCGGCCTGACCGGCATGTACGCGCGTCGCGGCGAGGTCCAGGCGGCGCGCGCAGCGGCAGACAAGGGGATTCCCTTTACCCTGTCGACCGTTTCGGTCTGTCCGATTGAAGAAGTCGCACCGGCGATTAGCCGCCCGATGTGGTTTCAGCTTTATGTGCTGAAAGACCGTGGCTTTATGAAAAATGCGCTGGAGCGCGCCAAGGCCGCCGGTGTGACCACCCTGGTGTTCACCGTCGACATGCCGGTGCCCGGCGCGCGTTATCGGGATGCGCACTCGGGCATGAGCGGCCCGAATGCAGCGATGCGTCGTTACCTGCAGGCGGTGATGCACCCGCGCTGGGCCTTTGATGTCGGGCTGCTGGGCAAGCCGCACGACCTGGGCAATATCTCTGCCTACCGTGGTAACCCGACCGGGCTGGAAGACTATATGGGCTGGCTGGGGGCCAACTTCGACGCGTCTATTTCCTGGAAAGATCTGGAGTGGATTCGCGAGTTCTGGGACGGCCCCATGGTGATCAAGGGGATTCTCGATCCTGAGGACGCCCGCGATGCCGTGCGCTTCGGCGCCGACGGCATCATCGTTTCCAACCACGGTGGTCGCCAGCTGGACGGCGTGCTGTCCAGCGCCCGCGCGCTGCCGCCGATTGCCGATGCGGTCAAAGGTGATCTGAAGATTCTGGTCGACTCCGGTATCCGTACCGGTCTGGACGTGGTGCGCATGCTGGCGCTCGGTGCCGACTGCACCATGCTTGGCCGCGCCTTTATCTACGCGCTGGCGGCCGATGGGCAGGCGGGTGTGACCAATCTGCTGGAGCTGATTGAAAAAGAAATGCGGGTGGCAATGGTGCTGACCGGTGCCAAGTCGATCAGTGAGATCAACGCCGACCTGCTGGTAGCCGCGTCATGAGTGCCGCGCATAGCCACCAGCGTGACGCCTTGCTGGAGCAGCTACGCAGTCTGGTTGGCCGCCGTTATGTGCTGACCGGCGAGCAGCAGACGCGGCGCTTTCGCAAGGGCCACCGTACCGGCGAGGGGCAGGTGCTGGCGGTGATCCAGCCCGGCACCCTGCTGGAGCAGTGGCAGGTCCTGCGGGCCGCGGTTGCGGCCGACTGCATCGTCATTATGCAGGCAGCCAACACCGGCCTGACCGGTGGCTCCACCCCGGATGGCGACAACTACGACCGCGATATCGTGCTGATCAGCACGCGCCGACTCGATGGCGTGCAACTGATCAATCAGGGTGAGCAGGTGGTCTGCCTGCCCGGCGCCACGCTGGATCGGCTGGAGCGCGAGCTGGCACCGCTGGGGCGTGAGCCGCACTCGGTGATCGGCTCCTCGTGCATCGGCGCGTCGGTGCTGGGTGGGGTCTGCAACAACTCCGGTGGCGCTCTGGTGCGGCGCGGCCCGGCCTATACCGAGCTGGCGCTCTATGCGCAGGTGCAGGCCGACGGCACGCTCACCCTGGTCAACCACCTGGGCATCGAGCTGGGCGACAGCCCGGAAGAAATTCTGACACGTTTGCAGCGTGGCGATTATCAGCCTGACGCGGTCCTCAACGAGTCCGCCAGGGCCTCCGACGCCGGTTACGCCGAGCACGTACGTGATGTCGACGCCGATACCCCCGCACGCTTCAATGCCGACCCGTCCCGCCTGTTCGAGGCCTCGGGCTCAGCCGGCAAGTTGTGTCTGTTTGCCGTGCGACTGGATACCTTTGTGAAGGAAGCCAGCACCGTGTTCTACATCGGCAGCAACGACCCGCAGGATCTGACCGACCTGCGCCGGCACCTGCTGACCAACCTGCCGAGCCTGCCGATTGCCGGTGAGTACATTCACCGTACCGCCTTTGATATTGGTGAGCGCTACGGCAAGGACACCTACCTGATCATCGACCGGTTTGGCACCGCCCGGGTGCCGGCTGCCTTTGCCATCAAGAGCCGAGTCGACGGTTTCTTCGAACGTTTGGGGCTGCGCGGTGTGAGTGACCGTGTGATTCAGGCGGTCATGAATCTGTTGCCCAGTCATTTGCCAGAGCGCATGCGCGAGTACCGTAACCGCTTTGAACATCACCTGCTGCTGCGCGTGTCCAACGATACCGCTGCGCAGACGCGCGAGCACCTGAGTGGCTTTTTTGCCGGGAGTGATACCGGTGACTATTTCGAGTGCGACGACGACGAGGGGCGGCGCGCCTTTCTGCACCGTTTTGCCGTCGCGGGCGCCGCCATTCGTTACCGTGAGGTGCACCGCCGCGAGGTGGAAGACATTGTGGCGCTGGATATTGCCCTGCGTCGTAATGACCGGGACTGGGTGGAGACGCTGCCGGCGGAGCTGGAAAAGGATATGGTGCACAAGTTGTATTACGGGCACTTCTTCTGCCACGTCTTCCATCAGGATTACATCGTGCGCAAGGGGGTTGATCCGCTGGCAATGGAGCATCGCATGTGGGCGCTGCTGGATGAGCGCCGCGCCGAGTATCCGGCCGAGCATAATGTCGGCCATCTGTATGTGGCCAAGCCGGCACTGGCCGGCTTCTACCGCGAGCTGGACCCGACCAACAGCTTCAATCCCGGTATCGGCCACACTTCACGTCAGCGCGGCTGGGGTGAGTGCTGCGGTGGGCATGAGGGGGAGGCGGGCTGATGGTCGACGTGCGTTAATGCACGAGAAATTCCTAGCCCTTAAGAATGTGGCCTGAGAGCCACAATATTTGTTTTTATACGTTTTATTGTGGCTTATGGGCCACAAATGACGAGCTCGACTGGTTGCAGGTTAGTGGCCCACCGGCTACAGTTTTTGGCATCTTCTTTCTTTTGATGCCCGAGGGCTACAAATGAGCTCCTTGTACGATGTCGCTGCAATGCTCAAGCAGGCGCGAAGTGACGCTAACCTGAGCCAGGAAGCAATAGCCAGTCGTGCCGGCGTGTCACGTTCAACAGTGGCGCGCATGGAGACGCTGGCCAAAGGCGACATGAGTGTGTCGGCACTGGTTCGGCTGTTGGAGGCCGCAGGCTACGACTTAAAGTTGGTAAAGGCTGGCCACGAAAGGACAGTTGAAGACATCCTCGCAGAGCAGCGCTCAGGGACCGGCGAGCCATGATTCTCGATGTGCATGTGAGCTCCAGGCTAGTCGCCAAGCTTTATCGAGAGCGGGATGAATACGTACTGAAATACCTTCCGGACGCACTGCCGGAAGATTTTGTCAGCCTGACGATGCCCGTGCGTGAAGAGGCCTGGCGCTGGCCTCGCGACCTATTTCCTTTCTTCCGGCAGAACCTTCCTGAGGGCTATTTGCTGGGCGTTATCCGCGAGGAATTTGGCGCGTTGCTTGATGGCACTGACCTATCTCTGCTGGCCTTGGTAGGTGGTCAAGGTATCGGTAGAGTGTCGGTTACCCCTGAGGGTGTGCGGCCTGATGGTGAAACGGAGCCATTGGAAATAAGCCATCTGCTCACCGCGGAAAACACCACAGAACACTTTGCCCAATTGGTGCGTCAATACGCTCGGGTCGCCGTGTCTGGCGTGGTGCCAAAGTTCATTGCCACAGACGCAGAGCAGAGGCCTGAGACCATGGGGAAGCCGACCCTGCGCACCAGATTTCACATCATCAAAGGCTCTGATGAGAGCACACCATTTCTCGGCTTCAACGAGTTCTACACGATGCGCGTGCTTGCTCGCTTAAACGTCGTACCGGTCGCCTCCTGCCAAATGTCCGACGATGGGAAGGTGCTGGTAGTGGATCGTTTCGATGTTGATGAGCACGGCGCGCCTTGCTGCGGAGTAGAGGATGCGTGCGGGTTGCTGGGTTTGCCGCCACATGAAAAGTACTCGCCTTCTATCGAGCGGGTGTGGAAAGCTACTCGGGCCTATATTCCAAATAACCGAACCCGAGCTCAGAGCGAACACCTTGGCTGGCAGCTGCTGGCAAACTATGTTGTACGTAATGCGGACTGCCACTCGAAGAACATCGCACTGTGCTACAGCTCGCGTGTGGATGTAGCCTTCACTCCAGTCTATGATCTGGTGACAACACAGGCCTACCCGCGCTTTGCAGCGGGCCCGCCCGCGCTGTCCGTTGGTGGCAGGCAAACCTGGGCTCCCGGTCGCTCGCTGGAAACCTTCTTTAAAGCCGTGCTAGGTATTGCGCCGCGCCAGTACGCTGCCATGGTTGAGCAACTTTGTGAGTCAGCGGTAGAAGTGGGTAACGAGGTTATTGAAGCATCCAGAAACGAGTCGGCTTGGCGCGATGTAGCCAAACATATGGTGCATGCCTGGAACGACGGGATGGAAACCTTGCGCAGCAGCGAAAGCTGCCCCGCAATTGCGCGGTCTGGATGCCGCCATTGAGGAGGCCGGCTTCTCAGGGCCGCGCAAGGCGGAACGCGGCGGTGAGGTGATGGGGCGTTCTGAATTGCTGGCAAAGAAGCGCTAAGGGCCATCGCGGTGAGTAGCCGGTTGAACGCTACCCCAAGATTTGGCAGCCCCCCACTGCCACGGCAAGCGAAGCTCATTGCCCTAACCAGAGTTGCTCGACAGCCCGGGCATATACTGAACGACCGCAATATTACCGTGCTACCAAACTAAGTCTAGGTACTATCCAGCCAATCAGTGCTTCCTCAATCAGGCCAGTTGACTCAGAGTAACGGAAGGATAGGAAATGGATTTCTCTCCCATCATTGGGCAGGTATGGGGCATGCTTGGCTGGCTTATGCCGCTGATGCTGCTCGCCGGGCTACTCAGGTCGCCCTGGTTCAAGAGGAGCTCCGCCTTTACCAAATGCAAAACCATGCAAACCCTTTGGTGCCCTTCAATGCAACAACTCTGCGTTTGGAGTCGCAATGTCAGTCCCAACCTACGACCAGTTTATTGAGCCGATTCTTCGCTACTTGGCAGTCACTCCTGAGGGGGCGACAGCGCGTGTGGCCCATGAAGCCGCTGCAGATGCGCTGAATTTATCCGAAGCACAGCGCCAAGAATTGATAGCCAGCGGCCAAGCCACTTACAAAAATCGTGCAGGCTGGGCGCATGACCGTCTAAAGCGGGCGGGCTTGTCTAGCAGCGCCAAGCGTGGGTATTGGAAGCTGACGGATGCCGGGATGGCTTACGCTGCAAAGAACCCATCACCTCTTAGCGCAGAACAAGTCGAACAGCTCGCCATCGGGTTCATGAATGTAAAACTCAAATCACCATCTGATGCAGTTCCTCTCGATGGGCAAGAACAATCTCTACTTCTGTCTAACTCGGCAACGGTCAGCCCTGATGATCGTTTGGATCAAGCTCTGCGCGAACTCAGGGAAGCAACTGCCGCTGATCTGTTGGATAGTCTTTTGCAAGTCAGTCCTAACCGCTTTGAAGTCATTGTGTTGGATGTTCTGCATAGCCTTGGCTATGGCACCAGTCGCACGGACTTGCAGCGTGTTGGCGGCAGCGGTGATGGTGGCATTGATGGCGTTATCTCGCTCGACAAGCTCGGATTGGAAAAAGTCTACGTTCAAGCGAAGCGTTGGCAGGGCACTGTCGGCCGCCCAGAACTACAGGCCTTTTATGGTGCTCTAGCAGGTCAGAAAGCTAAGCGAGGTGTGTTTATAACCACGTCTGGTTTCACGGCCCAGGCAGTTGAGTTCTCTCGCTCTGTAGAAGGCATGGTTCTGGTAGATGGCAATCGGCTGGTCAACCTGATGATGGACCACGAGGTCGGCGTGACCTCTCGTTTGCTCAAGTTGCCAAAGCTGGATAGCGATTATTTTGATGAAGAATAGCTGTAAGGAAAGAAGTCTCTTCCCCTTACCATACTCAAGCGGCTTGGTCGTTAGCGATCCTGGCGTTTTGGTTTGGCTTTTGTCATAGCCTGCTTTGTGATCCAGTGCTGGATGTTCTGCAGTACAAGACCTGCCCACCGACAGCTCCGGCTAGCTCCAGGGAAATGTGGAGCCAGGTGATGGTTTCTGCTCAGAGCAATAAAATTATCTTTGCCGGCAAAAAAATCAGGGCATAAGAATATTTTTATCTAATTGCAATTATTTACGCCCAAGCTTTCAATCCTCCCAGCGCGCGTCGCGCCGGGTAATGCAGGCAGCCAGCAGGCTTTCCAGTGAGGCCTGCAGCTGATCCATGAAGGGCGCGCATTCCTGCTCGGCGCTGAGCGCCTCGCCGATAGCTACGTCGGCGTTGAACGGCACGATCATCGAGCCGCCCTTGGGCAGCGCTCGGCCCAGCCCGTGCATGGCAATCGGCACTACCTGGGTGCCGGCGTGGCTGCGGGCCAGATGATAAATACCCTTGCGCAGCGGCTGCAGCTCTTCTGCTTCGCCGCGGCTACCTTCGGGGAACAGCAGCAGAATCTGGCCGTCGGCCAGGGCCTGCTGGCACTGTTCAAACACCTGCTCCTTGTCGACCTGACCCTGCCGGTCCAGCGGGATGATGCCGATCAGGTTGAGCGACAGCCAGGTGGTGAAACGATTGCGCAGAAAGTAGTCCGCCGCCGCCACCGGGCGTACCCGGTGCAGCTCGCCCAGCGGGTACAGCGCCATCAGCACCAGCGTATCCAGGTGGCTGTTGTGATTGGCGGCCAGGATCGCCGGACCGTGGCTGGGCAGGCGTTGCTTGTTGTAGATGTTCAGGCCAAGCAGCAGGTACACCACCGGCTTGACGATCAGGAGGAAGAACAGCCGTTTGGGCAGGCGCTTGATCACGGACATGGCGACCTCAGTAGGTGGTGTAAACGAGGAAGTGGAAGAACAGCGGCGCGGTGTACATCAGGCTGTCGATGCGGTCGAGAATGCCGCCGTGGCCCGGAATCAGCTGGCTGGTGTCCTTGATGCGCAGGTCGCGCTTGACCGCCGAGACGGTCAGGTCGCCAATAAAACCGGCCAGCCCGATCAGCAGGCCAGCGCCGAGACCCAGCCACCAGGGCAGCGGCGTCAGCCCGGGCGCAAGCAGCGCGCCAAACAGGGTGGTGGTGGCCACCCCGCCAAGAAAGCCGGCCCAGGTCTTGTTTGGGCTGATCGCCGGCACAATTTTGCGGTTGCCGAACTTCTTGCCCCAGATGTATTGGGCAACGTCATTGAACTGGGTCAGGAACACCAGATAGATCACCAGGCCTACGCCGCCGCCGGCCGGGTTTTCTTCGGCGGGCAGCATCAGCAGATAGGCAACGTGGCTGATGGCGAACACGGTCGTCATGGTCGCCCACTGGTAGGAGCCGACCGCCCGGATAAAGCCCTTGGTCTCTCCCAGCATCAACAGGCCGAAGGGAATCAGCAGGAACAGGTAGACCGGAATAAACACGATGAACATGCCGTACCAGCCCATGCCGACCCAGTAGTACTGCAGCGGTACGGCCAGATACAGGGCGAGAATCAGCCGGCGGTCGGTGACCCGCACCGGCAGGATCGAAAAGAACTCACGCAGCGCGATAAAGCTCAGAATGGTGAAGAAGATCAGCGACGCGGTGGGGCCGATCATCAGCGCGGTGAACACCACGCCGACCATCACCCACCAGGAGTTGATGCGCTGTTTCAACTCCAGGTAGCCGTCCTCGCTCAGGCGCGAGCGCAGCAGCAGTTGAGTGATGCTGGCGAGGATCAGCATGGCCACCACCACCAGCATCGCGCACAGGGTGTTGGGCGTCAGGTCGAGCATGAAGGGCAGGCCGATATCCATTATTCAATCCCCCGGCGTTGCAGTCGCAGATAGGCGCCGACCAGTCGGCGCACAACCGTCAGGCCACTGCCGACGGCGATGATGATCAGGCTGATCCACAGGATCAGGCCCGGCTGCTGCCACAGCGGATCGAATGCCGACAGCAGGCAGGCACCGGTCAGGACCGCCATGCGTTGCTGCTTGGCCAGCGGCCCGCGAAAGTCCGCCGGCAGGCCCAGCGAGACACCCAGCACGCGTACATAGGCGGTCATGACCGCCAGCAGCGCGCCCAGCCAGGCCAGCCACTGGGCCGATTCGAAACCGGGCACGGCAAAGCCGCAGGCAACGATCAGCAGCGGGTCGGCGATGCGGTCAGGCACATCGTTGAACAGCTCGCCCGCCGGCGTCTGCTTGCCGCCCTCCATCGCCACCATGCCGTCGAACAGGTTGCACAGCAGACGCAGCTGGATGCACAGCGCGGCAATGACCAGCCAGATCGAGCGCGCGCCGCCCAGCTGCTGGCCCGAGTAGACCAGTGCGACGGCGCCGGCCAGGGCAAACAGTACGCTGAGCACGGAGATCTGATTGGGCGTCACGCTGCGCTGACTGAGCCAGGCGGCAAAGCGGGTCATGATGCGCTGGTCGCGAATCTTCAGGGGGCGGCGGTTGTCGGTCATGGGGCCTCGTTGCAGGCCTGCTCGCGCTGCAGGCGCAGACACAGGAACAGGCAGTAGGTGAATGCCAGGGCAGTGGGCGGAAGGATGGTTTGCCAGAGTGCATGGGTCTGGTGCCAGCTGTGGACCAGATAAAGCAGGGTGAAGCTAGCGCTGACAATCAGCAGGGGAGGCAGCAGCAGACGCGCTGCACCGCTGGGCAGTTGGCGGAACAGGGCCTTGGCGGCAACCGCCATGACCAGTGTCATCAGAGCGCTGGCGCTACCCTGCAGCAGCCCGGCGATCAGGGCATGGTGCGGATCGCTTGACCAGTTCGCCAATAGCGCCCAGCCGCCCCACAGCACGAAGGCCAGCGCTGCGGCGAGCAAACGCCCGGCCAGGCTATTGGCAAAGGAAGTGGCGGTCGGCTGCATGAACGTCCCTGTGGCGGCAGTGCGGCCCGTCAGCTTACGCCGGAAGTCGATGTCTGGCGAGTCTGACGGCAGCGTGCTGTGATGCGCATCAAACCCGCCAGGGCCGCTCAGAGCGCCGGGGTGTTACCGCAATCCTCAGCCGTCCAGCGACTGACCTGCGAATGCTGCAGCTTGACCTCGCCATTGCCGGCGCCAGCGTTCTCGCCCAGCAGGCCGGCCGGCAGCGCGTAGCTGCCGTTGCCGTTGAAGGTGGAGCGCATTTCACGGCTGGAGACAACCTGGATGCTGCCGCTGAGGTCGCCAGTGAACCCGTCCGGGTCATTGCAGTGCCCGGAAAACTGCAGCGCGTCGCCACTGGACTGCTCAATCTTGAGGTCGCAATTGGGCATGTTTTCCCGGGCGTCCGCCAATAGTGCATCGGGGTCGGCCATGGTGTGAGCGGTCTCGGCGGTAATGCATTGGCGCTCACCTACCTGACCTTCACTGCCCAGCATGTCTTCTGCCAGGGCGCGCTGCTCCGGCGGCAGCGTCTTGAGCATGTTTTCGCGCATCTCGCGCATGCGCGCCTGCATATCGATGCCATTGATCAGGGTGGTGCTTTCGCTGACCCACAGGCCGGGTTCGGGCAGGGTGTCCAGGCTGGCAGCGCTGGTGGAAAGGGCGCTCAGGCTGAGCGAGCAAAACAGAGCAAGACGGGAGAGGTGCATACGACAGTCCTTGGTAGCGAGTGCAGGACTGACTATAGCCTTGTTGGCGTTGTCGTGTTGTGAGGGGATGTGAGGTTTTGCCGAAAAAAGGAAGAAGCTGGCAGCTCACTTCGTCATTGCAGCCTGCGTCAGACGCTTGTGATGGGTTGTCTCGCTGTTGCGCAGAGCCATAAAAAAACGGGGCCGAGGCCCCGTCAGACTGCTGACAAAGCCCC
>NZ_NTMR01000001.1 GCF_002307495.1 Pseudomonas abyssi | reverse complement strand
TAAGCCAGAGGCGTGTCCGCGCGTGACAGCGCCGCACGCTGACCTCCCGATCCAGCCAATGCTGCAGTAGCCGACTGCAGAAACGGGGCAAAGCACACGTGCACGCTATCCCTGGAACCTGCACAACGCGCATAAAAAAACCGGCTGCAAGAGCCGGTTTTCGAGGGGCATGCAGGTGACCTGCTTAGCGCTCCAGGTATTGCAGCTTGTCCGGTACGCCATCCCACTCTTCGGCGTCGGGCAGGGAGTCTTTCTTCTCGGTGATGTTCGGCCAGACTTCGGCCAGGTCGGCGTTCAGCTCGATGTACTCATCCATACCTTCGGGGATCTCGTCCTCGGAGAAGATCGCGCTGGCCGGGCACTCTGGCTCACACAGGGCGCAGTCGATGCACTCGTCCGGGTGGATAACCAGGAAGTTCGGGCCTTCGTAGAAGCAATCGACCGGGCAGACCTCAACGCAATCGGTGTACTTGCACTTGATGCAATTGTCGGTAACAACAAAGGTCATGGTCAGGTCTCCATCGTATTAGGCGAGAAAAAGCTGGCGCGTAGTCTATCAGTTTTTTTTAGAGGGTATAGGGTTCAGCGCTTTTTTGTGCTGATAAACGCATGATCTCTCCTGTTTAATGCAAATAAGTATCATTTGTCGCTTGATTAGACCCATTCCCGTTTCAGCTGGTATAGCAGATCGAGTGCCTGGCGTGGGCTTAGATCATCGATGTCGATGTTTTGCAGTTGCTCCACCAGGGGGTGTGCCGCACTGGCAAACAGGTCGCTCTGGAACGGCTGCTGCGCGCTCGCCGGGCGGTTGCTCTGTTCGAGACTCTGCTGCTCCAGCTGGGCCAGGTGCTCGCGTGCGCGCTCAATGACCGGGCGGGGAACGCCGGCCAGCTGGGCTACCTGCAGGCCATAACTCTGGCTGGCCGGGCCGGGTTGCACGTTGTGCAGGAACACGATGCGCTCGTTGTGTTCGGTGGCATTCAGGTGCACGTTCACGACGCCTGGGTCACTGTCGGCCATGCCGGTTAGCTCAAAGTAGTGGGTGGCGAACAGGGTAAAGGCGCGTGCCCGCGCCAGGTATTCGGCGGCGGACCAGGCCAGTGACAGGCCGTCAAAGGTGCTAGTGCCGCGACCTACTTCGTCCATCAGCACCAAACTCTGGTCGGTGGCGTTGTTGAGGATATTGGCGGTTTCGCTCATCTCGACCATAAAGGTCGAGCGCCCGCCGGCCAGGTCATCGCTTGAGCCGATACGGGTAAAGATGCGGTCAACGCAGGACAGCTCTACCGCTGCCGCCGGCACAAAGCTGCCGATATGCGCCAGCAGGGTGATCAGCGCCGTCTGGCGCATGTAGGTCGATTTACCGCCCATGTTCGGCCCGGTAATGATCAGCATGCGGGTATCCGGGTCCAGTCCCAGGTCGTTGGCAACAAAGGGTGTCTCCAGTACCTGCTCCACCACCGGGTGGCGGCCCTGGTTGATATGCAGCTGGCTGCCCTCGATGAACTGTGGGCGGCAGTAGTCCAGCGTGCCTGCACGTTCGGCCAGGGTGCAGAGTACGTCGATCTCGGCCAGGCTGGCGGCGCTGGTTTGCAGGGCGGCCAGGTCTTCATTCAGACGGTCGAGCAGCTCGTCGTACAGTTGCTTCTCGCGCGCGAGTGCGCGGCTCCGTGCCGACAACGCCTTGTCTTCAAAGGCTTTCAGCTCGGGGGTGATAAAGCGCTCGGCGCCTTTAAGGGTCTGGCGGCGGATGTAGTCGACCGGCGCCTGATCCGACTGGCTGCGCGACAGCTCGATGTAGTAGCCGTGAACGCGGTTGTAGCCAACCTTGAGGGTATTGAGGCCGGTGCGCTCGCGCTCGCGGGTTTCCAGGTCAATCAGGTACTGGCCAGCGTTTTCACTGATGTTCTGCAGCTCATCCAGCTCGGCGTCAAAGCCCGCCTTGATCACGCCGCCATCGCGCAGCACCGCCGGTGGGTTGTCGATCACCGCATTGGCCAGCAGCTCGGCCAGGTCGGGGTAGGTGCTGACCTGCTCGGCAAGGGCACGCAGGTGCGGTGCTTCAACCGGTTGCAGGCAGTCCTGCAGCGCGGGCAGCGCCGCCAGCGCGTCGCGCAGGCGCGCGAGATCGCGTGGGCGGGCGGAGCGCAGGGCCACGCGGGCCAGAATACGTTCGATATCGCCAATGCCTTTGAGCTGAGGCTGCAGGTCCAGATAGAACTGCTGATCCAGCAGGGTGCTGATGCTGTCCTGACGGGCGCCGAGCACCTGCATGTCGCGCAGTGGGCGGTTCAGCCAGCGTGCCATCAAACGGCTGCCCATGGCCGTAGCGGTGTGGTCCAGTACGTCGAGCAGGGTGTTGTCGCGCCCGCCCGACAGATTCTGGTCAATCTCCAGATTGCGGCGGCTGGCGCTGTCGATGATCACGCTGTCTTCAAAGCGCTCGTGGCTGATGTTGCGAATGTGCGGCAGGGCGGTGCGCTGGGTTTCCTTGGCGTAGCCGAGCAGCGCGCCGGCGGCGCCCAGGCCCAGGCGCAGGTCGTTGCAGCCAAAGCCAACCAGATCCTTGGTGCCAAATTGCTGGGTCAGGCTCTTGAAGGCGCTGTCCTGGTCAAACTCCCAGGGCGCCCGGCGGCGCACGGCGCGGCGACGTTCAATCGGGGTGTTGCTCTCCCAGTCATCCGGGATCAGCAGCTCGGCGGGGGCCAGGCGCTCCAGCTCGCCGAGCAGAGTCTCCCAGCCGCGCAGCTCCATGACCACAAAGCGGCCGCTGTTGATGTCCAGCGTGGCCAGGCCAAAGCCTTTTTCGGCGCCGACCAGTGCCGCCAACAGGTTGTCGCGACGCTCGTCCAGCAGGGCCTCGTCGCTGACGGTGCCAGGGGTAATGATGCGCGCGACCTGACGCTCGACCGGCCCTTTGCTGGTGGCCGGGTCGCCCACCTGTTCGCAGATCACCACTGACTCGCCCAACTTGACCAGACGTGCCAGGTAGCCTTCCGCCGAATGGTAGGGAATGCCGGCCATGGGAATCGGCTGGCCGCCGGATTGGCCGCGGGCGGTCAGGGTAATGTCGAGCAGGCGCGCAGCCTTTTTGGCATCGTCATAAAAGAGCTCGTAAAAGTCGCCCATACGGTAGAACAGCAGCTGCTCGGGATGCTGCTGCTTGATGCTGAAATACTGCTGCATCATCGGGGTGTGGGCGGTGGCTTCGGTTTTGCTCTTTTTCATCAATAACTCGACTTGCGCTGCGGATGAGGGCGCGCCTGTGCGGGGCGCCGTTGCCGGTGAGGCGCAAGGTTACCACGGCGTTGCAGCGCCCTGCAGGGGAAGGCGGGAGAGAATTCTCGCATAGCGCTCTGGCTCTGCGTGTCGGCTGATCTGGCGCCGGCGGCGGCAGCGCTGTTCTTGGTCCATACTGGGGCCCGGTTGCAGATCGCGGGTAATAAAAGGGAGATGGGATGGACAGCATCCAGGCAGACATTGAGGCAGTTTATCGTCGGGAGTCCCGTCGTGTGCTGGCCACCTTGCTGCGCCTGCTCAATGGCAACTTCGATCTGGCAGAAGAGGCACTGCAGGAGGCCTTCGTAGAGGCTGTGAAGCACTGGCCCGCGCAGGGTGTTCCCGATAACCCGCGCACCTGGCTGGTGTCCGTCGGCCGCTTTAAGGCGATTGATCAGTTGCGCAAGCGCGGGCGGCGAGATGCCTCTGTGCAGCGGATGATAGACACCCCAGGCGATCAGTACACGGACTGGGAGGCGGAGACTGACAGCGCGGTCGGGGATGATCGCCTGCGACTGATCTTCATCTGCTGCCACCCGGCCCTGTCGCCGGAGGCGCAGGTGGCACTGACCCTGCGTGAGGCCTGTGGGCTGACCACCGAGGCCATTGCGGCGGCGTTTCTGGTGCCGGTATCAACGCTGGCGCAGCGCATCGTGCGGGCAAAGAACAAGATTCGCGACGCCGGCATCCCCTATGAGGTCCCTGGCCCGGCAGATTTGCCGTCGCGCCTGGCGGGTGTCCTGCAGGTGATCTATCTGGTGTTCAACGAAGGCTATTCCGCCTCCAGCGGCGAGGCGCTTTTACAGCGCGAGTTATCGGCAGAGGCACTACGGCTGGGCCGCTTGTTGCACGAGCTGCTCGCGGCGCCTGAGGTCACCGGGCTGTTGGCATTGATGCTGCTGCACGACGCCAGACAGGCCAGCCGGGTCAACAGCGAAGGCGATTTCGTGCCCCTTGATGAGCAAGACCGCAGCGTCTGGGATCAGGCGCAAATTCAGGAAGGGGCGCGGCTGGTCACACTGGCGCTTAGTGGACACCCCCCAGGCCCCTTTGCCGTGCAGGCGGCGATAGCGGCGTTGCACACCCAGGCACCATGCGCAGCTGAGACCGATTGGGCCGAGATTGTCGGCCTCTATAGCCTGCTGCTGCAGTTACAGCCCTCACCCGTAATCGAATTGAACCGCGCGGTGGCCATTGCCATGGGTGACGGGCCCAGCGCAGGAATTGACCTGATAGAGCACCTGGAACGTGACGGTGCGCTGGGCAGTTACTACCTGCTGCCGGCAGGGAAGGCCGACCTGTATCGACGTGCCGGTGAGCGTGATCTTGCCCTTCGCGCCTACCGGCAGGCGCTCAACTTATCGAGCTGCAGGGCTCGGATGACAAGGCCGCCGTGCAGCGTGCGCGTCAGGCGATGTTCAGCATGCGCAAATTGGATCTGGCCACCCTTGAGGCTGCGTTTTATGGTGCAGCGCCCGCAGAGGGAGAAAACGTATGAAATATCTGTGTCTGGTCTACTACGACGAACAGAAAATGCAGCAGCTGTCGCAGGACGAATGGGATGCGCTGAACCGTGAGTGCATCGCCTGTGTCGCGGGCTTGCAGGCCAGCGGGCATTTTCTTGAAGGGGCGCCGCTGTTGTCGACCGACACGGCTACCACTGTGCGGGTACGTGATGGTGGCCCCATGATCACCGATGGTCCCTTTGCCGAGACCAAGGAGCAGTTGGCGGGCTTTTACATGCTGGAGGCGCGCGACTGCAACGAAGCCATCCGGCTGGCGCAGAAGATTCCGCCTGCACGCTACGGCAGCGTAGAAATCCGACCGGTGAGAGAGTTGATGGAGGAGGGTAATCGGAAGTAGGGCTACTCAAGGCCACGCTTCTGCGCGGCCAGGCTTATCAGTGCGGGTGGTCGCCGGGCAGCAACACCTTTACTGACGCCCGTTCAGCAGCCCCATGTCCATCGCCTTGATAGCGGCTTCCGCGCGGCAGTTGATCTGCAGCTTCTGGTACACAACCTTCAGGTAGCTGGCGGCGGTGTGGGGCGAGATGCCTAGCTCCTGAGCGGCGCCCTTGACGCTCAGTCCGCGAGCGATGAGTTGTAGTAATTGCTGCTCCCTTGGCGTCAATGCGTCACTGGGGGAGGCCGGGGCGGGGCGAAACTGTTCCAGGATACGTCGGGCAATGGAGGCCGAGAGCGGTGGTTTGCCTTGCACGATGCCACCGAGCTGGGCAACGAAGGCCTGCTCATCTTCGTCTTTCAACAGGTAACCGTCGGCGCCGGCGCGCAGCGCGGCGAACAGGTGCTCAGCGTCATCAAAAATAGTGGTGACAATGCACTGCGTCTGCGGGCTTTGGTTCTTGAGCAGTGGTAATAGGTCAACGCCATTGCCATCGGGTAAGCCGAGATCCACCAAGGCCAGCTGATAGCGGTTGTGTTTTATCAACTCGTTAGCCTGCGCCGAGCTGCAGGCTAGGTCGACGGGACATTGGCCCAACGCCTCGTGCAAACGCTGTGTCAGCCAGTCGGCGACTTGCGGCATATCCTCAATGATCAATACCCGGTTGGTGGTTTGCATGTCCGCGCTCCCTGCTGAAAATGCGCTGTGCGATGTCACAATAATGGCGCTAGTATCGTTTCGATCACGTCAATTGATTTTAAACGGCTTGGGATAAAACCGAGACTTTCCTAAAGTCGCGCCGAATGAAAACAAGATCAACCCCCCTTGATGTGGGGGCAAGGGAGTTGCTAAGGATGGTGCCGCTGCGAACCAAGCTGCTCGCCGGACTGGCGGTAATTGTGCTGTATGGTTTTTGGATGATTCAGTTGGCGCTCTCGTTGCCGGCCAGCGAGCTGCAATTCAGCCAGCAGGGCGACCAATTGCTGGCCGCAGGTGCGGACGCCGCGCCGCGCCCGGTTGAGGCAATGCTGATAGGCGGCACGGCGCTGCCGGCCCGTGCGGTGCTGGTTATTGAGGAGCCGGATGTGTTGCCGGCGTACAGCGATATCAACCAGGTTTTTGCTGAACACACACAACTGCTGCAGGCATTGGAGGCCGGCACCCTGTGGGTGCGTTACCAAGACGGCAGTGAGCAGCAATTACATCCGGTAGCACGCGGCTTGATGCAGTTGCCGGCTATGTTCTGGCTGCAACTGTTGTGTGGCTTGGCTGGCATGGTGATATGCATGCTGGTGTGGGTTCCGGGGGAGCGCAACCTGGCGACCCGCTCCTTTGCCTTTTCCGGTCTGGGGTATCTGCTGGCATCTTCGACGGCTGCTGTGTATAGCACGCGTGAGCTGTTTATTGACGGTGATTTGTTCCGCGTTCTGTCCGGTTTTAACCATTGCGGCGCAATGTTGTTTTCTGCAGCGGTCAGTGCTTTTCTGTGGAGCTACCCGCGGCGCGCGCCGTCCGTCTGGATCCCGCTTGCGCTTTACGCTGGCTTTGTCTCGTGCATGACGCTGGACCAACTGCAGCTCACAGCCTCGCCGGTCGAGGGCTTCCATCTCTGGGTTATCGGCGTGTTTATGATCGGACTGTCGGGCGCTGTCTGGCAGTGGCGGCAAACCCGCAATAGCGCGGCTGACCGCTCGGCTTTTCGCTGGGTGTTGTTATCCATTATTGCCGGTACGGTGTTCTTTTCGGCCGGTATGATCTTGCCAGCCATTTTGCAGGTAGCAGTGCCCCATGCTCAGGGGCCGTTGTTGGCTACCTTTTTACTGATGTACGCCGGCATGGCGTTGGGAGTAACCCGCTACCGTCTGTTTGAACTGGAGCGCTGGTGGTTCTCAATCTGGAGCTGGCTGTTGGGCGGGCTGGCGGTGCTGCTGACGGATTTGGCGCTAGCGTCGTTGCTGACACTCTCTGGCCCTACTGTACTGGCTGCCTCGGTGGCCTTGGTGGGGTGGGTGTACTTTCCTGTGCGGCAGTTTATCTGGGGCCGTCTGACCGTGCGACGTCAGCGTGGTCTGGATACCTGGTTGTCACAAGCGCTGCCGGTAATGCTGCAAGCTCAGCGCAGTGACCAAGCCGACAGCGCCGTGGAGCAGGCTTTGCTGGCGGTATTCCAGCCGTTGCGTGTCGAGCGGTTGGGACGCAAGGCGCAGCACCCTCAGGTGGTCGACAACGGAGATGCGCTGCAAGTCCCTGGGCCATCGGGAGAGGGTGACTATGTGCTGTTACATGCGGAGCAGGGGCGTCGACTGTTTACTCGTCAGGATGTTCAACTGGCTCGCTTGGTGCTGTCGCTGGACAACCTCGTGCTGCACTCGCTGACCGCAAGGGTGGAAGGCGCAACCGAGGAGCGCAATCGTATCCGCCAAGATATCCATGACGACTTGGGGGCCAAGCTGCTGCAACTGCTACACACGGCATCGGGTGATTCGCGGCAACTGGTGCGCGAGGCGATTCGTGACTTGCGCGAGTTATTGCACAACATGGATGGCCACGAGGTGCGTCTGGATGTGGCGGCATCTCGTTGGCAGGAGGAAACGGCAAACCGTTGCCAGGCCAGCGGCGTTACTTTGCATTGGCAACAGATACTGGGCGAGCAGTCGCTGAGTGCGGGCCAGTTCAGTCATTTGACCCGGGTGCTGCGAGAAGCGGTCAGTAACGCCCTGCGCCACGCTACGCCTACCGAACTGCGCGTGCAGTTGAATCAACAGGGAGACGTCACGCTGCAATTGCGGGTCGAGAATGACGGCGTTGCCTTGGCTGAAACAGGCACCAGTGGGCGCGGCCTGCAGATTATGCAGGCCCGTGCTCGCCAGCTGGGTGGTGAGCTGCAGCACGGGTGCGTGCAGCAACGCTGGTGGCTGGAACTGCAGGTGCCGATTGGTCCACCCGATACTCCCGCTGCAGATTGATCACCCCCCGTATTCACGGGCTAACCTGCCTTGCGGTGTTGCCTTTAAATGGCAGCATCTACACAAGGAAGGCAACTGGCCATGAAACTGAAAACACTTGCTCTGCTCCCACTATCGCTTGCGCTCACCGCCTGCCTGAGCGGCGGTGGCGGGGGCGGCGGTGGTGATAGCGCCGCCGCCGGTAAAACCGGCCGCCTGATTGATTCGGCTGTTGCCGGGGTGAGTTACAGCACTGCCCAATTCAGCGGCACCACCAATGCTGACGGTGAATACCTTTACCAGGAAGGTGAGACGGTGACCTTTCGTATCGGTGATATCGTCTTTCCGGCCGTGACTGCCAAGGGCGTGCTGACACCGCTTGATCTGGCCGGCAGTACGGATATCAACGACCCGGTGGTGATCAATATTGCCCGCCTGCTGCAAACCCTGGACGAAGACGGCAACCCGGATAACGGCATCCTCATTCCCGAGTTGAGCACCACCGCGGCGCTGGACTTCAACCTGCCGGTGGCAGACTTTGCTGCCGCGGTGCAGGCTGCGCTGGGGGTTACCCTGATCAGTCAGGCCGATGCATTGGCTCACCTGCAGAACGAGCTGGATGAACTCAACGGCGGAACCACCGACCCCGGGCGGGAGGCTGCAACTGTGCCTGCCGGCCTGGTGGGCGTGTATCAGTTTCTCTTTGAAGAAGTCACCGCCGGCTCCGGGATTCAGGACGGGGTGATTGATGAGTATCAGGTGACCGCTGATGGGCGGCTGATCCTGCCGGGCGGCAGCGAGCTGAGCAACCCGGTGTATATCTCCGACTCGCACGTCGAGATCGCCTGGCACGACAGCAATACCGGTCTGGGCTATGCGCTGAGCAACGCCAATACCGGCGTGATCAACGAGTTGAACGTCAGTGACGGGCTGTTTGGCGACGCAGGCTATGTGTTTTATGGCTCCTACGTACCCTACAGCCCCACCACTGGTGATGTGCCGCAGGCGTTGCTGGATCTGGCCGGCAGTTACAGCACCCAGCCGTATTTCAGCAAGGCGGGTAATCGCTATGGCTGGGCTGTGGGTGACGAGTTGACGCTGGATATCGACAGCGTCAGCGGCGTTATCGACATCGCTGGCATCTACCAGCTTGATCCGGCGGACAGCAGCTTTTCCTGGACGGACAAAACGGGCACCAACCCGCGCTTTAACCCCCACTACGAGGTGCTCTACAAGGTTGGCGACAGCGACATTAAGCTGCTGCTGTACCGTCAGCCGGGCGAGGGGCTCAATGGCTGGCGCCTGCAGGATGACGCGAACGCCGCCGATGGGGTCAACGTTGTCAGTGAGGTTATGCCCTTGATTGCAACGCATCAGGCTTACGTTGATGCGCTGGATGCGCTGCTGCCGGCAACCCTGACCGTCATTGCCCAGGACAGCACCTACAACTCGGGGCTGGACGGGGCGGTTTGTACCCAGTACGCCTTTGATTTGGATTACGGCGCCACCAACGGCAAGCCGCGCATCTTGTTCAATCAGCTTGGCAGCCCGGCCAAGACCACCAAGGAGTACATTGCCTCCAGCGCTGCCTATAGCGAGCAGGGGAGTGCCGTTAGCCTTTACTGGAGCGGTTTTGATCTGACAGTCGACGGCAGCAGCTTGACCGCGACTGTGACTAAGCTCGGCGAGCCGATCAACGAGGTACTGAGCAACGACAGCAGCGCTATCGCCGCCGTTTGCCCCTGAGCGCGAACATAACGCCGGTAGCCTTGAACGGGCTGCCGGCGTTGTGCTGTCTGCACGAAACCAACCTCGACAAAGCCGGTCCCAGCTCTGGTGCAGCCGCCGGGCCAACTGGCATGCTGTGTCCTGTTACGCACGTCGAGGAAGGTGCCATGTCCCATTTTGATCCGTTGATTGATTCCGCCGCCGCCCGCCTGGGGCGTGTACTTGAACACCTGGGACAACGCGTCAGCACTGCCGAGTCCTGCACCGGCGGCGGTATCGCCGAAGCCATTACCCGTGTTGCCGGCAGCTCGCAGTGGTTTGAAACCGGCTTTGTCACCTACGCCAACAGTAGCAAGGCGCGCTGGCTAGGGGTGGAGCCGGCCACGCTGGAGGCGCACGGAGCGGTCAGCGAACCGGTGGTGCTGGCCATGGCCGCGGGGGCCAAGGCGGCGGCTGAGGCGGATATGGCGGTGGCTGTCAGCGGTATTGCCGGCCCGGATGGCGGCAGCGCTGAAAAGCCGGTCGGCACGGTGTGGTTTGGCTGGGCTTTGAGTGATGGCCGGGTGGTCAGTGAATGCAAGCGTTTTCAGGGTGGCCGCCGAGAGGTGCGCGCGCAAACGGTATTGCATGCACTGGAGCGCCTGGTCTCGGAGGCAGAGAAGGCAGCTGCGAACCGGTCGTCAGTCTGATTGCATATCGGGGGTAGGCGGGTCATTTTTTCTGTGGAATAATACTGACCAAATATACAGTAGTTGATCGGTCGGTCGCTTCGGCGCCTGCCCCAAGCCAAGAGGATGCGAAATGGACGATAACAAAAAGAAGGCGCTGTCGGCTGCCTTGAGTCAGATTGAACGTCAGTTTGGCAAAGGGGCCGTGATGCGCATGGGCGATCACGAGCGTCAGGCCATTCCGGCTATCTCCACCGGCTCGCTCGGTCTGGATATCGCCCTCGGTATTGGCGGCCTGCCCAAGGGCCGTATCGTCGAAATCTATGGGCCGGAGTCCTCCGGTAAAACCACGCTGACCCTGTCGGTCATTGCGCAAGCGCAAAAGCACGGCGCTACCTGTGCCTTCGTCGATGCCGAGCACGCACTGGACCCGGAGTACGCCGGCAAGCTGGGCGTTAACGTTGATGACCTGCTGGTTTCTCAGCCTGACACTGGTGAGCAGGCACTGGAAATCACCGACATGCTGGTGCGCTCCAATGCCGTTGACGTGATCATCGTCGACTCCGTGGCGGCGCTGGTGCCCAAGGCCGAGATTGAAGGCGAGATGGGTGACCATCACGTGGGTGTGCAGGCTCGTCTGATGTCGCAGGCGCTGCGTAAAATCACCGGTAACATCAAGAACGCCAACTGTCTGGTGATCTTCATCAACCAGATCCGCATGAAGATCGGCGTCATGTTCGGTAACCCGGAAACCACCACCGGTGGTAATGCCCTCAAGTTCTACTCCTCTGTCCGTCTGGATATCCGCCGTACCGGTGCGGTGAAAGAGGGCGACGAGGTGGTTGGCAGTGAAACCCGCGTCAAGGTTGTGAAGAACAAGGTCGCACCGCCGTTCCGTCAGGCCGAGTTCCAGATTCTGTACGGTGCCGGTATCTACCATAACGCCGAGATCATCGACCTGGGTGTACAGATCGGCCTGGTTGAGAAAGCCGGTGCCTGGTACAGCTATCAAGGCAGCAAGATCGGTCAGGGCAAGGCCAACGCCGCCAAGTTCCTGGAAGACAACAAGGCAGTGGCTGAAGAGATCGAAAAGGCCATCCGCGACAAGCTGCTGGCCAAGCCCGGCAAGCCGAAGGCCGAGAGCGAAGCCGACGCCGAACTGGAAGACTGAGCCGGCTGACTGATGCGCCCGCGCTCTACGTTGGAAACCCCTGTTGCCATTCGCCGCTCAGCCATGGATTTGCTGGCGCGGCGAGAGCACAGCTATGCGGAGTTGCAACGCAAGTTGCGCCAGCGAGGCGCGCCGAGCGATCTGGCCGAGATAGAGCTGGACCGCCTGGTTGAAGATGGGCTGCTCAGCGACGAGCGCTTCTGCGAGGCGTATATCTACGCCCGCAGCCAGCGCGGTTATGGCCCCGCGCGTCTGCGTGAGGAGCTGCGTCAGCGTGGCGTCTCTGAATCGCTGGTCGAGCGCAGCCTGGCCGAGGCAGATCAGGACTGGCAGGCGCTGGCCGATCAGGTGTTTGCCAAGCGCTTCCCTGAGGGCGTCGCACGCGAGCCTGCCGAGCGTGGCAAGCAGTTGCGTTTTATGCAGTACCGGGGGTTTTCAGGTTTTCGGGCTGATTAACAAAGTCGATCAGCGCCCGCAGGCTGCCCCTGTCCCTTTCGTTGAAATCAAAGCACAAGCGCGTCAGCGTGCCCAGCTCGGGCTCGTCGTGCTCCTGCTCACACATCCCCTGCTGCATAAATCCGCCTGAGACGCAGATATGCCCAAATCGCGTCTCCAGCTGTGCCAGTCCCTGCTGGTTGAGCGGGTGGTTGAGGCGCAGCATAAACTGTTCTCCAACACGGCGAGATGAGTGGTAGTTGCTGTAAAAATTCAGGACCACCTGCATCGCCTCAGCGGGTGAGTTGCAGGGCGTCAACAGGTTGATGTCGTCGGGGTGGATATAGGCGCTGTCTGCCAGTTGGCTGCGAACAAACTGGGTAAAGGCCTGCCAGTACTGCCCGCCCGGCTGGTCCAGCAGAATGATCGGCACCATTGGGCTCTTGCCGGTCTGCACCAGGGTCAGCACTTCCAAGGCTTCATCCAAGGTGCCGAAGCCCCCTGGGCAGAGGATCAGCGCGTCTGCTTCCTTCACGAAGAACAGCTTGCGCAAAAAGAAAAAGCCAAAAGCCAGGTCATGGCTGGTGCCATGCACCACGGTGTTGGAGCGCTGCTCAAACGGCAGGGTGATATTGAAACCCAGGCTGTGATCCAGTCCGGCACCTTCGTGGGTCGCGGTCATGATGCCGCCGCCAGCGCCGGTGATCGCCATATAGTCGTTGGCGGCCAGGGCGGCGCCCATCTCGCGGGCTACGGCGTACAGCGGGTGGTCGGGCGCGGTGCGTGCCGAGCCAAACACGGTGACCTTGCGGCGGCGCTTGAACATCTCCAGACGCGAGAAAGCCTGTTCCATCTCGCGAATGGTATGCAGCATGATCTTGGCGTCCCAGCGGTTGCGGTCCGCCTGGGCCATACGAATCACGTCCAGCAGCATGTCGCGGTAGAGCGGTGCGTTGTCACTGTCGGCTGCGCATAGCGCGATCAGCTCATCGACTCGACTGGGAATCTCGTTGCTGGCGGTTTGCCAGTGCCGACTCAGGTAGTCGGCCGGATCGTTGTCCTGCATCGGGCACCTGCTTCAGAGGGTCTGGCAATGATCGGCGATAAAACTCTGGGTCAGTACCGGCTGCTCATTGTCCTTGAGGACAAAGTGGTAGGTGAGGGTAGCGCCCATGTCCAGCAGGCGGCGGAAGCGCAGGTCGGTGCAGACGCTGGCTTGCAGTTGGCTACGGGTCAGCAGCGGATCTTGCTGCATCAGTTCGGCGTAGTCGGCGTCGACCGCCAACCGATTGATTAGCTCATCACCTTCGGCGCTGAAGCCCAAGTCGGTGATCTGCGCGCTAATGGCGCGTGGGGTGTTTTCATTACTTTGCTCAGCAACCTGTTTGAGGGTGTCGTTCAGGCGAATATCTCGCAGCGAGGCGGCTTGCAGTGGCGCTGCCAGGCAGGCAGCAAGCACCAGGGGTAACCAGCGCATTATGTCTCTCCAGGTTTAATGTCCATATGCTGTGACATCCTTTGTGACCACGCCATTGCCGACTGGTTCGCTGGCCAGTCGCTAGCGGTGTTGCCGGCTGGAATCGGATAGAATGCTGGCATTGTGGCGCGTCGCCTGTCCAGCCAGGAAAATGTAGTGATGTCTGAACACCCGGACCATGCGGTCAATCGCTTGCGCAGCGACGCCATTGCGCGCTCCACCCGGCCGTTTCTGGCGCGCGGTGCACGGGTGCGCCGTTGCCCAAGTTGCCAGGTGGCGGAGCATGCCTGTATCTGTGCAGAGCGTCCTAGGCTTGATAGCGGTGTCAGTTTCTGTCTGTTGATGCACGCCTATGAGCCGCTCAAGCCGACCAACACCGGTCGGCTGATTGCTGATTGTCTGCCCGATACGTATGCCTTTACCTGGGCGCGAACCGAGGTTGACCCAGTGCTGCTGGCGCTACTCAATGATCCGCGCTACCAGCCGCATGTGGTGTTTCCCGGGGAGTACGCACAGCCAACCCAGCAGGTGTGTGAGCAGATAGAGGCGGGGCAGGGGCGCCGTCCGTTGCTGATCATTCTGGACGCCACCTGGACGCAGGCGCGCAAGATGTTTCGCAAGAGTCCGTATCTGGCGGATGTGCCGGTGCTGAGTCTGCAGACCGAGCAGCTGTCGCGCTATCGCCTGCGCCGCTCCACTCGTGATGACCACCTGTGTACCGTAGAGGTGGCGTCGGCCTGCCTGCAGCTGGCCGGCGATACGGCCGCTGCCGAGGCGTTGGATGGCTACTTTCAGCGCTTTACCGACGCTTACCTGAGTACCTGCCGCAAGCGCCCTTAGTGATGCCCCGCCGGCTCCTGCTGTACCGCAGCGGGGCGTCGTCGCCGATCAAGATAGATAGGCACCAGCTGTGCAGTGAGCATGCCGGCGAGCATCAGCGCACAACCCAGCAAACCGCGCGGGGTGAGGGTTTCACCCAGAATCAGCCAGCCGGCCAGCGCGGCAAACACCGCCTCCAGGCTGAGGATGATCGCTGCGTGTGAGGTGATGGCGTCTTTCTGTGCCACCACCTGCAGAGTAAAGGCAACGCCAACGGCCAGGATGCCGCCGTACAGAATGGCCGGTAGCGCCTGCGCGATGGCAACAACGTTGATCGGTTCCAGCGTGACCGCCAGCGTCAGGCTGACCACGGCACAGACCAGAAACTGGATAAAGGACACCAGAATCGGGTCATAGCGGCTGGCCAGTGCGCCGACCAGTAGCACATGCACAGCCCAGAAACAAGCACCAACCAGTTGCAGCCAGTCGCCGCGCGCCACGGTGAACTCGGCTGTTACGCTTAGCAGCACCATGCCGACCAGCGCCATCACCGCGCCGGCCCAGGTCCCTTTGTGAGTGCGCATGCCGATAAACAGACCAAACACCGGCACCAGAATGACGTACAGCCCGGTAATAAAGCCGGAGTTGGTGACGGTGGTGAACATCAGGCCAATCTGCTGCAGGTTGATGCCCAGCGTCAGCACCAGGCCAAGCACCAGGCTGCCCAGCAGCATCGGGCGGCTCAGGCGGGATGGGCCGCCGTTTGCCTGGACCGGTTTGCGCAGCAGCCAGATCAGCGGCAGCAGGGTGATGGCGCCGATGGCAAAACGCAGGCCGGTATAGAGAAAGGGGCCGATGTGGTCCATGCCCAGGCGCTGGGCAACAAAGGTGCTACCCCAGATCAGAGCAGTAATCAGCATCAGGGCATCAGCCCGATAATGGCGCAGGTTCATGGGGGACTCGGAAGCAGGGAAACAGGTATTTTCCTCCCTGCGCTGGGTACTTATCCAGATACAGTTGTAGAGGCAGACTGTATCGCTGGCGATTGGCATTGACTGGGCGGTCGCTGACTGGCAGTCTCAGCGTGCTGTCTCACCTCCATAACAAAAAGACTGTGCAGGACGCCAAGCATGGGCCTGACCTATGACATTTTGATCGCTGACGATCACCCCCTTTTTCGTAGTGCCTTGCACCAGGCGTTGTTCGATGGCCTGGGCGACACCATTACCCTGAGTGAAGTGGGCAGTATCACCGAGTTGCAGCAACGTTTGGGCGAGCGCGCCGATTGGGATCTGGTTCTGCTGGATCTGAACATGCCCGGTGCCTACGGCTTTTCCGGGCTGGCGCAGATGCGCGGCCAGTTCCCACAAATACCGGTCATTCTGATTTCTGCCCAGGAAGAGTCTGCTGTGGCCCGTCGCGCCCGCGACTTCGGTGCCAGTGGTTTTATTCCCAAGTCGGCCAGTCTGGAGGCCATTCAGCAGGCGGTTCAGGCGGTGCTCGATGGTGGCGTCTGCTGGCCTGAGGGTATCGACAACCCGCCGGGTATGAGCAGCGAACAGCAGCAGATCAGCGAGCGGGTTGCCAGCCTGACGCCGCAGCAGTTCCGCGTGCTGACCATGGTCTGCGATGGCCTGCTGAACAAACAGATTGCCTACGAGCTGGACGTGTCAGAAGCCACGGTCAAAGCCCACGTTACCGCTATCTTCCGCAAGCTCAATGTGCGCACCCGTACCCAGGCCGCTCTGGTGCTGCAGCAGATGGAACTGGCGAGCTGAGTCACCCCTGCCTGGGCCCGGCTACGACGGAAGTCTGCTGGGCAAACCCCACTGGCACTGCCAGACTGCATGCTGTGACACTGCAGTGGATTGAACACGCCCCATGATGCTCTCCGGCGGGCTGGTAGCCCTCATTTTTCTGATGTACATGGCATTGCTGTTTGTGATCGCTTTCTGGGGCGATCGCAACGCAAGCGTTCTCAAGCCACGCCTGCGCGTCTGGATCTACAGCCTGTCACTCTCCGTCTGGTGTACCAGTTGGACCTTCTTCGGCTCGGTTGGCATGGCGACCAACCAGCTGTGGGGCTTTCTGCCCATCTATCTCGGCCCGTTGTTGCTATTCCTGTTCGGTTGGCGCCTGTATGCGCGCATGATCGCCATCAGCAAGCAGGAGAACATCACCTCCATCGCCGACTTTATTGCCTCGCGGTACGGCAAGTCGCAGGGCTTGGGTGTGATCGTCTCGCTGCTTTGCCTGGTCGCCGTGTTGCCCTATATCGCTTTGCAGTTGAAGGGGATTGTGCTGGGCTACAGCCTGCTCAGCAGCGCACCGGGCAGCGCCATGAGCGCCGACAGTGCGTTGGGCGCAGAGGATACCGCACTGGTTGTCACCCTGGTGCTGGCGCTGTTTACGGTGCTGTTCGGTACCCGTAGCCTAGACGTGACCGAGCATCACCGCGGCATGATGCTGGCCATCGCCTTCGAGTCGCTGGTGAAGTTGCTGGCGTTTCTGGCGGTGGGGTTGTTTGTGGTGTTTGGGTTGTTTGGTGGTGCCGCTGACCTGTTTGCCCAGGCCCGCAGCGCTGAGGTCCTTGAGGGGTACTGGCAGCAGGAGACACCGGTGATCGGCCTGTTGCTGCAGACGTCCATCGCCATTCTGGCTTTTATTTGCCTGCCTCGGCAGTTTCAGGTGGCCGTGGTTGAGAACAGTGAACCGGGTGACCTGCGCCTGGCGCGCTGGGTCTTCCCGGTGTACCTGCTGCTGGCTGGCCTGTTTGTTATTCCGATTGCCCTGGCCGGTCAGATGCTGCTGGGCGGCGGCCTGTCGCCTGACTCGTACGTCATCAGTCTGCCGCTGATGCAGGGCAACTCGACGCTGGCCATGGCGGCGTTTCTGGGCGGGGCTTCCGCCGCCTCGGGCATGGTGATTGTGGCGGCCATTGCGTTGAGCACCATGGTCTCGAACGATGTGGTACTGCCGATTCTGCTGCGCAACCGCGTGGGCCCTGAGCACTCCTATGAGCGCTTTCGCGGCTGGCTGCTGAACGTACGGCGCACCAGCATTCTGATCATCCTGCTGCTGGCCTACGTGGTTTACCGCCTGATTGGCAGCGAGACCAGCCTGGCCAGTATCGGCCAGGTAGCCTTCGCGGCCATCGGCCAGTTGGCGCCGGCGATGTTTGGCGCACTGTTCTGGAAACAAGCCAACCGTACCGGGGTCCTCGCCGGGTTGCTGGTGGGCATCGTCCTGTGGCTCTACCTGCTGGTGCTGCCGCTGGTCGGGGCCGGGCTGCACTGGCATACCAATCAGTTGCCGGTTATCGAGGCCGTGCGCACGGCTGCGGCCAGCTGGGGCGTGGATGCGCTGACGCTGGCCAGCGTGGTGTCGCTGGTGGGTAACTTCCTGGTCTTTGTCGTCTTCTCGCTGTTCAGTCGCACCCGGGTGCTGGAGCATTGGCAGGCCAGCCGCTTTGTCAGTCAGGACGCCGAGCCCTGGATCGACGGTCCGGGCAAGGTGCTGCTGCGGGTACGAGTGGATGACCTGCTGGAGCTGGCGTCACGCTTTGTCGGCGAAGACCGTGCCGAGGCCGCGTTTAACCAGTATGCCATGCGCCAGGGCGGTGGCCTGCACGGCAGTCAGACCGCCGATTCCGGCTGGATCACCCTGACCGAACGTCTTCTGGCCGGTGTGCTAGGCGCATCCTCGGCGCGGCTGGTGGTGAAGGCGGCGATTGAAGGCCGCGACATGCAGTTTGACGATGTGGTGCGCATCGTCGATGAGGCCTCCGAGGTGCTGCAGTTCAACCGTGGCCTGCTGCAGGGCGCCATCGAGAACATCAGTCAAGGCATCAGCGTGGTTGACAAGTCGCTGCGACTGGTGGCCTGGAACCGCCGCTATCTGGAGATGTTCCAGTACCCCGAGGGCCTGATTGCCATTGGTCGGCCGATTTCCGACATCATTTTGCATAACGCGCGGCGTGGCCTCTGCGGCCCGGGCGACCCGCAAATGCACGTCGACAAGCGTATTGCCTGGATGCAGCAAGGCACGCCGCACCGCTCCGAGCGCATGTTCCCCGATGGCAGCGTGATCGAGATTATCGGCAACCCGATGCCGGGCGGCGGCTTTGTCATGAGTTTTACCGATATTTCGGCCTTCCGCGACGCGGAAAAGGCGCTGCAGGAATCCAACGAAAGCCTGGAGCGGCGAGTAGACGAACGGACCCGCGAGCTGTCGGAGCTGAACCAGGCGCTGCTGCAGGCGCAGGCCCAGACCGAGCGCGCCAGCCAGTCCAAGAGTCGCTTCCTCACGGCGGTCAGTCACGATCTGATGCAGCCATTGAATGCCGCGCGCCTGTTCTCGGCGTCACTGGCGCACCAGGCCGACATGGCCCCGGAAGTCGATGAGCTGGTACGCCACCTGGACAGCTCGCTGGCCTCGGCGGAGGAGCTGATCTCCGATCTATTGGATATTTCCCGCCTGGAAGCGGGCCGCATCGTGCCGGAGCTGGGCGACTTTGCCCTCAGTGAGTTGTTCGACCCCTTGCGGATCGAGTTCAGCGCGCTGGCGGTGGAACACGGTATTGACCTGCGCATCCACAGTAGCCGCCTGCGGGTGCGCAGCGACATGCGTCTGCTGCGGCGTGTGTTGCAGAATTTTCTGACCAACGCCTTTCGCTACGCCAGCGCCGCGCGTGTGGTGCTAGGCGTACGGCACCTGCATAACGCGGTGCGTATCGAGGTGTGGGATCAGGGCCCGGGGATTCCTGAGGACAAGCTGCAATTGATCTTCGAGGAGTTTCAGCGCCTGGATAGTCACCGCACGCAGGCGGAGAAGGGGTTGGGGCTGGGGTTGGCGATTGCCGATGGTCTGTGTCGTGTGTTGGGGCATGAACTCAGTGTGCGGTCCTGGCCTGGGCAGGGTAGCGTCTTCAGTGTGACGGTGCCGCTGGCGACGATGCCGCGCGTGGTGCGCAGCCGGGTCTCCATCCCGGAGTTGCCGCCGCAGTTTGAGGGGGCACCGGTGCTGTGTATCGACAACGAGAAGAATATTCTCGCCGGCATGCAGAGCCTGCTCGGCCGCTGGCAGTGCCGTGTGTCCGTGGCCCGTGACCGGGCGGAGGCGCAACAGGTGCTGGACCAGGGCTTTGTGCCTGAACTGGTGCTGGTCGATTACCATCTGGATGACGGCGATACCGGCACCCAGGTGATGCTCTGGCTGCGCGAGCGCCTTGGCGCCGACCTGCCGGGGGTGGTGATCAGCGCGGACGGGCGGCAGGACGTGCTTAGCGAAATCTCGCTGGCGGGGCTGTCCTATCTACCCAAGCCGGTCAAACCGGCCGCACTGCGTGCCCTGATCAGTCGTCACGTGGCTTTGGGAAGCACTGATTAATTCCACATGCCCTCTTGGCGTTCAGGCTGGACCGCATCCGGTTGGGCCGCAATCAAGGCGTGGTATCGAAGGCATGTCTGGACCTGTCGAGAAATCACAACGCAGAGTGCGGCCCAGCCTGAGCGCCCCGCAGGGCGAGCGCTCAAGCATGCATTTGCTAACCACTCTTGGCTGCATGTCGTGCCTTGCCTCTGCAAGCTTGAGAACTCGCAGAGGGTGTGTGGAATTAATCAGTACTTCCCAAGGCCTGAACGTAACAGTTTGTACTGGTGTTGCCGTGTAGCTGTATCTGTTCTGCTGCGGTGCGGCGGGATAGGCTGCAGTCTTTATCGTTCTGATACTGCCCGGTCTGCCTGCTGCCCATGTCTGCCAAAACCACAGCTCTGTTGCGCGGCGCGCGCGACACCGTCCCCATGCTGATCGGCGCTTTGCCCTTTGGTCTCATCTTCGGCACGCTGGCGGTTGCCAGTGGGCTGTCTCTGCCGGCGACTCTCTTGATGTCTGCGCTGGTGTTTGCCGGCTCGGCGCAGTTTATTGCCGTCAGCCTGATCGCCAGTGGCACCGGGCTGGTGGTGCTGTTGCTGACCACGCTGATCGTCAATCTGCGCCACATGCTCTATAGCGCCAGCCTGATGCCCCATGTGCGGCACTTGCCCCAGCGCTGGAAGATCCCGTTGGCGTTCTGGCTGACCGACGAGAGCTTTGCCGTGGTGCACCGTCACTATCTGGACCCGCACCCCCCAAAAGAACTTAAGCATTGGTATTACCTGGGCTCCTGTCTCGCCATGTACAGCAACTGGTTTCTCTGCACGCTGCTCGGCGCGCTGCTGGGCAACGCGCTGCCGGGGCTGGCTGATTGGGGGCTGGATTTTGCCATGGTCGCGACCTTTACCGGCATCGTGGTACCGCTGCTGCGCACTCGCCCGATGCTGCTGGCGGCGGTGGTCGCCGGCCTGGTTGCGGTGTTGGCGTATGACCTGCCATGGAAGCTCGGATTGATGCTTGCGGCGCTGGCGGGTGTGAGCGCTGGCGTGCTCGCCGAACGCTGGCTGGCGGCGCAACCGGCAAAGGAGGCGATCAATGAGTCAGTTTGAGATCGTGCTGCTGCTGGGCATGGCGAGCATTACCTTTGCCATTCGCTACACCTTGTTTGCCGTCGGCGACCGGGTGCGCTTCAGCCCGCTGGTGCAGCAGGCGCTCGGCTATGTGCCGGTCGCGGTGCTGACCGCGATCATCGTGCCGGCCATGCTGATGCCGGGCGGTGAGGGGCTGGAACTGACCCCAAGTAACGCCTATCTGGTCGGCGGCGTCGTTGCCGTGCTGATCGCCGCGTTCAGCCGTAACCTGCTGCTGACCATCTTTGGCAGCATGCTGGTGTTCTTTCTCTGGCGCTGGTGGCTGTTCGGCTGATTACCAGAACGATGCGCGCTTGGTGCGAACGGCGACCAGTATCAGAGTCAGAGCCGCGCAGGAAATGATGCTGGTGAAGCCCAGCACCGTCGGGGCGAAGCCGATCATGTCGCTGACAAAGCCCACGCCCAGCACCACCGAGGCCATGGTCAGGTACGCCATCAGGTAAAACGCCGAATTGATGCTGCCACGCTGATCCACCGGGGCGGTGTTGCTGATGGAGGCAATGCCGACCACACCGGTAGCGCCCGCGCCGCCAGCCGTTGCCAGGGTGGCCAGGGTAAACAGCCAAGGCGAGCTGTAGACCACCGCAGCTGCCATTACGCCCAAGCCAATGATCAGGGTGCTCGGCCCCACCAGCAGCAGACGATCCAGTGGTTGGCGTTTGCAGGCAAACTGGCTGACGCCGGCCATCAATTGCCAGCCGGCGGCGAACAGGCCGGCTTTGGTGCGATCGTCGATGCCTACCAGCTTGGTTGCCAGCGATGGGCCAAGGGATGCATACAGGCTACCGGTAGACCAGGCCAGACAGATGGCCGCGGCAGCAAAGATGAAGGCACCCAGCATCTCGCGGGGCACCTTGATGGTGGTAGGGCGCCAGGCGCGCCAGCGAAACTCCGGGTGGCGCTGGCCGATATCAGTGGGCCAGGGCGCGAACAGCAGCATGGCCACCGTCATGCAGCCGAGCACCACCGTTACCGCAAAGGGCCAGGTGAGCGCCGCCTCTCCCAGACCCAGCATCAACGAGCTTACCGTGGGGCCGGCAAAGGCGCCCAGGGTAAAGAACAGGGCGGAGAGGGTGGCGGCACGGGTCCAGTTGTCATTGGGTTCCAGCTCGACCAGTGCAGCGGAGGAGGCTCCGGTCACGATGCCTGTGCCAATGCCGGTCAGCACCCGGGCGGCGCCCAGGCCGTAGATATCGCTGGCCAGCATGAACATCACCGCGCCGGCAATGATGAACAGCAGCCCTGGCACCATCATCTGACGGCGCCCGATCTTGTCTGACAGCGAGCCCAGGGTCAGCAGGGTAAGCACCACCCCCAGCACATAGATGGAGAACACCGCTGTCAGCGCGGTGGACGAGAAGCCCATTTTGACCTGCCACACCGCGTACAGCGGTGTCGGCACGTTGCTGGCGAAGATGGTGGTAAAAATCGCCAGCAGCGCACCACACATCGCCACCCGGCGACTGCTTGCGGAACTGCTGAGTGACGATGGCCCTGACATCTTCCTGCTCCTTCCGGATAAAGCGGCGATTATCGCAGAAGCCAGCGCGCAGCGGACAGTCAGTCAGGCCATCACTGCCGCTGATGTGGCGCAGGCTCGCCCAGCGGCTGCGCTAGCTCCGCCAACGACAGTGGTGTAGCGGCATCCAGCGCACGGGCCATCAGCAGGCGCAGGACCGAGGCGTCTGGCCGGCGCGCAGGCCACTGCTCGGTGTATTCGATCAGGCGGGTCTGGCCGTCCTCGCCTGCGGTTGCCAGGGCAAAACGGAAGGGATGATAACCGCTCATGCCCAGGCGCAGGTCGGTGGCCACCCACTGTCCGTCGATCAGGTCATAGCGCAAACGGTCACCGGTGAACCAGCGCAGACGCTCGTTCTGCGGTGAGTTCGCCAGCGCTTTTGCCGCTGCTTCGCTTTGGCGCGGCAGCGCGGTCAGGCTCATTGGCTCATGGTCCAGCCAGCCGGTCAGCCCTTCGTAATAGATGTCGCCATCCACCGCCATGACGCGCCAAAGCAGCGTATTGAACGGCGTGGGCGTGATGAATACCGAATCCGGCTGCAGGTTTTGCGCCTCAAGCGCGGCCTGTAGCCGATGCTCTGCCATGGTCTTGCCGACCAGTGTGCTACCCAGATACAGACTGCTCAACGCCAGCGCCGCGTACTGCCAGCGTCGACCGCTGCGCCCGAGACCGATCACCAGCGCTACCAGCGTCGCCAGCAGCAGCGGCAAGGTATAGAGTGGGTCGATGATGAAGATGGAAGAAATCGCCACCGGCGGCGTAGTTAACGGCCAGAACAGTTGGGTGCCGTAGGTGGTAAAGCTGTCCAGCAGCGGGTGGGTGCAGAGCACCAGCGCCAACGTCAGGAACAGTCTCCTGCTGCTGTAGCCGGCATCTGGCCAGCGCTTGCGGATCAGCCAGGTCAGCAGCGCAGCGAGGGCTGCAAGTACGAACAGAGAGTGGCTGAAGCCACGGTGGTAGGTCATATCGGCGACGGCATCGCCGTAGTCGATCAGCACATCCATGTCCGGCAGGGTGGCCAGTGCCGCGCCGTATACCAGCGCCTTGCGGCCCTGCCAGCGGCCAAGCATGGCGCCCTGGATAGAAGCGCCGAGAACGAGCTGAGTAACTGAATCCATGGAAAGGACTGCTCCGCTATTAACAGAGCAACAGACTACTGCATCTGCCCGGGCGGCGCAGTCCCCTTCCGATCTGTCAGCTCAGATCGTGCTGACGGTCCAGTTCGATGCAGGCATCCAGCAGCTCCAGATAGGCTTTGCGGGATTTTACCTTGGTCTGGCGGAACGCCGTCATGTTCAGCGCAGCCAGTTCTTTGGCCTTGGCCATGGCGGCGGCCTCCAGCTCTTCGGCAGCGACGACCTGATCCAGGAAGCCCGCCTGAACAGCTTCTTCCGGCGAGAACATCTCGGCGTTGATCACGGCGCGACCAAAGGCTGCGGGCGTCAGGCGCGCGCGGGCCAGTTCGATACCGGCGTGGTGCATGGTCATGCCGATGGCAGTTTCATTCAGGCCAATCTTGAACGGACCGGCAACGCCCAGACGGTAGTCCGAAGACAGCAGCAGGAAAGCACCCTTGGCGATCGCGTGGCCGGTGCACACCGCCACAACGGGGAAGGGGTGCGACAGCAGGCGGCGTGACAGGGTCGAGCCAGTGGCAACCAGCGCCTTGGCCGCGTCCGGGCTGGAGGTCATCACCTTAAGGTCGTAACCACCAGAGAAAATGCCGGGCTTACCGCTCAGCACCACGACAGCGCGGTCCTGCTCGGCCTGGTCAAGCGCCGCGTTGATCGCAGCGATCATGTCGGGCGACAGGGCATTGACCTTGCCGTTGTCCAGGCTCAGGTGGGCAACGCCGTCGGCAAAACGGTAGGAAACCAGTTCGCTCATCAGAAAGTCCTCGAGTCAGGGCTGCGGCGACAGGCCGCGTTCGCGATTCGGCAGTTTACCAACTAAATCATGACTGGCGAGTCTTGTCGGCAAGCCACTGTAATGACTGAAATACATAGAAAAAGGGTTTGCCAAAACACGGGTGTTTCGGTACATTAGCGCGCCTCGGTAGCAGGGTCTCCTGCCGCCGAGATCCGGAGAGGTGTCCGAGTGGCTGAAGGAGCACGCCTGGAAAGTGTGTATACGTTAATCGCGTATCGAGGGTTCGAATCCCTCTCTCTCCGCCAGACAAACAAAAAAGCCCCAGCTTGCGCTGGGGCTTTTTTGTTTGTGCTGACCCGTCCTGAATAGAGTTGACACGTTCCGTAAGCGTCCGGTGAACACACCTTTTGAACTCCAGCTTTAAGGGCGATGGTGTCCGTCTATTTTTTAGCGGACGCGATTGCCCTTATCGCCAGGATTTACATGCGCCAACGAAGCTCTTATCCAAAACCGTTCAAAGCCCAAGTCGTGCAGGAGTGCCTGCAACCTGGTGCCACCGTTTCCAGTGTCGCCATCCGGCATGGCATCAACGCCAACGTCATTCGCAAATGGCTGCCCGTCTATCGTGAGCAAGCCGCTACAACCCTGCCAGCTTTCGTGCCAGTGCAAGCGATACCCAAGCGCACAGCGGATGAGGCAGTAGTGATCGTATTGCCCTTG